>CALZBJ010000004.1:0-173851 GCA_945619025.1 uncultured Ignatzschineria sp. | reverse complement strand
ATTTAAGATACGTCAACCCCGATTTAAAAGAAAATCGAAAGATTGTCATAAATCCATAATAAGACCATGATTCACCAAGGAAAGAATTTTGAGGTTTTTTAGAAAAACTTACCGTATAGACGAAACTGCCCGCAAATACACCACTTCCAATGATTCAAATCGCCTAGAAACTAGGCAAATATTCATAAAGCCCGCCGACCAGACATACAAAAGCCACCCTCAGCGGAAGGTGGCTCTCTTAATATACTTATCGCCTATCTATAGACTCTATACATAGAGTGTTAAGATTGTCTTAATTAAAACTCATAACGGAGATCAAGCTTGATACGGGTATCGCGATATTTATCTTTTCCTTTCGTGAAAGAGACACCGCCGCTGATCGTCCAGTTATTCTCTAACTCAGTTTTCGCACCAAGCTCTAACTGATAGAGATTTTTATTTCCGGCAACCGATGCGTTCGTAATATCGCGACCAAAACGATTCCCCTCTAGTCTTACTTCAAACGGTTTGGTGTTGTGGATATAGTTAAACTCTGCATACGGCGTCACTTGCCCATCAAACCATGCACGCTCATTAAAGAGACGCGCCCCTAAACGTAGCTGAACGTTTCCGCGATTTGTCGTTACCTTGGTGTTATCACGATCCGCATAATCATCTGCCTTCACACCCATATAGGTAATTTGTGCTTGCGGTTGAAGTTTTAAGGTTTCGTTTAAATCAAACGCATGCCCTGCTTCAATTGATGCAATGATTCCACGGCTATTATACTTCTCATTTTGATTTTTATAGTCGATGCTATTGCGCATAAAGACATATTGCGCCCATGCATCTAAATAACTATGCTCATCAAAATTGTATGTACCGTAGAGTCCGAGTGCAAAACCGTGGCTGCTATGATCCGCCTTGAATCCACGCGCATGGTTTTTCGTATTCCCATCACTGTATCCGTAAGCGATCATCACTCCAGCGTTGTACTCTTGCTTATCAAGAAGGTCTTTACCTAAATGGATCGTATAGTAATCCACCTTACTCTCAAGCGCGCTACCTAAATCCGTACGATATTTACCGAACGATGCTTTCGCGTGCATCCACACCCCTTCATATTCAGGAAGGTATTGGCGATCATGATATTTAAGCTCAAACATAATGTTGCCTAATACATGATTTGCAAGATATGCACCCACCTCAGGGGAATATTGTCCGCTCTTATCGACTGGCTCAGCTGGCTTTTCTGGCTCAGTTGGATTTTCACCACCATCACCAACAGGCTCTCCTCCTGGGTTTGATGACACGTCAACATAGTCATTGACGATATACCAACTATTTTGCCCTTGATCCATCGTGTCGACGCCTTTACGCCCCACAAATCCATATTCAACCCCTCCGCTAGTTAATGGCTGCGATGGTGTAAGTGTTAGCGTAGAGTTACCTTTCACATGAACGAGCAAAACACCTTTTTTAGTTATCTTATCAGCGGACGTTACTTCACCGATATCAATATTACTTTTACCGCTAGCGTTCCCCTCAACAATCATCAGGTTTTTATGCCCACCTGTTGTTAATGGCGTCACTTCGTCACCCGAAGCAGTCACTTTACCAAAATAAAGGGTACTACCTTCGCCACCAATATAATTGCCTTTAACCGTTAGCAGTCCGTGTGGGTTTGGCCAATAATCGATTGCGTTACCAATATAAACACTGCCGTTATTATGAAGATGGCTAACCGTTGTCGCTTTACCGCCCGCGATTAATGTACCCCCTTTCTTAACATCGAGTATTCCCGTGCCTTTTCCATCTACAATGGTACGCCCTGAAATATCAAGCGTTGCACCACTACCAACGGCAAGCGTTCCAAATAGCTGGTCTTGGTCTTTATGGAATGTTGTTTTACCACCATTGAAGCTGAAGGTTTTACCTTTATCGATCCCGATCAATCCTTTAATCTCGCTTCCAGCTCCGACAGATGCATTACCTGCATGCACTAAGAATTTGTTATCATCAAATGCCAAATCGAGCTTGCGGCCGATGGTTACATCGCCTTTTGCATCGTACGTTGCGCCTTCTTTTAAGATCGCATTTCCACCAACGTGTAATGAGGCTGGCTTTTCAATGTCATAACGCAACGGCTTTCCTGTAATATCATTCTCAGAATCAGACTTCTCTCCTGCTAATACTTTTTTAAACTCATCGTATGTTAGGCCATGATGCGCATATATATCTATATACTGAATTCTATCTCCCGCATTTGATCCATCGATATATGACATATCACTAATGCGCGATTGATTATTTAGAACAATATTGCCTGTAACATCAATAGTGTTCCCACCGACAAAAACATTACTTCCTTCGCCTACTTCAAAATCTGTTGTCTTTAATGCACTAGCTCCCATCACCATATTGGCCTTGGAACCCAACTTAACATTTTTACTCGTAAGATCTGAGCCCATCACCAACGACTTCAATCCTTGAGTAGCAACAATATCACCAGCAACTTCAACTGAACTTCCTGCTACATTAAACTGATTAGCATCACCATTAAAATTAATATCACCACTAACTACCAGCTTACTGCCTTGCTTTGTATCAGGAGATGTTAATTTAACCGATTGATTTTGCGTATCAAATCTGTTATCAACTTCAACTCCTTGATTGTTATACCACTTGCCATCTTTTTCATCAGCGTAATGGCTCTCAGAACTAAATCCTAACCCATCTAAAACACTAAGACTACTCTTGTTAACCTCAATATCATTTTCAACATTTACTATTGAGCCCGTATTAACCTCAAAACTAGCATGCCCCACATCTTTAGAGCCAACTAAAATGCCATCCCGTGCGTTAAACTCACTTTCTCCCGTCGCAGAAAATGAAGAACCAGACCCTTCAAGTCTCAACCTCTCCGCACTACTACCCTTTGAATCATAAAGAAAAATTCTCCCCACATCTCCAAAAATAGTTTCCTTTTCGAATTTTATCTCAGAAGAATACACTGTAAAATCAGTATTATTCACTTCTACGTCCTGAAAGGTAAAATCTGACTTGTCTTGTAGTGAAACTTGTCCCGAGTTAAATGTAGCTTTCTTTTTAAAATCAGCCTTTGCTTCGTAAGCTGAAATACCCACACGAAAACTATCACCACCCGTAAAGTTTGTCTCACCTTTAACAGTCAAACCAGACAGTGCCGATAAATGCAAAGTTCCACCGCCCAATTCATAATAGGAACGCGCATCATGATACCCGCCACCCTCTTTTGGTTCTTTGTCAAAAAAGTTTCCCTGATCATTTTCATGCTTAGTAATCTTTTCAGAATCACCTGCTGAAAAATCAAGCGTATTAATTATTTCATTTCCCCAAATAGTCACGTCTGTAAAACCATTAATAGACAGATTATTGCCATCTCCTAATACATTATGATCTGTACTCTTCCTTCCAACATGCAAGGACACCCCATGATTAACGGTAATATCTCCCTCAAAATCATTCGGCTCATCCGTATATTCCAACTGAACACTTCGACCATAGCGATCATCTTCACCTTTATATCTATCCGTCAGCTTGTTCGCTTTGAACCCAACATTTGGCGCACTAATCTCTAGAGATTTTTCACCTGTAATTTTTTTATTATAGACAACTCCTGATGATCCACCATCCTCTTTATGAAGATTGCGAATCTCCAGAAGCTTTCCGTTATCAATAATCTCTTCACTGGTCACTTCTTCCGCCTGTGCCCCTGCTAGAGCGACTCCGAGTGCTCCGGCGAGTAATGTGGCTTTTTGCGTACGCGACGATTTTGTCTTGCGGTTTTTATTGCCTAATTCTGAAACGGCCATCCAAGTGCCGAGCGCTTGATTCCAAACTACTTTAAATATTCTATTCACGACTTAAATCAATCCTAATATCACACGTTTAAAAAATGACATTTTTGTTGACGTAAATCACCCTTACATTTTTGATTTATGCGCCACCAAAACTAAATTCGGATGGATTATAGCCAAACGTTTGATTATTGTCGATTTATGTAGGCAAGTGTAATGATTAGATAATTAAATTACTTCTTTACAATACTTATATTGCTGATTTTAAATGATTTTAAATCAAAACAGCCCCTTTACATTGTCGAACAAGTAAAGTTGGCATGATTTTTATAGTAATCAAAACAAAAAAACGCAACCTCAAAACATGAAGTTGCGTTTATGATCAACACTTATTTAAAATATTTATTATGAATCTATATTATGAGGTTTTATATTATGACTGACTGTAAAACTTGTGTTTCACAATAAAATCAATCTTTTAATGTTGCGACGAGCACCGCTTTAATAGTGTGCATTCGGTTACCGGCTTGCGGAAATTGGATCGCTTTTTCCGATTCGAAGACATCTTCCGTCACTTCTACGCCATCGAGACCAAAAGTTTCATATATCCATTCGCCGACAGTGGTTTCTCGATTATGGAACGCGGGCAGACAGTGCATAAACTTCACATCGGGGTTGCCTGATGCATTCATTAATTCACTATTAATTTGATATGGAAGGAGTAAATCGATCCGCTCTTTCCACGCCGCTTCCGGCTCGCCCATCGATACCCATACGTCCGTGTGTACAAAATCGACGCCTTTTACTGCCAATTTTGGGTCTTCAGTGAGCGTAATGGTCGCTCCGGTCTCTTTTGCAATCGCTTGACAGGTTTTTACTAGCGCCTCTTCGGGCCATAAATTCTTCGGTGCACCGATACGAATGTGCATCCCTAATTTTGCTGCTAATACCAAATGAGAGTTCCCCATATTGTTACGCGCATCGCCTAAATAAGCATAATGAATCTCTTCAAAAGGCTTATCGATATTCTCTTTCATGGTGAGTGCATCGGCGAGCATTTGTGTCGGGTGAAATTCATCGGTCAGCCCGTTATACACTGGCACGCCGGCGTACGCTGCAAGCTCATTTTCGATCACATCTTGGCTAAATCCACGATAAAGAATCGCATCGTACATCTCCCCAAGAACGCGCGCCGTATCTTTCATCGACTCTTTATGCCCAATTTGCGAACCTGAATCGCCAATATAGGTTAAACGCCCACCCTGATCGTGCACCGCAACTTCGGTTGCACATCGAGTTCGAGTAGAGGTCTTTTCGAAAATTAACGCGACATTTTTCCCAATTAAATGTTGTTCCTCACGGCCTTCGGCTTTAGCTTGTTTTAGCTCTGCCGCTAAGTCGATCAGATAGCGAATTTCGTCGGAGGTAAAATCTAAAAGTTTTAGAAAGTGACGATTACGCAAATCATGAGACATACTCTGTTTCTCCTATATTGATGGTTGTGGTAAATAGCGAATCATTTAGTATAATCACATCAAATCAGAGAGTTCAATAATTTATTATAAAAGGGCGCTAGCACTATGAAATCTATCCAAAAAATCTGCATGACCCTCCTCGTTTCTCCCTTCATTTTTAGCGTAAGTCACGCATTAGATCTCCCCGAAACGATCGACCTTAAATTTACCGGGCCCTACGGCGTTCCCGCAAAAATGCACTTTAGCCACGATCATAAGACCTTTTCGATCGTCACTGAAGTGGCCATTCCCTTTAAAAATATGCGCTTTTCCTCCAAAGGCCTCATCAAAGAGAATGAACTGCTCCCCACGGAATTTAGAGATTATCGCGGGGGCGAGCGTTATGCCTACGCCAATTATGATTATGGCAATCAAACCATCACTTACGGCAAGCGCGATGAGGTGAAAACGGCAAAACTCCTGCCCCAATCGAAAGATTTTTACACCCTTGCCTGGCAGATGGCGATCGATCATGGGGTGATGGAGGGCGTGATTCAGACCACCAATGGCAAAAAAGTCTATACGCGCACTCCGTTTGTCAAAATCGGCACGCTCGATCAGCGCATCAATCGAATTTCCTATCAGGCCGATCATTATCAAAATGGCGAAGGCGATGATCGCATCGAGGTCGCGCTCCTGCCAGAGAAACATTTCATCCCCTCACTCATTGTTTATTATGATAAAGGGAAGCGATATGAGTTAAAATTGAATGATATTGATCTTGAGCCGTAGCATACATTTTACGAAATGGTATAATGAAAGTTCTGGTTTTATTTGCATTGATAAGGAGAATCAAATGAAAGCTAACATTGGTGGTATAGACCGCATTTTACGTATTTTAGTGGGCATCGTATTGATCGCGTTAACGCTTATGGGAACCATCGGCGTTTGGGGTTGGATCGGGGTTGTACCGCTTTTAACCGGTATCTTCAAATTCTGCCCACTCTATCCGTTACTTGGCATCTCTACGGATAAAAAATAGTTTTCCCGCATAATCAGCAGCGGCGCTCTCGGTATCTTAATCGGCAGCGCCGTTTTTATTGCCCGCGATCTGACAAATCGTCCCGTCTTAGAATAATGATATAATAAGGGTTTGTTTGATTATCAACCCGAGATAGGGGCTCGCATCACCATGGTTTCATTTACTTATATCTGTACACGAATTTCGGCATTGTTCGGAAATAAAGACGATCTTTGCCGCATGGGAATCTATTATTATGAGGGAAATGAGGTCAAACGCGATCTAGACAGAGCCGCGCGCTACTTCAAAAAAGCCTCCGATAAGCACAATACCAAAGCGCTCTATTATCTGGGGCTAATCGAACTTGAACGCCTCACCGATGTACTCGAATACGCGCCGATCTTACGCTATTTTGAGCTCGCTCGGATCAGTGTTTTAAAAGCGGTCAATTCCATTAATGAGATTGAAAAAACGCTCTTTAATTTAGAAAAATCGCCGGAAGTTGCCTCCACCCTCTTTAAAATCGGCTATATGTACGCCAATGATAGCAGCGTCCACCGCAATTATGAGAAGGCCGCGCAATATTATAAACGCGCCGCCAGTTTCGGGAATTATCACGCTAAAAATCAGCTTGGGCAACTGTTATTAAAAGGCGAAGGCCGTGTTGAAGCGAATCGTGATAGCGCCTTTACCTATCTCTTTTCGGCGGCGCGCGATGGATTTAATCCAGCCAAAGAGACGTTGATCCACTATTTTAGTAATGATGAAACCCTCAATGAGCTAAAAACTCATCTCGATGAGCCCAATTTTGCCGCGATTTATGCCTCAATGCTCTACGATGGTCTCTATGTAGAATCGGATTTTGAAGGAGCGGAAGAGCATTTCCGCATTGCTGCCCGCGAACGTCATCCCGATGCGATTTTTCATCTCGGACTGATCTATAATGCCCGCGGAGATAAAGCCCGAGCGGAGGAATATTTCAGCCATGCCCGCTCACTCAATCATCTTGAAGCGCTCAATATGCTCGGCGCAACAGCGAATCAATCAAATCCATAAGATGATTATCTATTATTCTTAAATCGCGAATCAGAGCCCTCCCGAATCAGACACGAACCGTCATCTTATTGGGAGGGCTTTTTTCTGGTGCTTTTATGAAACTTATGAGGTTTATCGCGATACCATTCATAAATCGTCACCGCAATCCCGCGCGCCACTAAGGTTTCATCGATTAATGCTTCAATCTTATTCCAATCTCCGCCTGCAAGCCCTGCCCCAATTTTAGGCATATGGACGCTCGCGTTTAAAACTGCCGCTTCATCGGCGAGCTTTTCAAGACACAGTTTTAGCGCATCATACCGAATCGGCGGAACGCCCGCAGTATCCGCCACAATATCGTGTTGCGCCACCATATTGACCACATAGGTATCGAGCTCCACTTGCACCGTTTGAATCTCGCCAAGGGCAAAATTATTAAGATCGCGATGCTTGTACCATAGATAATAGGACTCCTCCGGATCTTGCCACCGTTTTGAAAGCGCCAGCACAAATCCCGCGCCCCAACCGCCCACATCATTACAGATATGCGCAATTAATTTAAGCTCTTTCCCCTGCGGATCGGTCGCATCCCCATATTGATACTTCATCATTCCTCCCGGATCGTTCGTTTCTTTACATTTCTTATTAAAATTTTCTACTCACGGATTCGCTAGCGTGTTAATTTGACAGATAGCGCCACGTTTGGCCTTGTCTGATGAGGCTCTCTTGTGATTCCTTGGGAATATAGCATCATTCCGCATCAGAGTAATTGATTCAACCCTTATTGAATAACAATCAAGCAGATACCCTTATTATGAAAAAAGTATTAACCATTGCCGGATCAGACACCTCGGGCGGTGCCGGCATTCAAGCCGATCTTCGCACCTTTGCAAAACACAATCTCTACGGCACGACCGCGCTCACCGTGATTGTCACCATGGATTACCAAAATGGCTGGGCGCACGGCGTTTCCCCCATTGCCGTTGACACCATTAAAGCGCAGCTCGATACCGCATTTTTGGGCTTAACCCTCGACACCATTAAAACGGGCATGCTCCCAACGCCGGAAATTATCGATCTTGTGGCGAGCTATCTTGAAAAAGTACATGGCAAAATGCCGATCGTGATCGATCCTGTGATGGTGTGTAAAGGCGATAAACCGCTCTTCCCCGAACATGCCGAAAAGATCCGCGATACCCTCATTCAATACGCGACGATCATTACCCCAAATCTCTTTGAAGCGACCCAATTGGCTCATATGAAACCGCTCACCTCTCTAGACGAAGCGAAAGAGGCGGCCGAGAAAATTATGCAAACCGGCGGATGCGAGTCCCTCGTGATTAAGGGCGTTGGCAGCTTAATGTCACCCAATACCGCCGCTGATCTTTTCTACGATGGCAATGAATTTACCTTAATTGAAGGCGAGCTCATCAATACAACGCACACCCACGGCCTAGGTTGCACCTTTGCCTCGCACGTCGCCTCATTTATCACCAAAGGACTCACGCCGAAAGAGGCCTGTATCGCGGCGAAAAAAGCGATCTCTCAAGGCCTTTTGAAAAATTTTGCCTTAAATGAATATGTCGGCACCCTCTATTTCCCCGACAGTTTCGAGAAATAGTGTCTACGCCCTTTTGATTAACTATTTCAGCCCTTTAAATCGCGCATTACTTGCGTATTAAGCGAGAAATCCGTATAATGATCTATTACATCAAACGGGGGCGTTCCTGGATTCGACGGGGATGTTGAAGTTTGAGGTGCATGTCAAGATGGTCGAGAGTCTTGTAAAAACGCGGCAAATTGTATAGTTGCAAACGATAACAACTACGCTTTAGCAGCTTAGTCTGCTAACTGTTCTTAATACTGTGTTCGTTCGGTGTTAACAACAGTCAACTTAAACGAAATAGCCTGATGTCATTTCTAGGGGGCATCGCGCGAAACTTAACTTAGAACCGCTGAGTTTTATCCTGCCGATCGGATCAAAACCAGTTAAATTAAAGATTCGGCTAAACATGTAGTACCAAGAATGGATAGTTCTCGGACGAGGGTTCAAATCCCTCCGCCTCCACCACATTGCAAAAAGCGCTTAGAAGACTCTCTTTTAAGCGCTTTTTCTTTGTCCATTCATAAAGCAAATTTACTTTACTTAACGTTAGCAACATAGTAAACATAGTACTGATAAAAATAACGCGCCGTATAATGGCAATGAATCATTTGATCGGATGAAACTAATAATAATGATACTTCTAAAAAAGCTGCTCTTTAAGATTATCTATGCGCTAATAGCAGTCGCCTTATCAATTGTCGTAATTGTCGCCTTCTACTTTGGCGTCGGCCACTTTCTGTCAGCCATATTTTTATAGGCATAATTACCAAATCGATTAAGCACAAACCTCACCTACCACATTCCTAAAAGCCCACTCTCTTGCGAGATTGGGCTTTTTACTAACCTTGACAAATATTACACACCTGTTGCGGCAACTATAAATCGTATAATAATACCAATAACCGCTCCTGCAATTCCCAATAAGAGCGCGGTTTTGCCGTGCGGCTTTTTGATCCAGACTAGCCCTAAAATAATTCCAACAATGGGCAATATAAAACAGATAATTCCCACTAATACGCCCAAATCTTCTTTCTCTTTTACCACTTCATCTACCATTATCGCTTCCTCTTTTCATTGATTACACATTTCAATTAACTAATATTTAAATATACCAATTAATCTTACAAATAACCCGTTGACCTATACAAATATTTTCATTTACAGCCCTATCGAGATCAAAATTTGAGTCTTAATTCAAGGGTGATCAATGATTACTGACAATATTTTATAAAAATTGACAATTGAGCCAGTACCATAGAAATGTCGCATTTTTGGGAGACAAGGAGTTATGGAACCACGGCAATTACATTATTTTGTCGCAATTGCACAGTCGGGGAGCTTTTCGGCGGCCTCGAAAACGTTGCATATTGCGCAACCAGCACTGTCACGGCAGATTCAAAATTTGGAAGCAAGTCTCGGGATTGAGCTCTTCGATCGGCATGCGCGCGGGGTGAGTTTAACGCCGGCGGGCTGTCAGTTTTTGAAAGATGTTAAGCAGATTATTAACCTGATCGAGGTGGCAAAAGATAAGGCCGTTCGCATCGACCGAGAAAAACGAGCGAGCATTAATATTGGCCTCTCACAGCTCTATCTTCTATCCGGGAAAGCGCAGCGGGACATTGAAGCCTTCCAAAAAGGGCATCCCCATTTAACGGTGAACCTTTTTACTATGCGCTCAAGCGAACAGCTCGTTGCAATAAAAGAAGGACGACTTGATGCGGGGTTTGTCTTTTTCCGCCCGCACAATGATCCGCTTTTGCAAGGGCACGCGCTCTATGAAGAACCGCTTAAAATTGCGACTCATAAAGATTCTTTTTTAGCGAAAAATCCGCCCCGCTCGCTCCGCGATCTTGAGTGTCATCCCTTTATTTGGGCCAAAAATAATGCACTCTTTGATGAAATTATTACCCGCATTAATCAGCACGATTTTTATCCCGTTGCCCATCATCACGGCTATGATTACAACTCGGTATTAAATCTGGTGGCCGCTGATTTAGGCTACACCTTTGCCCCCGAAGTGACTCACATTAACAATCCCTTTATCCGCTATTTCCCGCTTGATGATCTTAATATCGAGCTCACCTTAGAATTTGTCTGGGCGAAAGATGTTGAAAATGATGATCTGAGCGCAATCTTACATACGTCTAAAATGATGCAAGGCGCATCGGCCTCGCTTCCACACCTTTAAATCTCCCTTATCTCCCAAACTCCCGCATAAATTCCTCCCATAAAAAAAGCCCCTAACTTACGCTAGGGGCAAATTCATCGGTTTCATATACTAACACTCTACTAGGATGGTGTGCTTAAACCGACAAAGGACATAATAAATTTTGCGATTTTTACGAAGAGGTAGAGGGAAACAACTCCCCCCAACCACAAGATAACCATCCACCCAAGTTGGCTTTTGAAGCTACCTTGTTTCTCTTGCTCGTCAGTATGCTCAATGTGAGCAGGATCAGTGTGATGATTTGTACTCATAATTAATACCCTTCGCCTTCGCGTACTTTTCCGCGGAAGACATAGTAAATGTAAGCGGTATACGCTAATACGAGAGGAACGAAGATGAACGCGCCCACAATTGAGAAGCTAAGCGTTGATCTTGGTGCCGCCGCATCGAAGATCGTGACTTGGAAGGGAACGATGTACGGAAGTAAAAATCCGACTAATCCCACTGCGCCAAGTACGGTCAATACCAGCGTAAACACAAACGGTTGCCAATGCGTATTTTCGTTTTTGATCGAGCGCATTAGGATAAATCCAACGACGATCGCTAATACATACGCCACTGCAAACACATAGATTTTCCAGATGTTCGCGTCTTTGAAGAGCTCACCTTTCCAATGAACGATGGTCCATACTAAGATGATGCTTGCAAGAACGAAGAATCCAACGGCAATCTTTTTCGCTAAGGTGCGAACGCGTGCTTGAAGGCGACCTTCGGTTTTCTTAATGAGCCAAGTTGATCCTAAAAGCGCATAGAAAACGGTTAAGCCGGCACCGGTTAAAATGGTAAATGGCGATAACCATGACCATGAACCGCCTGCCATAACGAGGTCTAAAGCACCTTTTGATACATACCCTGCTGGCGCATTCACGGCTTCGCCTGCTGGAATGAACTCAAATCCTTGGATAAGCGCCCCTGCGATCACCCCTTGGAAAAATCCTGCAAAGAGTGAACCGTAGAAGAATGCTTTGTCCCAGATGTGACGTTTATCATCGGAGGCTTTTCCTCTAAACTCAAAGGAGACACCGCGGAAGATAAGCGCCATTAGAAGCAGAATCACCGGGATATAGAGCCCCGATAACACCACCGCATAAGCAATGGGGAAAATACCGAAAAGTGCCGCACCACCAAGGATTAACCACGTTTCGTTACCATCCCATACCGGGCCAATACTGTTCATCACAGTAGTACGATCCGCATCCGTTTCAACAAACGGATACATCATACCTGCCCCAAGGTCGAAACCATCAAGGATAACGTAGATCGCAACTCCTAAGAGAATGATCCCCGTCCATAAAATTACTAAAGTATTATATTCCATTGTTGATCTCCTTATTTCTCTAAAGCAGGTGCTTCAGTGCTGTTTGGACCTTTACGTAAGATACGGAAAAGGAACGTGACACCGAACGCGAAGATTGTGAGGTAAGCGATCACAAAGAGCGTAAGAGAGATGGTTAGATCCGTTGCGGTATTGGTGAAGGAGTGCCCTTCCTCTACGCGCATTAAATGATACACAAGCCAAGGTTGACGACCGATTTCAGTCACGAACCAGCCCGCAAGTACTGAGATTAGTCCTGATGGACCCATCATCACGGCAAAGCGTAAGAAACCAGGTTTCTCGCCAAGCGTTGATTTACGGCGTTGCCATACACCCCAAGCGCCTAACAGTACCATTAAGAATCCAAGTCCAACCATCACGCGGAATGACCAGAATACCCACGCTACCGGCGGACGATTCTCTTTAGGGAATTTTTTAAGGTGATCGACTTTACCATCTAAGCTGTGCGTTAACACTAAGCTCGCTGCATAGGGAATTTCGATTGAGAAGTGATTACGCTCATTTTCTTGATCCGGAATGGCAAAGAGAATGAAAGGCGTTGATTCACCGTCTGGAACTGGATCCCAGTGACCTTCAATCGCCGCTAATTTCTCAGGCTGATGGTCACGCACTTTAAGGCCGTGATAGTCACCGACCACCACTTGGAATACCGATACCACTAAAAGCGCAGTTAAAGACATGCTAAGCATTCTCTTAACGGCTGCATTTTTATTGCCTTTAAGCATATGCCACGCTGCAGTACCTGCAATGATTAAGGTCGCGGTTAAGAGCGCTGCCGTTAACATATGCACCATACGCACAGGAAGCGACGCACTAAATAAGATTGCTAACCAATCTTTTACCACCACAACGCCATCGACAATTTCGATCGCGCCAGATTCAAGGCTAGGAGGCGTTTGCATGAAGCTATTAGATACTAAGATCCAGTACGCTGAAAAGGTTGTTCCTAATGCCACCATTGCTGTTGCAAAGAAATGCATTTTAGGACTCACCCGATTACGACCGAAGAGCATAATTCCTAAGAATCCCGCTTCTAAGAAGAACGCCGTTAAGACTTCATAAATTAAGAGAGGACCCGTCACCGAGCCTGAAAATTTAGAGAATTCACTCCAGTTGGAGCCGAATTGGAACGCCATTACGACACCGGAGACTACACCCATTCCGAAGGCTACTGCGAAAAATTTCACCCAGAAATTATAGATATCCATATAGACCTGTTTTTTGGTCTTCAACCACAGTCCCTCTAGGGTGACAAGCCACATACCTAGACCGATTGTGATTGCTGGAAACAGGATATGGAATGAGACAGTAAACGCGAATTGGATACGCGCTAATAGGATTGCACTCATCGTATAAACACCATTTTTATCAATCAAAAGACATAAATCAGCTACAAATTCACTACTGATTATTCACCTATACTGTTTTGCGTCTGAATCAATTCATATGCAAAACTGCACAGTTACCATATTAACAGATCTTCACCTACAGCAATAATACCTTTATCTTAGGGGTGCTATAACAGTTTGGTATAGCTGCGCAAAATAGAGTAAAATCGATGGAGCAAGATCGTTAACTTACGATAAGGATAGTCAAGAATAAAAATAATAAGACTTTTTTTGGGGATATTGGGGAAAATGAGATGGAAAATCGACAGCTGCACTACTTTGTAACAATCGCCGAGCTTGGGAGCGTCGCCGCCGCTTCAAGAACACTACATGTGGCGCAACCGGCCTTAACGCGGCAGATTCAGAATTTAGAATCGCTCTTGGATGTGGATCTTTTTCACCGTCATTCCCGCGGGATGGAGCTCACGCAAGCCGGGAAACAATTCTACCACGATGCGATCCGCATTATTCGTTCGATTGAGCGCGCAAAATCACAAGCGGTGAAAGCCAATCAAGGCGACATCGGCTATCTTAAAATTGGCATCACCCCACAACATTTGTGGCTCACCGAGGTACAGCAACATTTAAGCGAATTTCGTAAACACAATCCTGATATCGCGCTCAATATCTGCACCATGCATTCGCGTAAACAGATTATGGCGCTCCGTAATGGCGAGATCGATGCCGGCATTATGTTTATGCGCCCGCAAGATGACAATGAATTTGGTGGCCGTTTTCTCTACCGTGAAACGATGCTGCTTGCGGTTAATAAAGATTCACGCTTTGCCCAACATCCGCCCGAGCACCTTCACGATCTTGCCGACGAGCCCTTTGTCTGGTCGCCGGAAAGCCACGCCTTTGATCTTTACAAAATGGTGATCGATGAGCTGCGCCGCCATGATTTTACCCCAACCATCGATCATGAAGGTTGCGATTACAACTCAATGCTTAGCCTTGTCTCAGCGGGTCCCGGTTACACCTTTGTGCCGGCGGTGACAAAATACCTTAAAGTCTATAACGTCATGATGCACGAACTCCCCGAGCTTAACGTCACCCTCGACCTTGAACTCGTTTGGCGTAAAGAGAATCAAAACCCTTGCCTGCCCCATTTTATTAAAAACTACAACCCGCAGATGACGCGCCTCACCTAACTTCATTAAGCTACGTTAAATGATCAGCTCTAAATTCCAATAAACATTAATATAAATTAAGATCTCAATGGTTTTGTTATCATTTTGAGATCTTAATCGTTATACTATAAAGATCGATTCAGCATTTATTCGCTCAATCGTATCCAACACAACTAAAGGAGATTTTATGAGCACTATCCAGATTCAATCCCCTGCAAAATATATCCAAGGCCCCTACGAGATTACCAATCTCCCTACCTATTGTGAGGCCTACAGCGATCAAGAAGTGTTTGTTTTGATCGACTCATTTATCCTTAAAACCTACGGCGACACCATCAAAGAGAGCTTTAAAAATTCTAAGCTCACGCTCACTCTTGAAGAATTTCAAGGCGAGTGCAGTTATAACGAAATCCGTCGCGTGGAAGCGATCGCTAAAAAAGGCAATCCCGGCGTGATTGTCGGTATCGGTGGTGGAAAGACCCTCGATGCGGCAAAATCCGTAGCGTTCTATCTTAAAAAACCGATGATCATCGTCCCAACGGCCGCCTCAACCGATGCGCCAACCAGTGCGGTCGCGGTGATTTATACCGATAGCGGTGAAGTGGAAGATTATCTCTTCTTACCAGAAAACCCCAACGTTGTTTTAGTGGATACCGATATTATCGCAAAAGCGCCATCGCGCCTGCTCGTTGCGGGAATTGGTGATGCGCTTGCAACCTACTATGAAGCGCGCGCCTGTCAAGCGGCTTACAAACCCACAATGACCGGCAAATTTGCCTCTAAAGCCTCGATGGCACTCGCTGAACTCTGCCTTGATACCCTCCTTGAAGATGGGATTAAAGCAAAGCTTTCAGCCGATGCGGGTCATTCATCTCAAGCGCTCATGAACGTCGTGGAAGCAAATACCTATTTAAGCGGAATCGGTTTTGAAAGTGGCGGCCTTGCAGCAGCGCACGCAGTACATGATGGTTTTACCATTTTGCCTGAAACTCATGAATACCTTCACGGGGAAAAAGTGGCGTTTGGTACGATCGTGCAACTCGTATTGGAAAATGCAGAGAGTGAAGAGATCGAGATGATTATCGATTTCTGCCAAGCCCTCGATCTTCCAACTACGCTTGCGGAATTGGGCGTCACCGAAAATATCGAAGAGAAAGCGCTACTCGTTGCCAAAGAGAGCTTAAAAGAGGATAAAACCATGGGGAATATGCCCTTCCCTGTGACCGAAGAGCTCATCGCGAACGCCATTTTAGTCGCCGACCAACTCGGCCAGCGCATTATGCTGTAACACACTCTGCTAAACGAGTCGATGCTGAGGGGATTTTATTAAATCATTTAAGCCGATCCCTTTAGCATCTGCACAAAACCACCGAGCCTTGTCAATCTCTCGCTCATCGTACACGATCTCAGTAGCGACATTTCATCAAGGCTTGGTGGTTTTTTATTCTGTTTTTGTTTTGTTTTTAATCTCTGTTTCTTTATCTTGGGATATTTTCTCAAGACATGAAAAAAGCCTGATTAATTGCTTAATCAGGCTTTTAAAATTGGCGTCCCTACGGGGATTCGAACCCCGGTTGCCGCCGTGAAAGGGCGGTGTCCTAGGCCTCTAGACGATAGGGACTTCGTCGCGCTTTTCGGATTACTCCGTCGAGCTGAGGATTGGTATATTACAATTGAAGCCTAATATTGTCAAACCTTTTTCTGAACTTTTTTATCATTTGATTAATCATTGCTCGAAAGATCGATCATTTCAGTTAGTTACACTGATTTGATCGTGCTTTTTAACGCGCCGAATTTACTCCGAGCGTCCTTTCGATCTCCCACTTCATCTGTTTTCGAGCATCGCTAACGCTTAATTGATTAATGTGGTGATTTGAGAGCGTCCCCATACCGAGCGAGAGCGAAATTAAACGCCACGCACAATGAGAAATTTCCTCCTCAGACTTCGCTTCAGTGATCCCTGCTTCCATGCCGCGGCGAATCTCATACACAATCGCATCGTGAAAATATTGAGAGATCTCATGAAACGCCTCCCCAATCAATGGATCGGTCTGCGCTTCTAGCCACACTTCAAGCCAGAGTTTATGATAAAGCGCTTTATCATCGTGAATGAGGTCAGCAAAGAGCCGTTTAATATTCTCAAGCGGAGAGAATCGGTGGCGATCGAGCTCATATTCAGCGCAAAACTTTTGATTATATTGGCACAGCGCTTCCCGCTTTAAAGCAGAGGTAGATTTAAAATAGTGATGCACCAAGCCCGTCGAAACACTCGCCTCTTCCACGACGCTCCGAATCGTCAATTTGCCAAACCCATCGCGCACAATCACGCGTTTTGCGGCATTAATAATCGATTGTTTCCGCTCTTCTGCGGGTAAATAAGCCATATGCTCCACTCTGTTTACTCAATTTTCCGCTTCATTGTACCTAAATTTAGCCCATCACGCCGATTTGTCCGCCTGTCATTAACCCATTATTAAAGATTGCTCGTTTGATTTGAACATGGGTTCAATTTGATTTATCATAATCCTCTTATCTCTGTAATTTCAACCCAAGTCCCGAAAAATTATATATGAAACGACTGTTAACCACCCTTACCTTGATGCTGTTCTCTTACGCTGCGGCGTGGGATTTTAGTGCCGCCGTAGGTTCCACCGGCGAAGGCCAAACCACGCTCCGAATCGGCGCAACCGACGCTTGGCAATCAGAATGGTTTGTCAGCGATAGTGGCCGTTTAACCGGTTATTGGGATGTCGGACTCACCTTTTGGGATAAAGGCGATTTTGATAAAACCCGCTATTCCATCAGCACAAGCCCGGTGCTTGTCTACGAATTTACCGGCAATAGCACCTATAAACCCTTTATCGAAGCCGGCATCGGTTTAGCCCTTTTTAGCGGCACAAAAGTCGGCGATCAAGATATGGGAAGCGCGCTGCACTTTGAAGATCGCATTGGTGCAGGGGTTCGCATCAATCAACGCCATATTCTCGGATTTCGCGCCATGCATTATTCAAACGCGGGGTTCAAAAAACCGAACCAAGGCATCGAGAGCTATCACCTCTATTATCGCTATCAGTTTTAACCAAAAAATCACCCTTACAACGATTGACTTGATTTACTGTGCAGATACGGAGAGCGCTCGAGCCTTCCTATTTTTTTAAGTTTTATTAATAATAATAACCCCGTAACATCCGTGTGAAATGCTCACACCCCCATCAATCAAAGACGCCTCTTATAAAGATCATGCACACAACACCTATGATCTTCGTAAGAGGCTTTTTTATGCCCCATCTTTAAAAATCGAGACGAACAATTAAGGGGCAAAAATAAGCGACAAGAAAAAAGCGTAAGTCCGATCCCTCTATGAGGCGGTGCTTACGCTTTTATGATTAATTATTTGGTTTACTAAATATTAATACGTTTTTAAATGCCGAAACTTAACGGTTCATCATATGAATCGCACGTTTATCGATTCCCATCGCTGCTTCCATTAATCCTTCTGCTAAGGTTGGGTGCGCATGGATTGTACTGGCGATATCTTCAGCCGTTCCGCCAAACTCAATCACAATCACCGCCTCATGGATTAATTCAGATGCATTCGGACCCACAATGTGAGCACCGAGGAGACGATCTGTTTTCGCATCCGCGATGAGTTTCACTAAGCCACCATCACGGCCCATCGCTTTCGCACGGCCTGAAGCTGCAAATGGGAAGGTGCTCGTTTTGATCTCGATTCCTTCTTGTTTGCACGCTTGCTCAGTTTTACCAACCCATGCAATTTCAGGATCAGTATAGATAACCCATGGAATCGCATTGTAGTTAACCCGTGCATATTGCCCTGCAATACGCTGCGCAACCGCGATCCCTTCTGCCGATCCTTTGTGTGCAAGCATTGGGCCGCGCACTAAGTCACCAATCGCCCAAACGCCTGGGATATTGGTAGAGCAATCATCATTCGCGTGAACGAAATTGCCATCCATTAAGAGATCAACCGCTGGGTCAACGATGTTGTCGGTATAAGGTTTACGGCCAACGGCAACGAGAAGATAATCAAATTTCTCTTCGTGCTCGCCTTTCGCATCTTCGTAGATGACCGTAACGGTTTTCTTCGTTGATGAGGTGGATTTAACACGCGCGCCTAAACGAATATCTAAACCTTGTTTTTTGAAATGACGCGCCGCTTCTTTAGAGGCATGCATATCTGCCGCCGCTAAGAACTCGTCCATCGCTTCAAAGATTACCACTTCAGCGCCTAATCGACCCCAAACGCTGGCCATCTCAAGCCCAATAACACCCGCACCAATTACACCTAAACGCTTTGGTACTTCCGTTAAGTTAAGTGCACCCGTTGAATCGATAATACGTGCATTATCCACCGGTGCTGCTGCGATATCCACAGGCACCGAGCCCGTAGCTAATACCACATCTTTCGCGCTGTAGGTCTCAACCTTTCCTTCGTGATCGGTAACTTCTACCTGTTTTTCCACAAGCAGTTTACCAGTGCCTTGAAGCCAATCGACTTTATTGGCTTTAAAGAGCATCGCGATACCGCCAGTTAATTGGCTAACGATACCATCTTTATTGCCAATCATCTGCTCAACATCAATGCCGACGCCACCGACTTTAACACCGTGCGTTGCAAATTCTTCTTTTGCAGTGCTGAAGTGATGCGATGATTCTAAAAGTGCTTTTGATGGGATACAGCCGACGTTTAAGCAGGTTCCGCCTAACGCAGGTTTGCCATCTTTTCCGATCCATTTTTCAACGCAAGCGGTTTTAAGCCCGAGTTGTGCTGCACGGATAGCCGTGACGTAACCGGCGGGACCCCCACCGATTACGATTACATCATATTCTTTTTTAGCCATAGTCTAAAAAATCCTTTAGTACTGTGTGACGGTCTTTAATTAGAGTTCTAAAAGCATGCTTGCTGGATCTTCGAGCGCTTCTTTGATCGCTACTAAGAAACCAACCGCTTCTTTACCGTCAATAATTCTGTGGTCGTATGAGTGCGCAACATACATCATTGGCGCAATCACGATTTCACCGTTTTCCGCGATAGGACGCTCGTACGTTTTGTGCATACCTAAGATACCGCTTTGAGGTGGGTTAATGATCGGTGTAGACATCATTGAACCGAACACACCACCGTTTGTGATGGTGAATGTACCACCGGTCATCTCTTCGATGGTGAGCGTACCTTCTTTCGCTTTAGTTGCATATTCGATGATCTGTTTTTCGATCTCTGCAAAGCTTAATTGGTCTGCATCACGGATGATGGGCACCACTAAACCGCGAGGTGACGATACCGCAACCCCGATATCGAAATAACCGTGATATACGATGTCGTTACCGTCGATCGATGCATTCACCGCTGGATATTTCTTAAGCGCTTCAACCGCCGCTTTAATGAAAAATGACATGAAGCCTAAGCGCACATCATGAGTTTTGGTGAATTGATCTTGATACTTTTTACGCATCTCCATCACAGGACGCATATTGATTTCGTTGAACGTTGTGAGCATTGCGGTAGTGTTCGACGCTTCTAAGAGGCGCTCTGCAATACGTGCACGGAGACGCGTCATCGGAACACGCTGTTCAACGCGCTCACCTTGAGGAATCGCTGCTGCAGGCGCTGCTGCCGCTTTTGGCGCTTCTTTCTTCGGTGCTTTTTGTGCGTTTAAGAAGTTTTCAATATCTTCTTTAACGTGACGGCCGTTTTTACCGGTCGCTGGGATTTGCGTGATGTCGAGATTGTTCTCTTCCACTAAACGGCGAACCGTTGGTGACATCGCCGCATCATCGGCGCTCTCTGCTGCTGGCGCTTCTTCTTTTGCTGCTGGCGCTGCCGCTGCTTCACCGGCTTCGATCACTGCTAAAACAGTCCCTTCAGTTACGTCGGTACCTTCTTCAACTAAGATCTCTTTGATCGTACCACTAACCGTTGCAGGCACTTCGAGCATTACTTTGTCGGTTTCAAGATCAACGAGGTTATCGCCTTCTTCAACAAAATCGCCCACACCTTTATGCCATGCCGCTAAGGTCGCATCTGCTACCGACTCAGGTAAAACAGGAACTTTGATTTCTGTACTCATGTTGGATTTTCTCCTACTAAAAATAGTTCTTAAATGGTTATTTTAAATGTTATGCAAACACATCTTCGATGAGCGCATTTTGTTGTTCAATGTGATAGCTGTTGTAACCGACCGCAGGCGCTGCCGCTTTTGGACGTGTTGCAAAGCGTAAAACGGATGATTTATCCACAATCTCTTCAAGATATTCGCGTACAAACATGGCGTACCCTTGGTTTGCCGGCTCATCTTGACAGAAGACGATCTCTTTCGCTTTTGGATAGTCCGCTAAGATCTCTGAAAGCACTTTCGTTGGGAATGGATAGATCTCTTCTAAACGAATGATCGCTGTATTTTCGATGCCTTTTTCCGCACGAGCATTGACTAAATCGTAGTAGATCTTACCAACGCTGATCACCACTTTCTCAACCTGGCGATTGTTGATCTCTTCAATCTCTGGAATCACCGGCATGAATTGGCCTTCGCTTAGATCTTCTAACGTGCTCACAGCTTGGCGATGTCTTAATAAGCTCTTAGGCGACATACAGACAAGCGGTTTACGATAATCTTGCAACATTTGACGGCGGAACATATGGAACGCTTGCGCCGGTGTGGTTGGGACCACAAATGACATATTGTTTTCCGCACAAAGTTGTAAGAAACGCTCAGGACGTGCTGAGGAGTGCTCAGGTCCTTGCCCTTCATAACCGTGTGGAAGCAACATTACAAGACCGCTGAGACGGCGCCATTTGGTTTCACTCGATGCGATAAATTGGTCAATCACCACTTGCGCACCGTTGACGAAGTCACCAAATTGCCCTTCCCAAATCACTAAGCTGTTCGGCTCTGCGGTTGAATACCCGTATTCAAATCCAAGTACCGCTTCTTCTGAAAGAATTGAGTCAATCACAGTGAAACGGGCTTGATCATCGGCAATATGCGCTAATGGCACATAGCTTGAGCCGTCGTTTTGGTTGTGATAAACCGCGTGACGATGGAAGAAGGTTCCGCGGCCTGAGTCTTGCCCAGAAATACGCACCGGATAGCCCTCTTCGAGAAGCGTTGCATACGCCATGGTTTCTGCAAAGCCCCAGTCCATTTCAAGCGCGCCCGATCCCATTTTGTAACGGTTATCGTGAATGCGTTGAACACGCGGGTGAAGGGTAACGCCTTCAGGAAGCTCGTGCATTTTCTCAGTGAGGTCTTTAATGCGCGCCACATCCACGGCGGTATTCGGTTTCTCATCTTGATCGGTACCAAATTTCGCTTGGTGCTCTAAGATGCGATTCCACTCATCAACATACGCCATGTTAAGGGTGTCGGTCACAGGGAAACCAACGGGTTTACCAAGCTCAAGTAACTCGCGATACTCTTTAGTGTAAGTTTTGTACTCGTCTGCGGTAATCACGCCTTCTGCGATCAATTTATCCGCATAGATCTCTGCCGGTGTTTTGTGGGCTTTGATCAACTTGTACATCATTGGCTGGGTTGCACTTGGCTCATCCGCTTCGTTATGGCCTAAACGGCGATAACAAACTAAGTCAATGACCACGTCTTTATTAAAGGTTTGACGATAGGCAAGCGCCGTTTGCGTTACAAAACGCACCGCTTCAGGATCATCGCCATTCACGTGGAAAATTGGTGCCTGAATGATTTTCGCCGCGTCAGTACAATAGGTCGCTGAACGAACGTCTAATGGGTTTGATGTGGTGAATCCGATCTGGTTATTGATCACAATGTGAACGGTACCACCACAGCTATAGCCTCGAACTTTCGAGAGCTGCATCGTTTCCATTACAACCCCTTGCCCTGCAAAGGATGCGTCCCCGTGAATTAAGACCGGTAACACTTTATTGTATTGAAGACGATTTTGTTCTTTGGTGAGACGACGCTCTAAACGTGCGCGCACTGACCCTTCAACCACCGGATCAACGATCTCTAAGTGCGATGGGTTAAACGAAAGCGCTAAATGCACCGGCTTATTACGCGTTTCAACCGTTGACGAGAAACCCATATGGTATTTAACGTCACCTGAACCCGTAGTAAAGGTGGGTTTTCCTTCGAACTCATCGAAAAGATCTTTTGGCGCTTTACCAAGCACGTTCACTAACATGTTTAAACGGCCACGGTGAGCCATTCCGATCACGATCTCTTCGGCATCTTTATCCGACGCGCAATTAACGAGTTCGTGCATTAATGGAATAAATGCGTCCCCACCTTCCAGTGAGAAGCGTTTTTGCCCCACGTAACGCATGTGAAGATAGCGCTCAAGGCCTTCTGCTGAAACGAGCTCTTTTAAAGTCTCTTTTTTCTCATCATCTGAGAATTGAATCGCTTCACCGGTGCTCTCTAAACGTGACTGAATCCAGTTACGCTCATCGTGATCGGTAATGTGCATATACTCAACGCCCACATGATTAATATAGGTGCGGTCGAGAATCTCAAGAATCTGTTTTAAGGTCATGTGCGGTACGCCACAAAGACCACCGGTGTTAAACTCGGTCTCTAAATCGGCGTTCGACAACCCATGATAGCCCAATGATAATTCAGGAACGTCTTGGCGTTCACGCAAATTAAGAGGGCATAAGCTTGCTACTTGATGCCCTCTGCGTCTATATGCGTCAATTAATTTTAATACTGCGGTCTGTTTCTCCGATGCTACGTGATCCATCCCTGCAGAAGCACACGGTCTACGACCTTGGCGTGCTAAATGCTCGAACGATGCTTTGATGGGGCCGTGCGCCACATCTTGGGTTCGTCCGTCGCGGTATTCTTTGAAATACTCCTGCCAATTCTCCCCAACTGAATTTGGATCTGCAAGATAGGCTTCGTACATCTCTTCAATATAGGGTGCGTTGGCCCCATATAGCGCTGAGTACTTGCTAAATTTATCAATCAGTTTCATATTCTCGCTCTTATATTAATATTTAGTGGTACATAAAAATCATTTCAACCCACAAAGCATTAAGTTTTGTAAGCTGATGTCTGTTTTTAATTTTTTGAGATAAATTATCGCTTTTTTTATATCGCTTTATTATCTACATAATGAACTATTTTAGCGCGAACAAAAAATATAATAAAGCCTTTTTACAACCCCCCTCCGAAAATTGTAAAAAAATCACGACTTTTCCTCTCATATTTTTCTCGTTTTAAGACCCCCCTCTGAAAAGCCGGTAAAACTCTAGGTTCTCAAAACTCTTATTACACTCGTCATGATAGCAAGATATTTAGATTTGGTGAATCATTATTCAACCGAAATGTACAATCAGCCTCATAAGTAGGTTAAAAGAGGAGATAAGCTAAATATTTTTTACCAATATGATAAAATTTTAACTACACTCAATCATTACAATGTACGATTTATGGAGTAGGCATGAAACTAAACGAACTGCGTTATTTTATTGCTGTTGCCGAAGAAAAGCATTTTGGCCGAGCGGCTCAAAAATGTTTTATTTCTCAACCTGCATTATCCATTGGGATTAAAAACTTAGAATACTCAATGGGCGTCTCACTCTTTGAACGCACCACCAACGAAGTCTTACTCACTGCGGCGGGCCAAGAGGCACTCCCTAAAGCGCGCCAAATCTTTGAGCTTGTCAATGAACTCAGATCGCTTAGCATCGATTCCGACTCATTAGACGGTGAATTCAAACTCGGGATTATCTTTACCATTGCGCCCTATCTCTTACCGAAGATTATTCCTTCGCTTCGCGATCGTGCGCCGGATCTTTCGCTCAATATCTATGAAAATTTAACGGAAAATCTCATTCCCATGTTAAAAACCGGCGAGATTGATGCGGCGATTATGGCCCTTCCCGTTTCTGATCCTACCTTTGAGATTATTGAACTTTACGAAGAGCCTTTTTATGTGATCACACCAAAAGATCACCCGCTCTCAAAACGTAAAGAGATCAGCGCTAGCGAAATTCACGAATACAATCCGCTTTTACTCAATGTTGGCCACTGTTTCCGTGATCAAATTATCGATCAATGTAAAGAGATCAACGCAACGCAATCCCATCACCACTCCCTTGAAACCATTCGTAACATTGTTGCGGCAGGCCACGATATCTCGGTACTGCCTAAATATGCATTAATGCAAGATCATCTTGAAGAGTTTTTGGCCTATGTGCCCTTCAAAGATCCGGTGCCGAAACGCCGCGTTGTATTAGTGTATCGAAAAGAATTTACCCAAACGAAGAAAGTTGAGCTTCTTGCGGATTGCATTAAGGACCTTAACTTGTAACTCGAATGTTGAGAGAGGAACAAGGAATGTTAATAGATCAATTTGGACGGAAAATCGATTATGTACGCATCTCAGTGACGGATCGCTGTGATTTACGCTGTACATACTGTATTCCTAAAGGCTTCAAGGGATTTGAAGTCAATAAAAACTGGCTCACCTTTGATGAGATTTTACGGGTCGTTAATGCCTTTACTGAAATGGGCACGCACAACTTTCGTATCACTGGGGGCGAGCCGCTTTTACGCAAAAATGTGGCCGATCTCATTGCTGAAATGCGCGCGATTCCAACCGTTGAAGATATCTCAATGACCACGAACGCAACGCAGCTCGAAGGCCTTGCCCGCCCCTTAAAAGAGGCCGGTTTACGCCGTCTTAACATCAGCCTTGATTCTCTCAATCCGAAAACAGTGCATTCGATTACCGGCAATGATTGCAGCGATAAAGTTCTTCGCGGAATTTTAGCGGCAAAAGAGGCAGGATTTTCGCCGATTAAGATCAATATGGTGCCGATGGTCGGCGTTAACGATCAAGATATCGACGATATGATCGGCTTTTGTATGGAGCACGGATTTATTCTCCGCCTGATTGAAGCGATGCCTATGGGCATTACCGGCCAAAATACCGAAGGGCGTGATCTGACTAAATTATTAGAGTCGCTCCGGAAAAAGTATGGACTCATCGATACGACGCGCCATTTAGGCTATGGCCCTGCGCGCTATTATGAATCCCCCGATGGCGAATTTACCTTTGGGCTGATCACGCCGATGTCGCAACATTTCTGCGAAAGCTGTAACCGCGTTCGATTAGCGGTCGATGGCACGCTCTATATGTGTCTTGGGCAAAATGAGGCTTATCCGCTGCGTGAGATGTTACGCGATAATTGCTCCGATGATGAGCTAAAAGCGGCGATCCGCAAGGCGATTGATCTAAAACCAGAAAAACATGAATTTACCATTGATACCACAAAAATTAGTCGTATTATGTCTATGACCGGTGGTTAAATCGAGCAAACTAAATTAAATTGATATCGAGGAGTTTATTAATGAGCAATAAAGCATACGGCGTAAAAATGACGCTTCCAGAACACGATCCAATGGCACTTCCCCACCTATTAGGGAAAGACTTCGTCGCGGAACGTTGGTTTGAAACCAAAGAAGCGCGCGAAACCTTCTTAAAAAGCTATCAAGAAAATTTTATCTTCTATCGTCAAGGCGACAATCCTCGCTATATCTACGAGCTCATTGATAAAATCTAATGTGATATAGATGTAATCTCATTCATAAATGCCCAGCCACTGCGCTGGGTTTTTTTATTGCCCGCCTATAAACAATCCACTAAACAATCCGCGACAATCAACATCGACAGACTCACTTGGAAGAGAGATGGAGAGAGCTAGGGGAGAGTTGTTTATAAGCGAGAAATACGCTCCAAAAATATTTTACAGATAAGAAAAAAGCTTCTAGTAAACTAGAAGCTTTCTCTTGTATGGCGCGCCCAGAAGGATTCGAACCTCCGACCGCCTGGTTCGTAGCCAGGTACTCTATCCAGCTGAGCTATGGGCGCTGTGTCTTTGAAGATGTTTATTATATCTTACTTTTCGTTATCGTCAACCCCTAGATCAAATATTATTCAATCTTTTTTCTAATTGACCAAATTTCCGAAGAAATTCCCAAACTGCTCGTGTTTGGCGTTGGATCAATCAAAAGATGATTGGCTTAACGAAGGCTAAGTATAGCATAGCGATTACCGTGCCGTTGGCCAAAAAGTAACCAATATAGCGCTTTTTCGGCGGATTGTTTTGGCGCATCGCCCAAATGCCAAAAAAGATGTATCCAACCAATAAGATAAGTTTTACGATGAGCCACGCAGGCATCCCGTGATGGTAATAACGGTTAAAAATAAGCGCAATCCCGAGCACAAAAAAGCCGGTATCGATAATATGCGGCGCAATTTTAATCAACTTAGGGCGCGCTTTACTGAAATAAGCCCAGAATCGAATATTAAAAAAGAGAATCGAAACCACCGCAAATAGCGTATGGGAATGTTTTAAAGCTAAATACATAGTCATCCTTTACTGTTATTGATCGATCGTTGCACTTGGCAACAAAAAAACCTCCACACTAGTGTAGAGGTTTCTTAAATCATTGGCTATAGCGCAGCGGCTCATTTTAAGCGGATTTACCTTAATTTACGCCACTCAATTCACCACGTTGACGGGATTGCCCGCAACAAACTGATTTATATTATTGTGCAAAATCACCATCAGACGCGCTACTGCCTCTTCACTTGCCCACGCGGAATGGGGCGTTAAGATAAAGTTACCCAAATCATTGGCTAACAGCGGATTGGTTTTTAACGGAGGCTCTTTGGTTGCCACATCCACGCCAGCGCCGCCAAGTTGCCCGCTGCGTAGCGCATCTGCAAGGGCTGACTCATCCACAAGTCCGCCGCGGCTCACATTAATTAAGATCGCGCCCTTTTTCATGCGTGCAATGGAATCTGCATCGATCATATTGGCCGTATCTTCATTTAACGGCACATGAAGCGAAACCACATCCGCCGACGTTAATACCTCATCAAACGCAGCATAGCACTCACGCACCTTGTCCGCGCCCTTTCGCTCGGCATAGAGTACTTTCATCCCAAAACAGGTAGCAAATTCGCCAAGTTTTGAACCAATCGCCCCTTTCCCAAAAATCCCTAAGGTTTTCCCCGCAAGATCGTAGATCGGCTCCGCTAAAATGGAGAAGAAGGGAGAAACCTGCCACTCACCGCCCTCAATTCGCTTTTGATAAAGGGGTAAGCGATGCATAAGCGAAATCATCATCATAAAGGCATGCTCCGCCACAGACACCGTGCTGTAATCAGCGACATTACACACCGTAATGCCAAGTTCTCTTGCTGCTTTTACATCGATCATATTAAAGCCCGTTGCCGTCACCGCAATTAGCTTCAAATCGGGATTGGCTTCCATATCACTCCGCGTAATGGGCACCTTATTGGTAAGCGCAATCTCATGCCCCTTTAACGCAGTTTTCACCTCATCTTGGGTGCAATTATTAATGGATGTGAGCTCAAATGGAAAATCAAAGGCAAACTCGGCACGTGGCAACGTTCCGGCATCTAAAAAGACTATTTTTTTCATCGCTTCTCCCTCCGACGATTCCTCAATCGGATTTTGTTCGTTATTGTTGTTATCGTTTCTTAAAACGGTGAGTCTTTGATTTTACGGATTTAACAAAAAAGCGCAAGCAACCATGATGGCGCTCGCGCTTTGTGATTTTTTTCGATGAGTCAGCGTAATAAATCTATTGATGTTTGTGACGCATGAGACGCTGTTTCTCACGATCCCAATCACGCTCTTTAATGGTCGCCCGTTTATCGTGGGCTTTTTTACCTTTACCGAGACCAATCTCAACCTTGGCAAGGCCATTTTTCCAATAGAGATTGAGCGGAACGAGCGCATAACCCTTTTGGTCCACTGCGCCGGTTAGTCGGTCAATTTCACGGCGATGGAGCAGCAATTTCCGCGTCCGCGTTGAATCGGGGCGAACGTGCGTGGATGCTGATAAAAGCGGCGAAATATGCATTCCGATCAGGAAAATTTCCCCGTCACGAATATAGACATACGCCTCATTAATCTGCCCGCGCCCATCGCGAAGGCTTTTCACTTCCCAGCCTTGGAGTGCAATGCCCGCTTCAAGCCGCTCTTCAATAAAATATTCATGGAACGCCCGTTTATTATCGGCAATGCGCAATCCACCCTGTTTTTTCTTTGCCATAGTTTTTGTCTCTCTTTTTAATTCTACTGTCTGCATCCACGTTTATTCGGCGTTTTTTTAACTTAAAAACACCCGTGATGCATCGATTCCGCATGTACGCCTTTTAATATCAATACCGCGTACCGGTTAATTATACCGCATTTTTAAATCCGCATAAAAAACGCCCTACATCAATAACGATCTAGGGCGCTTAAATTACGTTAATTTAATAAAATTTATTCAACGTCTTTCATGCTAAGGCGGATACGGCCTTGACGGTCGATCTCAAGCACTTTAACTTTAACGATTTGGCCCACTTTGAGGTAATCGTTAATGTCTTGGATGCGCTCTTCCGCAGGGATTTGCGAGATATGAACCATACCATCTTGACCTGGGCGAAGGTTTACAAACGCACCAAAGTCCATTAAACGAACCACCGGCGCTTCGTATACGGTACCGATTTCGATATCCGCTGTGATATCTTCGATACGTTTTTTCGCTGCTTCCGCTTGTGAGTTATTCACCGCAGAGATGCGTACTTCACCGGTATCTTCGATCTCAATTACCGCACCCGTTTCTTCAGTAATCGCGCGGATGGTTACCCCACCTTTACCGATTACATCACGGATTTTGTCTGGGTTGATGCGAATGGTGGTGATGCGTGGTGCAAATTCAGAGATTGAATCGCGTGATGCATCAAGCACTTTATTCATTTCGCCCAAGATATGGAGACGGCCTGCTTTTGCTTGTTCAAGCGCGGTTTCCATGATCTCTTTGGTGATTCCGTCGATTTTAATGTCCATTTGAAGTGCAGTGATGCCTTCGTTGGTTCCTGCAACTTTAAAGTCCATATCGCCTAAATGGTCTTCATCGCCTAAGATGTCGGTAAGAACGGCGTAATCGTCACCTTCTTTGATAAGACCCATCGCAACACCGGCTACCGGCGCTTTTAATGGAACGCCCGCATCCATCAATGCAAGCGATGATCCGCACACTGACGCCATTGAGCTTGAACCGTTTGATTCAGTGATTTCTGATACAACGCGGATCGTGTATGGATACTCTTCCATGTTAGGAAGTACCGCGTGAACCCCACGTTTTGCAAGACGCCCGTGACCAATTTCACGACGTTTTGGTGAACCTACGCGACCAGTTTCTCCAACTGAGTAGGGAGGAAAGTTGTAGTGAAGCATAAAGTTTTCTTTATATTCACCTTCAAGCGCATCGATGATTTGTGCATCACGCTCTGTTCCTAAAGTTGCCACCACAATCGCTTGAGTTTCACCACGAGTGAAGAGTGCTGAACCGTGAGTGCGAGGTAATACCCCAACTTTCACTTCGATCGGACGAACGGTTTTGGTGTCACGGCCATCAATACGCGGTTCACCACGTAAGATTGATCCACGAACTACATCTGAGCTAATACGGCTTACTTCACGAACAACTTCGCTTTCAGTGAAGCTGTCATCTGCATCGGTTACCAATGCTTCAACTGCTTTCGCTTGAACCGCTGAAATCGCATCTGAACGCTCTTGTTTTACTTGAAGTTTGAATGCCGCTTCTAAGCCTGCACGTGCTTCTTTTTCTACCGCGTCAACGAGCGCTTGGTTTTTCTCAGGTTTTTCAAATGGGAATACGTCCGCATTCACTTTACCTGCTAATTCTTTAATGTTGTTGATGATCACTTGCATCGCTTCGTGACCGTGCATCACCGCACCAAGCATCACTTCTTCAGAAAGAAGGTTTGCTTCTGATTCAACCATTAATACCGCGCTTTCTGTTCCCGCTACTACAAGATCAAGATCTGAAGTTTTAAGCTCTGAAAGCGTTGGGTTTACAACGTATTCGCCATTTTGATAGCCAACGCGCACCGCACCGATTGGACCATTAAATGGAAGACCCGCGGTTGAAACCGCAGCTGATGCACCAATTAGCGCAACAATATCCGTTGCAATTTCAGGATTAACAGACATCACGGTTGCAATAATTTGCACTTCGTTGGTGAACGCTTCGTCAAAAAGTGGGCGCACAGGACGGTCAATTAAGCGTGATACTAAGATCTCATGCTCAGAAGGACGGCCTTCACGGCGGAAGAATCCACCCGGGATTTTACCCGCAGCATAGGTACGCTCTTGATAATCAACCGTTAATGGGAAGAAATCACGGCTTGGATCAGATGATTTTGACGCCACACAGGTAACAAATACTGTGGTGCCTTCAATATCGACCATTACTGCGCTCGTCGCTTGACGACCGATTTCACGGGTTTCGATCGTAACGGTACGACCGGCTAATTCAAACTCTTGTTTAATTGCTTCAAGTTTCATAGATACCTCTTTAATAACTTGTAAATTAAAGGATACATAGAAGCAATTCATCTTTAGATTAGGGAACTGCTTAAAGACTGGTTAAAGTGAGCCCTTAAGCAGTGCCCCGTTTAATCGCTTCTACGTACTTAAAATGATTTTAAGAAAAAACCCTCACCAAAGCGGAGAGGGTTTCTTAAATTTTAGCAATAACCTCTACCCATTCCACAGAAGGAATCTTGATAAACGTTATTACAAAAGCTTCGTATCATCACGCGAACGTTAAAATTAACGACGTAATGAGAGACGCTCGATTAAAGCTTGATAACGACCTAAATCTTTTGATTTTAAGTAATCAAGCAATTTACGACGTTTGTTAACCATTCTTAACATACCTTGGCGAGAATGATGATCTTTCTTATGCTCGTCAAAGTGTGCTCTTAAATCGTTAATGTTATTGGTTAAAAGTGCAACTTGTACTTCAGGTGAACCAGTGTCGCCTTCAGCGCGGGCAAATTCAGCAATAATTTCAGCTTTTTTGTCTGTTGTTAACATTGTTTTTTAAACTCCAAAAATTAAAAGTGCCAATGGCGATGACAGCATTTAAGTCCGCCATTATAGTATAGTTTTTCGCGTTTGGCTATGGCTAATCCTGCGCAAAATTAATTTGATAGCCCAAATTGATATCCAATCTCGATCCCTAAACGATCGCTCTCATTTTTCCCAAGTTCAAGCACATATTGCGCCGGCGCTTTAGAGGGGTAACTTGGGCAAGGATCGGCGATACAGGGCACGGCTTTGACGATATCAACCACCACGCCCTTTCCATCAATATAGATAATATCGAGCGGAATTTTCGTATTTTTCATCCAAAAACTGCGGGGCGCTTCTTTCGCAAAAACAAAGAGCATTCCGGCATTTTGCGGCAAAATATAGCGGTGCATTAAACCATTCATTTGCGAACGCGAGGTGAGCGCAAGCTCTACATTGAGCGTAGCTTCCCTAACTTTCATTTTCGCCATCGGGAGATTCGATTCAGGGTGCATTTTAAATTGATACTCAACAAAGTCCGGCAGTTCAATCATTTTAGGTTTTGCTGACACAGCGCCGATAAATACCCACGCAATCAGCAACAATCCAAGCGCGACCATCATTCGGTATCGATCATGTCTTAGCATCGGTTACTCCTCATCATCCCCATCAAAATCGTCTTCATCATACTCTTCGTCGTCATACTCATCGTACTCATCTTCCAGCCCTTCATAAACGAGATAGCCCTCATTTAGAAGCTGAACAAGCAGCGCACTGGCCTCAGTCTCTTTAAGATAAGGACGCAGCTGACCGGGCGAATAGAAACGATGACGGGTTAAGAGCGCTAATAATGGCGCAAGATCTGCACTGACGGCAAAAGCCTCGCCCGCCACATAGAGCGTTGCCACATCTCCCTCCACGCGATAGATAAAGGTGAGTCCGGGATGGCGCTCAATGTCCTGCTCATCCTCTAATAATTCTTCAATAAACTCAAGATCCACCGGCTCATCGAGCGGATAGGCTTCTTGCCCCATTTTTGGTTCCGTAATAAAACGTCCAAACCATTCGCCCACCGTTTTACGATTTAGCGGCAAATGATTTTTAAGCAGTTCAAGCACCTTATCCACCGATTGATCGGTAAGTTCGCCGCACTCTTGTTGATAGATTAAATCCGGATCGGAAAAACGCGCATCGGCTTCAATCAGCTCCATTTTCGCTGCGGCAAAATCATGCACGAGTTCTTGATCTTTCGGCGCACGGAATCCCACTGACCAAGTGATGCTTTTGCCGATATTAACGCCGTAATGGCCAATTCTCGGAGGCAAATAGAGAAGATCGCCCGGCTCGACAATCCACTCCTGATCCACATTGAAATCTTCAATCAAGCGAATATCGATGCCCTCGACAAAATCATCTTCCGACACTTCATCAAAGCTGATCTTCCAATGCTTTTTCCCCATGCCTTGAATGAGAAAAACATCGTAATCATCCCAATGTGCGCCGACGTTGCCTTCATCGGGGCCGAGCGTTGCTTGAAGATCATCAAAACGCCAATTAGGGATGAAATTAAAAGGATCAGTCAGAAGGCGCAGATGAGGAAGAAATTTCTCCATATCATTGACCACCAGCATCCATTTTTTCTCACCTAAGTTAGAAAAGGTCTCTTCCGCCAGCGGACCTTTTCGCATCTCCCACGGGCGCACGCCCCCTTCTTCTAAAATAAGGCGCGAGGGAATAAATTCCTCAAGCGAGAGACCGGCGATGGTATCGGGAGTGAGTGGGTCTTTAAAATCCGGAAATGCCCCTTTCACAAAGAGGGGTTTTTTCTGCCAATAATCGGCTAAAAATTCCCGCGGGGTGAGCCCGCCTAAATGGCGTAAAGGTTGATCCGCTCTATTTTTCATGATTGTTTTCCTCTCGTTCTCGATACGCTTTAATCTCTGAAGGCGTTAAAATGGGTAGGTAGAAGAAGAATGTGGCGCCATCACCCTCTTTAGAGTGAAAGTCGATGGTGCCGCGCATCTGCTCAACCAATGCCTTCGTAATGCTCAAGCCCAATCCCGTTCCTTGGGAGCGATGTTGCGCTTCGTCAGCTTGAGCAAATTTCTCAAATATTTTTTTCTGGAAGGCTTCAGGAATGCCCTCGCCATAATCGGTCACTTCAACGCGCGCATGGCGTTTTGCCACCACAACGCTCACATCTATAATCGCCGTGCCACCACCTGTGGAAAACTTCGCCGCGTTGGAAATTAAGTTACTCATCACCTGCACTAAGCGATCATAATCGCCCAATACATAGATCGGATACGGCGGCAATTTCGCAATCACTTCCGCACCATAGGCCTGCACATAAGCTTCATTGACTTCAACCGATTGCCCAACGAGCTCCACAAGATCGAGCGGTTCAAGTTTAAATTCAAGCGTTCCTAATTGAATGCGCTGAATGTCTAAAATATCGTTTACCAGCACTAAAAGGCGGTTACTATTGCGAAGCGCTAAGCTCAATAAACTGCGAGTTTTGGGCGTTAATTGACCGGCAATTCCGCTATCGATCAATTCAAGCGAGCCTTTAATGGAGGTGATCGGCGTGCGCAGTTCATGAGATACGGTCGCGACAAATTCTTGGGTGATTTTTTCTGCATGGCGCTGTTCTCGAATATCGCGCACAATACAGACAAATTTACGATTCCCGCCCTGAAGCAGACGTGAAAACGTCACTGAAATCGGAATGCCTTCACTGCGGGCATCGATAATCTCGCCCTCCACCTGAATTGAATCAAGCGTCCCTTTGCCGGCAAGCTCATGAAAGATATCCACGAGCGATGGAAAGGATTGATAATTGGGGGTTTTCGGGTCTTGGCGAATCAGATCTTGTAAAAACGCGCCCTGCAGAAGTGGCATCGAACGGCGATGCAGAAGTTTATCCGCCGTCTTATTATTACTGATAATGCAGCCCGACTCATCGGTGGTTAAAATCCCGATCTGTAAACTGTCAAAGAGTAGACGCAGGCCATTTTCATTATCACGGAGCGTCTTTTCAATCGCTTTTCGGTCGCGAATCTCTTGGGCGAGGTTTTTATTGGTCTCTTCAAGCTCTTGAGTGCGGAGCGCGACACGTTCTTCAAGACGACGATTGGCTTCAACCACATCATAATGCGCGGTCATCAGCCCATAGACAAAGAGGAAGAAAAACGCAACCACAAGGGAATCGCCCATCGGTATCCACATATGGAAAAGCGAAATCGCAAGATAGGAAAAAAGTAGCAGCGTAATTAAGAAAACCACCGCCACTAAACTGCTCCAAACCCCGGAGATTTTAAGGCGTCGTACTAAAATCAAAATAAGCAGCAGCGCAAAGAGATTAATCACCCGCTCAAAGCCGGTCGTTACTTTAAAAACAAGCTTTTCATGGCGGAGCTCATCATAAAATTGTGCTTGAAGGTCGATCGCCGTTAAATATTCAGGTTCACTCTTATCCCAACGGGAAAAGGGGACAAACTTCTCACCAAGCCCCGTTGCGGTCACCCCGACAAATACCACCTTATCGCGAAATTCGTCCGGCTCATAAACGCCCGCAAGCACATCGGCAAAGGAGTAATGTTGGAATCGATTCTTTTTACTACCGATATAATACGCCGTGTTCGAATCGATAAATCGGCTCGCTTGAATGCGATCAATATAGTCATCGAGCACAGTATTACTCGGGTCGGTCGCTTTTAGGAGCGATACCGTTGTATGAGGATAATGGCTTTCGCCGTAGGTTTTATATAAAGAGAGCGAGCGGACAACGCCATCGGTCTCTTTTTCAAGGGCGGCGTGGCCGGTTTTAACCACATCGTTAAAGATATTGAGCTCAAGCCCTGATGGGAAAATCAACGACGGCAACACCACATTGCCGTTATTGACGAGCGCTTGATAGAGCTCGCCATCGCCAATATTGGGCTCAAGAAAGAGCACGTCATAGCTGATCGCTTTGACGCCATATTCGGTGAGTGTTTGAATGAGTGCCCCGTGATAATTACGCGGCAACGGCCAGCGCCGATCGAGTGCCTGAATGGTGTGGTCATCAATCGTCACAATGGCGATATCGTCCACATTGGTGGTGCAGGTTTTAACTAGGGCAAAGTTATCATAGATGATGGAATTAAGGCGCTCAGAGATACGCGAGCCGGCAAACATGCCATACGCCAGTAGCAGAATCCAAAAAATAAGCAACGTGATAACCCACGCCGGCAATTGCCGGATGGGCCACCACTTATTTTCGGGAGACGCGTTCGACATTGTCTAACAACCTCAAACTCCGCATGACATCCGCAAGGTGTTTACGATCGTTCACACGAATCACAAAGGCGATCTTCACAAGATCTTCGTTAATGTTTTCCGATTTAAACTCTTCAAAATCGAGATTCAACTCAGTAATTTTGGCGCTGATGGCGGCAATTGAACCGCGTCGATTTTTCGCTAAGAGATAGAGCTGTACGGGGAAATCGCCACGCACTTCTTTACTCCACTCAAGCGGTAACCAGCGCTCAGGATGCTTTTTAAACATCTCGATATTACTGCAATTGGTTGCGTGCATCACAAGGCCGTGACGCATACTTAAATAACCAATAATCGGTTCGCCCGGGAGCGGATTACAGCAGGCACCGAGCGAGACTTTCATTCCCTCTGCCCCTTTAATCATCTCATTGGACACCTCTTCCCCTTCATCGCTCTCATCGGCATCTGGGAGAAGATCGGGCGTGTAACGGAAATTGACTAAATAGCGGTTGATCACATATTGTGCCGGATATTTACCGCGCCCAATGTCCATCAACAATTGTTCTTTTGAGCCCAAGCCTAAATCATGGAGAATCGTCGCTTCCTGCTCATCGCTTAACGCACCCTCTTTAAAGCCGCGCTCTAAAATCGCGTTTTGCAAAATCGCCGATCCCGCATCTTCTGCTTCAAGATCTGAAAGATCCCCAAGATAACTACGAATGCGCGAACGAGCTCGCGCGGTAATCACATGATCAAGCCAGAGCGAGCTCGGCTTAACGCTTTTATTGGTTTTAATCTCGACGGTTTGCCCGTTACTTAAGAGATAATCGTACGCCACCTCTTGCGAATCCACGAGCGCCTTTTCAAAGGTATCACCAATATCGGTATGAACTGCATAGGCAAAGTCGAGCGCTGTAGCCCCGCGAGGAAGCTCAATAATACGGCCTTTCGGCGTGAAGACGTAGATCTCTTTCGGGAAGAGTTCCGCTTTCATCGTCTCCATAAACTCTTCAGGGGAGGTGGTGATATCTTGAAGCTCGGTCACCACATCGAGCCATTTCGTGGTTTTTTGGAACGCGTGGCTCTGTCCTTCATAACTCTCTTTATAACGCCAGTGCGCCGCAGCTCCGACTTCCGCCACAATGTGCATATCGCGGGTGCGAATTTGCACCTCAACGGGAAGCCCATTTGCCCCAAACACCACAGTGTGAAGGCTCTGATACCCGTTAATTTTAGGAATGGCGATATAATCTTTAAAGCCGCCAATAATCGGTTTGTAGAGCTGATGGACAATCCCTAAAACGCGGTAACAATCATCCACCGAGCGCACAATGATTCGAATCGCAAAAATATCGTAAACATAATCAAGCCCGCCCTTAACGCGCATCTTTTGATAGATACTCCAAAGGTGCTTACGGCGGGTGGAAAGTCGCGATAGGATATTACTGCGAACGAGACGTTCATCGATGCTCTCTAAAATTTTATTGAGATTATCGTGCTGTTCAACGTCCTTTTTCTCAAGTTCATTTTTAAGCACTTCATAACGCATCGGGTAGAGATTCTCAAAGCAGAGATTCTCAAGATAGACCTGAAGCACATACATCCCAAGGCGCGAGGCGATGGGCGCGTAAATCTCTAAAGTTTCTCGTGCAATGCGACGTTTTTTATAGGCCGGGAGTGCCCCGAGCGTGCGCATATTATGGAGCCTATCAGCCAGTTTCACCATAATGACGCGCAGGTCTTTGGTCATCGCCAAAACCATTTTGCGGAAGTTTTCCGCCTTCGCTTCCTCTTTCGAACGGAACCGAATTTGCGTTAATTTTGTGACGCCATCAACGATGTTCGCCACATCTTCGCCGAAATGATATTTGATCTCATCATACTCAATATCGGTATCTTCGATCACATCATGTAAAATTGCGCCCACAATGGACGCCGCATCGATTTCGACCTCCGTTAAGATGAGCGCAACGGCGATGGGATGGAAAATATAGGGTTCACCAGACGAGCGAAACTGTTCCTGATGCGCAAATGCACCAAAAACACAGGCTCGTTTCACCTCTTCCACATCCTCTTTCGACAAATATCGAGAGACGACGCGAATTAAGCGATTGGTTTTCTCAACAAATTCCGCTTTCCATGGAATCAGGTTTTGCGGTAATTCAACAGTTTCCATCCCCATTGCGTAGCCCTTTTACTTAGTCAGCAAATGCGGCAGACGCAGCTTCTTCTTTTGCAAGTACTTTGATTTCGTCAGGACTAATTGCGCCGCCTGCGATTTCACGAAGTGCGACTACAGTCGGTTTTGCACCGTGGGGTACACCGTCGATACGAGGCTCTGCCCCATTACTAATTTGTCGTGCGCGCTTTGCCGCAACTAATACGAGTTGGAAACGGTTATCTACACGTCCTAAACAATCTTCGACCGTGACTCTTGCCATACTTTTACTTCCTTTAAACAACTAAAAATTAACGTTAATTAAGATCATATTACGAACAATACGGTTCATTATAGATGATCTATTCTGCTTCATCAGCAAATAATGATTTTAATAGCGCCGCTTCTTTCACCACTTGATATTTAAGGCGAAGGCGATTGGTGTGGAAAATCCCTTTTAATTCAGAGAGCGCAAGGTCGAAATCATCATTGACAATGACATAATCAAAACTGCGGTAATGTTTGATTTGATTCACCGCATCTTCCATTCTTTTTTCGACAATCGCTTCGCTATCTAAATTCCGGTGAATGAGCCGTGCGCGGAGGGTTTCAAGCGAAGGAGGCATAATAAAGATTAATACCGCTTCGGGCATAATTGCTTTGATCGATTTAGCGCCTTGCCAATCGATCACGAGCACCACATCTTTCCCTTCGCGAGTCTTCGCTTCTACCGCCTTTTTAGACGTGCCGTAGTAATTGCCAAACACCTCTGCATACTCATAAAACCCATCTTGTTCGATAAGCGCTTTAAATTCTTCCACTGAGACGAAATGATAATGCTCGCCGTCGATCTCTCCCGCTCTTGGCGCCCGCGTTGTGTGCGTTACCACGCGCTCAACATAATCGGTCTGATCAATTAATTGATTCACCAACGTTGTTTTACCGCCCCCTGAGGGCGATGAGATTACAAAAAGCGTTCCTAAACCATCCCTATTCCGTTCGTCTATACTGTCCATAAGCCTCTATCTAACGATTACTCTAAAACGATCCAATAATTCCCCTATACTCTACACTAAAATAGGGCGTACGGCATTAAATATCGACGAAAAACCCGCGCTTTTCCTTTGATTTTGTCTCAATTTATATTACACTGATTCGATACTTTTACATAAATTATCAATGGAGATTAGGTTAGCGATGTTAAAGAAAATTCTATTTGGATTAAGTGCTGCTGTGTTAATGAGCTCGCAAGCAATGGCGCAAACTCAACCTCAGCTTGAATATCAACAAAAACACGGTGACTGGATGATTACCTGTCATCTAATTGATGAGGCGAAAGAAGTCCGCGACTGCATTATCACAACCGGTACCACCACTAAAGTGGAAACCCCACAAGGTGGTCAAGAGATCGACGCAGCGCGCGCATCGGTGATCTATATCCAAGATCAACCTACCCTTATTTTAACGGCGCTTCCTGGCACGCTTTTACTTCCGGGGATGGGCATCAATATCGACGGTAAACCGTTAGAGCTTGGAAAAGATAAAATCGAACAACTCTACTTTGAGCGCTGCTTAAACGATGGCTGTATCACAGGGCTTCCTCTTGCGACAGACGAAATCGTTGCTTCTCTTAAAAAATCAAACACGATGAATCTTAGCTACAACCACGATCTTTTAGGCAAAGGCTTACAAGAGCTTAAACTTAAAGTATCGATGAAAGGATTCACCGCAGCCTATGATGATCTTCAAAAACGTATGGGTAAAGCAAAATAAGATTGCCCACGAAACGATCAATCTAGACTAAAATAAACGCTGGCAGGATGGAGCAATTCGCCTGTCACTTATGAAAAATAAGACCGACTGATTCGGTCTTATTTGCTTTTTGTATTATAATAATTCTTTATTCTCACTCAGATTACATAATTAAAAATGGACTATCCTAAACATTTTGGGGTGATCGTCATCGGCGGCGGCCACGCAGGGACAGAAGCGGCCCTTGCCTCAGCAAGACTTGGCGTCCCCACACTCCTTTTGACACACAATATTGAAACCCTCGGCCAACTGAGCTGCAACCCAGCCATTGGTGGTATCGGGAAAGGGCAGATCGTCCGCGAAATTGACGCACTTGGCGGCGCCATGGCGATTGCTACCGATCATGCCGGCATTCAATTTAGAACGCTAAACGCCTCAAAAGGCCCGGCGGTGCGATCAACTCGCGCCCAAGCGGACCGAACGCTCTACAAACAAGCGATCCGCTCGATCTTAGAAAATCAGCCCAATCTCTATATCTTCCAACAAGCAGCGGACGATATTATTTTAGAGGGCGATCGTGCCTGCGGCGTTGTTACTCAAACCGGCATTCGCTTTCATAGCTCAACGGTCGTTTTAACCGCAGGAACGTTCCTCTCTGGCCTGATTCACGTGGGAATGGAGAACTATTCAGGCGGACGCATGGGCGATCCTCCATCGATCTCCCTTGCGCATAAACTTGCCGAGATGAAACTCCGTAAAGGCCGTTTAAAAACCGGAACCCCACCGCGCATTGACGGAAAAACCATCGACTTTTCCAATATGGATATTCAGCCCGGTGATGATCCGGCGCCGGTCTTCTCCTTCTTAGGCGATGTGTCGCAGCACCCAACGCAAGTGCCCTGCTACACCACCTATACCAATCCGCGCACCCACGAAATTATTCGCGGCGGTCTTGATCGTTCACCGATGTATGCCGATAATGCGACGATTGAAGGCATTGGCCCGCGTTACTGCCCGTCGGTGGAAGATAAAATCATGAAGTTTGCCGATAAAGATCGTCATCATGTATTTTTAGAACCGGAAGGCTTAGATACCCACGAATATTACCCCAATGGAATCTCGACGAGCCTTCCGTTTGATGTGCAAATTGAGCTTGTTCACAGCATTGAAGGGCTTGAAAACGCGCACATCACCCGTCCTGGATACGCCATTGAGTATGATTTCTACGATCCGCGCGATCTGAAATACACCCTTGAAACCAAAGCGATCGACAACCTCTACTTTGCCGGCCAAATTAACGGAACCACCGGTTATGAAGAGGCGGCAGCTCAAGGACTACTCGCGGGCTTAAATGCGGCGCGCCGTTATCTGGAAAAAGAGGCGTGGTATCCACAGCGTCATGAATCCTACATTGGCGTTATGATCGATGATCTCATCTCGCTCGGGGTGAAAGAGCCGTACCGCATGTTTACCTCGCGCGCGGAATATCGCCTGCTTCTCCGTGAAGATAATGCCGACCAACGCTTAACGCCAATTGGCCGAGAGCTCGGGCTTGTCGATGATTATCGTTGGCAGAAATTTGAAGAGAAAGAGGAAGCGATTGCACAAGCTGACCAATTTATGAAGGATTGGCTCATCGACATTCGCACCGATTCTGGGAAAACGATCCAAGAAGAGACCGGCGTCTCCCTCTCGCAAAATATCAAAGCGCTTCACCTGTTAAAACGTCCGCAAGTGCATCTTGAGCATCTGATGGCGCTTGAGGAAGGTCAACCCCTTCACCAATATTCTGCGGATGTATTACAAAAAATTGAAATTCAGGCAAAATATGAGGGGTATATTAATCGCGGGCTTGATGATATTGAACGCAATCAACGCTTTGAAAATGCGCCATTGCCAGCCAATATCGACTATCACGCGATTAAAGGACTGTCTGCTGAGATTCAAGAAAAGCTCGCAACTGCGCAGCCTGAAACCCTCGGACAAGCTTCACGCATTCAAGGCGTCACCCCTACGGCGGTATCGCTTCTTTTAGTGCACCTTCGCAAAGGACGCCTCCCTACGGTGAAATAAGGATAATGGATTTATAATGAAGAAACGCCTATTAACACTACTGACCGCTTCACTACTCTCCCTCTCAGTACAACAAGGATTTGCGGAAAACGCGCCAAAACTTGCTGTCAAAGGCGATATCGGGGCCTTAAGTGCGCTTAGCCTCGATGAGCTTGCCTACCGAGATGATCTTGGGTTTACCCTGCTCGATTACGCTATGATCGAGAATGATCCGGAAGTGGTGCGCTGGCTGAGACAGCACGGCGTGCGGTCAGGCGTTAATACGGTGCTCATTCAAAAGATGCAGCATTGGCTCAATCTTCTTGACTATCCCGTCGATAATTTTGCCGGCGTTTTCAATCCATCGATCCAACAGAGCGTCATTGCCTATAAATCAGCAAAAAATTTCGAAGCGAACAATCGGATTACCCCCGATTGGTTTGAAGGACTTGAAGAAGAGGCGATTAAAGAGGCGCAACGTCTTTTAAACAGCATGGGCGAGGACCTGAAACTCTCAGGCCTTCTCGATCGCGATACCGTATCAGCACTCGATAATTTTGCCGGTGCGTATCAAAATATCCCGCAGATGAATTATGCGACCTTCCGCCTCCTTAAAGAGACCGCGCAAGGCCTTATGAAAGAGCGTGGCTCTGAGACCCTTGAGGTAGAAATTGAGGAGGAATATGATCTTCCCCCAGAGGATCTTCAACTGGGCGCTGTTTCGGATGCGGATTTAGTGGAAGCGGCCGATGCCTCGCTCACTCAAAAAGCGCAAGCGGAAGCCCGCCTCTCTAAAAATGGTAATCTTCCGCCCGATGAGGTCTCGATTCGTTATCTCAATCACACCACCAATGAAAAGCTCGATCCAGAGACCCAAACGCTGGTGCTCAATAAGATCGATGCGGTGGTTAATAACGCGCCCTCCAATAAAATTCTCACGATTCAAACCTGGCTCAAAATCATCGGCTTTTTTGACCATAAAGTCGATGGTATGACGGGGCCAACAACTCGCAGTGCCATTCGTGATTACCAAGCGCATATCGGGCAAAAGCCGACAGGAATTCCCGACACCAAATGGGAAGTCCCGCTTGAAAAAGAGGTGCGCAAAAAACTGCAAAAACGCCTCAAACAGCTCGATTTTTATCACGATGATGTCAATGGGGTCAATAATTTTAGCACTCGCGCGGCAACCATTGCTTACGAGCGTTTCCACGGACTCGATGAGCTCGGCAATCTATCGCCCCGCCTGCTCATGTTCCTCTTTAGAGATAAAGAGCTCATTGATTACGGCGTACGTTTTAAGAAAACCCCGATCGCAGAAGCCGATAGATCAACCGCGACGCAAAAAAACGCCAATGTTTCAAGCGTCCCAACGGCGCCCACCCCAATTCCTGTCGCCCGCGCAGAGAGTGATGAGTCAACAGAGGTCACTCCTCAAACCGCTCCGAGTGAATCAAACGCAACTAATTTAACCGCTAACGCAGAAACGGTAACATCAGAGACGGCAACGCCAGAAGAGCCTGTGACACTAACCCCGATTCCTGAAAAACAAGCGGAAACCGACACCTCTCTTACCGAGATCGAGTCCATTGAAGCGCTCGAAGAGGAAGAAGATGCGGAAACAGAGAAAATTATTCATCTCGTCGGCGATCTAGATGAGGTCGATGAGGTCGATGAAAACCCCATCAGTGAAGCGTCAGACGATGAAGAAACCGATGAAACACCACGTCTTACCGAGTTTGAGCATTCGATCGATGAGATCAAAAAAACCATCTTTGATGCGCACTCCAACACTCTCTTAAATCGCCAAGTATGGCTGCGCATCATGGGGCACTTCCCCTACGCGCTCGATGGCGCGATGGGTCCGCAAACCCGTGAAGGGATCACCTCGTATGAAACCTCCATCGGCGTTGAACCCACCGGAAAACTTGCCCCTAAATGGGAAACCCGTCTTGAAAAAGATGTGCGTAAAAAAGTGCAGGCGCGCTTAAAAGAAAAAGGCTTTTATGAGGGCGATGTTGATGGACTCAATGGTCCCGGAACGCGGAGCGCAATCCGCGCCTATGAAGCCTCGAAAAAGCTCCCCGAAACCGGTCTTTTATCGCCGCTCTTTTTAATGGTGCTCTATAACGTCGATGACTTAAATCCCACCGACAAAGATCTCGCTGTGTTCTTTGAGCGCGAGGGCATTCAGATTAAAGGCTATAAACCCGGCGGCAGCGATAAGCTCACCTTGCAACAATTGATGCTTGCTTACACCGGCGACTATATTGAAGTGATCGACGGAAAAGAGGGCCCGGCAACAGACGAAGCGGTTAAACGTTTCCAAGCGCGCTATCATCTTCAGATCGATGGCAAAATCGGCGGCGATACCGAACGCCGTTTAACCCGCGAGGTGATCAATACCTTCCAGCGCTTCCTCAAAAAAGAGGGCTATATGGAGGATGACCCGACCGGATCACTCGGCCCTAAAACCAAACGCGCCGTCCGCGAACTGAAAGAGCGTAGCGGGATTCCCGTCAATGATGAGCTCGACATTCCGTTTATGCTCGTTGCCATTGATGGACTTGCGGGCACAACCCTCAGCGATGATTATCTCGCTGAATTAAAATCTGCGAAAGCGGAAGAAGAGCGCCTTCAAACCGCGCAAGCTTATCTCATTGGACTCAATCTCCTCACCGGGAAAGCCGATGGCGTCGATGGCCCGGCAACGCAAAATGCAGTGCGCCGTTTCCGTCAACAGGAAAAATTACTGGCAGGCACCCACGTCAATGAAGCGTTGATGCCCTTCTTAGAAGAAGCTGCACTTAAAAAAGGCCAGTCATACCTACAGCAACTGGGGTATTCCATTAAACCGGATGGAAAAATGGGCCCGAATACGAAAAAGCAACTGCATACCTTCTTGACCAGTAAGAAAATGCCGGTAAGCGATGTGATTACCGCTGACATTTTAATTGAGCTGAAAAATGAGGCGAATAAAAAACGCGCCATTAGCAATCAGCGTGCTCCACAAGCGGTTCAAGGGCAAGCAGCAAGCCGTGGCTCTGCTCCAAAAGGCACTATGCCGAAACTGGAAAAAGGCAACCAAGAAGAAGGGATTTTAAGCTCAGCGCCCAATAAGAGCCTCTCAACCTCCGGCAAATTGAAGATCGTTCGCAACAAATCCGGCCAAATTATGGGCTGCCAAGTCGGTAACGTCTCCATGGGTGCGAACTACTGCAGCAATTACCGTAACGGGCAAAATTGTACCGTGGTCTACCGCCAAGGACGTGTAATTAGCCTTCGTTGTAAATAAAAATCAGTAACCCTAAACAGAGCCGTAAATAGAAAAGCCTCGCTGCGATTGGATTCATTTTAAACCGCAGATGAGGCTTTTTTTATTGCTGTTGATTTGAGGGTATTTTATTCCGCCGGGCGCAGCGATAATTCCCCTGAATAGATCGAATGAAGTTTGCCATCCTCATCCATAAATTGAAGTGCCCCATCCCCATCAACGCCAAGTTCTTGCCCATAGATGACGGAATCCCCAAAGATCACCTTCACTCGGGTATTTAATAGCGCACTATAATCGGGCCAACGTTCATCAATCCGGAGCGATTCACCATGCGCGATGCGCTCGCAACTTTCATACAGTTTTTGTGCCAACAGCGCTGCCATAGAATTGCGATCAAGGGGCGTACCTAACAACATTTCACAGGAAGTCGCATTATAACTTGCCGAAAGGGTTTCCCGCATGGTGTGATTATTAAGACCAATTCCCATCACAACCATCACGCTCCCTTCTCGGGGGAACGTTTCGAGCAAAATACCGGCGAGCTTTTCCCCTTTAACCCAAATATCGTTGGGCCATTTAAGATTTGCATCAATCCCAAACGCGCGCAAGACTTCCACTAAATCCATGCCAACCTGCAGGCTAAGCGGACTTAAACGCGCATAATCATCAAGCTTAAAGGGATAGCGTAGCGAAAAATAGAGACTTCGCCCAAGGGGAGAGCTCCACTCACGACCTTGCCGGCCGCGGCCTGAACTCTGCTTTTCCGCCACACAGAGCGCCGCAGAATCGAGCGGATCAACGGCGAGCACTGCTTTATTGGTGGAATCGGTATCAAAAAGCACCTCAACCGCCACCGGAATCTCACAAGCTTGGAGACGAGTAATAATCGCCTCTTGATTGAGCGGCGTATAGGGAGAGATACGATCAATCCACTCGCCCTCTCGCGTATAAAATCCGCCTTGAGCTTGAATCGTATCAAACACCTTCTCGCCCACCTCATATGAGATGCCCTGCGCTTCACACCATTTTGGCAATGAGAGCGATGATTGCTCTGCTAGCGCTAAAAAAAGGGCGCGCTCAAGCTCGATCGTCATAATCTCTATTTTCTCCTCGCAATAAAAAAGAGCCATCAAAAATGATAGCTCTTTTTAATCTGTCTTGCTACTTATCTTCGTATCTTTCGCGATTAGCTAAAAAGAATGACCGAGAAAAGTGCGATCCAGCCCACTGCACATAATAAACCAATGATGAACAATGGAAGCTTATAAATAAATAAACTCTCTTTTTGCATACGTACCCCCAAAATAATTTGCGTATTCTATTAACTATAATACATTAACAACCGCTTCGGCTGCAACTTCGATATTTTGATCATTGAGCGCAGCGATACAAATTCTTCCCGAATCAACGGTATATATAGCATAGTCGGTTTTGAGTTTGGCAACCTGATTCTTATCAAGCCCTGAATAAGAAAACATCCCGGCTTGCTGATTAATAAACTCAAAATCCACTTTAGACTGCTTCTCATTGAGGAGTTTGACAAATTTCTCACGCATCGCTTTAATTCGATCACGCATCTCGCCAAGCTCTTTTTCCCACAACGCACGCAGTTCATCGTCAGCTAAGACACATTGCACAATGCGCGCACCGTGTGAGGGCGGTGATGAATAGATCGCACGAACCATGCGTTTAAGTTGTGAGGTGACCGTCACTTGCTCCGCTTCATCACTCGTTGTTACCGTTAACGCGCCGATTCGCTCGCTATAAAGTGAAAACGATTTTGAGAATGAGCTTGCGATAAAGGTGGGAAGACCGCGCTCAGCAAAGATATGAATCGCGGCAGCATCTTCTTTAATTCCTTTCGAAAATCCTTGATACGCCATATCTAAAAAGGGAATAAGACTCTTTTCTTTAAAGAGATCGGCCAGTTTTTCCCACTCTTCAAGAGTGAGATCTGCGCCAGTTGGGTTATGGCAACAGGTATGTAAAATCACAACCGAGCTTTCAGGAAGCTCGCTTAAAAATTGATACATCCCTTCAAAATCAACGCCACGCGTTTTTTCATCAAAGTAAGGATAATCATCCACTTCAAAGCCCGCCCCCTCAAAAATAGCGCGGTGATTGTTCCACGTCGGGCGAGAGATATAGGCTTTTGTTCCTGCAGGCACAATTGAAAAGAGGAAATCAGCACCCACTTTCAGCGCACCCGTTCCCCCGAGTGATTGTACCGTCGCGAGACGTTTTTCCTGATAGAGCGGATGATCCGCACCAAAGAGTAACTTTTGAACGCAATCATTATAGCTGCCTAAACCATCCATAGGCAGATAAACGCGCGGTTCATTCTGGCTCGCTAAGATCTCCTCAGCACGCTGTACCGCTTCTAAGACCGGCACCTTTCCGTCATGGTCGGAATAGATGCCAATGCTTAAATTCACCTTGTCTGCCCGTGGATCTTTCTTAAAGCTCTCAACGACTCCCAAAATAGGATCATTAGGAGCTTGTTCAACTTGTTCAAACAGCTTCATTCTAGAGTAACTCCTTTTTTTATAATTTTATAATGACCACACATACGCAAGTGTCGGAACGGTGGTAATCAGGATGAGAAGATCGAGCATCACTCCCATGCGCCAATAATCTCCAAAATAATAGCCACCAGGGCCCATCACCAACGTATTGGAATGATGCCCAATCGGCGTATTAAACGAACAGGAACACCCAATCGCAACCGCCATTAAATAGGGGTCGATATTGTGACCAAATTGAGTGGCAATTCCCACAGCGATCGGCGCCATAATTACGGCCGTCGCAGAGCTATTGATGATGTCGGTAATGATCATCGTCGCTAGCATCACGCTCCCTAACACTAAGATAGCAGGCATTTCATCTAAAAGCGATACTATTTGTCCAACGATCAGCCCCGTTGCCCCGGTTTTTTCAACTGCCGCGCCAACGGTGATAAAGCAGCCTAGGAGCACGATTAATGGCCCTTCAATGCTGTGATAAGCCTCCCGAAGCGAGAGCAGTTTACTGGAAACGAGCGCAAAGATCGCAAGAGGAAAGGCGATGTGCGCTGGTAAAATTTGAGTCGCCACCAGTAAAATGGAGATCATAAAGATCGTCACCGTCGGCCAGAGTTTTGCCGAAGGCTTTAAGCGAACATTTCGCTCCGCAAGGGGCAAACATCCAAGCTGATTAAGCGTCTCGGGAAGCTCTTTTTTATAGCCTTGAATCAAGAGCACATCGCCAGTTTTAAGGACTAAACGCGAAAAGCGTTGATGGATTTTCTCACCATGACGGGAAACGCCTAAAATATTGATGTGATAGCGCTCACGCAGTTGAAGATCGGCCAGTTGATGGCCCGCAATCCGCGCGCCGGGGTTAATCACTACTTCCAAAAATTCAATTTCATCATCCATGCGCTCTTTATCACGAGGATTGGTTGAGATCGTCAATCCTGATAATAGCTCAAGTTGTTTTAACTCTTCCGGCTGCCCTTCCACCAGTAAAATATCGCCGGCTTTCAAGGTCTCTTCAGCATTCGGCGATAAGATTCGGCGCGCACCACGCAGTAACGTTGCCACACGAATTTTATGCTCAACGATCGCTTCCAGCTCCCCAATCGTCTTTTTGATAAATTTATTATTTTCAGGAATTTTAAGCTCTAATAGATAATCATCGGTTTCAAAGAGATTCGAATTTTCTTCGGTTTGCCGCACCGGTAAAAAGCGCCAACCAATAAACGAGATATAAAGTAGCCCAACGGTCGCCACCACAATTCCCACCGGCAAGAAGTCAAACATCTTATAAGCGCCCATCCCGATCGATTCGCGATATTGCGCAATAATCATATTGGGCGGCGTACCAATCAGCGTCAGTGTTCCGCCTAATAACGAGGCAAAAGCCATCGGCATCAACAGCGCCGACGCGGGAATTTTATAGCGCTGAGAGACTTGAAGCGCCACCGGCATAATGAGCGCAAGCGCACCCACGTCATTCATAAAGGCGGAGAAAAAAACCACAAGGCCGGAGAGCGTTAAAATCAGTAACGACGGCGTTTTTGAAAAGCGGCTTAAATGATTGGAAAGATGGTAGGTGACCCCGGTATTTCCAAGCGCGTAACTTAAAACTAAAACGGCGGCAACGGTCACCACCGCGCGGTGACTAAAGCCCGCAAACGCATCATCCATCGGCACAATCCCGAGAAGTACCAGCGTCAACAACGAGCCAAGCGCTACCACATCATAGCGCCAGCGCCCCCATAAAAAGGCGAAAAATGTAATGCCGAGCACACAGAGAACGATCACTTGATCATTCGGCACCGTTCCGAAAAGTGAGTTGGGCAACCATGAAATCACGACTTAAATCCTCTACGACCTTGATTCAAGGAGCGCTTGCTGGGCTGAAAATGGCTCTGTTTCACCGCGTTCCACACGATGATAATCCCCAAATTCATCCAAATACCACGCCCCCATATTATCGTTTAAATACATCTTAAGGCCTTCCTTAATGATGCGTTTCTTAATTTCATTATCCTGAATTGGAACGCCAACTTCAATACGGCGGAAAAAGTTTCGATTCATCCAATCCGCACTCGCAAGGTAGAGATCTTCCGCGCCACCATTATAGAAATAGTAGAGTCGTGAATGCTCTAAAAATCGCCCGATAATTGAGCGAACGGTGATATTGTCTGACACGCCTTTAATGCCCGGTTTTAACGAACACGCACCGCGAACAATCAGATCAATTTTCACCCCCGCTTGAGAGGCTTCATAGAGTTTATCGATCATCCGTTCTTCTAAAAGGGCGTTCATTTTCCCGACAATATAGGCTTTTTCACCCCGTTTTGCCGCGGCAATTTCCCCATCAATCTTCTCAATCAGTTCATCAAAAAGATTAAAGGGGGATTGCCATAATGTGCGCAGTTTAGGCGAGCTTCCAAGACTTCCTAAACTTAAAAAGATATCCGAAACATCTTTTGCGATCGCCTCATCGGAGGTTAACAGCGCCATATCGGTGTAATGTTTTGCGGTGTTGGAATGATAATTTCCGGTACTAATATGGGTATAAAAACGAAGCTCGGGCTCACCGGTATGTTTACTCGTTTCACGGCGCACAATGAGGAGCATTTTCGCATGGGTTTTAAAGCCAAACACCCCATAAACCACGCGAACGCCCGCCTCTTCTAAGATCGATGCCCACGCGAGATTGGTCGCCTCATCAAAGCGCGCCATCAACTCAAAGATCACATTGACCTCTTTCCCATTTTGCGCCGCGCGAATCAGCTCTTCCATCAGCACCGAATCGTTCCCCGTCCGGTAAACCGTCATGCGAATAATCTGCACATCCGGGTCATCTGCCGCTGCGCGAAGAAGATCAATCACCGGAGTAAAACTATCAAATGGATGGTGCAGATAGATATCATTTTTCCAAATAAGGCCAAAATAATCATCGGTATTGGCCCATTTCTTAGGAACTTTTGGGGTAAAAGGCTCGTAAAAAAGCGCGTGTTTTTCCTCTAAGTAAGGTAAAAGCGCACTGAGGCGAGCAAAGTTAATTAACCCAGGTACTACATAAAGATCTACCGGTTTTAGATCAAATTGCGTCAGCAAGAAATCCATTAATGCCGGCGGACATTCATGCGTCACTTCCAAGCGAACCCCATGGCCAAAATTACGTTGATGAAGCTCCCCTTTTAAGGTTTGATGCAGGTTTGTAAGCTCCTCTTCATCAATAAAGAGATGGCTATTTCGCGTTAATCTAAATTGATAGCACGCCTTAACCTGCACCCCTTTAAAAATTTCCGCAATAAACGCGATAATAATATCGCTCACAAAGACAAAGCGGCACATCTCACCCACTTCTGGGAGTTCTACAATCCGGTGCAAATTCTTCGGAATCGGTAAAATTGCCGTCTCAATCTTACGTCCATAAGCATCAACGCCATCGAGCTCGATAATCAGATTTAAGGTTTTATTAGAAATATGGGGAAAAGGATGGGCAACATCGAGTGCTATCGGCGTTAGCACCGGTTTAACGATCGATTTAAAATAATCCAGCAGAAATGCGCGATCCGATTCACTCCAGCGGTTTTCAGGCAAAATCTCAACGGACGCTTCTGATTTTAGAAGAGGCAACAACTCATTTTCATAAAGGGCCGTTTGCTTTTCAAAAATTCGCCCGACGCGCGCTTGAATTGCTTCGCTCCACTCATCGACCGGCTCGCCGTCTAAATGGGTAATGCCAGAATAGATGCGCTCTTTAATATTGGCAAAACGCACTTCGAAAAACTCATCTAAATTCGTCGTCACAATCGTTAAGAATCGAATGCGCTCCAAAAGCGGAATAGAAGGATCTTGCGCTTGATAAAGAACGCGCTCTTGGAATGCGAGAATGGATTTTTCCCGATTGAAATAAGGATTGAGGCTCGCCGCTGTCATATATGTTCACCCATAAAAAAGCCCGTCTAAACGGGCTTTACTGTTCATAGTGATTACTTAAGATTCTTAAGTCGGTTTATCGCATCAAGTTGCGATGTTGCAATACTGAGTTCAGTTTGAGCCTGTTCGACATCGAACGAGCCCTTCTCTTTATCTTCCCAGAGCTTACGCGTTTTCTCTCTAAGCGCTTCAACCGCTGCTTCATCTAAAGCATCTGCACGCTCAGCAGAATCCGCCAATACGATGATCTGGTTTGGCTGAACTTCAACAATTCCGCCTGAAATCCAGAATACATCTTCTTTACCATCAGCAAAGGTCAAGCGGACTTGACCTGGCTTTAACAGTGCTAACATCGGAACGTGACCATGATAAACCCCGATTTCACCAGAAACCGCGGTGCCTGCAAAGAAAGTAACATCACCTGAGTAGAGTTCTTTCTCGGCACTAACAATAGTTACGTTGATGGTTTTCATGACTTATTCCTTATTTCTTTTCGCTTGATGCGAAACGCTCTAATACTTCGTTGAAGTTACCCATCATGTAGAACATTTGTTCTGGAATGTGGTCACCTTCACCATTTAAGATCGCACGGAAGCTTGTAATGGTGTCTTGAAGTGATACGTATTTACCAGGTGCACCGGTGAATACTTCAGCAACGTGGAACGGTTGTGATAAGAAGCGTTGGATTTTACGAGCACGTGAAACGATTAATTTATCGTCATCGGATAACTCGTCCATACCAAGGATCGCGATGATGTCTTTTAATTCTTCATAGCGTTGAAGGATCATCTGAACACCACGAGCAACGTTATAGTGCTCTTCACCAATTACTAATGGATCTAACTGACGTGAGGTTGAGTCTAATGGGTCAACCGCAGGATAGATACCAAGTGACGCGATGTCACGTGAAAGAACGATGGTCGCATCTAAGTGAGCAAACGTGGTTGCTGGTGATGGGTCAGTTAAGTCATCCGCAGGAACGTAAACCGCTTGAACCGATGTGATCGATCCTTTCTTAGTTGATGTGATACGCTCTTGAAGCACACCCATCTCTTCTGCAAGTGTTGGCTGATAACCAACCGCTGAAGGCATACGACCTAAAAGTGCTGAAACCTCAGTACCTGCAAGTGTATAACGATAGATGTTGTCAATGAAGAGAAGAACGTCACGGCCTTCGTCACGGAAGTATTCCGCCATCGTAAGACCTGAAAGTGCTACACGTAAACGGTTACCAGGTGGCTCATTCATCTGACCGTAAACCATCGCAACTTTATCAAGTACGTTTGAATCTTTCATTTCGTAGTAGAAGTCGTTCCCTTCACGAGTACGCTCACCTACCCCAGCAAATACTGAAAGACCTTCGTGTTCTTTAGCGATGTTGTTGATTAATTCCATCATGTTAACGGTTTTACCAACACCCGCACCACCGAAGAGACCAACTTTACCACCACGTGCGAACGGGCAGAGTAAGTCGATAACTTTGATACCGGTTTCTAATACTTCTGTCGAACCCGCTTGCTCTTCATATGAAGGTGCTTTACGGTGAATCGCCCAATTTTCAGACGCTTCAACAGGACCTGCGTGGTCAACTGGGCGTCCTAAAACGTCCATGATACGACCAAGAGTACCCGTTCCAACTGGAACAGAGATTGGCTGTTTTGTATCGACTACCGCTAAACCGCGTTGAAGTCCGTCTGACGAACCCATTGCAATTGTACGTACGATACCGTCGCCTAACTGTTGTTGCACTTCTAAAACTAGATCGTGTTCTTGTACTTCTAATGCGCTGTAGATGCGTGGAACCGCATCACGTGGGAATTCCACGTCAACGACGGCACCAATCACCTGAACTATTTTCCCTGACATACTCTCTTTAAACCTCGTTTAATTCAAAATCTTTTAACTTTTAATTAGTTAATGGCCGCAGCACCGCCGACAATCTCAGAAATCTCTTGAGTAATTGCCGCTTGACGAGCCTTGTTATATACAAGTTGTAACTCATCAATAAGATCACTTGCGTTATCACTCGCTGCTTTCATCGCAATCATACGAGCTGCCATCTCACAGGCAATGTTCTCAACCACTGATTGGTAGATCACATACTCAATATAACGATCTAGCACTAACTCGATTAACGCTTCGGGTGCAGTGTCATACACATAATCCCAGCTCATGGTTTGACTAAGCGCTTCTTGCTCAGCAACGCTCTCATGAGCTTCAAGACTTTCAGCGACCACAGGTAGTAATTTAGTGCCCACTGGTTGTTGAGTCATCGTGTTAACGAAAATGTTCGAGAACACGTGTAACTCATCGATTTCACCATCGCGATAACGATCTAACATCGTTGTAGTTAAACCGATTAATTCTGCAGAAGTTGGTGTGTCTGACACACTATCAGACGCAATCACATTACCACCGTAGCGGTTAAAGAATGTCGTTGCTTTGTTACCAATGGTAGCAACATCAACTTCAATGCCTTCTTTTTGCCACTTAGCTAATGACTCGGATACGATTTTAAATAAGTTATTATTTAAACCGCCACACAGACCACGATCACTGCTCACCACGATAATTCCAACGCGTTTTACGTCACGCTGGGTTAAATACTCATGCTGGTATTCTTCTTTGGTCGCTTGTGATAGATGGGAAGCTAAACGAAGGAGTTGCATAACGTAAGGACGAGAGCGTTGCATTTGCTCTTGAGTTTTACGCATTTTACTTGCAGCAACCATCTCCATTGCACTCGTGATTTTCTGAGTGTTGCCGATACTTTTAATTTTTTTGCGTACTTCTTTTCCAGCAGACATTAAATTTCCTACCTAACTATTTAAATGAACCGAAAACTTCATCAATTGCGTGATGACGCTTGATTCTATTTCCAGCTCTCACCTTTTTTGAAACTGCTAACAATTTTGTCTAATTTCGCAATGACATCATCGTTATAAGCACCTGTTTGATCAATTTCTGCCATAAATTCAGGCTCAGAAATTTTCGCTTCAGCAATAAGGCCTTTACAGAACGCTTCCATCTCTTCGATCGGTAAATTGTCCATGTATTCACGGTCAATTGCGTAAAGTAAGATCGCCATTTCAGATACAGCGTATGGACGGTATTGAGCTTGTTTCATAAGTTCCATCGCACGTTTACCGTGTTCAAGTTGCTTACGAGTTGCTTCGTCAAGATCTGATGCGAATTGTGAGAACGCTGCAAGTTCGCGGTACTGAGCTAATGCTAAACGGATACCACCGCCAAGCTTACTCATGATACGAGTTTGCGCTGCACCCCCAACACGCGATACCGAGATACCTGCGTTGATCGCTGGTCTGAAACCTGAGTTAAAGAGGTCAGTTTCAAGGAAGATCTGTCCGTCAGTAATCGAAATTACGTTAGTAGGAACGAATGCTGATACGTCGCCTGCTTGTGTTTCAATAATCGGTAATGCAGTTAAAGAACCTGTTTTACCTTTTACTTCGCCGTTTGTGAACGCTTCAACATAGTCTGCGTTAACGCGCGCTGCACGCTCAAGAAGACGTGAGTGGAGATAGAAAATATCACCAGGGAACGCTTCACGACCTGGAGGACGACGAAGAAGAAGTGAAATTTGACGATACGCAACCGCTTGTTTAGAGAGGTCATCATAGATGATAAGCGCATCTTCACCACGGTCGCGGAAGTATTCACCCATTGTACAACCTGCGTATGCAGAGAGGTACTGAATTGCTGCTGAGTCTGATGCTCCTGCGGCAACTACGATGGTGTGATCCATTGCACCGTGTTCTTCTAATTTATTTACGATGTTGGCAATCGTTGAGTTTTTCTGACCAATTGCAACATAGATACATTTTACGCCAGTGCCTTTTTGATTGATGATTGTGTCAATCGCAAGCGCTGTTTTACCCGTTTGACGGTCACCGATGATAAGCTCACGCTGACCACGCCCAACAGGAACCATTGAGTCAATTGAGATATAACCGGTTTGTAATGGCTCATCAACTGATTGACGCTCGATAACACCTGGCGCAACTTTTTCGATAGGAGCGGTTAATGATGTACCTAAATCGCCTTTACCATCGATGGGGTTACCTAATCCGTCAACGACGCGACCTAATAATTCAGGTCCGATTGGTACTTCCATGATACGGCCAGTACATCTAACTGTGTCACCTTCTGACACAGAGTTATAATCTCCAAGGAGTACTACCCCAACGGAATCACGCTCGAGGTTTAATGCTAAACCGCTAACGCCGTTAGGAAGTTCAACCATCTCACCTTGCATCACAGAATTGATTCCGTGAACTTGAGCAATTCCATCAGTAAGACTTACTACTGTACCTTCGGTTCTTTCTTCAGGCTTTAGTTCAAATTCTTCTATCTTGGATTTAATGAGATCACTGATCTCAGATGGATTTAATTGCATCTTTTAAATCTTCCTCTATATAAAGTTAAACTTAATTCATTGATCGGATCATGCTATTAAGACGACCCAAGATCGAACCATCAATGACTAAATCATCTATTTTTAAAATAGCACCACCTATTAAGGAAGGCGAAATGGTTACCGTTATTTCAACATCTTGATTGAAGCGTCTTTTGAGCGCATCAACAAACATTTTTTCTTGCGTTTTAGTGAGCTCATAAGCCGTTTCAATTGTTGCACGGATTATATTTTGCTCTGCTAGCAAGCGCTCGTTAAAGTCGTCATAAATAGATGGCAATAGATCGTAGCGCTTCTCTTCACATATTAGTTTGAGGAAGTTTCGCTCTTCTTGGACGAGATCTCGTTTGAGCGCGTGCCCAACTAAATCTACCAACACATCTTCGACCTGTTGAGATACCAAATCAGGCACTTTTATGAAGTTATTCACCTTCTCATCAAGCACTAATTCTTTTAACGTACGTAAAAATAGATCCCAGTTCGATGAACTTACTGGAGTCTCTTTTGCGATCTCAAATAATGCCTTCGCATAAGGTCTTGCTACGGTTACTAGTTCTGCCATATCATTTATAACTTAAATTTAATTACCAAAATGCTCTTTACAAATATAAAGAGCATAATCTGAATGATTAAAGTTGATTCGCCAAATCTTCTAAAAGTTTAGCATGTGTGTTCTTATCAACTTCTTTCTCTACGATCTTACTTGCACCGAGAATACTTAACGCTACAACTTCTTCTCTGAGCTTCTCTTTAATCTGACCTAATTCAGCATCGATTTTGTTACGCGCCGCATCGAGTTCTCTTTCGCCAGCGAGTCGTGCATCTTCTTTTGACTTCGCGACTAAACTTTCCGCACTTGATTGCGCCTTACCGACTAAATTAGAAGCCTCCAATCTTGCCTCTTGCATTACAACTTGAGCATCTGATTCTGCTCTAGCTTTAGCCTCGACGCTATCTTCTGCGGCTTTTAAACCATCAGCGATTTTCGCGCGTCTCTCATCTAAAGCTTTGATTAGGGGTGGCCAAATGAATTTCATTACCACCCAAACCAATGTAAAGAAGACGGCAAATTGGGCAAACAAGGTTGAACTTAAATTCATTACATTATTCCTTTACTGTCTGCACAAATACCTAAATATTCTTCTTGAAAAATTATGTCTCGATTCGTTATTACGCGAATACAGTCATACCGAAGAATACTGCGATACCAACACCGATTAAGAATGCCGCATCGATAAGACCAACTAAGATGAATACTTTAGGTAATAAAGAATCCATGATTTCTGGTTGTCTTGCTGATGCTTCAATATATTTAGAACCTAACATTGAAATACCGAGTGCAGCACCGATAGCACCAAGACCTACGATAATTCCACATGCAATTGCAACTAAACCCATAATATAAAACTCCTAATTAATAAAAAACTTACTTTACAGTGAAAAAACAATCAAACGATTGAAACCTTTAGTGAGACTCATGCGCCTGACCAAGGTAAACTAAGGTCAGAGTCATGAAGATATATGCTTGTAATATTACAATTAAAATATGGAATATTGCCCAAGCAGATCCCGCTATCCAATGTAAACCAATTCCCCACCATGCGCCAGTTGCACCTAAGAGCGCGATTAAGCAGAAAAGAAGTTCACCTGCAAACATGTTACCGAAAAGTCGCATACCTAGTGAGAATGCTTTCGATACATATTCGATAATGTTAAGAACGAAGTTAAACGGTGCAAGCCATGGACCAAAAGGCGCTGTGAAGAGTTCTTTGATGAACCCTGCTTTTTTCGCTTTCACTGAATAGAAAAGCATAAGCGCTAATACCGCAAGTGACATACCAAGTGCACCGTTAATGTCTGCAGTTGGAAGGATTTTGTGGTAAGGAATCGCCTCTTGTAATCCGAACACATTAAGAAGTGCTGGCACAAGGTCTACGGGGATGAAGTCAAGTGAGTTCATCACAATGACCCATAAGAAAATGGTTAATGCGAGAGGGGCTATATACCCTTGAGGACCATTCACTAATGATTTTGATTGGCCTTCAGCAAATTCTACGAGCATCTCTACGAATGCTTGGAAACGAGTTGGAACGCCTGCGGTCGCTTTGCGCGACGCTCTCCATAGAAACAAAACACAAACAATCCCTGCTAAGACTGACCAAAAAATGGTATCGAGATTGATTAAAGAGAAATCAACAAACTCTGTCTGTTCTTCAAATGTTTGGTTTAAGTTAACCAGATGGTGAGCAATATACTCAGCATTGGTCAGATTTTCTGTTGCCATATTGTTATCTCTACACTCGTTAATCTATCTTTTTGTAAAAGAAAATAGTATGTACCCTAGCGGCACTTGCGTTATCAGGATCACCCCGACTAAAAACGCCCCTAAATTGGGTTCCCCTAATACTTTAATGCTTATGAAAAATAAGACAAGTATAAAAACTTTATTTAGAAGAACACCTAACCAAAAGAAGAGCTGACTGTATTTAGTCAGAGCTATGTTGACCGCTAAAAACAGATTCGGAATCAACAATGACAACCCTGCCAATAAGAGCGATATAGCTGCCACGCCGTCAAATGCTATATAGGCAAAAATGGTTGATGCCAGTAACACGATGGCTTGATATGCAACTATTTTGGGTATCATTTACTCAACGCCCTCTTTAATTGAGTCATGATTATAAACGTAGCCCATCCCTTGGTCAAATAAAATTCCAAAAAGACTACACCACAATCAATTAGCTTGATTTTTAATCTTTTCGAGGATGCCATCGAGCTCATCAAGGGAGTTATATTTAATCACTACCTGCCCCTTTCCTTGGCGCTGCTCTTTAATCTCAATGAGCGCCCCGAGATACTCCCCTAAACTTCGTTCGAGCGAAATAAGATCCGCATCTTTCTCTTTCGCGGGCGATCCTTTCGCACCCTTAGCAAGATCTTTACGCTGTTTCACTAAACGCTCTGTCTCGCGAACGGTAAGCTCTTTTTCCACAATTAATTTCGCAACGGCATCTTGCTCTTTTTTCGATAGGGTTAATAACGCGCGCGCGTGTCCCATATCAAGTTTTCGCTCCGCCAAAAGCGATTGCACATACTCGGTCAATTCTAGTAGGCGAAGCGCATTACTAATCGATGAGCGTGACCGGCCGATCACCTCTCCTGCTTCTTGATGAGTGAGTTCAAATTCTGCCACTAATCGTGAAATCGCGAGCGAGGTTTCAATGGGATTTAAATCTTCCCGCTGAATATTTTCAATGAGCGAGATCGCAAGCGCCTCTTGATCGTTAATCTTACGCACAATCACCGGCACATCTTTTAGACCCGCTAATTGCGACGCGCGCCAGCGACGTTCACCGGCTAAAATCTCAAAGGTTGCGCCATTACGCGCTTCAATCGGACGCACTACAATCGGCTGAATAATCCCTTGTGCCTTAATGGAATCGGCAAGGGCTTCGAGCGCTTCTTCTTCAAAGTATCGACGCGGCTGATATTCACCGGGGGTTAAGCGTTCAATCGCAATCTTTTTAACATCCGCACCATCCGTAGAGACAGCTTCTTCACGGGGAGTGGTTTGACTTAATAACACGCCGAGTCCACGGCCTAATCCTCGTTTCTTCACGCTCTTACCCTCTTCTATTTCGTTTAATGACTTCACGCGCGAGCTCTGTATAAGCCTCTGCCCCTTTCGATTTATCATCATAAACCGTAATCGGAACGCCGTAACTTGGCGCTTCGGCAAGGCGAACGTTGCGAGGAATAATCGTCTCAAAGACAAGTTTCTCAAAGTGCGCAACGAGCTCATCGGAGACCTGCTCAGAGAGCGAATTTCGCCCATCATACATCGTCCGCAGCACGCCCATAATCGCAAGATCAGGATTGGTCGTCGCTTTAACGGTATCGATCGTCTCCATTAATGAGGTAATTCCTTCGAGCGCATAATATTCACATTGCACCGGAATAATCACATGGCTTGAGGCGGTAAGCGCATTGATCGTCAACATATTCAAAGATGGCGGGCAATCGAGCACGATAAAATCAAAGTTCGATTCAATCGCAGCAAGCATCCGCTTTAAGGTATACGCGCCCTCCTCTTTTTGAGCTAACAGCACCTCAGCGCCGGTTAGATCAGAGTTTGCTCCCATTAAGCGCAAGCCTTGCTTTTCAAGATCGATAATCGCATCTGCAAGCGACGCCTCCCCAAGGAGCACATCGACGATGCCATATTCCAGCTCATATTTATTCACCCCAATCCCCATTGTGGCATTGCCTTGAGGATCAAGATCGATCAGTAGCACATTGGGACGCATCTTGCTCTCTGTGAGCGTTGATGCCAGGTTAACCGCCGTCGTGGTCTTCCCTACCCCACCTTTTTGGTTGGTAATTGCGATTATAGTAGCCACACGTTTCCTTCAACTATCAATTTAATTATCGATGAAACAAAATGAAAGTATATCAAATATCATCTAACTGTCTTGCCGAGAAAGTAGCACAAGATGACGTGCCTCATTTAATTTGGGCACCGAAAGCGCGATCACTTCCGACTGCCACGCCGGATCAATCTCACCCCATTCCGCCTCATCAAAGCGCCCTTTCATCGCGGCGAATGCGCCGTTTTCAGCTAACAGATGGCTCGACCAATTGGTAAAATCCGCCGCACTTGCAAACGCTCGTGAGAGCACAAGATCAAACCTCGTTTCGGGCGTATAATCCTGCACACGCGAATGGATCACCTCAACGTTTTTAAGGCCAAGCTCCATCACCATCTGCGTGATAAATCGCGTGCGTTTATTATTACTATCTAACAAAGTAAAAGAAGCATCCGGCATCACAATCGCGAGCGGAATTCCGGGAAGTCCCGCGCCAGAACCGACATCGATAAAGCGCCCATCTTTACGGCGCGCCTCTAAATGCGGTTTAAGCACAAGCGAATCGAGCAGATGTTTAATCACCATCTCCGCAGGATCGGTAATCGCGGTAAGATTATAAGCACGATTCCAGAGCAGCATGCCATCTAGATAGCGTTTTAATAATACTGCTTCCGCCTCACTCACCGGAAAAGAAAGCTCCGCGAGCGCGTTATTAACTAGGGTTTGATCAACACTCATCTTGGTTTGATTCCTCTATTATTTATCGAGTGGGAAAATGCGCACCCACTCCCCTTCGCGGGTCTCTTGATTCGGGAGCATCTCAATTAAGCAATTGGCATGACTCAATCCGCTCAGCATTGCCGAGCCTTGAAATTCCACCGCTTTCACAGCGTAATCGCCATTTTCATCCACATAGTATGTCCCACGTAAAAATTCACGACGCGGTTCGATGCGAGTTTTCGTAAAGGCGATTTTAGCGCGCATTTGCGGAAGACGGGGCGATTTGCCTAAAATTTTGCGCAATACCGGCATGACTAAGACATAAAAGGTTGCATACGCTGACACCGGATTTCCGGGAAGCATAAAGATGTAACACTCGCCAATTTTGCCCCAACCAAAAGGTTTACCAGGTTTAATGGCTAAACGCCACTCCATCAATTCACCAAGCTCGCGGATCGCTTTACTGACAAAATCCGCTTCCCCAACGGACGCGCCGCCGCTTAATAGAATAATATCGTTCTCTTTTGAGGCCGTTAATAGGTGTTCTTTCAGCGCCTCATACTCATCTTTTAAAATGCCGCCATCACGGGGATTAAAATCATTTTTCAGCCACGACAATAATTGGTAACGGTTCGCATCGTGAATCTGATTGGCTCCCAAAGTCTCCCACGGCTCGCACAATTCATCGCCCGTTGAAAAGATCGTTGTACGCACTGCTGAGTAAACCTCAAGCTCGAACGCCCCTTGAGAGGCGCAAAGCGCAATGGCCGCAGGGTCGAGATAATGATCTTTTTCAAAGAGCACATCGCCCGCTTTAATCTCTTCGGCTTGATAACGAATATTTTTGCCGATCGCGATGGGTTTAGTGAGTTTTACCACCGTTTGATCGCCCACGATTTCGGTTTCCGTATGCTCTTGGATCACCACTGTAGTCGCGCCTTTTGGCGTTGGAGCCCCGGTAAAAATGCGTGCCGCCTCACCCTCGTTTAATTCAAAATCGGCCGAACCGCCCGCCATAATGCGTCCAACTACTGGAAATTCGGTCAACTCGCCAGTTGAATCACAAAGCGCATAGCCATCCATCGCACTATTATCAAAGGAAGGCGTATCGTATTTCGCCACCACCGGCACCGCTAAACGGCGACCTGATGCCTCAAGTAACGAGACTTTTTCGGTTTTTAAAGTGAGCTCGATATCGTCAAGCAATGTTTTAAGGGCAACTTCGTAATCTAATAACATCTCTATTCTCTCTCTAAAATCTGTAATTGATCGGCACTATTGCAATTGGTAAAGGCTTTCGCGTCGCTCGCCTCATCAAACGGACACACTTTGGCTCCGAGATATTCGAGCAAACCGCGAATGCGCAATTGACGCTGATCGAGTAATTGATTCACATAATGGAGCTGCTCAATGCGCGCCACAAAATAGCCATATTGATCGCGCCCACCGGCAGTTGGATAAGCAGCATTCAGGTTGTTTTCTTCGGCAAATTCGATTAAGCGCTCCGTCATATTAAGCGGAATAAGCGGCCCATCACAACTCGCAAGTTGCAACCAGCCTCGCTTTGGTAGATGCGGCAGTGCTGAGGCAATTCCTGCAAGGGGCCCAAGCCCTTTTACCGCCAAAGCATCTTCCACCACCGGAAAGCCAAAGGCGCGATAAGTTTCCAAATCAGCATTTGCGGAAATCACCAAGGAGTCCACCTGAGGCATTAATCGGCGAATCACATGAGCAACAAGGGGCTCACCTTTAAAGGTTACCAGCCCCTTATTTTGATAATTCATGCGCCGCCCTTCCCCGCCCGCAAGCAAGAGCGCGATGCGCGGTTCAATGTGATCCACCGAATTGCCGAAATCAAGGGAATCCCGGGAATCAAGAAAATTCTGATCCGCCATCTTAATACTTTTTCGCCCACCGCTCAGCACGTTCGGCATCAGAGGCTTTTGCTTCCACCCACGCGCTTTGTCCGTCATCAAAATGCTCTTTTTTCCAGAACGGTGCATTGGTTTTAAGATAATCCATTATAAATTCCGCCGCTTCAAAGGCATCTTTGCGATGTTTTGAAGTGACCATTAAAAGGACAATGGGATCATTCGCTTCAAGCTTTCCGACCCGATGGATCACCGTACACCCTTCAATCTCCCAACGTCTGTCCGCCTCGTGAATAATCCGCTCGATCTCTTTTTCAGTCACCTTCGGAAAATATTCAAGTTCAAGCGCATTGAGCGCCGAATCATAATCAAATTCCCGCACCATGCCTTGAAAGGTCACGAGCGCGCCAACGCTTCCGGAGGCTTCAAGCAACTGTTTCTCTTCAAATGGCGCATCGTAGGGCACTTCCTGCACCACCACTTTGATCGATTGAATCGCCATCTTAACCTCCCGTCACCGGAGGCAGTAGCGCAACTTTATCGCCAGCTTTAATCTCCACATCACCAAAATGAATCTCTTCATTAACCACAATGCGGAAGATGTTATTGGGCGCTAGAGTCGTCTCCCACAGCTCGCCACGGGTACGCAGCGTCTCTAATAACGCGTCACTATTGCCCGCCGTCCACTCGAGCGACTCCTCAGCCACGCCAAGTGCCTCTTTTAAAAAGCCAAAATAGGTAATTTCAATCATTGTTCGTCTCTCCTTGATCTCTCACCATAACGAATTGTCGTGACGAGCACGAGCGAGATCGCAAATATGAACCCTGCACTTCCAATAATCGCAGGACCGCTCGGCACTCTAAAATGATAGGACATTAATAGCCCGCCGTAGGAGGCAATCATTCCAAAGAGGAGCGTTAATAGAAAAATCGTCTCCATTCGACGCGCCCAAAGCCTTGCGGCAATCGGGGGAAGCATCATCAATCCCACCGCCATAAGTGAGCCGAGCGCCTGAAAGGAGGCCATTAAATTTAGCATAATTAAAAACAAAAAGAGACGGTAGTAACGCGCGCCTTTCTGTTTATGTACTTTAAGGAAAATAGGGTCAACCAGTTCGGCTAATAGCGGGCGATAGATCACCGCAAGCAATAATAAGGTCACCACAAGAACCGCCCAGATAAAAATCAGCGTCACCCGATCGATCGCCACCACAGAGCCAAAGAGAATGTTAAATAGATCGGTCTGCGTCCCGCTCATGCTCACCACAATCACCCCAAGGGAGAGCGAGATCAGATAAAACGCGGTAAAACTTGCATCATGACGGAGCCGAGTTTTCGTTGAAACCCACGCAGCAAGGAGCGCAATCACAAGCCCAATGGTAATCCCGCCAACGCTCATCGCTACAAGATTAAAACCAAAGATTAAAAACCCCATAGCAACGCCCGGCAAAATCCCATGGCTTAAGGCATCGCCCACTAAGCTCATGCGATTTAACATCATTAGCGCGCCAACAAGCCCCGATGAGAGCGCAATCATAATCGATGCCACAAGCGCTCGGCGTAAAAAAGGAAACTCCAGAAACGGAGCGATCAACCACTCATACACTAGCATCCACTCTCCCCGCGTCTTGCCATTTTGTCATAGGCCTTTCGGACATTTTCATCGGTTAATACGGTTTTTGTCTCACCGCGAGCAATGACGCCGCAGGCCAAAATCACGCTCTTTTCAAAGTAACGTTTCGCAAGGTAAAGATCGTGCAATACCGCAATCACGAGTTTCCCTGCCATTTTCCATTCGGTAATAAGCTCGCACAACAGATCGATCGTGTAGATATCAATCCCAGTAAATGGCTCATCAAGGAGAATAATATCGGCATCTTGCAACAGTAATCTCGCAAACAGCACCCGCTGAAATTGCCCACCAGAAAGCTCACTTAGGAGACTCTCTTGACGCCCCGAAAGTTTAACCGCTTCAAGCGCCTTGTTAATCGCAATTTTCGCATCTTGATCCACCCCTTTCAAAAGCGAGCCTTGGACCATCTGCGCCATGCTTAAAAATTCAAACACCGTCATCGGAATACCAAGATCTACCTCACTTCGCTGCGGCAAATAAGCAAGCGTTGCATTCGGATCGATCTCGATCAGCCCTTTAGAGCTTGGGACGAGCCCCACCATCGCTTTAAGTAGAGAGCTTTTTCCCGCGCCATTAGGCCCAATTAACGCCACACTCTCGCCGCCATCAAAACTGAGGCAACATCCCTGCAGGGCAGCGCGCTTTTGGTAACAGACGGTCAAGTCATGAATCGTTAAAATCGTCATGCGAAAACTCTACTTTTATGATGTAAGATAAATAAACCTCTAATCTTTACTCACCTTATAAAAAAATGTGGTAACTTTAAACAACAGCGAACGTAGCGCAAATTGGCATACGTATATTGTAACTCATACTGTACGGATACTATGTTTAAAAACTTAAATATTCTCATCATCGATGATAGTGCAACCGCACGAATTACCATTAAAAAATTGGTAGAAGAGCTCGGGCACACGCCTATTTTAGCAAATAATGGCCTGCTTGCTTTAGAGACTGCGTTGCAAGAGATGCCGGACCTGATTCTACTCGATTTAAGCATGCCCGTCCTAGACGGTCCGCAAGTCTTATCGATCTTAAAACGCCACCCTAAAACGGCGCATATTCCGATTGCAATCTTATCAGGAAAAGAGGAAGCCTCGGAAATGATTCGCGCGAAAAGCCTCGGCGCCATTGATTTTGTTAAAAAACCCTGCTCGCCGGAAAGCTTGAGCCATGTCATCAATCAATTGTAGAAGCCCTAGACAAAACGCTTTTATCAATTATCTATGCTAATATTCCTATATTCTATCGACTAACAAAGTTCACTGAAGATATATGAGAACCAACGGAATCGTTTATCGAATAAACAACACCCTCTGCGCGACGGTAACAAGCGAAGTTTCAGAGGTGATTCAGAACGCGAAGGCCCAAAGCGTCCCCTTAACTCGACCTTGGCTTTCAGGCGTTATTCACGTGCGTGGTAGTATTATCCCCGTGACGGATTTTGAGGCGTTTATCAATGAGCAAAAAGGCTCTACGCCCGAACCGACGCTTCACACGCCCAATGACCGTAGTAGTAATGCCATTATTATCTTCAACCAAGATAACTGGGCCTACGGCATTAAAATTTCCCATATTTTAGGATTACAGAACTTTGAAATCGACGAGATTCCAGACGATGTCGTCTTACCCAACAACTTAAGCGATCTTCGAGAGATCGTTACCGGAACCGCCACAATCTACGGCGAAAAAGCTTATCTCTTAAGCTTACCTAAATTAACCTATATCCGCGCATTTATGCAGCCGCATCACTTTTAATTTTCGAGGCCACTATGCAACACAGTACTACTGCAAATAAAAGTCAAAAATGGGACATGGTATTTCTAATACTGTGCATTATTTTCTTTTTAGTATCTTCTGGGGCGACGATCTTCTTTGTCAGTGAACGCAACGAAGCGATCACCCAATTGCAAGTTACTCACTATCAAAAATCGCTCTACTTAAATGAACTTGATCACGTACTCGGGCTCGAGCTTCAAGGGGATAAAGATGCGGCAAAAGCTCTCTCCCGTCAAACCGCGAAAATGCGTGATTTAGAGAATAGCATTGACGTTGGCCGTAATGATTGGAAAACCATCTTAGTGAGCGCGGAACTCACCAACAATCAATATTTAGCACTGCGTGACACCCCGTTTTTCAACAAAGAGGACACCGTTTCTGAGATCGCCTTTTTAGCCAATGAAGCGAAAGCGATTCTTGAAAAAGAGCGCAACCTCTCACAAACGGCCACCAACTATCTTCTTCTATTGAGCACCGCAGACAATATGATCGGCCCGCTCTACTCAGGAGATTTAGCAAAAACTGGCAGCGCCATTAATTTTGCCAATAAATTATTAGAATTTGATCCGGCAGCCCTTCCTGAAAATGTACGCGATACCGCAATTGATGCCAATAAAGTATTTGCGGCGCTTAGCGAACACCGTGAAGAGATCGGTAACTTTATTAAAGAAGCAACGCTCACGATCGAGAAAACTCGTTCAGCAATTCAAGCGGAAGAGCTTCGTGAACTCACTCCTGGCACATCCATTAAAGATCAAATCGCTGATGTGAAAGAGCGTACGCAAAACACAATCTACACCCTTGCAGGCTTATCGGCACTCCTTCTTCTCTTAATTTTGATCATTATTTTCCGTGTATTAAATGCTCGTAAAAACGACTCATTTAATGCCGCTCGTCAAAACAAGAAAAATGAAGAAGCGATTATGGAGATGCTCGATGCGATGATGAAACTCTCGGAAGGGGATCTCACCGTACAAGCAAAAGTGTCTGACAACATTACCGGAACACTTGCCGACTCATTTAACGTCTCAGTTGAAGAGCTTCGCGCGCTCGTTGCTGCGGTTAACGCCTCATCGGACAACCTTTCGGGATCGGTTACTAACACCACTGAATTTGTTGATAACTATACTGAAGCGGCGCTTTCTCAGGCAAACCAAATTAGTGAGGCGGCTGATACCGTTTCTCACGTAGTGCAAGCGATGCTTGACGTATCAGCGCAAACCTCAGCAGCGGTGGATATCGCCATGAGCTCGACGGAAGTTGCTCGTTCAGGTTCTGAGCGGGTACGTTCGACCATCACCGGGATGGACCAAATTCGTGAGCACATTCAAGAAACCTCAAAACGCATTAAACGTCTTGGTGAATCCTCACAAGAGATCGGGGACGTTGTTGAGCTGATCAATGACATCGCTGACCAGACCCACATTCTCGCACTGAACGCCGCAATCCAGGCATCGGTTGCCGGAGAAGCCGGTAAAGGGTTCGCCGTTGTTGCGGACGAAGTTCAGCGCTTAGCAGAGAGAACCGGTAACGCAACCCAACGAGTGGAAGACTTAGTTAAGACCATCCAGACCGACACCAACGAAGCAATCTTCGCGATGGAAAAAAGTACCTCTGAGGTGGTTAACGGGGCAAACCTTGCGGAACGCGCCGGGGAATCCCTCAACGAAATCGAATCAGTATCGGGCCGCTTAGCTGCGTTGATCCAAAGTGTTTCACAAGCATCGCGCGAAGTATCCGAACTCGGTTCTAAAGTTAAAAGCAGTATGGATTCTGTTAAAGAGATCTCTGAAGAGAGCGTTAACAACACCAAAACAACGAAAAGCTCGATCGACCATATTCTCACCTTGGCGAACGAACTTAAATCGTCGGTGGCAGGCTTTAAGATCGATTAATCAAGTGGCCCATGCCTACGAATAACCGATCGACCTATCACTTATTGGAAAGGAATCCCTTTTGTTAGAACAAACCATGAGATCTACTATGTATCAAGATAACCATGAGATGTTACAAAATATCAGAAAGATACGCGCCAACATGGTTCGGCGCTATCTCTCCTTAGGATTTGTAGACTCGAAAAAACCATCTCTATCCCTTGATCCTAGCGTTGTGGAATCCCTCATCGAACACGATGAGCAGAACCGCCCATTATGGGAACAAATTCAGCGCTACCTCTCCGAGCAAACGCCCGATATGGAGCGTTTTGAGAAGAGCCAATATTTCCATAAATTGATCAATCTGATCGAAGCGGTTGAAACCGATAACGCCCTCATTGATCCCGCGGTGGTTACAACGCTTGTTGACCAATTGTTAGTCGCCAAAGCGAGCAGTGCCAGCATTGCCGCAAGCCTACAGCAAGAGGTTAAACACGATCTTCACCCTGAGGATTCTGAAGAGCTTGTTCTCCTAACGCCTGAAGTTCCCGTTGCAGAGGTTTCACGTGAAGCCCTTGGTGATGCCGATTTTAAAGGCCTTACAAACGCGCTTGACCTTGATTCCATCTACGAGCTCCAAAAAGAGCTTGCGATTTTAGATAATAATCCGCAACCAGTCTTAAGCGATGCTCACCGTGACCATATCGCGCCCTTTATTGCGCTCTTTGAAACACACGGATTGCCAGACCTTGCCGCTGACTTTACTGCGCGCATTGCCGAAAAAGGCTCTCGCGGATTTACCGCTTATATTGAACTTGTCGATCTCCTTGATGCGATTAAATCGGGCTTTACCTTTAAAGACCAAGCCTTTAGCCAAGGACTCTATCAAGCGTTAACCCATTACACCGGTCAAGCCTCGTTTATTGGGCATCTTCGCGATCTTTTAGCGCAAGTGAAAGCCGATCCTGCGGTGATCGATAAGCGCAGTTTTGCGAAGAAATTTGCTGAAAGCTGCTCGGCCCTATCGAGTAATGCCATTATCGAGCTCCCGCACGATACGCTCCGTGATCTTGCCAATCCTTTAAGCAGTGCCGATGAATATCAAGCGCTCCTTGAAAATGTGATTGCCCATACGGAACACGATTCTCACGAAGTCGCAGAAAGTAGCGATATCGCACCAAAACAAGCCGCTCAAGATGCAAGCGCAACCGGCAAAGCCTCAACTCATCGCCACCCCTATTATTTAACTGGCGAAACGGAAGTCTCTCTAAAAGATGTTCCCGATTATGACGATGAACTCTTAAATGAGTTAAAAGAGAGTTATCGCGAAGAGGTAGAAACGGAAGTCTTCCCGCTTGTGGAAGAATCGCTCGAAAAACTGAAAGAACCGCCTTACGACGACAATACCATCCTCGATCTACGCCGCGCATTCCACACCTTAAAGGGCAGTGGTTACATGTCGGGCTTTATGTATGAGGGTGAAATCGCTTGGTATGTGGAATCGGTCTTAAATGGTTGCCGTGATAAGAAATATGCCTTCAGTGAGGCGATTTGGCACCATGCGAACGACGGTTATACCTCGATTAAAAAACTGCTTGCGGGCGAAGAGGTTTATGAAAATGAACTCTTCCGCATCGTCTATCAAGCAGAGTATTTAATGGAACATGACGGGCAAATTCCGGCTCAAGAAGCGCCGGCGATTATGCTCCAAGATGATGATGAATTTATCGATCAACTCCGTACTGAACTGCAAGAAAAAGAGCTTCCTCTTGAGGAAGAGATCGTCTTTGAGCCGGTTCACGAAGAGATCGTCGATGATTCTGAGCTCGTCCAAAATATTTTAACCCTCATTGATGGCCTTGAGAGCGGTTCATACAATACGCTCCATCACCTCACTGAGGATCTGCGTTTACTGCTTCATAACGAACGCATTGAACAAAACGCGCAAGCCAATTCACTTGTTAAGGCAGTGAATGCAAACGCCCTGCTCTATTTAGCGCACGGATTAAGCCCGCAGCGCCGTACCCTATCGCTCTGGAAAAAGGCGCTTGAAAGTGCCGTCCAAGCGATCGAAGGACGCACCGTTTCGCAAAGCGAATTTCAATACTATATTGAGACGCTCAGCAAACGCATTATCGAATATCCAGCGCTGCGTGATTCAAGCCAAAAACACGATGACTCGAACGAGATTGACAACGAACTTCTTGAGCTCTTCACTGAAGAGGCGCTTGAAATTCTTGAAAATACTGACGACGTCATCAACGATTGGCGCGCAACCGAATATGATCCCACTTCTCCTCTATTAGGCGAGTTTAGACGTCTCATGCACACCCTTAAAGGGAGCTCGCGCATGGTGGGGAAAGAGGATATCGGCCAATTGAGCCACGCGCTTGAGTCCTTGCTTGACCAAGCCTATATCGCGCTTTTCTCGAAAGACCCACGCCGTTTTGATCTTCTCCAGCGGGCCCTCGACCATATTCCAACAATGCTCGAGAATAAAACCGCGCAGATGGACCAAGAGGCGTATAACATCCTCTCCTCACTCCATCTTCTCCTTGGGAACGAAACCCCACCTGAAATGGACCTTTTAGGGAAAGTAGAAGGGGATGAGAAAATCACTGAGGTGACCGAAGAGACGAGCTCGGCGGCGCAGGCGGAACTTGGTGCGATTCGTGTATCGCCAAATAAATTGAGCTTAATGTCCGAAAATATTGCGGAAAACATTATTCTCAACGCGCAGCAACAACGCAGCGTAAACCAAATTTTATCGTCGATTGAAGAGCTCGACCGAACGATTGGTCGCGTTAATTCACAAGCTCGCCGAATTGAGATTGAGATGGAAGCGCAGATGGTTTCCCGTCATGCACGTTTAGCCGATCACGGGGAATTTGACCCGCTCGAGCTAGACCGATTCTCAGAGCTACAACAGCTGACACGCCTCATCATGGAATCCGCGGGAGACTTAGATTCACTCCGCAAAACCATCGATGCCCATGTGAATGCGCTGACGAATAACCTTGAGAAGCAATCGCTCCTTCAATCCTTTGTTAACCAAACATTGAATGAAGTGAGAACCGACAACTTCCAGAGCATTATTCCGCGTCTGCGCCGCTTGATTCGTCAAGTGTCGAAAGTACACGATAAAACCGTAGAACTCACTACCGAAGGTACCGATATCTTCGTTGAGCGTATGCTGCTTGAGCAGATGCTCACCCCGTTTGAACATATGATTCGTAACTCGATCATTCACGGGATTGAAGACCCTGAAACACGTAAAGCAAGCGGGAAAGAGAGCACCGGTAATATCTCGATTCATGTGACCAAACACGGACCTGACCTTGTGATTCGCTTTGCCGATGACGGAGGTGGGGTTGATGTTGAAAAAGCGCGCCAAAAAGCGGTTGAGCTTGGTAAGATTAAAGCCGATGAAGAGATCTCCGATCAGCGCTTAATTGAGCTGCTCATGCTTCCCGGTATGACTACAGCAAAATCCCTCTCGCAAGATGCGGGACGGGGCGTTGGACTCGATATTTTAGCGAAAGCACTCGTTCTTCTGAACGCGCGTCTCTCCGTTGAAAACATGCCTGGCAAAGGTCTTGCCTTTGAGATCGCGGTACCTTATTCGCTCACAACGCTACAAACCTTGCTGGTTAGCATTGGTACAAAACAAGTGGCGATTCCGCTTGATAACATCATTGCGATCGACAAACTCGATAGCGACGAGATCGTCAATAACACCGCTAATTATCAAGGGGAATCTTACGAGATTCTGCCAATTGGGCGCGTGTATGGTGATCTTAGTTTTGGGCAAACGAAAGAGAAAAACATCTATCTCTTCTACTCAATTGCTGGCCGTAAAGTCGCGCTTGAGATTGACCGAATTGTGGCGCAGCAAGATATGATTATGCGCCCGCTTAACCCGCAGATTGCACATATTCCAGGGATTTCAGGCAGTAGCTTACTTCCCGATGGAAGCATTATCTATATCATCGATATCCAGAGCATCATTAAAAATGAGAAACTGCTCTCGATGATGCAGGATATGAGCATTGATGCGCATGCTGACGAGAGTGAAAAAGCGGCAGTGCCGACAGTCCTTATCGTCGACGACTCCATTACTATGCGTAAAGTAAGTTCGCGAATGGTTGAGCGGATGGGCTTACAGTGGAAAGCAGCGAAAGATGGGATTGACGCGGTGGAAAAACTTGAAACCTTCACCCCTGATCTTATTATGCTCGATATTGAAATGCCGAAGATGGATGGATTTGAGGTACTCGCCCATCTTCGTGCAAGACCGCATCTTGTGGACGTTCCCGTCATTATGGTAACCTCGCGTACCGGGGAAAAACACAAAGAGCGTGCCATTTCACTTGGCGCGAATGAATATTGTGGTAAACCGTACCAAGAAGCCCAAATAACCGCTATAATAGAAAAGTTATTAGGCGATAAAATGAATCATAAAGAGAAGTAGAGGTTTAAACAATGAATCAACGATCGAGACAGATAGCCATTACGTTTAAGGACGCAGGCCAAGTAGTTGAAGCCTATATGCCCTTTTTGCGCGATGGTGGATTTTTCATTCCAACGGAACGAGAATTCTCGCTCGGCGACGAATTGTTTATCGTCCTCACCCTTCCCGATAACCCGAAACAGCGTAGCCCCGCACCGGCAAAAGTCGTGTGGATCAATCCACCGAAAGCCTCTGGAGGACGCAAACAAGGGATTGGTGTTGCCTTTACCGGCGTTCAAGCGCCCACTATCAATGATCGATTCAAGAAAATTATCCATCAATCGGGCCGCCGCTCAATGATGACCAATACCATGTAATGTCGCCCACGACTTAAACTGATCAATCGCCGCATCTATCAAACCGATATGCGGCGATCGCATTTCTAGCGTTTTAATCACGCGCTTTCGTTTCAAATCACTCAACACTCACTAATCATACTTATGCACTTTATCGATTCTCACTGTCATCTCGATTGCATTGATCTTGCTCGTTTTAACAACGATTTTGACGAGATGATGGCCCGCACTCTAGCGGAAAATGTTCAACACATGCTTTGCGTCTCCATTAGCCTGAATAATTGGCACGCAATGCACGATACCGTTAAAAATTATCTCGACCGCGTTTCCCTTTCGGTGGGGATTCATCCTTGCAATGTTGAAGAAGAACCGCTCCCAACGCTCGACAGTTTTGCCGAGATGTTAGCGCACCCAAATGTGATCGCCATTGGTGAAACCGGGCTTGATTACTACTACACTGAAGAGAGTAAATTGCAGCAGCAAGATTATTTTATTCGCCAAATTGATATCGCCAAAAAGACGCAAAAGCCGCTGATTATCCATACCCGAAGCGCCCGCGAAGATACCATCAATATCTTAAAGCATGAAAATGCGCGCGATGCCGGAGCGATTCTCCACTGCTTTACTGAAAATTGGGAGATGGCCAAGCAAGGACTCGACCAAGGATTTTACGTCTCATTTTCAGGCATTATCACCTTTAAAAACGCCGCTGAGCTTCGCGAAGTGGTGCGAAAAATGCCACTTGATCGTATTTTGATCGAGACCGACTCGCCCTACTTAGCACCGGTGCCGTATCGTGGTAAAATCAATTTTCCCGGACACGTTCCGGAAGTGGCGAAGATGATTGCCGAGATTAAAGGACTCTCCTTAGAGGAGACCGCCGATCTTACCCGCAATAACTTCAACACCCTATTTAATACGCAATTTTAAAAGAGAGATCACTATGCCTGCGACGAAGAAAATTGCCGTAATTGGCGATGTCATGCTTGATTGTTACTGGATCGGTTCGACCCATCGAATCTCTCCGGAATCCCCGGTTCCGGTGGTTAATATTAAGACCATTGAGAAAAAACTTGGGGGTGCGGCGAACGTCGCACTCAACATTCAAACGCTCGATCAAACCGTCTCTCTTGTGGGTTTAATTGGCGATGACGATGCCGGACGAGATCTTAAAGAACTGTGCCAATCAGCAGGAATTATCGATGCGCTGATTACCGATACTCAGCATGCGACCATCAATAAACTGCGCGTAATTAGCCGTCAGCAACATGTCGTGCGTTGTGATTTTGAAGAAAATTATCCCGATGCGCCGTCCAAATCGACCATTGATCTGTGTAAAAAAGAGATTGAAAGTGCCGATGTGATCGTTTTATCCGATTACGGCAAAGGTTTTTTACAGCCGGTCTCGGAGCTAATTGCTCATGCCCGCGCGCACGGTAAAAAAGTGATTATCGACCCAAAAGGCGATGACTTTACTAAATATCGTGGCAGCACGTTACTTACCCCCAATTTAAGTGAATTTGAGAAAGTTGCCGGCACCTGCCACAGCGATGAGGAGCTCTTTAAAAAGGCGCAAACAATGCGTGAAGCGCTCGATCTTGAGGCACTACTCATTACCCGCAGTGAAAAGGGCATGACGCTTTTTGAAAAAGATAAAGAACCGATCACCTTTTCCGCCCAAGCCCGCGATGTGTTTGATGTTACCGGTGCTGGCGACACGGTCATCGCGCTCATTGCGACCTTTCTTGCCAAAGATCACTCCCTACCGGAGGCGTGCCGGATTGCTAACTTAGGTGCCTCAATTGTGGTGGGTAAAATGGGCGCTTCCACCGTCTCTTATGATGAGCTCAATCGTGCGATGCGTGAAGCCTCAAGAGCGCACCACCGTATTTTAACCAAAGAGGAGCTGCTCGAAGAGATCAAGATCGCCCACGATCGCCAAGAAAAAATAGTGATGACCAACGGCTGCTTCGATATTATTCATAAGGGACATGTTTCCTACCTTGAAGCCGCGCGCCGTCTTGGAGATCGCCTCATTGTTGCGCTCAATTCCGATGCATCAGTAAAACGCATTAAAGGCCCAGAGCGCCCCATCATGGACGAAGAGAGCCGTGCTTCGGTGCTGGCGTCGCTATCGTCGGTGGACTGGGTTGTGCTCTTTGATGAAGATACGCCTGAAACCCTAATTAATGAGTTGCTCCCAGATATTTTAGTTAAAGGAAGCGACTACGAAGTGAGCGATATTAAGGGCGCAAAAGCGGTCTTAAATAATGGCGGCGAGGTGAAACTGATCGACTTTATCGACGGTTACTCCACCACCAAAGCGATCAACAAAATCAAACAACTTAGTTAAAAGTAATTCCCAATATATGCCATAATAGTGGCTCTTTAAATCTTTCTGATATTTGAGGACAAAATAATGGATGAGAATAAACGCAAAGCGCTTCAAGCCGCATTAAGCCAGATCGATCGTCAATTTGGTAAAGGCTCTGTCATGCGTCTTGGTGATGACCAATCACCTGCCGGGATTATTCCCGTTTCCACAGGATCAATCGGCCTTGACGTTGCCCTTGGTATCGGTGGATTGCCCCGCGGCCGTGTTGTCGAAATCTTTGGACCTGAATCATCCGGTAAAACAACGCTCACGCTTCACGTCATTGCTGAAGCGCAAAAAGCCGGCGGTACCGCAGCGTTTATTGACGCTGAGCACGCACTCGACCCCGCTTACGCCGCAAAATTAGGCGTGGATGTAGAAAATCTCTACGTTTCTCAGCCCGATAACGGTGAGCAAGCACTCGAAATTACCGATACACTCGTACGTTCAGGCGCGGTGGATATCGTGGTTGTGGACTCCGTTGCCGCCCTAACTCCAAAAGCGGAAATCGAAGGAGAGATGGGGGATTCGCACATGGGTCTTCAAGCGCGTTTAATGAGCCAGGCGCTCCGTAAATTGACCGCGAATATCCAAAAATCGAATACCCTTGTCATCTTCATTAACCAAATTCGGATGAAGATCGGCGTTATGTTTGGTAGCCCTGAAACCACGACCGGGGGGAATGCGCTTAAATTCTACTCCTCTGTGCGTCTTGATATCCGCCGTACCGGTGCGATCAAAAAAGGCGACGAGGTGATCGGCGCAGCAACGCGTGTACGCGTCGTGAAAAACAAAGTATCGCCTCCCTTTAGACAAGCGGAATTTGAGATCATGTATGGCCAAGGCATTGACACCTTAGGCGAAGTGATCGATCTCGGTGTCGATGGCGGATTTGTGGATAAAGCCGGTGCATGGTATAGCTACGGCGATACTCGCTTAGGCCAAGGTAAAGAGAACTCGAAACAGTTCCTCCGTGAAAATCCTGAAATTGCGCGCGAAATTGAAACCAAAGTTCGCGAACACTTCATCGGTAGCACCGGAACCCCTGCATCGGAAGAGGCGCCGGCTGATCCGGAGGATGAATAGAAGATCCTACGGATTCTGCAGCAGTGATTCAAGCCTCACTCTTTTAAGATCTACGGAACGTATTTAATCAAATGCCAATCCCAAGATCCGATGAAAAGCCTCCCCTTTGGAGGCTTTTCCTTATTAATCTCTAGCCCTTTTTATTTACCGTTAGGAACTCCATATGACCGATTCAACGCCTGCCAATATGATTAAACGCCCGGTGATGATGAAGACCATCGATGCCAACCACGAAGGTCAGCGCATTGATAATTTTCTCATGGCGGAATTTCGCGTGCTCCCCAAAAGCCGAATCTATCAAATGCTGCGTAAAGGCGAGGTTCGCGTCAATAAAGGGCGCATAAAACCCACCTATCGGCTCAACAAAGGAGACATCGTTCGCCTCCCGCCAGTGCTACTTCCTAAAACGGAAACGGTGATTATTAGTGAGGCAGAAAAACAGCATATTCTCCACTGCGTAATTGATGAAACGCCGAATTTTATTGCGATCAATAAAGCTTCTGGGGACGCAGTGCATGCAGGCAGTGAGATTAAAGCGGGCGTTATTGAGTGGCTTCGCGCGGCAAAGCCGGAGTGTTCCTTTTTAGAGCTCGTTCATCGACTCGATCGGGACACCAGCGGCATTTTACTGATCGCGAAAAACCGCCAGGCTCTATTAGCGCTACAACAGGCAGAGATTGAAAAGCACTATACTTTACTGGTTAAAGGCGCGCTAAAATCCTCCCCGTTACGGGTTGATCTCGCCCTTGATACCGAGCACCGTGATGCTCAGCGCGAGCGCCATGTCACTCCCGATCCTGATGGCAAACCGTCCACCACCATTTTTACCGAATTAAGACGTTTCTCCACCATGAGCCTTCTTGATGCAGAGCTTATTACTGGGCGCACTCACCAAATTCGCGTACACAGTGCGGCAAGCGGATTTCCGATTATTGGCGATTCTCGATATGGCGATATCCCGATCAATCGTGAAGCGAAATCTGATGGCATTGATCGGCTTTTTCTCCACGCCTCCTTACTAAAATTTACCTTAAATGGGGCAGAATACGCCATCAGCGCCCCACTCCCAAAAGCGCTCGATGCGGTTTTATCTTCACTAAAGTAACGCCGTTCCGCTATAATATTGGGAATTAATTTAAACGATTAGCAACCATATAAGAATCATTATCATGACGAGCACAACCGAATCATCGCCGTTTATTCTGCCCATTCGGGTCTATTACGAAGATACCGATGCAGGCGGCATCGTCTACCACTCGACCTATCTCAACTTTATGGAGCGGGCGCGAACCGAGTGGCTCTTATCGCGCGGGGTCAATCTGCATACCTACGCCGATACGGAAAAAAAGATGTTTGTGGTGCGCAATATCAGCATCAATTATCATAAACCGGCGGTACTCTGCGACAATCTTTACGTGGCAACAACCATTGCCAAACGCACTAAAACTCGCGTACACTTTGAACAGATTATCTATCGAGGCGAGGAGCGATTAACCTCGGGAATGGTTGAGATTGTCTGCCTTGACACCGATACCCGAAAACCCCTTCCTCTTCCTGGAATCTTCACGAATTAGGAGTAATTCATGCAATCTAGCGTCAACTTTTGGCAACTTATCCTTGAAGCGAGTCTCCCCGTTCAGATCATTATCGGGATTCTGGCGAGTATGGTGATCATTGCGATCTTCCTGATCTGGAAAAAATGGATTTTACTAAAATTTGCCACCCACCAAGTGACTAAATTTGAGCGGCTTTTCTGGTCCGGCGCCGATATCAATCAACTTGCCAACCACACCCTTAAAAAAGATCAAAAGCCGGTGGGCCTTGAGTCAGTATTTTTAGCGGGCTTTCAAGAATTTTGGCGCTTAAAAGATCATCTCAATTATTCCCCTGAATTGATCGCTAATAACGCTAAAAGTGCGATGTTTTCCGCAACGCAAAAAGAGGAGATCGCACTCAATAAGACGCTCTCTTGGCTTGCAACAACTGCATCAGTTGCCCCCTATATTGGGCTTTTAGGCACGGTGATTGGGGTAATGAATTCTTTTAGCGCGCTTGGCGCTGTTAAACAGGTAACGCTTGCACAGGTCGCTCCCGGGATTTCAGAGGCGCTCATTGCAACGGCGATCGGGCTCTTTGCCGCGATTCCCGCATCGATGGCCTACAACAAATTTACCAACGATGTGAATAAATTACTGATGCGGTATGATGGATTTATTGATGAATTTGCCAATATTTTATCGCGCCAATATATCCATCTCACCAAACAAAAATCGGCGCACACCCAATCATCTCACTCGAGAGAGGGGTAATTATGCAACGCCGTACACGTCGGACAAAACTCAACGCTGAGATGAACATCGTGCCCTATGTGGACGTGATGTTCGTCCTACTGATTATCTTTATGGTGACCGCAACGACCATCTCGGTGGGGATTGATGTCGATCCGCCGTCGATGGAGAGCGCAAAAGATGTCGCCTCTGAGGATAATGACGATATCGTGGTCTCGGTCGATCGCGAGGGACGATTTTACCTTAACTACGCGCCTGAACCTGAAGTGAGCCTATCGGACGCGCAAATTAAAGAGCAGGTGCGCTTTGTCTTTGATAAAAATGCTGGCCTAAATACCCGCGTTAAAGGGGATAAAGATGCGCCTTATGGGCGCATTATCGATGCCGTTGCACTCTTGCAAGATGTCACCGAGAAAAAGGTTCAATTTGATGTCATTATAAGTGAAAACTAAGTATGAATAGCCGACTTCAATCGATTATCGCCAATGGCGTAAGCCTTCTGTTAACCGCGCTCATGATCGCGGGAGTGGTCTTTTTTGTGATGAAAACCAAAGAGATTATCTTCGATGCGCCGGGCGGCGGTTTACAGGTCCCGCTCGACTCTGAGATTCCAACGCCCGAACCCCTTGCCTCAGAACGGATTGATCATCGCCAAGTGACCGAAGAGATTAATCGTTTAGCAACAGAAAAACGCCTCGAAGAGGAGCGGATTGCCAAAGAAAAAGCGGAGAAAGCCCGTCAAGAAAAGATCGCGAAAGAGAAGGCTGAAAAAGAACGCCAAGAAAAGATCGCCAAAGAGAAGGCCGAGAAAGCGCGTCAGGAAAAGATTGCTAAAGAGAAGGCTGAGAAAGCGCGTCAGGAAAAGATCGCCAAAGAAAAGGCTGAGAAAGAGCGTCAGGAAAAGATCGCCAAAGAGAAGGTTGAAAAAGAGCGTCAAGAAAAAATCGCTCAAGAGAAAGCTGAGAAAGCACGCCAAGAAAAAATCGCTCAAGAAAAAGCAGCCAAGGAAAAAGCGGCTAAAGAAAAAGCCGAGCAGGAGCGCATTGCAAAAGAAAAGGCGGCGCAAGCGGAACGTGATCGCCTAGCTAAAGAGAAAGCGGCCCGTGAACAAGCGGCTCGCGATGCAAAAGTATTAGCAGAAAAGACCGGAGCTGCGGTAAGTCAATACTTAAGTGGCACTTTAAAAGTACATTTATATACGTTCTGGATAAAACCGGAAGGCGGATTAAGTGCAACGGTGCGCTTCCAACTTAACGCCAATGGCTATCTCATCGGCGATCCGCAGGTGATCAAATCGAGCGGCAGTTTAGAATATGACCGCAGTACCGTCCGCGGCATTGAAGCAGCTGTCCCGATTCCACTGCCCACCGATCCGCTTGCACTTGATGCCGTCAAAAAGGAACGCTACACCTTTGAAGTCACCTTCGAATAGTAGTTCTCGTATCTTATAAGGAGCATTCATGAACAAATTTAAAGTGTGGGACCTGCCCGTCCGCCTCTTTCATTGGAGCCTTGTGGTTTTAATCTCGCTCTGTCTTTATACCGGTTACAATTTTTACGATTATTACGCCTACAATCTCTTAGGGGTTGAACTCTCACTGAGCGCGATGGCGGTGCATCAATACGCGGGGATTGGCATCTTTATTCTGATCGTTTTCCGGATTTTATGGGGCGTTTTTGGCAGCTCACACGCCGTTTTCTGGGATTTTTTACGCGGCCCGAAAGCGATCTTAGACTATATGAAAACCGGCATCTCACCAACCGAAGGGCATAACCCTATGGGCGGCTGGATGGTGCTCGCATTTTTAGTGGTGATTTTACTGCAAGTGAGCTCTGGACTCTTTTTAGAAGATAACACCTACATGTTTAAAAATGCCCCGCTCTCAGGCCTGATTGAAAACGACACCCGCTCAACGCTGGCGATGATTCACCACTACGGGCATTACGTTATTTTTGGCCTTGTGGGACTCCATCTTTTAGCGATCTTATTTTATACCGTGATCAAACGTGCCGCGCTCGTTGGTGCGATGATTACCGGAAAACGCCGTTACGACCGAGCGCATATGGAAACGCCTGAAGCGCTCACGCACGATCATCCATGGATTGCCCTTGTGCTCTTTGTGATAGTCGCGGCCGCTTCCATCTACTTTTTCTTCTTTCACCAGTTTTAATTCGTAGGAATATCGATGAAATTTTCGCTCTTTAATGCCTCCACCAAGGAGCGCATGGGCCTCGCCCTCATTTTGATCGTTATCGCGAGCCTTGCTTTACTTTGGGCAATTTCGTGATATTACGATAAAACACTGGTAAAATTAGACGCAACATTCAAACCAATAGATAAAGGAATTTGTATGGGATTTTTAACAGGTAAACGTGCGCTGATTCTTGGTCTTGCTTCGAATCGTTCGATTGCATACGGCATTGCAAAAGCAATGAAAGAACAAGGCGCAGAGCTTGCTTTTAGCTTCCAAGGGGAGCGTTTAGAAGGCCGTGTTCGTGACATGGCAAAAAATGATTTCGATTCAGAACTTGTCTTCCCCTGTGATGTGGCAAGCGATGACGAAATCGATGCGCTTATGGCATCTGTCACCCAAACTTGGACAGACGGCTTTGACATTATCGTTCACGCAATCGGCTTTGCCCCACGTGAAGCACTTTCAGGAAACTATTTAGACGCGGTATCTCGCGAGGCGTTCCAAGTCGCGCACGATATCTCATCATATAGCTTCGCAGCCCTTGCTAAATCAGCAAAACCCCATCTTCGCCCAAATGCAGCACTGATCACATTAAGCTACTTAGGCGGCGTGCGCTCAGTTCAAAACTATAACGTTATGGGTCTTGCTAAAGCATCACTCGAAGCGAACGTTCGTTACATGGCAAGCGCGCTAGGTAAAGAAGGCATCCGCGTGAACGCAGTTTCCGCTGGCCCAATTCGTACACTTGCAGCATCAGGCATTGCAGACTTTAAACAGATGCTCACCGCATTTGAAGCCTCTGCGCCATTAAACCGCTGCGTCACGATCGAAGAAGTCGGTAACGTTGCTGCATTCCTCTGCTCAGATTTAGCCTCTGGCGTTACCGGTGAAATCTCGTACGTTGACTGTGGATTTAACACCGTCATCTCGGGCATGTAATTGATCCGTTCAATGGAAAAATAAATAGGGCATTTTGCCAATGAAAAACCTTGCCACAAGCAAGGTTTTTTTTGTGCCACCTAAGTCAAAAAAACCAACATTTCTTTACCTTAAATTGCATGCAACCTGTCGACCGTCAGCTTCGTTTTGTAAAAGTAAAATTGATGGTTGACTCTCAGAAATAGTCTGCTAATATATGGTCAACGTTTGATGATTCAAACGTTCTCCTCCATATCCTCCTTTGGTGGTTATTTTGCCGAGATACCTTAGTATCTCGGTCTTTTTTTGCCTAAAATATCATACAACCCATTGAATTGAATCGGTTTATTTTTAATCTTTCTTTACGTTGAGAAATTTATCCTACTACTGCACTTCCCTATTAGTACAGCAAAACGGTTCTTTTTTAGGCAAAAAATGACGTAAATTGTCGAATTTTTAATACCGATATAAATTCATTATTATTCAGATGGTTATTATTAATAATAGATAAATAAGCCCGTTTTCGACCTAAATTCCCAACGGGCGCTGAAGTACGAAAATTTCAATCCAATCTATAAATAAATTCTATCCGTAATCCACAGGATCGATCTCAATTAAGAACCTTAAATCGGTCACCGGATTGCATTCGTAAAGGGCCATTAAATAGTAGATCGCGCGGTGCAGATCGGAGCGCTCTTTAGCCTGCAAAATGGTATGGACTCGATAATACCCCTGACGGCGACTTAAACGATTGGGCATCACCGGCATCGTACGCACCCCGTCAAACATCTCTTTGGGCGTTGCAGCAAGAATGCCTTCCAAATAATGAAACGCCTGTTGCTCGGCCCGCGCTTCCACTTGAATCAACGCATGATGACTATACGGCGGGAGCTCAAGGAGCTTTCGCATCTCAAGGAGCGAGCGAGTAAAGCGCTGATAGCCGACTTTTGGTAGCTCGGTAAACACGGCGTGGCTTGGGAACAGGGTTTGGATTACCACTTTCGCGGGCTTTTGTGAGCGCCCGGCTCGCCCTGAAACCTGCATCAGTGTCTGCGCAAGCTTCTCTTCGGCGCGAAAATCATTAGAGAAAAAGAGCCCATCGGGATTTACGAGTGCAACGAGGGTGATATTTTCAAAGTCGTGCCCTTTTGCGAGCATCTGCGTGCCGATAATAATATCGATCTCACCGGCAATAATCTTCGCAACGCTCGCTTCAAACTCCCCTTTTTCTGCCATGCTATCGCTATCAAAGCGCATCACATTCGCAGCCGGAAAAGCATCAGACAACACCTTTTCAAGCTTTTGCGTACCGACTCCAACCCACTGAAAATCATTGACGCCACATTCAGGACACACCTCGGGATACCCCTCTTGATGTCCACAATGATGGCAATGGAGACGATTCGTTGCCCGATGAAAATTGAGATACGCATCGCAATCATCGCATTTAGCCATCCAACCACAGGATCGGCACATAATCACCGGCGAAAATCCGCGCCGATTGAGGAAAATCAGCACCTGCTCTTTACGCGCAAGGGTTGCTTCAATCTCATTAAGCAGCGTCCCGCTTAAGCCATCGTAAACCGCTTCAACATTATTATCGACGATCTGCCAATCCGGCAACTGCCCCTTAACACGATGGGGCAATTTAAGGTGTTTCCAGAGCCCAGAATCGATATTAAGATAGTTTTCTAGCGTCGGCGTTGCCGTCCCGAGCACGATGGGGATATTGAGCCGCATCGCCCGTTGAATGCCACTATTGACCGCCGAATAGCGCACGCCATCTTGCTGAATATAGGAAGGATCGTGAGATTCATCGATTAAAATCGCGCCAAGGCGTACAAATGGCGTGAAGAGCGCTGAACGCGTACCGATTAAAAGATCAATCTTCCCCGTTCGCGCCGCATTCCACGCCTCAAAACGCTCATTATCCGTAAGGCGAGAGTGAATCACCGCCATGCGCACATTAAGCTCTTTCTCAATGCGAGTAATAAATTGCGGCGTCAATCCAATCTCTGGAAGCAAGAGGAGCACCTGCTTTCCCGTCTTTAAAACGCGCCGGGCAATCTCCGTATAGACGGCCGTTTTCCCAGAACCTGTCACTCCTTCTAAAAGATAGACCCCTTTTTCAAGCTCAACGGAATTGACCGCCGTTTGTTGCGCCTCACTGAGTTCAAAACTTGAGGCCTCAGAGGGAAAATGGGTCGCATCCCACTCCGTTGCAAGCGGGCGTTCAAACTCGGTTAATAAGCCCCGTTTAATTAGCTCCCGCAAATGGGAAGGAAGCGTTGGAAAAAGTTCTCGAAGTAGCGCCTTTTCAATCGAAGGATACGTTATGCCATCACCCCCCTCTTCTGCCTTTATCGGCATTCCTTTTTCAGAAATCGTGGTGACGATCGTATGTTTCACGGTCTCCCGCGAACTTCCCTCTGCAGCAAGCCATGGGAGGCTTTTTTCAGTGAGCGCAATCATTGCCTCCATCTCATGAAGAGGCGCGCCTTTACGAAGTTTCGGCGGAAGAAAGAGTGGCATCACCTCGCCGATCGGCGCATGATAATAACGACTCATCCACCTCATTAACCGAAATTCGTGCTCACCGATTAAGGGCTCCCGATCAAGGAGCGAGACAATCGGTTTAATCTTTTTGGCATCGTATTCACAGTCTGATTTTACCGCTTGAATAATCCCCACAAGCGTCCGTTTGCCGCGCCCAAAGGGCACTACAACGCGCATGCCTGTTTGAGCACGGTTAGCCCACTCTGCCGGCAATGAATATTCAAACGTTCGGCGCAGAGGCACCGGTAAAATCACATCGAGATACTGCATAATTCTCCAAAATAGAAGGCTAGAATGAGTCTCCCCAATCTAGCCTTTTGAATGACTCCATGATCCCTTAAAGATCACACTGAAAGGTCGGACATTAAAGATCAAGGGTTGGCGCTTCCTTATCGTATTCAAGATCGAGCTCCGCCATAGTGGGAAAACGCCCGATCGCATTGACGATATTATTCGGGAAAGTCTCTTGGGTAATGCGATAATGCATCACCTCATCATTGTAGGCTTGGCGAGCAAACGCGATGCGATTTTCAATGTGCACCAACTCTTCAGATAACCTCTCCATCTGCTTATCCGCTTTGAGATCGGGATAGGCTTCCACCGTTGCGCGAAACCCCGCTAAGGCGTGTGTGAGCGAGGTATCGGCTACGGCCATATCGCGCATGGCATCGACCTCTCCGACCGCGTGACGCGCATCTTTAAGGGTTTGGAAAGCTCGATTTCGCGCTTCGGTAACGCTCTGAAGGACCGATTGCTCATGACGAAGATACTCTTTTGCTACTGCCACCAAATTTGGCACAAGATCATAGCGATAAGTGAGTTGCACATCGATCTGCGCAAAGGCGTTATAGCAATAGTTTTTATGCCGGATCAATTTATTAAAAATAACAATAAATCCGCCAAGTAATATGACCCCGATACCGGTAAAAACAACGCTTGTTATCATCGAAGCACTCATCAATTTTCCTCCTTAATGCTCTGCAAAGTTATCCACAACTTTCTGTGGATAACCGATTTCTTAAAGTGAAAAACGGCTCGATAAGCGCGCAACAAAGCGTGAAATGCCTTGACGAATGGTACGGCGCTCACGATATCGAATTCCATAGACCTTCATTGTATCAATTTTTTCAATGATATAGCCATCACTTGTTTTAAGCTCATCGACAAGACCCAGTGCTTTTGCTTGCGAGGCGAGCCAGTGCTCACCGGTTGCAATCATATCGATGTCCAAATCAGGGCGATAGGTGCTAACGAATGATTTAAAGGCGCTATGCACATCTTCAAGCTCCTCTTTAAACTTATCGCGCCCTTCATCGGTATTTTCCCCAAACATGGTCACGGTACGCTTAAATTCACCGGCAGTAAATTGCTCGTAATCGATATCCCATTTCTCTAGGAGTTTATGGAAGTTTGGCATCTGCGCCACAACGCCGATTGAGCCCACAATCGCAAACGGGGCTGCCACAATGCGATTGGCCACGCACGCCATCAAATACCCGCCGCTTGCTGCCACTTCATCGACTGATGCCGTCAGATGAATGTTTTTCTCACGAAGACGCGCAAGTTGCGCCGCGGCAAGGCCGTAACTTTGCACCATGCCGCCGGGGCTTTTAAGCTTCAATAATACCTCATCACCCTCATTGGCAATCTGAAGAACGGCCGAAACCTCATGACGAAGCTGATTGACCGCACTTGCTGCCATATCCCCATCAAAATCGATCACATAAAGACGCGGCTTTTTTGGAGTATCGGCGGGCTTTTTCTCTGCCTTTTTCCACACTTCCCACGCTTTTTTTGTACGTTTTTTATCAGATTTTAAGGTAGATTCCGCTCCATCGCCCTCATTTTTGGCCGCGGCTTTTGCCTTTTTATCGGCCTCATCCTCTTCTGCAAAGAGCGCTTCAAATTCCTCTTTAATGCGTTCATGCCCTTCGCCTAAATCTTCAAATTCAATACGACCTCGACGAGTTTGAGAGGCATCACTGCGCAGTCCGATAATAAATAACAGCAATAAAACAATCGCCGCCACAATCGTCACTGCACGCGCTAAAAACTGTAAATAATCAACAATAAATTCCATTCAACACTCTATTATCTAACGGTTATAAATCTTGTTATCGTACCATAAAAAAAGCCCGACTCCTCAAAAAGAGGAGTGGGCATTCAGATCGCATTAAGACTGTGTTAAGATCACGCAGCCTTTAAAATCGAGTGCAATTACTTCACGTTATATTCGATTTTTGCGCTCTCTTCAATCTCTTTAATGTATTGGTAGATCTTATCTTGCAATACGAGCTGCTCTAACGATTCACGTAGATCCTCAAAGCTTGGCACTTCTTCCGCTGAACCGGTACGCTTATCTTCAAGCGAGATCAGGTGATAGCCAAATTCTGTTTGAACCGGCGCTTTACTGATTGTTCCGACTTCCATCTCGGTCAGCGCATTGGTGAAGTTTTCCACCATCATACCGTGACCAAACCAACCAAGATCGCCACCATTCGCTGACGCGCCTGGATCCATGGAGAATTTTTCAGCGGCATCGGCAAAGGTAATTTTACCTGCGTTAATATCCTTTAGGATCGATTCTGCTTCCGCTTGATCTTTCACTAAGATGTGCGCTGCTTTATATTCCACGTTCTGTAAAACAGGGAGCTGACGATCATATTCCGCTTTAAGCTCTTCATCGGTGAGCTTAATATTTTCAGAATAATCGATGATAAATGAGGCTACTAACTCATCAGACACTTGCATCTCTAGACGCTTTTTGATGATTTCATACTCTTTGGCGAACGCTTCGTCATTTTTCACTTTATCAAGCGCGCGCTCATAGATAATTTTCGTTGCAGCTAAGCCATCAACGAGTTGGTTTACTTGCTCTTTATTTTGAATTAAAGACAAGTCCGCACCCAATTTATAGGTGATAAAATCTTCAAACTCGGCTTTTGTAATCGCAGCGCCATTCACCGTTGCGACTGGATCTGGAATGACAAGAGCGTTCTCCTCGGCCATTGCGGCGTTCATTCCCGTTCCTAATAAAATCCCCATGCATAATGTTGCTAGTCGACGTTTCATATCTATCCTTTATTGTCGCGTTGTGCGTCAATACTGAGTGCGTGAATCTCTGTTGGGAACATCTCATCGAGTGTCTTATAAATTAATCGATGTTGTGCAACCAACCCTAAGTCATTAAATTTATCAGAACGAATCGTAAGTTTAAAGTGTCCAGCGCCACCTTTTGCACCGGCATGACCGACGTGGTGACAACTTTCATCAATAATTTCAAGGAAACTCGGCGCGAGGGCTTCTTTGAGAAGTGCCTCCATGCGCGCGATGCGCCCTCTATTTTTTTCGGTAATTTCGTCCATATCCATCTCGTTGTAGTTTAATTCAATTTGTTCTCTTTTTCTATCTTCTTATAGGTTTTATCCTTTTGAAATAGATAGGCAAAGAGGCCTAACATAAAGACAAAAGAGAGCCCCGGAATGACGAAAGTCTTCATCAACACCCACGTTTCATGGGAAAATGCGAGCACAAAAATGGCATTTAATAGCGCACAAACGAGCATGTAAATTCCCCAGATTAGATTGACCTTCACCCACTCTTCTTTAGGAAGATTAAGCTCAAGTGGACGACCTAAAATCGCCTCTAAGGGTGTTTTTTTGAGGAAATAGAGCACGATCAATCCAAGGCCGATAATGCCACTGGTGATTGTTGAGCGCCATAAGATGAAATATTCGTTATCTAAGAAGATGGTGAGCCCGGTAAAAAGGAGCGTCACACCGACGGTGCCCCACTCGGTGCGTTTGATATACACCTTGCGAAAGAGCCCGAGAAAGAGAATGGTTGTGATGAGGGAGGCAACAAAAAGGGCTTTCGTTGCGAAGATAAGATCTCGGCCAAAGCCAAAAAAGGCGATGGCGAAGACTAAGGAGCTGACCGTAATCAGCCCCGATGGAAGTTTATTGATCCATGCTTTCGATGACATTTTGAAGACTCGCACCATCTGATAGATTAAAAAGCGTTAGCGATTTATCAATGCGGCGAATCAGACCGGTTAAGACTTTACCCGAACCGCATTCAACCACATTTTCAATGCCTTGATCCGCAAATCCCGCCACCGTTTCAGTCCAGCGTACTGGCTGATAGAGCTGAGTAATGAGCGCTTCTTTAATCGCTTCGGCATCATTATGGGCTTTCACGTCCACATTATGAATCACAGGAATTGTTGGGGCATTAATTTCGATCGCATCTAGCTCAACCGCTAATTTATCCGCCGCGGGCTTCATTAAAATACAGTGCGAAGGCACCGATACTGGAAGCGGAAGTGCACGACGCGCCCCTTTCTCTTTTGCAAGTTCGCAAGCTGCATCAACCGCTGCTTTTTCACCAGCGATGACTACTTGCCCCGGTGAGTTAAAATTCACCGCTGATACTGCGCCATCGTTTGAAATTTCTTGGCAGAGTGCAATCACCGCATCATCGTCCATGCCGATAATCGCGGCCATTCCGCCCGTTCCCGCGGGAACCGCTGTCTGCATAAATTGACCGCGAAGGGATACCAGTTTCACCGCATCTTTAAAGGCAATCGCGCCAGCTGCAACTAATGCACTGTATTCACCTAAGCTGTGTCCTGCAACTAAAGCGGGAGTTTTACCGGTTTTTTCAATCCAGAGGCGATAGAGTGCAATGCTCACCGTTAAAAGCGCGGGCTGGGTGATTTCGGTTTTCCCTAAATCCTCAGCAGTGCCGGTTTTAATCATCTCGGAAAGTGAGAATCCAAGTGCCGCATCGGCTTCATTAAAGGTTGCTTCAACAACGGGGTTATCCCAGCTATCTTTGAGCATCTCTAACGCTTGCGAGCCTTGCCCTGGAAATACGAATGCTAAATTTGCTTGTGTCATAAAATAATCCTTATCGTCTACATACGCACGAGCGCAGAACCCCAGGTAAATCCGCCGCCAAAGGCTTCCATTAAGACAAGATCGCCCTTTTTCACTCGGCCATCTTTACGCGCAATATCGAGCGCTAATGGAATGCTCGCTGCAGAGGTGTTCGCATGTTTATCCACAGTCACCACCATCTTTTCAGCCGTTAAGCCCACGCGTTTTGCCGTAGCATTCATAATGCGAAGGTTCGCCTGATGGGGAATAAACCAATCGAGATCCTCGCCCGTTAAATTGTGTGCGTCTAACGTTTCTGTGACTAATTGATGAAGTTTACCGACGGCGTGACGGAACACTTCGTTCCCTTTCATCTGCACATACGGATAAACCTCGGGCCCTGAGATGACTGATTTTTTCACCTCAAGAAGTTCTTTATAATTGCCATCGGCGTGAAGGTGGGTCGATAAAATGCCCGCTTCATCGCTCGCCTCTAAAATAATCGCTGCTGCGCCATCACCAAAGAGCACACAAGTAGTGCGATCTTCCCAGTTAAGGAGTTTTGAATAGAGCTCCGCCCCGATCACCATCGCTTTTTTCGCAGCGCCCGCTTTAATAAAGTTATCAGCGATCCCTAATGCATAGATAAATCCAGAACAGGCCGCACTAATATCAAACGAGGCCGCGCCAACGTTCCCGATGCGTTCTTGCAAAAGCGTTGCGGTAGAAGGATAGGTCTGTTCGGGTGTTGAAGTTGCGAGCACAATTAGATCAAGCTCACTTGCATCAATCCCTGCGTCTTTCAGCGCATCAACCGCCGCATGGTAGGCTAAATCAACCGGAGTTTCCCCTTCGGCGGCAAGATGGCGTTGATGGATTCCTGTCCGCTCAACGATCCAATCGTGCGAGGTCTCGATGATCTTTGATAAATCATCGTTGGTCACAATTTTTTCAGGCAAATAGTGGCCTGTACCAATAATCTTTGAATTCTGCATATAACAAACCTACTTTAGTAATCTAGACCGCTGGACTCTTAGGTCACCGCCGTATGATGCATCATGGCTTATTCGGCAAACTGAGTCTCTATCTTATTTAATATTTGTTGATCTACAAGCTTAACAGAAATATCGATCGCATTCTCAAATGAAACACGATCCGCATTCCCATGGGATTTTACGACAATTCCCTTGAGCCCAAGTAGGCTCGCGCCATTGTGTTTACGAGGGTCTAGTTTTGATTTCAGATCTTTAAGAACCGGCATCGCTACCACAGCCGAAAGCTTGGTGAATGCGTTCTTTTTAAATGAATTTTCAAGCCCGCGAGTGATAAGACGTGCGGTGCCTTCCATGGTTTTTAGCGCAACATTTCCGACAAAGCCATCGCACACGGCGACATCAACATCATCGAAAAAGAGGCCATCAGGTTCGATATAGCCGCAATAATTGAGCGTCGAGGCTTCAAGCAATTTCGTTGCTTCTTTCACCTGCTCATTGCCTTTAATCGCTTCTGACCCGATATTTAACAACGCCACTTTCGGCTCGGGATTATTATTCACCGCCGCCGCTAAGAGCGAGCCCATCACCGCAAATTGATAGAGATGATCGGCATTGGTATCGACGTTCGCGCCAAGATCGAGCATATGAATGTGCCCCTCTTTGCGCATCGACGGAATCGAGGTACAGATCGCCGGACGATCGATCCCCGGTAGAGTTTTAAGCACAAAGCGCGCCGTTGCCATTAACGCTCCAGTATTGCCCGCGGACATACAAGCATCCGCCTCTTTCGCTTTGACAAGGTTGATCGCCACACGCATTGATGAATCTTTTTTGTTGCGCAGTGCACTTTGCGGAGAATCATCCATCTCCACCACTTCACTTGCGTGCTTAATGACAAGTCGCCCCGACTGAAAATGAGGCTCTTTCTCCATTAAAGGCGTAAGAACCGCTTCGTCACCAACCCCAATAATGGTTAAGTGAGGATGCCTTGTAAGCGCGCTCAATACCGCCGGCATAAATTCTGCCACACCGTTGTCGCCACTCATTAAATCCACAGCTAATTTGATTGGTCTGCTACTTCCCATCGTAAACTCTACTTTTTACCTCTTTTAACACAAAAAAACCTACGCAATTATTCAATAAATTCGCGTAGGTTTCTCTACAGTTCATTGCGAATGCTTATTCAGCATCAACAACCGCTTCGTTTTTGTGAATCACTTTACGGCCACGGAAGTAACCGTCTGCAGTTACGTGGTGACGTAAATGCATCTCACCTGTGGTTTGATCAACACTTACAGGACGAGTAGTTAGTCCATCATGTGCACGACGCATGCCGCGCTTAGAACGACTCACTTTTGATTTTTGAACAGCCATTTTAAACTCCTAAATATATTCAAATAATCGTAAAATTATTTTGTTTGCTCACTTCTTGAATCTAAATAGACGGTAGTTCCCCATATCGTCTATTTTTCAAGGAGATCCGCCAATCCAGCGAAAGGAAATTTCCTCTCTTCTTCAATCACTTTTTGGTTTTTAATAAACTCTCTACCGGCACAATAAGTCTCCTCATCATGATAAGGAATGACTGGCAGGGCTAATAAAATTTCATCTTCAAGATGATAGAGAAGTTCTTGTGGATCATCCTCTTCAATAATAAGGACCACCTCATCTTCATCAATTTTATCAGCTTCGTATTCGCTTTGCACAGGAATCCAACGAAAGTCGAGCACAATCGGATACGCAAACGGCTCTAAACAACGCTGGCAAATCAGATGAACTGTTGCCTTAATTGTGCCGCGGACGCTCGTTTTATGTTCCGAGTCCGGACCTGCTTCTAGACGAACATCGATCTCAGGGTCCACGTGGTCAATTAGATCAACCTCCGCTAAACGAGTAAAGAACTCACTCGATATCGGCGCGTGAAATGAGAGCTCTGTTTCCAGGGCTTGCCAAATTGTTAACGTATTATAGTTCAAAAAACACCAAACAATTCTAATAAAAGAGAGCTATATTAAGCCATATCGTGCTAATTTGTCAAAAATTAGTTCGATTTCTGATAGTGTCCGCTCTTCCCGCCGGACTTTTCTAAAAGCTCAATATCGGTAATGCGCATGCCTTTATCCACCGCTTTGAGCATATCGTAAATGGTCAATAAGCCGACAGATGTCGCAGTAAGCGCCTCCATCTCAACGCCGGTAACGCCATTGGTTTTCACCACCACTTCAATCGAAACCGATTTTTCCGCTTCATTTGGGATAAAATCCACTTCCACTTTCGTCAACGGGAGCGGATGGCAGAGCGGAATGAGTGTCGCCGTCTGCTTTGCCGCTTGAATCGCCGCAATGCGCGCGACGCCGAGCACATTCCCTTTTTTCGCACTTTCTGAGACAAGTTGTGAAAATGCGGTCTCATTCATATAGATTTTACCCCCGGTGACCGCACGGCGAGCCGTGACAGCCTTTTCACTCACATCGACCATGTGGGCATCACCTTTTGGGTTTAAATGCGTTAATGAACTCATTAGTCGTCCTCTCCATCAATTGCTTCAGTAATGTAATATTCTAGCGGCTTTTTCATACGGCGTTCCGGAATCAGCGCTTTTCGATCAGTAATCCCCGAACGGTGTACCGCTTTTTTATCGCCCGACAACAGATAATGCCACTCAGGCAGTGCTTCATTCTCATAGCGGCGGCGATATGCGCAGGTTTCGGGCAGCCAATTAATCGCGCTCAAATCCTTATAATCAAGCTTAATGCACTCGGGCACATAACGCTGACGAATTGCATAACGGCTACAGCGACACGATCTCAAATCCAGAAGATTACAGGCAACATTCGTTGCATAGACGCGCCCCGTATCAGCATCTTCAATCTTATTAAGGCAGCAGAGCCCACAGCCATCGCAAAGCGCTTCCCACTCCGCATCATTGAGCGTTTCAAGGGGGAGTGTCCAAAATTCATCGCGTAACGTCATATCATCCATGAGAACGCTCCTTTTCATCCATCTTTAATTCACCGGCTCTCTCATCAAGAAGAGTGTCTGCGCACGCATCAATCTCAACTCGGCACCCATCCATCACTGCATGATCGGTTTTAACGTGGGTAATGTGCCAATTTTTGCAATGTTCATCTTGCGGCTCAAGTGAGATCGTAATCTCCATTTTATCCACACGATGAAGTGGCTCGCCTGAATCAAGAAGCGCTTCAGGGTTTTGGAAAAAGAAGACCAATTGATTGCCCACAAGCAAAATTAGCCACGACAGATAGAGCCACATAATAAAGAGCACAATGCTCGCAAACCCGGAGTAGATAATCGCTTGTTTGCCGGAATTGACCACAAACAGGGTAAAGAGCTTCCCGACGATATACCAGAAGTTCGCTGCAATTAGCGCGCCTAAAAAAGCCGGAATGACGCGCACTTTACTGTGGGGAATAAAGAGATAGATCACCCAAATGAGGATCGTCACAATGGAGATTGTCAGCGCTTTACTCACTAAAAAGGAGATCACCGGATGGGGACTTATCAGCGTTAATTTATCCATCAGCGCACCGGAAAAGACCGAAGTAATCGCAAAGATAAAAACCGGCCCCATCAGCACCACTAAGAGATAATTGACAAAGCGGGTCTGCAGATTACGCCCTTTGACCACGCCCCAAATTTTATTAAAGGCGCGCTCGATGGTTGAAATAAGACCGACCACCGTATAAAAGAGCACCAACAGCCCCGCCCCGCCGAGTACGACCCCTTGGACATTATCCACAAGGCCGATCAAAACGGAGACAAATTCATTGGCGCGATCTTCGCCTAAAAAGCCGACGGCATCATATAAAAGTGGCTCTAAACTGCGGTGAACGCCAAACCCTTTTAAGACCGAAAAGCTGATCGCAATGAGCGGAACAAGGGAGAGGAGCGTGGTGTAGGTGAGCGATTGTGCCCGCTCTTTGAGCTCCCCTTCCATAAAACGTTCCACCATTCGGTAGATCAATAAAAGAAGATAGCGAGGGGGATTTAACGGCGCCTCGCTATTTAATAACCACGCTTTCGCGCGTTCAATCTGTTTCATAATACTCTTTAATCGCCCTAAAATGGCGACACAACGTTATGCTTCAAGTGCTTTTTGCAGCGCAGCGATACGGCGTTGCAGCGCATCACGGCTATATTGTGAACTAAGCTCAAAGTAGCCCCACACAGGATTCGGCCACGCGAGATCTTCCTCATAACGGGCAATCACATGTACGTGCAATTGGCGAACCTGATTCCCAAGCGCCCCAATATTGAGTTTGTGCGGCGAGAAAATATCGCGCATCGCGTGCGAGGCAAAGGCGATCTCTTCGGCGAGCTGATGCTGATCATCCATCTCAAGATCGATCACCTCTTCAATATTTTGTTTACGCGGAATAAGCACAATCCACGGAAAACGCACTTCATCTTGAATTCGCACCTGGCAAAGCGGTAAATCCGCCACAAAACGGCTGCTGCGCTCAAGGCGCTCATCTAATACAAATCCCATCATTACGCTCCCATCTGCTCGTCAATTTTTGCAAGAAGTGATTCAAGTTTACGCTGGATTTTACCCTCGCTCTCTTCTACTTCTCTTTTGGCTTTTAAGAGATCGTGCGCAAGATTAAGCGCCACCATCATCGAGGCTTGCTCGATCGATAACCGGCTCTGTTCGCGCATTTTCGCTAAACGTTCATCAAGGAGTGTTGCCGATTCAAGGAGCGCTTTCTCTTCACCGGGTTCACAGCTAATTTGATATTTTACGCCCAAAATTTTAATTGGGACTGCGACTGATTCCTGGCTCATCCTCTCTCCTAATTATTTAATTGTAATGATTCTAAGCGTGAAATAATTTTCGATAGACGCTCGGTGAGTTTTAAATTCTCATCGGTTAAGCGTCCGCAATCAATTTCATAGGTCGCTTGAAGGGCGCTAAGTTCCTCTTCAAGATTCCGTTTTTCATCGGTTAATGCCGAAATGGCCGCCGCTTTCGCTTCTTCAAGGGCTGCAAGCTCATTCGCTTTTAACGTCTTTAATTCCGCAATTTCAGTCGCTTTAGCCTCTCTAAGCGCCGAAAGTTCCTCTTTAAGCGCCGCATTACTATTAATCAGCGCTGCAATTTTATTCTCTAAAGCATTATATGCCGTATCAATCATAGTGAAAACCTTATCGATTAGGGTTTAATAAACTCGGGAATATCGCCATAATAGCCCATTGCAACGCGAGCTAGTTTGCGTTTAGCAAAAGGCACTTTATCCGCCGCACGAAGGCCTAAACTGCGCACTTTTCGAATGAGCGGCGATTGGATCGTCGAACTCCGTTTAAAGAGATCCATCGACCCCATGATTAACATATTATGCGCTTTACGTCGTTTTTCATAGCGTTTTAATACAGAAAGATCCCCAAGTGAAACCCCTTCTGCACGGGCTTTAATCACCTCATCGGTAATGGTCGCCGCATCTAAATAGCCGATATTAACGCCTAATCCCGCAAGCGGATGAATGCTGTGAGCCGCGTCGCCAGCAAGGGCTAAATTGGGCTGCACATAATCGCGCGCATGATTGAGTCTTAAGGGATAAGCGCCTAAATTCCAATCGGCTTTAAAGGAACCAAATTTCCCCTCAAATCCTGCTTCTAGGTGTTTGGCGAACTCTTCACGAGGGAGCGATAACAGATAATCCGCCTCTTCATGCGTTGTGTGCCACGCAAGCGAACAGCGCCCATCATTTAACGGTAATAGCGCAAGCGGCCCATTGGTCATAAAGCGTTGCCAACAGGTGCTTTGATGATCTTTTTCAGGACGAACTTGCCCCACAATGGTTTTTTGCCCGTAGCTCCAACCGGTACACGGAATATCGGCTAAGGTGCGTACCCAAGAACGGCCACCATCGGCGCCAATTAGTAGCTCACCTTGATAGATATCCCCGCTTGAAAGCTCCACTAAAATCTTGCCATTATCTCGCTCAAAGCGCTCAATTTTGCTCGATTCTAAAATAGTGATGCCCGGCTTTGTTTTCGCTTCATCTAGTAAAACGCCTTGCGTCACTTCATTATCTAAAATCCAACCGAGCGTATCGGAGCCGGTGCCTTCGGCATGAAACGTAAGCTCACCGCTGTTACCCTCATCCCAGACATGCATGTGGATAAATGGAGTTACGCGGCCGGTATGCACGAGCTGATCCCATACGCCCACATAATCGAGCCAATTTTTACTCGATGGGGTAAAGGCGGAAACGCGAAGACCGTAATCATTTTGCGGGTAGAGCCTGTCGAGCGTTTGGAACTCCACAATCAAGATCTTCATGCCTTGATTGGCGAGCGCGATGGCAATGCTCGATCCGACGAGTCCCGCACCATTAATAATGACGTCAAATTCTTTATTCATAGATCACCTACTTTACGCCCATTCCAAATTGGGCAATTTTCTTCCGTAATGGTTTAATGCATTTTACGCCGCGTAACGCTAAATTGCGCATGTATGGCACGGGAAAGAGTTCAATATCGAAGGCCCGCACTAAAAAGTCCGTCGCTCCGGTGACTGCAAAAATATCGGTTCGGCGCTCCCGCTCATAGCGTCTAAAATCCGCTAGCGACAACGCACGTTTTTCTTGGAAATAGGGAATCAGCGCCGCGCAATCGCGAAAGCCTAAGTTAAGTCCCTGTCCGGCAATGGGGTGAAGGGCGTGAGCACTGTTGCCCGCTAAAGTTAAGTACTCGGCGCACAGCGTTTTGGGCACCATCAATTTAAGATCCCACACATGACGTTTAGTCACACTGGTGATCATGCCTAATTCAGCGCCAATCCGAAAGAGCACTTCATCACTAAAGGAGCTATCTGAAGCCGTTTCCCATTTCGCGCGCTCTTCCCGTTTTACCGTTAAGATGATCGCCATTTCGTGGGTGTTAACTGGCAGTAATGCCAGCGGTCCTCGTGAGGTAAAACGCTCATAAGCGACATTATTATGCGGTTTTTCAAAGGTGCCAACCGCAATCACCGCCACCTGATCATAATCGGTAAACGCTGTTTGAATCCCCGCCATTTCGCGGAGCGTTGAGTGCGTTCCTTCCGCGGCGATCATCCATTTAAAGGCGTGACTAAATTCCGCTTCACTATTTTTAAAGTGACACACCGCCTCATCGGCCTCATGATCGGCGTAGTAGCGCAGTAATTTTGTATCGGGAAGGTAGAGAAGATTATCTTGTGATTCAATCGCTTCGTGGAGCGTTAAAATTAAGCGCCCGAGCGGAATCAGCCCACCAAAATTATCAAGCTCATGGTCGGCGGCATTGAGCATCACGCGGGTACGAAAGCCCTTTTCGGAGACATGCACTTTTTCAATCGGCGTGACATAGGATTTAATTGAATCCCAAATCCCGATCGACTCAAGATAATATTGCGACCGTTTCGAAAGCGCGATCTGACGCGTATCCTGTGCTAAAAAGTCCTTATCCGGAACCGGATTTTGATCCACTAAGACCACTTCATAAGGAGCATCTTTTAAGCCTACCGCTAAGGATAGTCCGGCCGCACCCGCGCCCGATATCAATAAACGTTCGCTTTCGTTACTCATCTCTAACGCCTTTTAAGTTGTTTTCATCATATAAAAAAAGGGATTATCTCCTGCGGTAATCCCTCCTCTATCATAGGGGGTGAAACATCATCCCTTGCTGATCTAAAGCAATTAACGCGAGGTTGGTAAGCTTAAGATTTCATAGCCATCTTCGGTCACTAAAACGGCGTGTTCCCACTGCGCGGTAAGCGAGCGGTCACGCGTGACGGCGGTCCAACCATCGTTTAATACTTTTGTTTCAGGGCGACCGACATTAATCATCGGTTCGATCGTAAAGATCATCCCTGGTTCCATAATGTCACGCACCATTGGTGAATCATAATGGAGTACTTGCGGCGCCTCATGCAGGGCTAATCCCACCCCATGACCGCAAAATTCTTGCACGATGGAGTAGTTATAACGCTTCGCATTTTTCTCGATCGCACGGCCGATATTTCTAAAGGGCGCGCCGGGTTTTACCTCTTCAATGCCGAGCATCATGCACTCGTAAGTGGCATCGACAAGACGCTGCGCCATAATCGACACTTCACCCACGCAGAACATGCGGCTTGAATCGCCAAAAAACCCATCTTTATCTAAACAGACATCGACGTTGACAATATCGCCATTTTTAAGCGGACGATCGGACGGAATTCCGTGGCAGACCACATGGTTAATGGAGATACATGACGCACCCGGAAAAGGGGGATGACCGTAATTGAGGCTGCCTGAAATAGCGCCTTCATCTTTCATCATTTGGTGAATACGATCATCGATCTCTTTCGTGGTAACCCCCGCCTTCACATACGGTTCGATTGCGTGCAAAATATTGGCAACGAGCTGATTCGCTTTACGAATCCCTTCGATCTGTTCTGCGGTTTTAATCACGACTTTAGTCATTCTCTTTCTCTATTCCTTTTATTTCGGTTAGGTTCTCGGTAATGTGACGCCGGTCTGACCTTGATACTTACCGCCTCTATCTTTATAGGAGACATCGCATACTTCGTCGGATTCAAAAAAGAGCATCTGCGCCACACCTTCGCCCGCGTAAATCTTCGCAGGGAGTGGAGTTGTATTGGAAAACTCAAGCGTGACGTGCCCTTCCCATTCCGGTTCGAGCGGCGTTACGTTGACAATAATACCACAACGCGCATATGTCGACTTTCCTAGACAGATCGTTAACACATTACGAGGAATTCTAAAATACTCAATGGTTCGCGCAAGCGCAAAGGAGTTCGGCGGGATAATGCACACATCGGACACCACATCGACAAAGCTATTTTGGTCGAAGTTTTTTGGGTCCACAATGGATGAATTAATATTGGTAAAGACTTTAAATTCATTGCTACAACGCACGTCATAACCGTAGCTCGACGTGCCGTAACTGATGATGCGCCCCTTCTCATTTTCTCTGACCTGGCCATATTCAAACGGTTCGATCATGCCATGTTGTTGCGCTTGTCTGCGAATCCAGTGATCTGATTTAATACTCATATTTAATTCGTTTCTTATACGTTTTGAACGACAATTTTCGGGAATTTGCCCATCATATCTTTATCGCGGAGCGAGAGTTTCGCCGCCATTTTGGTTGCAATTTCATGATAGTAACTGGCAAGTTCATGTTCAGTTGATGCGGTCGGTGCGCCTTTATCCGCCTCTTCACGAATGCGAACATCGAGCGGCATGCGCCCAAGTAGACCCACACCATACTCTTCCGCTAAACGTTTTCCGCCATCTGAGCCAAAGATAAATTCTTCATGACCACAGTTTGAACAGATATGGAAGCTCATGTTTTCAACCACACCCAAGATCGGAATGTTCACTTTTTTGAACATGTTGATCCCTTTCACCGCATCCAATAACGCGATATCTTGCGGCGTTGTCACAATCACACTGCCGGCAACGGGAATCTGCTGCGCAAGCGTTAATTGAATATCGCCAGTTCCCGGAGGCATATCCACAATGAGATAATCAAGCTCTTTCCAGTTGGTCTGTTTTAAAAGCTGTGCAAGCGCGGAAACCGCCATTGGGGCACGCCAGATCGCCGCATCTTTATCGGCAATCAGATACCCGATTGAGTTCGTTTGCAGCCCTTGAGTCACCACCGGTTCCATCGTCTCATTATCTTTTGATACAGGACGCTCGTGGCTATTTAACATGGTCGGAATGCTCGGACCATAGATATCCGCATCCAGCACGCCCACTTTAGCCCCTTCACGAAGCAGTGAAAACGCGATATTGACCGAGGTGGTTGATTTCCCAACCCCGCCCTTACCGGAGGATACAGCAATAATATTTTTAACATTCGGAAGCGGCTTTAAACTGCCCTGAACTTTATGCGCAACCACTCGTGAGGTGCACGACACCTCCGTTTTAACGCCAAGCTCGTTGGTGAGAAGCTCGCTATATTCAGCCTCAATCGCCTTGCTATGAGCGTTTGCATAAAACCCAAGTTCAATCTCAACAGACACTTTGTCCGCCGCGATCTTAATTGACTTCACACAGTCGGCACTTACTAAATCCATCTCAAGATAGGGATCGGTTTTGGTGCCAATGAGTGCTTCGACTCTCTCTTTTGTAATTGTCATATGCCTGCCTTCCATCAAAAATACGAATAGATCTATTCTATAACAGATGGCCAATTAATTAAATATAGAAACTGGCTAATATCAAAAGGTGGTGCAAAAGGTGAGGCTTTTTAGATTTTGCTCATAGTAAGGAGGTATAAAACGTGATATCCTTTCAAACGATAATGAATTCTCTTCCATGTTTAACTAGCTATCTATCTGTTTAGATTGGAGTTTCGAATGAAAAAAGTTCTCGCAAGTTTAGTAGCGATGACGCTGCTTGCCGGATGTGATTTTGGGTTACGCCCTGATGATCCTATGCGCTCAAAGAAAATCAAATATGAGCAAGAAGTTACCAAAAATCAACTACTTGACGCCAGCGCAAAAGAAGCGGTGAGCGAATTACAACGTCGTAATCCCGCACTCTTTACCTCGATTGTCACCCCGGATGTGAAGCGCACTTATAAGCAATATGTCATTAATACCGCCTACCTTGAGCAAAACCCTGAGAAATCAAATCGCTTAGGCCGCGCCATTGCAGAAAGTTTAACGGAAGCGTTCACCACTTACGGTAGCGCTCGTCAAGTCAGCTTAAATCCATCGGTAATGACCATTGCCACCATCGAAGGTAAGCGTTATTTCCATACAAGCGATAAAGCGGCGGAATTAGGCACACGTCTTGGCGCTGATGCGATGATCATTCCAAGCTACCGCATTCAAGATGGCCAAACCATCATTAATCTCAACATCATTCGCCCCGGTGAAAATCAGCCGATTATGCAATATGCTTACGCGATTAAAAATGATGCTGAGATCGAACGTTTAGCGAAAGAACTCTAAATAACGATTCATCCAAATAGTTGAGAATGTGATATTCTCTTCATACCCATTTACATTACAGTGTAAAAAGCGGTCGGAGATCCCTTAGCAATAAGGCGATCTCCTTTTTTATGGGGCTTTTTTATGGGCCCGTTTTTTTAATGATCGGGGCTCAATTAAAGCTCCGCCAAAATCGCTTCACCCAATGCGCTCACCGCTTCTAGCTCAAGCGTTAAGGTTTCACCGGTGCGATTTAACCGAAGGTTGAGATCACTCTTTGGCAGAACGCCCTCGCCTTTTTCCGGCCACTCAATTAGCCACATCGCACTCTCTTCCTCAAGAAGCCCCAGATCATAGATCTCAAGCGGGCTTGCAAGGCGATAAAGATCGCAATGAAGAAGAGTAAATCTCTCAAACTCATACGGCTCAATCAAAGTATAGGTTGGGCTTTTTACCGGCCCTTCCATACCAAAGGCTTGAATAAAATAGCGTGAAAAAGTAGTCTTCCCTGCGCCCAAATTCCCATAGAGATAGAGCTTGGCCGCAAGCCCATTATGTTTATGCAATGCGCCCGCGAATGCCGTTGCAAAGGCAGCAGTTTCCGTTTCGTTAACCAATATTTTTGTCGTCTGATTCATCTTATTGTGCTCCTAAACGACGCGTTAAAATAAAGAGACGGCTATTGAGAAGCAGCGCCGAACAGCTAAGCCCGATAATCAGCCCAATCCACACGCCTTCTGCGGCCATCTCGCGCGTCACGCCTAAATAATAACAGAGCGGAAACGCCACTAGCCAATAGGATGTGACGCTCAACACCATCGGCACTTTCGTATCTTTCATCCCGCGCAACACTCCATTGGCCGAAATCTGCAATCCATCGGGGATTTGGAAGATGATCGAATAGAGAATCAATTTTGCACTTAACGCCACCACCGCCGCCTCATTATTAAAGAGCATCGGCAGATGATTGCGCGCATAGAAAAGCAGCGAACTGGTTAAAAACATAATGCCCACAATGGTGATGCGCCCAGTATCCCCCATCTGTTTTGCCGCCGGGAAATCGCCACGCCCCATGCGTTGCCCCACAAGCGCCGTCAGCGCAATGGCGGTACTGAGCGGAATCATAAAGGTGAGCGAAGTGATCTGGAGCGAGATTTGATGGCTCGCCACAATTTTTTCAGCATAACGCCCTAAAATCAGCCCCGCCGCAGAGAAGATCGCCACTTCCGCAAACATGGTGGCGCCATTGGGGAATCCGATTTTCGCAAGCTCACCAAAAATATTGGTAAAACGAAATTTCGTACTCATTAAATTAAGGGATTTCAGGCGCGGATCAACGCGGGTAAAGGCAAGCAGTAACAGAAACATAATCCAGAGCGTCAGCGCCGTGCCTAGCCCCGACCCCCACACGCCATAACTCTTGATATTAAGGGGCGCATAACCATTTACGAGCACATAATTAAGAAGGCCATTCACTACAAAACCGACGCCACTAACGATCGTAATCGGGAGCGGTTTTGAGACCCCTTCACACACCGAGCGGAGGCTAATAAAGAGTAAAATTGCCGGCGCGCCAATGCTGAGTGCGCGCAGATAAAGCACCGAGCCGGGAATCAGTTTTGGGTCGGCATCCACTAAATTTAAAATCCACTCTACGCCAAAATTCATAATCAGCACCACGAGCACAATAAGCCCCGCTGCAATGATTAATCCATTATGCCAAATAGTGGCCACTTCATCAGTTTTCCCCGCGCCAAATTTATGCGCCGACAAGATCGCAATGCTCATCAAAACGCCATTTCCAAAGAGAAATAGAGGGTTCCAAATCATCACGCCTAAGCCCACGGAGGCCTGTACCGCGGTATCAAAATGGCCGGTGATCGCCACATCCGTCGCGCCCATTCCCACTAAAAAAAGCTGAGTAATGAGGATCGGAATCGCAAGCGAGATCAGCGCCTTAAATTCTTCTTTTTTAAAGGGTAACGTCCGTTTCATCTTTCTCCCTTTCCGTCATTATCGGTTCTGAGTTTTTCGAGCGGACATTTTAGTGGATATCCTCTAAAAGCGCGAATAAAAAGCAAATTCTCTAAAAATCAGCTCTTCATTTCCGAGCAGTTTACAGACGATTTACGAGCGATTTCCTTCATGGAGCGCCCGATAGAGCGTCTCGGCGAGGGTAAGATGAATGCCCGGCACTTTGGCAATGTCCTCAATGCTCGCTTTTTTAAGCGCGTCCAACCCGCCAAAATGGGTTAAAAGAGCCGTGCGGCGCTTCTCCCCAATGCCGGGAATATTTTCTAGCACCGAACGGCGACGCAATTTATCCCGCTGGGCACGATGTCCTTCAATGGCAAAACGGTGCGCCTCGTCCCGAATTTGTGTGATCAGATGAAAAGCCGGCGTTGTGGGATCCACCTCAATTTGATGTTTATCGGAGAGCCAGATCGTATCAAATCCGCGCTTTTTTCCCTCCGCTTCGGACACGCTAATGAGCGCAACATTGGCAACGCCCAATTCCGCAAAAGTTTCGAGCGCCATTTGCAATTGCCCCTTCCCGCCATCGACAATTAATAGGTCGGGAAATTGGTTCTCCTCGCGCTTAAATCGGCGTGTGAGCGCCTGCTTCATCGCTGCATAATCATCGCCCGGCTCGATGCCTGAGATGTTATAGCGCCGATAAAATTTCTTGGTAAATCCCTCATCGGTATAGACCACATTTGAGGCCACGGTACGCTCACCAAAACTGTGAGAAATATCAAAACATTCGATCCGTTTGAGTGGCTCTTCAAATCCAAGCAATGCCTCAAGCGCCTCTAACCGGTGCTCGATCGTCGCCCTTCCCGCAAGTTTCACCGCCACCGACTGCTTCGCGTTATTTTCGGTCATCTCAAGCCAGCGCAATTTTTGCTGACGCACCCGATGCTGCAATGTAATCTTACGTTCCGCTACCTCACCAAGCGCATTTTGCAGCCACTCTGACTCATCCGCCTCAAGCGCGCAATTGATCACAATATTCCCCGGAGGCATCCGATGCGGCCCATAATATTGCATAATAAAACTGGTGATAATCTCGCTCTCTTCGGTATCTTCGGGCACCATCGGAAAATACGCCCGCGTCCCTAAAACGCGCCCATCGCGCACCGTCATCACCTCAACGGCGGTAATTTCAGCCTCTTCATAAAGCGCCATAAGATCGAGCGATTCGTGGGTTCCTTCAATAATATTGGAGCCTTGAATCTCATGAATGTATTGAATCTGATCGCGCACTTTCGCCGCCTCTTCAAATTGTAAATTCCGGCTAAATAGTGCCATCGACTGCCCGAGCCGTTCAATCAACACTTGCGATTTCCCTTCCAAAAAGAGCACCGCATCGGCCACATCATCGGCATAGGCAGACCGGCTAATTTTATCAACGCACGGCCCGCTACAGCGATTGATCTGATATTGCAGGCACGGACGGGTTCGATTACTAAAAAAGGAATCATCGCACTGGCGCACTTTAAAGACCTTTTTCATCAAATTTAAGGTCTCTTTTACCGCGCCCGATGAGGGAAAGGGGCCAAAAAATCGCCCTTTGCGCTTTCGCGTCCCACGATAAAAACTAAAGCGAGGAAAGCTGTGATCGGAGAGAAAAATATAGGGGTAACTCTTATCGTCAATGAGGCGCACATTATAGCGCGGACGATGCTGTTTAATGAGGTTACTCTCAAGCAGTAACGCCTCATTTTCCGTGCCGGTAATGGTCGTTTCAATGGAGGCGATATTGGAGACCAACACGGCGGTTTTTGGAAGCAATTGCTTACTCTTAAAATAGCTCGAGAGCCGATTTTTAAGATTTTTCGCCTTGCCCACATAGATGATCTCGCCCTCATCATTGCGCATGATATAGACGCCCGGATGAGTCGGCGCCGTTTTTAAAAAACCATCCGCATCAAATGCCATTTGATCAGCCTCCTGTCAACAATTCGTGCGAATAGTATAACGTATCCCTACTTTTTAATTAAAACACTAACGAACTAATAACCACTGAACCACCGCGTCTACATGGATTTTAGTTGTGTCAAAAATAGGAACGGATGTATCGGCTTGAGTAATTAACATGCCAATCTCGGTACAGCCCAAAATAACCGCTTCGGCACCGGCATTTCGGAGCGCAGAAATTGTCTCTAAAAAGTATTTTTTAGAGCTCTCTGTAATCTCTCCTACGCATAATTCTTGGAAAATAACTCGATGCACTTCCTCTCGGCGCTCAAGCTCAGGAACGATCACCTCTAATCCAAATGCATCATGGAGGCGCCCTTTATAAAAATCTCGCTCCATCGTAAATTGAGTCCCCAACAATCCCACTTTCTGAATGCCGTTTTCGACCAATTGCATTCCTGTCGCATCCGCAATATGTAAAAAAGGAATCGATATCTTTGCCTCGATCTTATCTGCAACCTGATGCATCGTATTGGTACACAGCACAAGCCCCTCTGCACCGACAGATTCAAGATTCTGTCCAATGCCTGATAAAATCTCACCCGCTTCATCCCACTTACCCAACTTCTGAAGCGCTTCAATATCAGCAAAATCGACATTGTATAGTAAAATTTTAGCCGAGTGTAATCCGCCTAATGCTTGTTTAACGCCTTCATTAATAAGCCGATAATAATCCGCTGTACTCTCCCAGCTCATGCCTCCAATCAATCCAATCGTTTTCATAATAATGTGCCTCCTCAATCGATCAATTACTGAAAAATCCTTACCTTTATCTAGACACTATACCTTATTATTCAGAGCCTTCCCGATCGTTTCAACGCCAAGTAATGATTAATCAGCGCTGGCGCAAATTCGCTCGGGAGCGCTTCGATGATGGGGAGGCGGCGTTTATAGAGATTGTCGTGCAGAGCCCGGCGATCGCTCAGATGTTTGACCGTACCGCAATAGGTGAGCGCGCTATCAAGGTCATGCACGTCCGTTTTCATCAAGGTATCGGTGACTTCTTCGCGCAGACTTGCAATCAATACCTCGTGCTTTTTGGTGAGGAGTTTAAATGCCTCAAGCGTTGCCTCATCTTCGTGATTGCGCAGATTGGTGAGAAAAATAATGAGCGAACGCCGTTTTACATCGGTCAATAATCGCTTAATGAGCGCGTCAAAATCGGGGACCTCGCGAGTGCATTCAAGCGTATAGACCGCATTGAGCAGCGCATTTAATTGCCCCATTCCTTTTTTCGGCGGTAGATGCGCGCCATTTTGCGTTGCAAACGTGGTCAGCCCGACGGCATCCTCCTGCTTGAGCGCGACATACGATAACAATAAACTTGCGTTTAATACATGATCAAAGTGGGTGAGATCATCCTCTTTAATCCGCATTTTAAGACCGCAATCGAGCACAAAAATAATGTGTTGATCGCGCTCCTCTTGCATCTCTTTGGTGATCGGTTTACGGTGCTTAGCGCTCGCTTTCCAATCCACCTGTTTGAGCGTATCGCCCTGCATAAATTCCCGCAATTGATGAAAGCTCTGCCCATCGCCCCGACGCTGTTGCACGCGAATTCCAAGTTGGTGAATCCACTCTTCAATCGTCTCAAGACCGCCGCCATAGAGCTTAGTAAAATCCGGATAAACTCGCGTTTTTGAAGGAAGCGCAATCTGCCGGCGATCGCCCCAAAATTTAAGCGGACTCTCGATCATCACCTCGCAACGTTCCCACTCATAATATCCGCGAGCAGAGGGATGAATGCCGTAACCAATTTTGTGAGTAAATTCGCCAAGCTCGATCTCTTTAGGAAGCGCGCGATAGGCAATTCCCCCCGGCACATGATCAAAGAGCGTTAATGATAGTGCGCGGGAGCTCTGATTGTCGAGCGTAAGCGTCACCTCATTCCACTGCATCAACGAAAGATAGCCCGGCACCGTTCGTCTGATTTTTGGCGAGGGAATGCGTTTGACTAAAATAAGATCCAGCATCAATGCCACGGCAAAAAGCCCCGCCATCAGATAGAGAAGGTAGGCCATAAACGAAGGTAAGCTAAAGCCGATAATCGTCAGCGTTTCAAGGCTAAAAATCGCGGTAAAGAGCAACCCCATCAGCCCGATGAAACGCCGGCTCGGTTTAAGCCATCGGAGTTCCTTCATACGCGTGGCGCCGGAATCTGTTCTAACATCTGCATAAGTGCCTCGTCGACGCTAACGCCCTCAATCTCCATCTCAGCGCTTAATTGTACCCGATGGCGCAGCGCTGGAAGCACGCAGGATTTAACCTGATCGGGCGTGGTAAAATGCGTTCCGACAAGAAGTGCTTTAGCTCTCGCCCCTTGAATGAGCGCAATGGACGCACGCGGCCCCGCACCGATGGAAAAGAGATGGCTTTCGCGGGTTTTACGCACGATATTGACCGCATATTCCACCACTTCCCGATCGACAAAGATCATTCGGGTAATTTTCTGCAGCATTAAAATCGTGCGCGGTTGCATCAATTTACTCAATTTTGCTGGCACTAAAATATCGCCATAAGCCGCGCCGATCACTTTTTCCACCACGCCCAATTCATCGGCTTTCGTGGGATAATCGATCAATACTTTAAATAAAAATCGGTCAAGCTGCGCCTCGGGGAGCGGATAGGTTCCCTCATGCTCAAGGGGATTTTGCGTGGCAAGCACCATAAAGGGTTCTGGCACGGATTCTGGCTTCCCTTCAATCGTGACCTGCCGCTCCTGCATCACCTCAAGAAGTGCCGCTTGCGTCTTTGCGGGTGCGCGGTTAATCTCATCGGCAAGGAGCAGATTGGTAAATACCGGACCCTTTTGATAGCTAAAAGTTTCGGTTTTAAAATTAAAGAGCGCGTGGCCGGTAATGTCGGTAGGCATCAGATCTGGGGTAAATTGAATTCGCGCAAATTCGCCATTAAAACATTCCGCTAAGGTGCGCACTAAAATCGTTTTCCCAAGCCCGGGCACCCCTTCAATTAAGATATGACCCTCCGCCAATAATGCGGTTAAGACCTCGTCAATCACGGCCGTTTGCCCAATAATCACCTTCTGTAATTCAGTCCGCATCGCATCGACCAAACTCTTCGCTTTTGCAATCTGTTCACGCTCAATCGCGGTTTCCTGTGTCATAATGTTTTCCTAATGGTTTGTAGATCAATTACATAATGTGTGAGTTGCAGATGGGTGAGTTTCGCCTCTTTTTTGAGCGGCTCCATCGCCCGACGAACGCGCCCAAGCGGGAGATTTGCACGGACACTCAGCTCGGTTAAAATCGCTTCCCGCGTCCGCAGTTCTCGCCCATATTTCCGCTCTATTTTAATTAAGATATCCTCTTGCAAGGTGGCAATCAGCGCCCCATCCCCCTCGCGTTTTCGCCTAAATTCTGCAAGGGCATTGAGATAGGTCGATAATTGACGCCGATCCCGTGAAAGCGGCGCTTCGATCGGCCCAATACGTGTTCCCATCGCCCATAAAAGCACCCCAAACATTCCGATAAAAATCAGGAGCGAACCACGATAATGGTGCCAAATTTGGCTAAAAATCGTGGATTGCCCCGCTTGTGATATGGCAAAACGTGAGACCGGTTTCAAATAAAGAAGATGATTTTTTTGCCCCGCAAGACGATCAAGCAACCAGATATTATCAGCTCCGTTAATGGTCTCATTATTCCAGATTTGCGCACTCCCGAGCACCGTCACGCTGCCTTTTCCGTAAGGCATTTGCACCATCGAAAAAGGATGATCGGCATATTGCTGCGCACTCATCGTCAGCGCGCAGTCGTCGCACTCAAGGCCAAACGAGATCGGCATCGCCAGTGTCAATCCAGTTTCAGCGCCCTCATGGATAATCGACGCAGGAACCTTGAACCCTGCAATGCGAAACATCCACTCCTCTTCCACCTCAAAATGCGTCACCGTAATCCCAAGGACGGAGAACAGGTCATCAAGCGGCGAATCGGCACTATAGGCCTCCACCACGAGCGTTCCGCCCGAATCAACCCACGTAAGCAGTTGTGATAGATCCTTCCCTGTAATTCGCGTCCGATTTCCAAAGATAAAGAGCGTCTCATCTTCCGGCGCATACTCTAAATACGCCGGCATCGTTTTATACGATAACGTCGATGCCTCACGCTCCCCCGCATTTAAAAAATACTCGAGCGCTAAATAAGGATTTTTGCGCACCTCAGGACGCTCTAAACGGCGCTCTTCTATCCGCGTATAAAGCTCAAATGTGTTAAAAAAGAGCCAGCCTAAATAAATAAGTAGACAGCCCACCACTCCAAGCGCAATCCAAGCAAATTTACGCATGCGGGGCCTCCTTTTGCGGCGATTGTTGCAGTGCGGACCATTTTGCATTAATAGCCTCACTCACCTCATCATCTAACCACTCGTGGGCGTAGGCAATCTGCTCCCAATGATGAATTACCTGCTCGGAAAACTGGTGCCAATCCGTAGGCGCATATTGACGGGAGAGCTGAATCACTTCCCCTTCAGTATGATGCTTTTTAAGCGGGACGTGCCACTCATGAACAAGCACACTCAGCACCTTTCGATAGACTAAACTCATCGCTTCCCGAGGTTCATCGTCCCAAAGATAATTAAACGCGCCAAGGAGATCCTCCGGCAGCGATTCTGGGCGAATATCCATGCCTTGAAATTCCGTTAAGGGTGCCACCTTTTTCCGCTCAAATAGCTGCGACTTGACATACGGCAGCCATGATTTTTGATACCGCACCACAACAAAAATCGCGAGCGCTACACCGATCCAGAGCAACATTTGCAAAATATCGCCTGGGGTAAAATTATTATCGGGCATTCGCATCTTTGGTAGAAGTTCAGGGTCGTTTTTCGTTTTTTTCAGTAATTTTTCACGCCTGCGAAAATCGGTCCGCTCCACCTCTTCAAGAAAAGGCTCGCTATCTAAAATTCTCTTTAATCGATCGGTCGCCTCCTCGGCTTCTTGCTCATAGAAAGCCTCCTTATTCTCTTCCCGCTCTTCTTCAAAACTCCGCGCGTTAAGATCAACACGACCGCCCGCATAAGCGGTATTTGGCAGAGTGCTACTCAATCCCACCATAAGCCCAAAGATGACAGCGCCCACAGTGCCTAATACTCGCCGTGCTAAGCGCTGAAACGCCACCTGAATATCCCATCCCTCTAAAATAATGCGCTGATTGAGATAGAGGCAAAAACCGCAAATCACATAAAAACTCTCAGTAAAGGCTAAAACCACCAGATACGCGAATAAAAAGAGATGTTTATGCAGTAAAAATTGCCCGAACGAAAATTCATGCCCCACCATAAGGTAAAACACTGAAGGGATCGGCTCTAGGAGCTGATCGGGAATCATAAAGAGGATAAAAACCCCAAGGCCACTTGCTAAAATGGTCTCGAAATGGAGAAACACAATCGTGAGCCATGCCGCGCGATGGGGGCGACTGCGGAAAACCCGGGCGCGCTGAGCGTTTCGGCGCCGATTATTTAAACCTTCCAGATGCCGAATGGGCAGGAGATAGCTCCGCGTTAGAGAGATACGGCGCCAAGTCAAATCGCCGATAAGCCCCGTTTTTAAACTTTTAAAAAAGTAGCGCATGGTCGCTGAGTAGCTTGGCGTTGGCTCAAAAATACCGCGCGACACAATGTAGAGTGGAATCCGATCAAAGAGCGGTTTGAGCCAATAAAAGATTAAAAAGATCCACAAAGGGCGTTCCCAAAAGAAGAAAAGCAGCACCCCATAGAGCGGGATAAAGAGCGTAAAGAGCGCAAGAAGCATCGGCTTTAAATAGTGCCGCCCGAGCGCAATCCCAAGATCCATACTCTCCCACGGCGTTCGGGGCCGAATGACGATTTTCGCTTGATCAATATTCATCGTTTACGCCCGCCCCGCCCGTGCAAAATAGTAAAAAACACCCGCCCAAAGGAACGTGCCGACCATATAACGCAGGTGAATCGTTTCATGCATTGAGGACCAATACGCCTCAATAAACGCGGCAATGACTAAAAAGAAAATCACTCCAAAGACGAGCTCAATTGCAGTTTTTGACGCCGCTCGAAGTGCCTCCCATCGGGTCTTTTGCCCCGGCATTAAAACCGATAATCCAAGCTTAAACCCCGCCGATCCGGCAATAATAATCGCTGTTAATTCAAAGGCGCCATGCCCAATCACAAAGGGCCAAAAATTCCCGCCAAGCCCTTCCGCGGTTAAATGCATGCCGACAATGCCAAAATGGATCGCATTAAAGATGAGAATAAAAATCGAGCCCACGCAAAAGATCAGCCCGCCGGCAAAGGTACGAAAGGCTACCGAAATATTATTGAAAATATAGTACGCAAACATCATCCAATTCGAGCCAGAATCCCGCATGCCGATCGGCCGATACTCGCCGGCTTTTTCATACATCGCTTCCATCTCGTGAAGCTCATAGGGGCTCATCACCAAGAGCACGCTATCGGGATAAAGATGGGAGATCAGTGCGCTCAAGAGTGCGACTCCATAAAAAAGAAGATGGAGGATAATAATCAGTTTTTTCTCTCGGCGCACCACCTGTGGAAATCCCTTCATCACAAAGGTGACAAATCCATGGAGAAATCGCGTGCGGCGCTGATATAAAATTCGGTGTCCGCGCATCACATTTTGCTTAAGACGCTGGATTAATCCATCGCTATAGCCGCGCTGCTCCGCTAGAGCTAAATGCTGGCAGATTTGTTGATAATCACTCGGGAAGGTGTCGATCGACACTGAAGTTAAGCGCTTTTTCTCCCGTCTTGATCCTTCTAAATAACGGAGCGTATTTTCAAAGCGAATCCAATCGGTGTGAAAACGTTTTTCAAAGGCGTATTGTTTCATCGGCGCGCCTCCGGAGTATCCGCCGAGTTTTGAGGTGTTTTATCTCGATCATTTTCACGCAGATCATTTCCTAATAACCCGTTTGCAATGCCGTAAAGACGATCGAGCGTTGAGCGATGTTGCGCTAGTGTGCTCTGCCGAGCCGTTGCGGGGAAAACCGCTTTTAAGAGATCGGCCAGTTCAAGGCGGCGATCGTGGGAAAACTGCTCTTTTCGAAGAAGAAAACTAATAAGGGCCCGCTGCTCGTCTGGTGTTAATGTAATGGGGGAGGTTTCAACGGGGATCGTTTCCTCATTATCAGTCGTTGTCACCCGTTTCGGTGGCGTATAGCGCAGATCGTGAATCACAATCGTACCGGCGGCGATGTCCCCTAAGCGTTTAAAATGCGGATGACACATGCCACAAAAAATCCCGACGGTATAACTCATCGATGGCAAGATATCCACCACGCGAAGGAGATTCCGCAGTAATGATGCGCTCCACCCGATCGGCGTGCCATCATCATGAATCACTCGTAAATTAAAGAGCCGTTTCCCAAGGGTTTGCCCCTGATTAAAAACCTCGAAAAAGACATAATAGCCCCACATTAAGAAAAAAATCCCGATCAACAAGATGCCGATCGCCAGATACCCGTCGTCAATGCCGGAAAGAATAAAACTCACCGCCATCGCAAAGAGATAACCAATCACGAGCTGACAGCAAAAATCGGTCATAAAGGCGAGCGAGCGCACAATCGGGCTTGCGGGATGGAACGTGAGCAAAATGCCCTCGGGCGATTCCACTTCATAGATGGCATCAATTTTTGTCGGCGATGTCATGATTTTACGCTTTTATTTTGAGTGAGTTATTAATTAAATAAACCAGATAGATCACTAACTTGATCTCTATCTGTTTGAATTGATGCCCGTCATCATACAATACTTTGATTCGTTTACGCTTTAATATCATGGTTTATAGGAGCAATTATGACTGAAAACAACATTTACGCTGCGCCCACAAGCGATCTCTCCCCGGATAGATCCTTTCCCGCAACCCATAGGCGCACCATCGATGAGGCGATCGAAGAGCGCTATGATTTTAGTGTTTCCGATACCATCTCAGAGAGTTTTGGCGCGATCTCTGGCTTAAAAATGCCGGTGTTTCTCGCCTCCCTCCTTCTCTTTGCAATCTCCTTTGTGGTGGGGATCATCATCGCATTTCTGCCTGAAACGGCCGGTGCGGGAGTCGAGTTTGGCCTCAATGTGATCATTAGCGCACTTGGGGGAGGATATTACGTCTATACGCTCAATCATCTGCGCGGACGCGGAGAGCTCACCATCGAAAGCTTTTTTAGCGTCAGCACAATTTTAGGCACGCTGATTCTGATCGAGTTCATCGTTTGGGTGCTCGGCATCATCGGAATTATGCTGTTAATATTGCCCGGGATTTATATCTTAGTTGCACTCTCATTTGCATCGGTCATTGCAGTGGATAACCCCGAGCTTGGCACAGTTAAGTCGATCGCGGCCTCGTTTAAACTTGTCAATAAGCAGTGGTTTAAAGTCTTCTTATTAGAGCTCCTTTTATGGATTATCGTCTTAATTAGTGCCATTCCCCTTGGAATCGGGCTTATCTGGACCATTCCCATGTATCTCCTTGCCAAAACGATCGTCTATCGCAAAATGATCGCCGAGGCGTAATTTCGTTTTAGGCATAAAAAAAGGAGTTCGAATTCAATCGGGCTCCTTTTTGTTTTAGCTTTTAATTTTAGCCTAATGTCATTTAACGATCATTAGACCGTTACCGCATTAGCTATAAATTTGGCTATCGTTCTCTAAGAACTCTTTCGATTTCTCTTTCATCCCTTCGATGATCGCCTCTTTTGCAAAGGTACCATCTTGGTCTTTTAAGCGAATGTCTTGCGAGATCTTCATGCTGCAGAATTTAGGTCCACACATTGAGCAGAAGTGCGCCACTTTCGCTCCCGCCGATGGAAGCGTTTCGTCGTGATATTCACGAGCGCGCTCAGGGTCTAAGCCTAAGTTAAATTGGTCTTCCCAGCGGAATTCAAAGCGCGCTTTTGAGAGCGCATCATCGCGTTTTTGTGCATTTGGGTGGCCTTTTGCGAGGTCTGCTGCGTGCGCGGCGAGTTTATAGGTAATCACCCCAACGCGAACGTCTTCACGATTCGGTAACCCTAAGTGCTCTTTCGGCGTGACATAACAGAGCATCGCGGTGCCGTACCAACCGATCATCGCCGCACCAATCGCGGAAGTGATGTGGTCATAGCCCGGCGCAATATCGGTGGTGAGTGGGCCAAGCGTGTAAAATGGCGCGTCATCACAATATTTTTCCTGCATATCCATGTTCTCTTTGATCTTGTGCATCGGCACGTGACCAGGGCCTTCGATCATGGTTTGAACATCGTGTTTCCACGCGATTTGCGTCAATTCCCCTAAGGTTTTAAGCTCGGCAAATTGCGCTTCGTCGTTCGCATCGGCAATCGAACCGGGACGTAAACCATCACCAAGAGAGAATGAGATATCGTACTGCTTCATGATTTCGCAAATTTCTTCGAAATTCTCATAGATGAAGTTCTCTTTATGGTGCGCTAAACACCACTGCGCCATGATCGAACCCCCGCGCGAGACAATACCCGTAACGCGTTTTGCCGTCAGCGGAATGTAGCGCAATAAAACGCCGGCGTGAATGGTGAAATAGTCAACGCCCTGCTCCGCTTGCTCGATTAAGGTATCGCGGAACACTTCCCAGTTGAGATCTTCGGCAATGCCGTTTACTTTCTCAAGCGCTTGGTAGATGGGCACCGTACCGATCGGAACCGCTGAGTTACGGATGATCCACTCGCGGGTTTTGTGAATGTCTTTTCCGGTAGAGAGATCCATCACGTTATCCGCGCCCCAACGGGTCGCCCACGTCATCTTCTCCACTTCCTCTTCGATCGATGAAGTCACAGCAGAGTTACCGATATTGGCGTTAATTTTCACATGGAAATTTTTACCAATTATCATCGGTTCTGATTCCGGATGATTGATATTTGCGGGAATAATCGCGCGCCCTTCCGCCACTTCTTTACGCACAAACTCAGGATCCATGCCCTCACGAATGGCGATAAATTCCATCTCAGGAGTGACAATCCCTTGACGCGCATAGTGCATCTGCGTCACGTTTTTGCCGGCTTTCGCGCGGAGCGGTTTACGTTTTAACCCGGGGAATGTGCCCTCAAAGTTACGCGGATCGTTCGCATCTTTATAACCGTTATCCACCGCTTTAATTTCACGTCCGTCATACTCTTCCACATCGCCTCGTTCGATAATCCAGTTACGGCGAAGCGCAGGAAGCCCTTGAGTGAGATCCACGGTGTAATTTTCATCGGTGTAAGGGCCACTCGTATCATAAACACGAAACGGCTCATTCTTCTCGATCACCGCGCCTTTGGTGTCGAGCGTGTCGTCGAGCGTAATTTCACGCATCGGTACTAAAATATCGGGACGGCTCCCCTCCACATAGATCTTTTTACTGCGGGGAAAACTCGATTTAATTTCGATATTGGTGGTTGTCATCAAACCTCTCCTTAATCATGAATGAAACAAACAGAAAAAGACGAGAGTCTGGCAACGTAATGAATCATATAAGCGCGATTGCAAGGCGTTTGGCGATCTTTAATTAGGATTATTAGCGATCAAAACAACAAAAAAGCCTTAACCCCAACGTGTGGAGATAAGGCTCATGACAATTCGTGCGGATATACTTCCCTACGCTGGTATGAGCCAGATCAGGTCCTGAGGGTCTAAAAGCTCGATTGCTTTAATCTCAGCCCACATGAGTGGACGCCCCTAGTGAAATCTATGCTACGTTTATAGCGCGTATTGTTAAGGAATGCAAATATCCGCCGGTTTTTCCGCTTAACGGCAGAAGGTGATTCGCTCTGTTTCACCCAGATGGATATGAGTTTCAGGGAGCGTTGTTTCCGCTAAAATCTCTCCGTGACGAATTGAATAACGAGTCGGCACTTGACGGCGAAGCGCATCAAAGCCATTTTCCGCCGGCAAGATAATGCAGTTGGCCGAATTGCCCTCTTCAATGCCGTAATCATCTAAATGGAGCGTTCGCGCAGAGTTCGTTGAAATCAGATCAAGACCATTATTGAGCTCGGGATAGCCCATCATTTGGCAGACATGGAGCCCCATATGCAACACCTGAAGCATATTCGCCGTTCCAAGCGGATACCATGGATCAAAAACATCATCGTGGCCAAAACAGACGTTTAATCCCGATTTTAACAGCTCTTTCACCCGCGTAATTCCGCGACGTTTCGGATAGCGATCAAAGCGCCCTTGCAGATGGATATTCACCAAGGGATTTGCAACAAAGTTAATCCCTGAGAGTCTAAAGACGCGGAAAAGGCGCGACGCATAGGCATCATTATAAGAGTGCATCGCCGTTGTATGGCTAGCTGTAACGCGCTCACCGATCTCATCGCGATAGGCAAAAGCCGCTACCGATTCCACAAAGCGGGACTGCTCATCGTCAATCTCATCGCAATGGATATCGATTAAACGATCGTATTTTTTCGCAAGCTCGAAGACATAATTGAGCGAATCGACGCCATATTCACGGGTAAATTCAAAATGAGGAATCCCACCAACAGCATCCGCCCCCATCTTCATCGCCTCTTCTAACAGCGCCTTACCATTCGGGAACGATAAAATCCCCTCTTGCGGGAACGCAACGATCTGCACATCAATATAATCGCGCACCTCTTCTTTGAGCTCGAGCATCGCTTTAAGTGCCGTTAGCGTCGGATCAGAGACATCAACATGAGTTCTGACATGCTGAATTCCGTTGGCGATCTGCCATTTTAATGTGGTGAGCGCGCGGTGTTTCACATCCGCTTCACTCAACATCGCCTTACGCTCCGCCCAACGCTCAATTCCCTCAAAGAGCGTGCCCGATTCATTCCACTTCGGCTCGCCAGCGGTTTGCGTTGTATCAAGGTGAATATGAGGCTCGATAAAGGGTGCAATCACCAGTCCCGATTTAGCATCGAGAACGGCCATATCCTCGCCTAATTCGAGATTTTTATCTTGCGGGACAATGGCCTCAAATCGGCCATTATTCATCATGATTTGCCACAGCCCGTCACGGTCACGCAGACGCGCATTTTGAATGATTCGTTTCATGGTCACTCCTATTTGATTCGATTACGTTCGCCGATGGTTTTCTCAAGCACAAGGTAGGTGGTTAAGCTTGCAATCACTGAGTTTACCGGCACAATTCCATTTAAAGTATAGCTCGCCACAACACCGACAATCACCGTGATCACCGCATTCCAGTTGATGAAAATCTCATTCATCGCTTTTAGATCGCGGTAGCGCTTCCGATGCAAAAAGAAATCCACAATCAAAATGGTTCCGATCGGAGGAATCGCCGATGATAAAAAGACGAGCCAGCTGACAAAGTTATTATAGAGCCAAAGTGAGCTGATCGTCCCCACAACGCCTAAAATCATCGAAAGTTTACGGCTTGAAATCCCCGTCATGCTTGAAAAGCCAAGGCCTGAGGCGTAGAGCGCATTATTGTTGGTCGTCCAGATATTAAGCCCCAAAATAATGATCGCCGGAATGATCAATCCCTGCACTAGCATCACATCGAAAATGTCCGCTTTTGAGAGCGCAAGCGTTCCCATCGCGCCAAAGATAAACATGAGCGAATTCCCGATAAAGAAAGCGAGTACCGCTACAATAATCGCCGTTTTTGCATTTTTACCGAAGCGTAAAAAGTCCGCCGTTAAGCTCCCCGCACTGATAAAGGAGCCAATCACAATGCTTAGCGCACTCGCCATAGTGATGGGATCAGTCGGCTCAACAAGCGCGAGCGCTTCCACACCGCCCACATCCATCACCGCTTTCCACACCGAATAGGAGCCTAAAATCGTCATCGAGGGCACCGCTAAAATCGAAAGCGCGGCAATCGCTGAAATCCCGAAATACATGGTCGCCGTCATCATCGCGCCGGCAAGGACAATTAGGAGATAGAGATTAATGCCAGTCACCTCGCTCACCGGAATCACAAACATCGCGACTCCAACGCCAAACCAACCCACTTGCGTTCCCGCGAGTAAAAATGAGGGAAGCCACGCACCGCGGCGGCCAAAAGAATAACGCGCCAAAAGATGCGTCGTCAGCCCCGTTTTAACGCCAATATAACCAAGAAGCGCGGTATAAATGGATAAAAATGCATTCCCTAGCAAAATCGCGATGAAAAAATCATTGAGATTGAGCCCTGCCCCAACGCGCCCGCCGGCCAGCATACTCGCAGAGAAAAATGTAAGCCCCAACATAATAAACGCAAGAGACAAAAGACTCTTGCGCTGATCGTAAGGGACGGTTCCTTGGCTAAAATTGATATCATTCGACATCGTTTCACTCCCGTTTGAATGTCTGAAAAATAAACTAAATCTAAAACGGTCTCGCGCCTTTTCTCGGCACAAAACTTTCATATCATAAACGGTTTAAGCGTTTTCTGCTGATTTAATTATCTTTACATTGATCCAAGTTTCTTAACGGTTGATGTGATTTGATTAGCCTGCAATCTCTTTTCCCGCTGCGCCTTCCCAATAGCCTTGACAACTCATCGGATTGGTCTCGCCTCTATAGAGCGGATTATTGAGCTTTTCACGATAATTTTCTAAAACATCAATCGTCTCAAGCCCAAGCGGTGAAAGACGAATATAATCGGCCAATGTCGCAACCTCAGAGAGGACCGGAAGCAGATCATAACAGCGGGCACTTTGAGTCTGAATGCCGTTAATCCGGAAGATCGCTTCTGCTTCTTGCGTCTCCACCAATTTCCCGACAGGATCGTGAATGCAACAGGTTTCGCAATCGGCTTTACTCACTTTTTCCGCTCGCGCACTAAAACAGCGCGCCGAATAGGCAAGAGGCAGATAACCATAACTAAAGAGCTCCACCTCAAATTGATCTCGAATGCCTCGCGCGTTGGCCTCGGTTAAAATATTGGCGAGCCACTCCCGCGAGAGCTCGACAGGCATGCACCAGCGCGTCATGCCATTTTTAAGTAAAATTTCGAGCGTTTCTGCGTTATAGACATTGAGCGCATGGCCCGCTACAAAGGGAAGCCCGTGCCCATAACAGAGATTGACCGCGGCAAAATCGTTCGCCTCGATCATCACCTCACCATTTAATACCGCTTTACGCAGATCCACCATTTTGGCGTTGGAATCAATGAGGGCGAGCGTTGTCAGCACCACCTCTTTCCCCGTCGATTTAAGCATTTTTGCAAGCTCAAGCCAATCAGGAAGCAGGAGCTCTTTACGCTTATGACACACCGCTTCCCCAAGATAGATCACATCGGCCGTTGATGATTTCGCCGCTTCGTAAAACGCCTCAACGTCGCCCTTTTCCCAACAATATAAAATCGGCCCTAAACTCAGTTTTGTTTGATTCATCGAATTCTCCCCTTCTCTTTTATAATCGTGCTTTGTCGTCCTACTGCCAATGATGCTCGTAGGCACCGAGAGTTGTCTGCTTTCCTTCTGAAATGGAGCTGAGCGCTTCCATCCATTCCGGTTGAATGGTGAAGTTGTCAGGATCGCGCTGATAGGCATCGATTGCGGCGCGCCAGGTTTTGGTCACCTTTTCCACATAGGCGGGGCTCCGTTGTCGCCCTTCAATCTTCACCGAGGCAATCCCGATTTTAAAAAATTCTGGAATAAGCTCAATGGTGTTAAGGCTCGTCGGCTCTTCAAAGGCGTGATTGAGCTCATTGTCAACGTGGTAACAGCCCTTGCACAGTGTCGGATAACCGGCATGTTCATCTTTTTTATAACGATCGATCAACACATCATTTAATCGCGTTTCAAACCCCTCATCGGTATCAACCCACTTCACATATTCCGCCGGAGAACACGCCCCTGCAGTATTCGGCGACTTGCCAGTCACATAGGATGAGAGATAGCAGCGCCCCTCCGCCATAATGCAAAGACCGCCAAAGGCAAAGACCTCCAGCGGTACATCGGACTGTTTCGCAAGCTGTTTAACCAGATGAATCGGCAGCACCCGCGGAATCACAACCCGCGCAATGTTAAATTCCCGCTTATAGAAATTGATCGCTTCCACATTGGTAGCTGAGGCTTGGACCGAGAGATGAATCTCCGTATCGGGGTGATTTTTGTGGGCGTAGGCAAGGTTGGCAATATCCGATAAAATTAAGACATCCGCGCCGGAAGTGACCGCTGTATCCACCGCCTTTTTCCATAAATCCGAGGATGAAGGCTCGGCAAAAGTATTGATCGCTACATGCAGTTTGCGACCGCGATCTTTGGTATAACGGGACGCTTCATTTAATAATTTAGGGGAAAAATTGAGCCCCGGAAAGTGACGCGCATTGGTTTCATCGCGTAAACCCACATAAACCGCATCGGCTCCGCAATCGACCGCGCGCTTTAAGGCAGGCATATTTCCCGCCGGACAAAGTAACTCCATAACCGATCTCCTTTTGACGCTTATCAAGACCTATTCAAGATAGTTTGTTTAGCATGAATTCTCATTGATACATATCAAGGGAGGAAGAGTATGCAATCCCCATTTAGACTACGCCACAAGGCAATTGAATCATTGCCTAACTTAATGAAATTAAACCTTAAAATAATGCCATTTTTTATGCAAAAAGCGGTGGGGGAACGGCTCTTAAATCAATTTTTTAGCGATGCAATACAAGACGATGAGCTCTATTTTTTAGAGGATAAAGTAATGGCGATCTTGGTCAAAGATCTCGATTATTTACTCAATATTACTGTGCAAAATGGGCGGATTTCACTGCTTCCATTAACCGCCGAAGCTAATGTCACCTTGTCGGCAAATCACGATGATTTAGTCTATATGATGACCCGATTTGAAGATCCGGATACACTCTTTTTTAAGCGGAAGCTGAAGATCGAAGGCGAAACGGCGCTTGGACTTGAGGCGAAAAATTGGCTCGATAGCATGGAGCTCGATATTTTACCCAATTGGTGTAAAACCCCGCTGATGCAATATGCTCATGAGTTAAAACGGATTGAAGCCTCTCTGCCTGAAAGTACAGCGGTACTTACGCCCTAAACAAAAAACCTCGATCCCTTATGAAGATCGAGGTTTTTTTATTTGCTATCTGATTATTGTCCGACGCTTTGCAGCCAGAGCTCAAGCAGCGCACAGTGCCAGAGTTTCGAGCCTTTAATATTGGTAAAGCTCGATTCCGCTTCCGGATGATTTAATAGGTTTTCCACATAGCCCGTATTGAAAATGCCGCGCTCTTTCGCTTTTTGGCTCGTTAAGGTATCGCGCATCATCTCCAAAAACTCACCGCGCACATATTTAAGCGCCGGCATCGGGAAATAAGCTTTCGGGCGATCGATAATCGAATCGGGCACACGACCGCGAGCGATATCTTTCAAAATCCCTTTCCCCTGTTGCGCGAGTTTATACTCAGGCGGCATCGCCATCGCAAGCTCAACAAGTTTATGATCCATAAATGGCATCCGCGCCTCTAAACCATGGGCCATCGTCATATTGTCAACGCGTTTAACCGGATCATCGACGATGAGCGTTGTGGCATCAAGGCGAAGCACACTATCTAAAAAGGTATCCGCGCCCGGCGAAACTAACTTATCGCGAATGAAATCGCCGGTCACATCGCCCACATGATATTTTTCATTAAAGGCAGTGAGCCACTCCGAATGCGGACGGTCAAAATAGTATTGGCTAAAGCGCTTAAGCGGATCACTCTCGGTGCTTTCATGCATAAGCGGATACCAGAAATAACCGGCAAAGACCTCATCGGCGCCCTGCCCACTTTGGACAACACTGGTGACGCTTTTCACCTGTTCTGAGAGCAGATAAAAGCCGATCGCATCCTGCCCAAAAAGCGGTTCGCTCATATTTTTAATGGCATCGGGGAGACGAGTTAACGCTTTTTCATTCGGCACTTGGAATTTATGATGATCGGTCTGATATTTGGCAACAAACTGATCGGAGAAACGAAATTCCGAGCCTTCCTCTTCCGGCGTATCTTCAAAGCCGACGGAAAAGGTCTGAATTTTATCGTGTCCCTTTTCAATCGCTAATGCGGTAATTAGCGTCGAATCGAGCCCGCCCGATAATAAAACGCCCACCGGCTCATCACTAAAGCCCATATAAGCATCGACTGCGTCCGACAGTGTCGATTCCACCGCCTCTTTCCAATCCTCATATTCCCAATCGGCATGCTCACGTACGGCATTTAACGTCCAGTAACGAGTTTCGGTCATATTGCCGAGCGCATCGATCGTCATAATGTGGGCAGGATGAACTTTTTGAATCCCCTCGAAAATCGTATACGGCGCAGGCACCACCGCGTGAAGCGTATACATAAAGTGGAGCGCAATCGGATTGATCTCCGTATTGATATCACCGGTGGCTAAAAGGCTCTGGGTATTGGAAGCAAAATAGATCTGCTCGCCGGATTTTCCTTTGGCCACATAGAGCGGTTTGGCGCCCATGCGATCGCGCACAAGATGCATTTTATTGGCGTTTTTATCCCACAGTGCAAAGGCAAATACCCCGCGAAAACGGCTCGCCGCCTCCATCATACCCCAGGCGCGATAGGCGTATAAAATCACCTCCGCATCGGCATTGGTTTTAAAGGTAAAGCCCTTTGCTTCAAGCTCACCGCGGAGCTCATGTTGATTGTAGATCGTCCCGTTTAAGGTAACGATATTGCCGGTTTCAGGATCGGTAAACGGCTCTTTTTGTGCATGATCGATCGCAAGATGCGCATGCAATAATCCCACCGCATTAGAGAGCTCAAAATCGAGCCCGTCAGGCCCGCGTTTTTTGAGTGGGTCGGCCATTTTCTCTAATAATCCACGATCCACACCGCGTTCTTTGAGATTAATAATACCTGCAATGCCACTCATAAGTTGCCTCTCTTTTGGTAGGGTAAAAATAATGAAGGCGCGCGTTGCGCCTTATATCAGTATAGTGAATGTTCGGTTAAAAAAGAAAGCTTTCGCCACAGCCACATTCCGCTTTTGCGTCAGGATTGCTAAAGCGAAACGTGCGATTTAATCCCTCTTTAACATAATCGAGCGTCACATTTTTAAGATAGGGAAGATTTTCCTCTTCCGCGACGAGCGTTAACGGCTCTTTTTCAAGCACCACGAGCGACTCATCGAGCTCTTTACAAAAATCGAGATAATACATAAATCCCGAACAGCCTGATTTTTTCAGCGCGACTTTAATCGCGACCGCATCAGACTCGGCCAAGGTTTTCGCTAATTGATTGCGTGCATTGTCAGTTACAGTAAACATGATGTCTCCCTTCAATTTAAAGGCCCGCCCATCGGTTTTCCGGTGTTTTCCTCACGATTCATCAACGGTCGAGGATAGGGAAAAAGCAATATGGTACGGTTTTAGTACTAATTGCAATATTATACACAACCCGAGCCCTTTCTGCTACGAAAGGCGCTCTGCCTCCACAGGCCTCACTTGTCGTATTTTAATTAGAAATCCGCTTTCAGATGGGTGATATCCACATAGACATCGCCACTCTTTTGGGGCGTATTTTTCACCTCGGGCACGCCTGCTTCTGCGTAAATCACATCAAAGCTAATGGTGTAGAGCTCGCCATCGAAGCACTCTTTGGCTACATTCTCTTTCCACGTCTCTAACCAGTTTGGCGTGCGCAGACCCTTATCTGGATCAAACGGACGACCGCCCACAACGCGCAGATCATTCAGCAGTGTTTCAAGTTTTTCATAGGTGAGATTGATTTTTTCAATGAAGAGCACCGAATCTTTAAAGCCAAGTCCGTGCATAAAATCGCCCACATCTTCAATGTCGGGAAAACCATTAATGGCAATGCCGTTTTCCTGCATCAGCTCGCCAAAACTCCCAACGCCGATCATCGTCATAATCACGCGCCCACCGGGATTGGTAAGGCGATAATAATTGCGCATCGCCTCTTCAAATTCCCACACATCTTGCAGATAGAGATTGCTCACAATGAGATCCGCCGGAAGCGTGGTTTCATCGATATTTTCCGCCACTTCACTGCCCGTAAAACGGTTTTTTAACAGCCCCGTTAAATAGTGATCAAACGCGCCATCATTAATAATGCGCGAGGGCTCGGTTGTTGGTTTGACATACTCCACCAGTCGGCGCGCGATCTCGTGGTGCAAGAATCCATGGGTTTCATAGATCTCAGGATTTTTTTCTAGAACATTACGGCTACGTCGTTTACTCACCATCTCCCCACCTGTTTTATTCGTTTTTGCAAAGCATAATCATATAATGATTTCGCCCAAAGCGCCAAATTGACAACGAGATGCCCAAATGCTACTAATGGCGCATTATCGCTCATGGCGAGCCGTTTTTGCCCCGTGAGCTCAATTCCCCCATTATAAAAAATAAGGAAATTGCTATGGAACCTTTAAGTCAGCAGATTTTTAATCGTGTTAAACCGCTCTGGGAGAGCTATCTTGTGCATCCGTTTGTGGATGGCATCGGTAAAGGGACGCTTGATGAAGAAAAATTTAAGCACTATATGAAGCAAGATTATATCTATCTGATCGAGTATTCACGCCTCTTTGCGATCGGTGCCTCAAAAGCGAATGATCTGCGTACCATGACGCTTTTTGCTGAACTATTACACGGAACGATGAAGTTTGAGATGGATCTCCATCGCGATTACGCGTCAAAATTTGGCATTTCGCATGAAGAACTTGAAAATACCGAACCGTCTGCGACGATGACCTCCTATACGAGCTATATGTTGAGCCAAGCGTCGATCGGTGGGGTGGAAAACACCATCGCGGCGGTGCTTGCCTGCGCATGGAGTTATAACTTTATTGGTAAACATTTAGCCACTTGGGAAGGCGCAACGGAGCATCCGCTCTACGGTCAATGGGTGAAAACCTACTCATCGCCTGAATTTACCGCTCTTGCCGACACCTGCATTCAACTCATTGATGAGATTGGTGAAAAACGCTCACCGGAAGAGCGAAAAGCGCTCGAAGAGATTGTCGTAAAAACGAGCTATTATGAATATATGTTCTGGGATATGGCGAACGATCTCTCAATGTGGCCGGTTAACACCGTGGTATAAAAGCCCATTAAAAATCGTTATAATAAAGAGGCGCCCGATCAAGGTGCCTTTTTTATCGCCCAGTGAATCGGTAAGCGACGATAAAATCGAGAGGATTGAGAGCAAAATGCCACATAACGCGCCCGTTAAGATGGCGCAATCACACAAGAGCAGGCTCTTATTTATACACAACCAAAGGATACGAGAAAAGGATTCATTATGAAAGAAGTCACGGCGGTTTATCCCGGTACGTTCGACCCGATTACCAATGGTCACTCCGATATTATCTATCGTGCCTCCAAGATATTTCCACGCCTGATTGTGGCAGTGGCAAAAATTACCGGCCCCTCTAAACGTCCGCTATTTTCTTACGAAGAACGCGTTGCGATGGCCAAAGAGGTCTTTAAAAATCACGACAACATTGAAGTGGTAGGATTTAACGATCTGCTTGCGCGCTTTATGGATGAGATCGGCTCATTTGTGCTGGTTCGCGGACTGCGTGCAGTCTCGGATTTTGAGTATGAATTTCAGATGGCGAGCCTTAATCGTCACCTCAATTCCAGTATCGAAACGGTCTTTTTAACCCCGAGCGATAAATACTCCTTTGTCTCCTCGACCATGATTCGTGAAGCTTCGATGTTAGGCGGCGATGTCAGTGCGCTCGTCGATCCCTATGTGTTAGAAAAACTCAACGAGAAACGCGCTGAGCGATGACCGATACGCTCGCCGATCCGATCTTTCTTAAGGCGCTCCGAGATAAAGCCGAATCCCTTGGCATTAGCGACTTAAGCAGCAGTTCCATCGATCTATCGGAGGCGAGCGAACACTTTTTAGCGTGGACGGCCAAACACTTCCACGCCGATCTCGATTACATGACCAAGCATGGCGAAAAACGCTATCGCCCGGAGCTTTTAGTGGAGGGCACGGTCTCCATTATTACCGCTAAGCTCAACTATTTTAATCCCGATTTTCCCGCAAAAATGCGCCTCACCGAGCCCTCTGAAGGCTATGTGTCGATGTACGCCCTTGGCCGTGATTATCATAAGGTTCTCAGAAAACAGCTCAACGATCTTGGGAAATGGATGCAAGAGACGATTCCTGATCTGCAATTTCGCGCCTTTGTCGATAGTGCGCCGGTTTTAGAGCGCGCCCTTAGCCATCAATCGGGCTTAGGATTTTTTGGCAAAAATACGATGATTATTCACCCGAAAGCGGGCTCTTATTTCTTCTTGGGTGAAATCTATATTGATCGCGCGATCGATATCAGTAGCGAGCCGATTATCAATCACTGCGGCGGCTGTACCCGTTGCCTTAAAGCGTGCCCGACCGATGCCATTGTTGAGCCCTTTCAGATCGATGCCGGCAAATGCATCTCCTATCTCACCATCGAATCTTTTGGCCCCATTCCCGTCGAGTTTCGTAAACCGATGGGCAACCGTATTTTTGGGTGCGATGATTGCCAAATTGTCTGCCCGTGGAATCGTTTTTCCACCCGCCATGTGATCGAGGATTTTCTCCCACGCCATAAACTCGATTCTTCTTCACTTTTGGAGCTATTTAATTGGACGGAAACAGAATTTCTCAAAAAAACTGAAGGAAGCCCGATTCGTAGACTCGGATATGATCGTTGGCTGCGCAATATCGCCATTGGCATTGGGAACGATCAGTATCGCGCTGAAAACATCGATGCGCTTCGAGAAAAAGAGAGCTATCCCGATCCCGCCGTCCAAGAGCATGTCGCCTGGGCGCTTAGTGAACAGATCGCCAAAAAAGCGGCGCAAACACCATAAAATTCCCTCCTTATTTTGCCCCATTATAATAAGTTTGGGAGAATCCCTTAGATGCGGTAAAATTATAAGATTACTCAACTTTTACGACGTTCAATGGATAATTTAATGAGAAAAGAGACTTTATTAATCGAAATTGGTACTGAGGAGCTACCTCCTAAGGCGTTACATTCCCTGTCTGATGCGTTCAAAGGCGCAATGGAAAAGGCGCTCACCGATAAAAAATTAAGTTTTTCTGCGATTGAAGCGTATGCAACACCGCGCCGTTTAGCGCTTGTGATTCATGACCTTCCCGCGCAGCAAGAAGATTACACCAATGAACGTCGAGGGCCGGCAGTGGCTGCGGCGATGAAAGAGGGAAAACCGACTCCTGCACTCATGGGATTTGCCCGTTCGTGCGGCGCCGAGATTGACGATCTTACAATTCAAGAGACCGATAAAGGCGCGTGGTATACCTTCTCACAAGCAGTGAAAGGCAAAACCTTAACCGAAATGCTCCCTGAAATGGTGGAGCAATCGCTTAAAGCGCTTCCCATTCCAAAACGCATGCGCTGGGCTGATAATGATTTTGAATTTGTGCGTCCGGTACGTTGGCTTGTTGTACTTTATGGCAGCGACGTGATCGACATGGAGCTGTTTGGCATTCAAGCGGGCAATCAAACCCGTGGCCACCGTTTCCACACCAAAGCGCCGATCACCATCACCTCGCCTGAAAAATATGCCGAGATTATGGTTAATGACGCGCACGTTATGCCCGATTTTGAGGCACGTAAAGCTCTTATCTCAAAACAAATTCTTGAAGTGACGGAAGGCGTTGGAAAAGCGATCGTCAGCGAAGGCCTTTTAAATGAGGTCACCGCGCTTGTTGAATGGCCGGTAGCCCTTGTGGGATCGTTTGAAGAGCACTTTTTAAATGTGCCGCAAGAAGCGCTCATTATCGCCATGGAAGAGCATCAACGCTACTTCCCCATTGTCGATGAGGCGGGCAAACTCTTAAATAAATTCTGCTTTATTACCAACATCGAAAGTAAATCCCCGGAAGCGGTGATCGATGGGAACGAGCGCGTCATTCGTCCTCGCTTTGCCGATGCGGAATTCTTCTGGGAAGAGGATAAAAAGATCCCCCTTGAAGCCTATTTAAAATCCCTTGAGTCGGTGGTTTTCCAAACAAAACTTGGCACTCAAGCGGATAAAATTCGCCGTGTGCAGACGCTTGCGCTCTTTATTGCCGATAAAATTGGCGCCGATAAAGCAATTGTTGAACGCGCCGCTCGCCTCAATAAATCGGACCTCATCTCCAATATGGTGCAAGAATTCCCCGAACTTCAAGGCACGATGGCACGCTATTACGCCGAAGTGCAAGGGGAACCTGCGCTCGTTGCGAGCAGTTTAGAGCAAGTCTACTGGCCCCGTTTTGCCGGTGATAAATTGCCTGAATCGGATGAAGCGGTCGCCCTTGGACTGGCGGAACGTTTAGATACCATCGTCGGGATTTTCTCCATTGGTGAGATTCCGACCGGTTCGCGCGACCCGTACAGCTTACGTCGTAACGCGCTCGCGGTTTTGCGAATGATGGTGGAAGAAAAACATCACTTAGATCTATTGGAACTCATTGAAAAAGCGGCAGAACTGATGCCTGAGTCGATCGAAGCAAACAAAAGCATCGACGTGATTTTCAACTATATTTTTGATCGGATGCGCGCCTACTCAAGCGACCTTGGCGTTTCAAATGATATCTTTGCGTCAATCGCGGAGCTTAAACTCACCGATCCGCTCGATATCTATGAGCGTCTCCTTGCAGTAAAAGAATTTAAAGCACTCCCTGCGGCGAAAGCGCTCGTGGAATCAAATAAACGCATTCACAATATTCTCCATAAAAATGCGGTATCAATCGATACGCCCGTCAATGCAACTCTGCTTGAAAATGCAGAAGAGAAAGCGCTTTACGAGATCATCGATTCGCTCAACGACACGGTGAAAACCTATGTGGAAAATGATCAATACCATGAGATTTTAACCACGCTTGCCAACCTTGCCGAGCCCCTTGAAGCTTTCTTTGCGGAAACCATGGTGATGGTTGATGATGAAGCGCTTCGCACCAATCGTTTAGCACTGCTTTCGGCGACCAATGAGCTCTTCCGCTCCGTTGCCGATATCTCGGAGTTACAGCTCTAGATGACGGTTCTTGAGCGCCCTAGTTTAGTGATTCTCGATCGTGATGGCGTAATTAATCACGATTCGGATCACTATATTAAATCAAAAGCGGAGTGGCTCCCGATCCCGGGAAGTCTTGAGGCGATCGCCGAGTTAACCCATCAACAGATTCCCGTTGCCATTGCCACCAATCAACGTGGCATCACGCTTGGGCTCTATGATCTTGATGATCTTAACGCGATGCATGAAAAAATGCGGGGTCTCCTTACGCCGCTGGGCGGCGAGATTGTGCAACTTGAATATTGCACCTCTGGCGATAATCACCACCCTGACCGCAAACCAAATCCCGGCATGCTCCATAAAATTTTAACGGCGCAAGCGATCGATCCTAAAACGGAAACGGTCTACTTTGTGGGCGATAAAATTGCTGATATGGAAGCGGGCATTCGCGCAGGGGTGACACCGATTCTGGTTACCACCGGAAAAGGGGCTCGTGAGGTGGAAAAACTTCCTCAATTTTCGGCAAAGCATAATGTGCCTCAACCGCTCTGTTTTGAGTCGCTCGAGGCGTTTGTGAGTGCACTCCTTCGCTCTTCTTAATTGACTTTAAAGGACCCGATGATGATTTGGCTACGTTCGTTAATCTGCCTCTTAGGCTTTATCGTAATCAGCGTCATTGTGACGCCTCTACTCCTTCTTATTTCACTGCCCTTTTGGGGGAAACCCTATAAACGCATTATCGATATTTGGTGTGCGATTGTGCTTGGGTGGCTTCGCATCAGTGCCGGCATTAAATACCGCATTGAAGGGGCTGAAAACCTACGTTATTTAGAGGATAAACCCCATGTGATCGTCTCAAACCATCAATCGACCTTTGAGACTTTTCTCTATTCAATGATTCTCCCGCCCCACGCCTTTGTGCTAAAGCGCGAGCTCACCTGGATTCCTTTTTTTGGATGGGGCCTTGCGAAACTCAAACCCATCGCGATCAATCGTCAAGATGGCCGTAATGCCCTTAAAAGCATTATTGCGCAGGCAAAAGAGAAATTTAATGAAGGCCGTTCGGTGATTATTTTCCCCGAAGGCACCCGCGCGAAACCCGATACAGTGAAACCCTTTAAGAAAGGAGCGTTTCTGATGACCCGTGAACTCGGCGCGGATATGCTTCCCGTTGCGATCAATTCAGGGCGCGCGTGGAGTAAGGGGCAATTTCTCAAATATCCGGGAACAATCACGATGGTGGTCGGCAAACCCATTCCCTTTGATGGGCAGTCTACTCAAGAATTGCTCAATCTTGCGGAAGCGGAGATTCGCCCAAATATTCGTCAAACACTCGATTAATTCATGCGCAATCATACTGCGGTTAACTCCCTCACGTATGATGCCGATTTTAATCCTATAGAGAGGAGGCTCTATGACAACCCCACATAAAATTCGTATTATCGGCGGTGAACATCGCTCGCGCCAGATTGAGGTGATCGACGCTGAAGGTTTGCGCCCGACCTCATCAAGAATGCGCGAAACGCTCTTTAATTGGCTGCAATTTGATGTGATGGGACATAGTTGCCTTGACCTTTTTGCCGGAAGCGGCGCCCTTGGCATTGAGGCGCTTTCTCGCGGTGCGGGACACGTCACCTTTATCGAAAAAAATCCCACCGCCTACAGAACGCTCCTTAAAAATATTGAATCCCTTAAAATTGAGCCAGAGCGTTATACGGTGATTTTAGGCGATGCTCTTAGCTATATTGAATCGCTTCCTGAAGAGTCGCAATTTGATCTACTCTTTATCGATCCGCCCTTTCATGGCGAGCTTTATGATGCACTTTTACAGAAAATCGGCGCGCATCACGGGCTGATGGAAGCGCTTGTAATCTCCCTTGAGATTCCTCGCGGTAAAGCCCTCAATGATACGGCGCTTCTAACCCATTTTGAGCGGAAAAAGAGTGCGAAAACTAAAGAGAGTGAGCTCTATCTCTATCGCCTGCTCGAATAATCAGGAATAATCACAGCGCATTAGTTGCGCAGACAGACACAAAAAAGCGGAACCGATACTTTAATCGATGTTCCGCTTTTTTATGATTTCTGTTTTTAATTGACTAATTTACCACTGATACGGCGAGCCCGTTTACATGTGCTCTTCCCACAATTTGGTAATGCGCTCTGAGAGCTGCATTGGGTCAAATGGTTTGGTTAATACCCCCAGCATTTTCGGAGGACGCGCCTCTGAATACGCTGCAAACTGTACGTTTGCCGTTAAAAAAATCGCGGGGGTATTTTCAAACTCAGGAAGTGCCTGAAGCGCATTTAACGTCTCAGGACCGCTCATTTCGGGCATCATCACATCAATCAAAAAGAGTTCCGGCTTGAATTCATCCACACACGCAAGCGCTGCTTTTCCTGAGGCACACGCCTTCACTTCAAAACCGCCCACTTCCGAGAGGGAAAATTCGATAATACTCAAAATATCCTGATCATCATCGATACAAAGAATTCGCCTTAATGGTCTCTTCATGCTCTCTTTACATCCTATTTCTGCCACTGCACTCGTTTAATATATCACGCGTATATTGTACCAAACAATCCCCATTAATTGAGACGCCGGTCATACGCTAGGTAATTATCTGACCAATAGACCACTTCTTGCACCCTTGGGGTGATCAATCGCATCATCTCTTGCCGAGTAAACCAGCCCCACTCGTTGTGTTCTGGGCGGCCAAGCTCGGGGTTAATGGGGAGATCGATCTTGCGCGAAGGAGTCTCTGCAATATAGTAACGCGCCACCTTTTTACCACGGCAATAAGGGGGCGTTTCATAGAAATCGTGTCCCCACGAGAAGCGTAAATTGGTGAGCGTTGTCTCCTCTTCCACTTCTCGAAGGGCTGTTTCTAACGGTGTTTCGCCCGCTTCGAGCTGTCCTTTTGGAAAATCCCAAAAATTATAGGCTCGGAGGAGCAGGTAGAGAAATTCGCCCCGCTCCCAGCGAACAATTACGGCACCGCAAGAGAGAATCTCCGGTGTCGATTCATCATTCACAGGATGATCCTCCTGCGTTTAGTGATAGCGCGGGCTAAACTCGCGAACCGCTTCCACCATCGCCTTAACGTTTTCAGGATCAATCCCTGGATGGATTCCGTGACCAAGGTTGAAGATATGGCCTTGGCCTTTTTCAACAGGACCGTAGGCGTGAAGCACTTTCTTCACATTTTCACGCACCACTTCCGGCGTTGAGTAGAGAACGCCCGGGTCCATATTGCCTTGGAGCGCGACTTTATTGCCAATTAACGCTTTCGCATGGGCAATGTCGGTCATCCAGTCAAGACCCACGGCATCAGCACCGGCATTGGACTGCTCGCCTAACCACATACCGCCATTTTTCGTAAAGATAATGCTCGGAATGCGCGCGCCATTATAATCTTTAATCACGCCGCGAACGATTTTCTCCATATATTTAAGGGAGAACTCGCGATAATGCTCTTTCGATAAGATGCCGCCCCAGGTGTCAAAAATTTGCACCGCAGCTGCCCCGTTTACGATCTGTGCATTGAGATAATCGATCACAACGTCAGCAAGTTTGTCGAGGAGTTTGTGCATCGCTTCAGGATGCTCATACATAAAGCCGCGAACTTTACCAAAATCCTTACTGCCGCCACCTTCAATCATGTAGGTTGCCAGCGTCCATGGGCTTCCGGTAAATCCGATAAGCGGCACACGACCATCAAGCTCTTTATGAATGGTGCGTACCGCATTCATCACATAGCCAAGCTCAATTTCAGCATCGGGTTTGGGAAGATTATCAATCTGTCTTGGATCAGTAATCGGCGTTTCAAATACCGGGCCTTTGCCAGGCACGAAACTTAAACCTAATCCCATCGCATCGGGAATGGTTAAAATATCTGAAAATAAAATGGCGGCATCAAAGCCAAAACGGTCAATCGGCTGAAGCGTGACTTCACAAGCAAGTTCAGCATTACGGCATAGATCCATAAAGCTTCCCGCTTGTTCTCGTACACGGCGATACTCAGGGAGATATCGGCCTGCTTGACGCATCATCCACACGGGCGTCCTATCCACAGGTTCTTTGAGCAAAGCGCGAAGAAAACGATCGTTCTTATATGTCATATGTTCTATAATTCCATTATATTTATTAATCGTGAATACTTTGAAAGTGTACCATATTTCGCCCTAAAAAAGATTTATTTTCAAAGAGCATTAGCTCTTTTTGACCAAACAGGGTATAATAACCTGCTCTTTTATAACCGACTAACGATCATTGTCGATGATTTTTCGGTTTAATCGAGATTAATACACATTTATTTTATTATTAATACTCACAAGCTTATCGCGCTTAAATGTGGGTGCTCCGTCATTTATATTGTGGTGGCAGTTCATTTAAGCAGGCTTGGAGGCTCAACCCTATTAAAGGAAAAACTATGTCTAACGTATCAATGCGTGAATTACTTGAAGCTGGTGTTCACTTCGGTCACCAAACCCGTTTCTGGCATCCAAAAATGAAACCTTTCATCTTCGGATCACGTTCTAAAATTCATATCATCAACTTAGAAAAAACCGTTCCTATGCTTGACGATGCTTTAAACTTCATCTCAAGTATCGCAGCACAAAACGGCCGCATTCTTTTTGTTGGTACAAAACGTGCAGCGTCAGAAGCGATCACTCAAGAAGCTCAACGCGCAGGTATGCCATACGTTAACCATCGCTGGTTAGGTGGTATGCTCACGAACTTCAAAACCGTTCGTAACTCAATTCGTCGTCTTCGCGAAATCGAAGAGATGAAATCTGATGGTTCATTAGAGCGCTTAACTAAAAAAGAAGGCATCCTTCTTGAGCGTGAACTTAACAAATTAGAGCGCAGCTTAGGCGGTATCAAAGATATGCCTAACATTCCAGACGCACTTTTCGTAATCGATGTTGGCTACGAAAGCAATGCCGTTGCTGAAGCGAAAAAAATGGGAATTCCTGTAATCGGAATCGTTGATAGTAACAGTTCACCTGAAGGCGTAGATTACGTAATCCCAGGTAACGATGACGCTATCCGCGCAATCCGTCTTTACACTAAAGCCGTTGCTGATGCTGTAATCGAAGGTCGTGGTTCAAACGCACAACTCGCTGCTAAAGATGCACAAGCGGCAGATGAGTTTGTAGAAGTTGAAGCGGCTGCTGACGCAGAGTAATAATTGATTTTAGGGGGTGCTTAACCGCACCCTCTTTCCATCATTTTTTGGTTTTCCACTTTATTCACTTTTAATTTAATGAGGTATTTATAATGGCGAATATTACCGCAGCCATGGTTAAAGAGCTTAGAGAGCGCACTGGTTCAGGCATGATGGAGTGTAAAAAAGCTCTAACTGAAACAAATGGCGATATCGACGCAGCAATCGATTTAATGCGTAAAAACGGTCAAGCAAGTGCTGATAAAAAAGCAGGACGTGCAGCGGCTGAAGGCGTACTTTTAGTCCGTACCGCAGGCAGTTTCGGTGTGATCGTTGAAGTAAACTGTGAAACAGACTTCGTAACGAAAAACGAAGACTTCATCAAATTTGCTGATGATGTTGCTAACCTTGCATTAAACGAAAAAATCACCACAGCTGACGCGTTAAACGCAGCAAAATTAGGGGATTCTACCGTTGATGAAGTTCGCCGTGGTTTAGTGGCTAAAATCGGTGAGAACATCTCTGTTCGCCGTGTAGCAGCTATTGATGGTAACGGAATGATCGGTGCATACGTTCACGGTGTTCGTATCGCAGCCATCGTTGACGTATCAACAGATAACGAAGAATTAGCGAAAGACTTAGCGATGCACATCGCGGCAGCAAGCCCAATCTGTGTAGACGCGGACGCTGTTCCTGCTGAACTTCTTGAAAGAGAGCGCGCAATCTACGTTGCACAAGCGCAAGAATCAGGTCGCCCTGAGAACATTCAAGAGAAAATGATCGAAGGTAGAATGCGTAAATACTTAGAAGAGATCACTCTTGTAGGTCAAGCATTCGTTAAAGATCCTGACATGACGATCGAAAAACTTCTCAAAAACAACAACGCAACCGTATCTTCATTCATCCGTTTCGGTTTAGGTGAAGGCGTTGAGATCGAAGAGACTGACTTCGCAGCAGAAGTTATGGAACAACTTAAATAAGTGTTCTTAAAAATACAGGATCGAATGCAGCGTACCCTTCCCTATACAATCAATCCTAGGTAGCGGTATAAACGCAACGATCGTGAAAAAGAGTGTGATACCCATTTGGGTCACACTCTTTTTTTGTCTCCAGATTTTAGTCAATCATCATTAACCAGTTCTTCAACAGACATAAAAAAGCCCCACCGAGGATTCAAAATCATGAACCGCTTATGGTGAGGCGTTTTGCTATTGGGGACGTTTAAGGATTTACCCGAAACGCAGCCATTATTTCTTTTTCGGTCTAAAGATCGGGCATTTTGCTTCATCAATTTCGAAGAAGTGTCCCCCAATCAGATCGATGCAGTAGGGAATTGCAGAGAAGATTCCATTGACGACGGTATTGCCCTCTTTATCTTTAACCCCTGCTAACGTCTCTTCGATCGCACGAGGACGACCGGGGAGATTCACGATCAGGGTTTCATTACGAATGACACCGACTTGGCGCGATAAAATGGCGGTAGGAACAAAGTAGAGACTCACTTGACGCATCTGCTCGCCAAAGCCTGGCATCTCCTTATCGGCAATCGCTAAGGTGGCATCCGGCGTTACGTCCCGTTTTGTTGGGCCTGTTCCGCCGGTGGTGAGCACTAAATCACACTCTTTATTATCCACAAGATCAATGAGAGTTTTCTCAATGAGCGCCTGATCATCTTCGATCAAGGCTTTGTGATAAACAATCGGATTTTTCACCACACCATTTAACCAGGATTCAAGATGAGGAAGCCCCTCATCTTGATAGTCACCACGGCTCGCCCGATCACTGATCGACACTAAACCGATAATCACTTCATCCATTTTTTTATCCATCTTTATACTGCTGTCCTTAATATTAAATGATTAACAGAATGCAAGAAGCAAGCTCGGCATAACCCCGAGAACCGCTAATGCAAACACATTTAATGATAAGAATACACGACTTGTTGCAGGCGCATCAACTGTGAGCTCATTCTCCGCAACGGTTTCATCAAAGAACATCACTTTTACCACACGAAGGTAGTAGAAAAGTCCGATCACTGACATGATAAGTCCGATGATCACTGTCCAGATAAAGCCCGCTTGGAAAGCGCTTTTAAGTACTAAAAGTTTTCCTTGGAAGCCCACGAAGAACGGAATCCCGCCCATTGAGAACATCACTGCTGCCATTAAAAATGCAAGCCAGCCGTGTTCGCGACCAAAGCCTTTAAGCTCATCGATATTTTCAACCGCGTTACCATTATTTTTCACCATTAACACAAAGCCAAATGCCGCTGTGGTGGTGAGTGCGTAGGTGATTGCGTAGAAAAGACCGGATGAATAACCGCTCTTATCATCTAAGAAGAGACCTAACAACATGAACCCAGCATGAGATACCGCTGAATAACCGAGCATACGGCGCAGGTTTTCTTGTTTAAGTGCGATTAAGTTACCAAGCACAAATGAGACGATTGCGATCGCTGAAAGCACGAGCTGCCAATCTTCTACAAGGTTGCGCGCTGAGACTAAAAGGAGTGCACTTGCCATTACAAATGCTGCCACTTTCGGTGCCGCACTGATTAAAAGTGCTACCGGTGCTGGCGAACCTTCATACACATCGGGAACCCACGCGTGGAACGGTGCCGCCCCAAGTTTAAAGGTCACACCAACGATAATGAAGATCATTGAGAAGAGAAGAAGCTTATTGCTCATACCGCCCTCTTCAATGGCATTTTGCACCATGAAGTCTGCGATTTCGCTTAATACAAATGAGCCGGTTGCACCGTAGAGTAACGCCACACCAAAGAGTAAGATCCCTGATGCCATCGCACCCATAACGAAATATTTCATCGCCGCTTCAACGCCGCGACTATTATTACGATTGAGCGCTGCTAATCCGTAGAGAGGAAGTGACATTAACTCAAGCCCTAAATAGAGGGTTAACATCGTTGCTGCCGATACCATCACCACCATTCCAAGCGTGCTTAAAAGGGTGAGCAGATAAAACTCCGGAATCGCAAGACCGTCCATCTCAAGACGGGGATAGCTATAGATAAGGCCAATGGCCACAATGGCGATCACCATCAATTTCAAAAACGCTGCTGAACTTGAATAGCTCACCTCGCCAAACCACAGGCTAAGCGTCTCTTGACCGTTAATAAGGTCTGGCATATCACTGCTGAAATGCACAATGCCGCTATTCATTTGAGCAAAGGCTAAAATGCCCGTACCCACAAGCGCTACTAAACTTAATACATAGAGCTGCTGATGCCCTGAGTCCTTACGAAAGCTCTCATAGAGTAGAATCACTACTATCATCGAAAGCAGGAAGATCTCAGGCATCGCCGCCATCATATCGATTAGTCCTAATTTACTTGTCATCTTTTTTTCCTTTAGATCTTATCGAGCGATTAACTGTTGAGCTTTCGCTGCTTGTTCAACACCAAAGCTAACTTGCTCTAAAAGGCCATCAATCGAGGTATGCATCAATTCCGCTACTGGATTTGGCCAGATACCGAAAAGGATAATTAATACCGCGAGCGAACCGAGTAAGAGCCACTCTCTACCGTTGATATCGGTGAGTTTTGCCACATGATCGTGGGTCACTTCACCTAAGATCACACGCTTAGTGAGCCATAAGTTGTACGCCGCACTTAAGATAAGCGCTGACGCCGCTGCTAATGCGATCCAAATTGAGTATTGGAAGCTTGAGAGAATCACCCAGAATTCACCGATAAAGCCTGATGTTCCAGGAAGACCTGAGTTTGCCATCGCAAAGAAGACAAAGAATGCCCCAAATACCGGCATGGTGTTGATCACCCCGCCGTAATCCGCAATTTCACGTGAGTGAACGCGATCATAGAGCACCCCAATACAGAGGAACATCGCTGATGACACAAGTCCGTGCGAAATCATCTGCATCATACCGCCTTGGATCGCCATTTGCGCCGCATCAAATGATCCGGTCACTTTTGCAATGCCAAATGGAAGCATAAAGCCAAGCGTGACAAATCCCATATGGGCAATCGATGAGTATGCGATAAGTTTTTTCATATCGCGCTGCACAAGAGCGACAAGCGAGATATAGATAATCGCTACGATACTAAGTGCGATCACAAACCATGCGTAGGTCTCCGCTCCGTGAGGAACGATCGGAAGGATGAAACGAACAAATCCGTAACCCCCGATTTTAAGCGTAATCGCTGCTAACACAACTGACCCCCCGGTAGGCGCTTCAACGTGCGCTGAAGGCAACCAAGTGTGAACCGGCCACATCGGCACTTTCACCGCAAATCCTGCAAGGAATGCAAAGAAGAGCCAGCGCTGCGCGGTTGGATCAAGATTTAAGCTTTGGAAATCTAAGATATTAAAGCTGTATTGACCCGCTTCACCGGTTTGTAGGTAGAGATAAATTAACGCTACTAAGAGGAAGATCGATCCTAAGAAGGTGTAGAGGAAGAATTTAAGCGCTGCCACAATACGGCCAGGGCCTCCCCAAACACCAATGATTAGGAACATCGGGATCAGCATCGCTTCGAAGAAGATATAAAATAAGATACCGTCAACCGATGCGAAGATTCCGTTCATCAATCCTTCAAGAATTAAGAATGCCGCGAAATATTGATTCGGGCGATCCTTGATCACTTCCCACCCTGCGATCACCACAATGATGGTCACAAAGGTGGTCAGAATGATAAAGGGCATTGAAAATCCATCAACCCCTAAGTGATACGCTGTGCCAAGCTGAGTGCTCCAGACGCTGTTTTCGACAAATTGCATCCCTGCGACCGTTGGGTCGAACGAGAAGAAAAGCGGCAGTGAGAGCACAAACGCAACAACGGATACCGCCAATGCAATCCAGCGAGCTCGTGATGGCTGATCTTTTCCGACCGCGAGTACAACGAGCCCTCCGATGATTGGCAACCAAATTACTAAACTTAACCAAGATATTTGCATTGTATTCATTATTGATTCCTAGTTAAAAACGACCCATGTCATAAGCACTAACAGTCCTATGATCATTAAAAATGCTGAGTGATAGAGGTATCCTGTTTGGATCTTACGCACAAAGCCCCCGAGAGCGCTTGCAATGCGTGATGAACCAAAGACGATATTCTGATCGATCAGTTCGTCATCGACCTTCTTCCATAATGTTTTACCAACGCCAATCGCTCCGGCAGAGAAGAATTTCTCATTGATCTTGTCGAAGTAATAGTTGTTCGCAAAGAGAGGCATTAAGCGCGCTTTTTCAACCGCGTTCGTTGCCGCATCAGCAATGGATGGTTTTACCATATAGACAAACCATGCTGTGAGAAGTCCTGCAATGGTGAGATAGAACGCTGGAGCGGTGATCGCTTCTTTGGTCATCTCCCATGAAATTCCCGTGCCTGAAAGACCTGCAAAATCCGCTTGAAGATCGCTCATTGTGCTGTGTAAAAGTGGGCCATTGACTTCAAGCGCTTCTTTTAAGAAACTGCCTGAAAGCATTTCCGGCGCCATATACCAGCCAAGAATCACAGATGGAATCGCTAATAAAATTAACGGAATCGTTACCACTAAACGAGACTCTTTCGGCGCCTCGTGAAGCACGCCTTGCGCACCACTGTGATCGTTTGGATCGATGGTGAAACGCTCTTTTCCGTGGAAGACCAAGAAGATCATCCGGAAGGTGTAGAGTGCCGTTAAGAACACCCCTAAGAGTAACGCAATGCTCGCAAAGCCACTGCCGAAGATATCGCTATGGTGAAGTGCCATAATGATGCCCTCTTTTGAATAGTAGCCTGAGAAGAATGGCATACCAATCAGCGCAAGCGCGCCTAATAACGTGGTGATCCAAGTGATCGGCATCCGTTTTGCAAGGCCACCCATAAAGCGCATATCTTGCTCATGATGCATACCGATAATCACCGATCCTGCACCTAGGAAGAGAAGCGCTTTAAAGAATGCGTGCGTGGTTAAGTGAAACGCGGCCATTGAGTACGCTGACGCACCAAGAGCAACCGTCATATAACCGAGTTGTGAAATGGTTGAATACGCTACAACGCGTTTAATGTCATTTTGGAAGAGACCTAAAACACCCATAAAGAGCGCTGTGATCGCACCAATGATCATGATAAATGAGAGTGCTGCGGTCGATAACTCATACAGAGGCGCCATACGTGACACCATGAAGATCCCTGCGGTAACCATCGTTGCCGCGTGAATCAGTGCTGAGATCGGGGTCGGACCTTCCATCGAATCCGGTAACCATACATGTAAGGGAACTTGCGCTGATTTACCCATTGCCCCAATAAAGAGGAAGAAACAGGCAACCGTCACCATATTCCACTCCATTCCGAAGAAATGGAACGTGGTATGAGCACTTTCAAGATTTGAGAATGCGCCGCTGTAATGAAGGCTTCCGCTCATCATAAATACGCACGCGATCCCGATAATAAATCCAAAGTCACCCACACGATTCACCACGAACGCTTTCATGTTCGCGTAGATCGCTGTAGGCTTTTTATACCAGAAACCAATCAGAAGATAGGATACAAGACCCACCGCTTCCCAACCAAAGAAGAGCTGCATGAAGTTGTTTGACATCACTAGCATCAACATTGAGAAAGTAAAGAGTGAGATGTAGCTGAAGAAGCGGCTATACCCAGGATCGCCAGACATATACCCAATTGAGTAGATATGCACCATGAGCGATACAGAGGTGACCACCACCATCATCATTGCGGTTAAGTTATCCACAAGGAAGCCGACGGCAACCGTTGCATTTCCCGCATCCATCCAGGTGTAGACGTTATCGTCAAAGATTGGCGCCGTCCCATTGAAATGTTGAATTAACACCATCACTGAGAGAGCCGCTGCAATTCCCACAAAGAGAATCGTTACGCTATGTGCCACTTTCGGATTGATTACTCGGCAGAAAAGCCCTGAGATAATCGAGCCTAATAGAGGCAATAAAACGATTGATAAATAGACAAATTTTAATTCCATTTTAGCCTCTCATCTCATTTAAACTATCAACATCGATTTCGGCTCGTTTTCTAAAGATTAGCACTAAGATTGCAAGTCCAATCGCTGCTTCCGCTGCGGCAACCGCGAGCGTGAAGAAAACAAACACCTGACCATGAAGATCGTTTGCAAAGGTTGAAAACGCCACGAAAAGAATACTGGTCGATAAGAGCATCATTTCGATACACATCAACAATACAATCAGATTCTTCCGATTAATAAAAATGCCAGCCGCACTAATGCCAAATAGGATACTTGCCAGTACGACATAATCCGTTACGACTAAGTTCATTATTTTTCCTCCTTTTTGTCATCTGCGGGAGCTGCATCGGCTTTCACTGCATCACCTTCGGCGGCCGCGTCACTCTCTTCGAGCACAGGCGCTTCTTCCGGTTCTACATACTCAGCCATTTTCGATGCAGGCATTGAAACAACGCGCATGCGATCCTCAGCATTTTGACGGATCTGCCATGACACATCCACCTCTTTACGTTTAAGCGGGCCGGTACGACGCGTTAAGCTAATTGCTGCGATCATCGATACTAAAAGCACCATCGCCACCACTTCAAATGAGTAGAGGTATTCGGTGTAGAGTAAAAATCCGAGATCTTTGGGATTGCTTCCAAATTTGCTCACAGGATCCTCGCCAACAATTGCGCTGAAGTGTTCAGGATTACGCAATAAGCTCTCTGAGCCTGTGGTAATCGCAATGATCTCTGCCACAAATACCACCGCAACAATGAGTCCTACTGCAATGTACTTTTTATTCCCAGCACTTTTAAGCGCCTCTTCAGGAATATCGAGCATCATCACCGCAAATAGGAAGAAGACCATTACCGCGCCACAATAGATAATAATGAGTGCAAGCGCTAAGAACTCCGCTTGCAGTAACATCCATAAACAGCTCGTCATCACAAAGGTTAAAATCAAGTGAAGTACCGAGGTCATGGTATTTTTCGCACTGACAACGCGCACCGCAGAATAGATGGTGATGGCAGCGAAAATATAAAACAGAATCTTAAATAACATTTTCTATCACCTCTTTAGTACAGATCGCTATCTTGAGCGAGATCGCTTGCAATCTGCTCTTCGAACTTATCACCAATCGCAAGTAACTGCTCTTTAGTAATAATGTTGTCGCCCTTCTCTTCCATGTGGTATTCGAAAATACGCGTTTGAACAATGGAATCAACAGGACAGGCTTGTTCGCACAGACCGCAGAAGATGCATTTGAAGAGGTCAATATCGTAACGAGTTGTACGACGGGTACCATCGGCACGCTCTTCTGTATCGATCGTAATCGCTTGCGCGGGACAGGTTGCCTCACAGAGTTTACATGCGATGCAGCGCTCTTCCCCATTGGGGTAGCGTCTTAATGCATGGAGCCCACGGAATCGATTCGATTGCGGGGTTTTTTCCTCTGGATATGAGACAGTGAATTTATCACGAAACATATAACGCCATGTGATGCCCAGACCTTTCCGTAGCTCACGAAGGGTAAATGTATCGTAGAGTAATTTAAATTTATTCGACATCGTTTTCCCCTACCTTTAACTAAACCAAGGACCGAAGTTCACTTGATGCATAACCACCACAACAAGTAACCAGATCACGGTAATCGGAATAAAGAATTTCCATCCTAAACGCATGATTTGGTCATAACGATACCCGGGGAAGGTCGCACGCACCCAAATAATACTGAAGAGGAAGAAGATAATCTTAAGCACCATCCAGATAATGCCATCCTGCGCGAGCCAGCCTAAAACTGGAACACTCTCTAAGCCAAATCCTGAAAGCGGTGATAACCAGCCTCCAAAGAAGAGAAGTGTAATGAGCGCTGAGGCTAAGATCATGTTGGTATATTCCGCTAGATAGAAGCTCACGAATCCGGTACTTGAATACTCGGTAAAGAACCCAGCAACAATTTCAGATTCCCCTTCTACCACCGCAAATGGTGCACGGTTTAGTTCCGCTAAACTTGAGATGTAGTACACAATCATCACTGGGAAAAGCGGAATAAAATACCAGCTTAAAATACCGTAACCTTTCTGACCGAGTACAATATCGGTAAAGTTAAGGCTACCGGCTGTGATAATCACCGCGATTAACGCAAAGCCCATCGCAAGTTCGTATGAAATTACTTGAGCCGCGCTACGGATCGCTCCGAAAATCGCAAATTTTGAGTTCGATGCCCAACCACCGATAAGTGATGCATAAACGCCGAGCGACGCGATCGCTAAGACATATAACACACTCGAATCGAGCATTGAGCCCTCTTTAAATGCCCCTTCCCCGAAAGGAATGACCACCCACACCGCAAAGGCGGAGGTGATTGCAATAAAGGGCGCGACTAAGAACATTTTTTTGTTCGCCGCTGAGGGAATCACAAACTCTTTAAAGAGCATTTTCAAAAGGTCAGCAAACGGTTGTAAAAGACCATATGGCCCTACACGGTTTGGCCCTAAACGGACATGCATATACCCGAGCACTTTACGCTCAACTAAGGTGAGATACGCAACCCCTAACACCACCGGAATAATCACCGCGATCGCTTTCACTAACGCAGCCACTAATGGGTAGTTGTAAATTGCCATTAACAATTCCATTATTTTGCCTCCTTAAGTAGATCGGCAGAGTAAAATGGTACGCTTCCTGCGAATTCAACGGGGATACGAACCACTTGATCCGCAAGTTTTTCCGTGACACGAATCGAGAGCGACTGACCTTGCAGTTCAAATGTCTCCTTGCTCGCAATCATCGCAACGCCGGGATTAACCGCAATGCGTGCTCGTTTTGCAAGAGGCGTTTTTTGTAACGCTTCAGAACGGCGCACATAAGCATCGACTGAGTAGAATGAACGCGAAGGAATCGCCATTAAGACATCACGAACGTTTCGCTCATAACCTTCCACGTTGATCTCAACAAAGTTGGTTGCTTCGCCCACATCTTTTTGCACAGCATTCCATTCCGCTAAGATCTCGCCGGCATTAATATAATCAAATCCATCAAGTTGGAACTGATTGCCTAATACACGTAACACTTTCCAGAGCGGACGGGCTTCCCCTTGAGGAAGGGCCGCAGCCGAAACGGTTTGGCATTTACCTTCAAGATTCACAAATGAACCGGGGGTTTCGCCCCATGCTGCAACTGGTAACACAGTGGTTGCCACGCGGCTGAGATAATCGCTAAAGAATGGCGTCATCGCTACAACAACGTCCGCTTTGGTTAATGCCGCATCGATTTGCGCCGGGTTGTGATAATCCTCTAACGGATCAATCGCACCCACTAATAGATACGCTTTTAATTGCGCATCGATCATCGCTTTTGTATTAAGACCGCCCACATCAGGATGAACTTTCGTTAGCATCGCCCCGGTTGCGTTCGCGCCTTCAGTGATATAGCCAAAGTTCGCACCACTCACCTTCGCAATCGCCATTGAGAGCGCTTGAATAAAGGCAAAGTCAGGATGACGAATCGCTTCCGCGCCAAGCACTACCCACTGTCTTTCACCTGCGAGCAGCTGATCAACGAGCGCTTGTCCTTCGGCACTTAACTCGCCAGCAAACTGAAGAAGATTGCGATCAACCTCTGCATTTTTCGACGTCGCTAATGCTTTTAAGACCGCTGATAACTCATCAACCCATTTACCCGGATGACGCACTAACGCATTCACCGGAACGAGTTGGTCCGCATCATAGCTACTTAACATCGAAACGCGCGCGCCGTTTTTCACTGCATCACGCATACGAATACCAAGAACGGGAAGCTCCATACGAATGTCCGCACCGATTAGTGCAAACGAATCGAGGGCATTTACATCCGCAACCGACACACCTAAACCGCGATAAAGGGGTTCAGAACGATCATTACGGAAATCTTCTTGATTAAAGCGATGGTCAATATTTTTAATGCCGAGGGATTTCGCTAATTTCTGCGCTAAATGCATCTCTTCAACGGTCGCAAGCGGTGAAACGAGGACACCCACTTGATCTGCACCATGTTTTGAGATCGCTCCTTCGAGCACCATACGAGTTGCAAGCAATGCTTTCGCCCAATCGGTTTTCTCTAATTGGCCGTCGCCCCCTTTAATATAAGGTGCTAGTGCACGATCGCTGCTGTGAATCGCTTCATAACTGAAGCGGTCACGGTCGGCAATCCAGATTTCATTAATCGCTTCATTTTCACGGGGAACGCTGCGTGCAATTTTACCGCGAAGGGTATGAATTGACGTGTTCGCGCCTAAACCATCATGAATGCTGATCGATGGGTGATTTTCATATTCCCAAGGACGCGCCTGATATTTAGATGGTTTTGCGGTGAGCGCTCCTACCGGACAGATATCGATAATATTGGCCGATACTTCCGATTTAAGCTCGTGCTCAATATGGGTGGTGATCTCTAAACGATCCCCACGGTTCATCCCGCCAAGCTCGCGCATGCCTGCAATTTCATCACCGTAACGTACACAACGGGTACATTGAATACAGCGATTCATAAAAGTTTCAACGAGTGGTCCGATATCAATTTTTTCATAATGGCGCTTCTCTTCTTCGAAAAGAGAGAGATTTTGACCATATTGATAGGAGAAATCTTGCAACTCACACTCACCACCTTGGTCACACACAGGGCAATCAAGCGGGTGATTAATGAGTAAAAATTCCATTACTGCTTTTTGTGCTTCACGCGCTTTTTCACTACGGGTGCGCACAATCATGCCATCCATAATGGGCGTTGCACACGCAGGCGCAGGTTTTGGCATGCGTTCAACATCCACTAAACACATCCGGCAACTTGCGGCGATGGAGAGCTTATCGTGGTAGCAAAAACGTGGAATCGGAATCCCTGCGTTATCGGCTACTTCAATGAGCATGCTCCCTTTTGGCGCCTTAATCTCTTTGCCATCAATTGTAATCGTGAGCATATTGTCGTTAGTCATTATTTGCTCCCTCTACCATGCTGCGGCCATGTTCAATGTAATAAGCAAATTCTTCTGGGAAATGCTTAATAAAGCTCAATACAGGTGCCGCCGCTGCATCACCTAAAGCACAAATGGTTCGTCCACCAATATTATTGGCAACATGGAGTAAACGCTCCATATCTTCAGGACGGCCTTTACCCTCTAAAATACGTGTCACAATGCGGAATAACCAACCGGTTCCTTCGCGGCACGGCGTACATTGGCCGCACGATTCGCTAAAGTAGAAACTGGAAAGCGTTTGTAAGGCTTTCACCATATCGGTGGTTTCATCCATCACGATCACCGCGCCCGACCCCATCATTGAGCCTGCGCCTTTTGCGATCGAGTCGTAATCCATGTTAACGCCCATCATAATATCCGCTGGCACAACAGGAACTGACGATCCGCCCGGAATCACCGCTTTTAATTTACGGCCTTTCCACACACCGCCGGCTAACTCTAAAAGATCCTTAAAGGGTGTTCCCATGGGAACTTCGTAGTTACCGGGTTTGGCAACGTGTCCTGATACCGAGAAGATCTTTTGACCGCCTGCACCGGGAATGCCGTGCTCTTTAAACCAATCGGGACCATTACGTAAAATGCGTCCAACCGATGAGAGCGATTCACAGTTATTAATGGTGGTAGGCTTACCATATAAACCCACCGCCGCTGGGAATGGGGGTTTAAAGCGAGGCTGACCTTTTTTACCTTCTAAGGATTCTAAAAGTGCCGTCTCTTCCCCACAGATATATGCGCCCGCACCGAGTGCGCCGTAGAGATGAATGTTAATGCCGGTTCCTTGGATATTATCGCCAAGAAGCCCTGCATCTTTCGCCTCTTGAACCGCTTGTTCAAAGCGCTCAAAGGGCTCATGCATAAATTCACCGCGCATATAGTTATAACCCACTTCAGCACCAATTGCGAAGGCGCCAATCAGCATTCCTTCTACCAGTGCGTGCGGGTTAAAACGTAAAATATCACGGTCTTTACAGGTGCCCGGCTCAGATTCATCCGAGTTACAGACGAGATAGCTTTTAACGCCATCGCCTTTTGGCATAAAGCTCCACTTCACTCCGGTTGGGAACCCTGCCCCACCACGACCGCGAAGTTCAGACGCTTTTACCAATTCGATCACTTCATCACGGGACAATTCGCCGCGTAGAATCTTTTTCCAACCCTCATAGCCGCCGAGCTCCAAATAGGTGTCGATCGACCACGGATTATCGTGACCTAGGGTAAAGTAACAAACTTCATTCATAATCATGCGTTTGCTCCTTTTGAATTCTCAATAATTTTATCTAAGATCTCATCGATCTTTTCGATCGTTAAGTTCTCGTGATATTCATGATTGACCAGCGCTGCTGGGGCATTGGTACATGCCGCAATGCATTCGTCTTCTTTCTTTAATGAAAAAAGACCATCAGGGGTCGATTCGCCAGCTTTAATGCCTAAACGATTCTCCACATGCGCTAAAATCTCCTCGCCGCCACGCAGCATGCAGGAGATATTGGTACAGATCATGAGTGCGTTTTTACCGCAGGGCTTCATTTCGTACATTGAATAGAAGGTGGCAACCTCATATACCGCAACCGGTGGCAGATCTAAATACTCTGCAACGGCATCCATTAATTCGGTGGTGAGATAGCCTTCATTTTCATGTTGTACAGCACGAAGTGCAGCTAAGAGCGCTGATTGTTTGCGGTCATCAGGGAAACGTTGTAACCACGCATCAATTTCCGCTTGTACGTTCGCGCTTAAAATACTCTCTTTACCTTTCATCTTCATTACTCAACAATTGTCTATTTATCGAACTATCGGTCAATATCACCGAACACCATGTCTTGGGTACCTAAAATCGCGACCAAGTCAGATAACATGTGGCCTTTTGCCATCTCATGCGTTGCTGAAATGTGCGGGAACCCAGGGGCTCTCAATTTAACGCGATAGGGCTTATTCGCACCATCCGATACGAGGTAGACACCAAATTCACCTTTCGGATGCTCGATCGGAACATAGACCTCACCTTCGGGCACACAAAAGCCTTCAGTAAAGACTTTAAATTGCTGAATTAAGGCTTCCATGTCCTCTTTCACATCACCGCGTTTTGGAATCGTGACGCGTGAATCTTCACTCATCACCGGCCCTTCGTTTTTACGGAGCCAATCGATACATTGACGAATAATGCGAACGGATTGATTCATCTCTTCGATGCGCACAAGGAAACGGTCATAACAGTCACCGTTAACGCCTACCGGCACATCAAATTCGAGCTGATCGTATACCGAGTAAGGATTTTTCTTACGAATATCCCACTCAACGCCCGATCCACGTAACATCGGCCCGGTAAATCCAAGCTCAATGGCGCGCTCAGGCGATACAACACCAATGCCCACAACACGCTGTTTCCAGATACGGTTGCCCACAAGGAGCGCCTTATATTCTGGCATATGTTTGTTATCAAAGCGATCGCAGAAATCTTCTAAGAAGTCGAGCACATCCCCTTGACGCGGTTTATTGAGTTTATCAATCGTTTTTTGTGAACGAAGTTTTAATGGGCGTTTTTTAAAGATACGTCCGGGAATCCCTTTCTCATATTGAGGCATGGTTTTCGGAAGATCTTTCGCCACTCCACCGATACGATAATAGAAGGGGTGAATCCGCGCGCCGGTAATCGCTTCCTGTAAATCGTAAAGTTCTTCACGATCGCGGAAACAGTAGAGCAGCATCGCCATCGCGCCTAAGTCATGCCCGTGTGCCCCTAACCACATAAGGTGGTTCATAATACGGGTGGTTTCATCCATGAGTACACGGATATATTGCGCACGCATCGGCACGTCGATACCGAGAAGTTTTTCAACCGCTAACACATACGCATGCTCGTTATTTAAACATGAACAGTAATCAAGACGGTCTAAATACCCAATGGAATGGGTGTAGGGCTTCGCTTCCATCAACTTTTCAGTTCCACGATGGAGAAGACCGATATGAACGTCTGCGCGCTCAACCGTTTCACCGCGAAGCTCCAAAATCATCCGCATAACCCCGTGTGCTGCCGGATGCTGCGGACCAAAGTTCAGTGTGTAGTTTTCAATATTTGCCATAATCTAGTTCCCTTCCCCTTTACGAATCGTCCGAGGAATGTTGACACGCGACTCAATCGTCACAGGCTGATACGCCACACGACGCAGTTCCGCATCATAGATCACCTCAACATTTCCGGTTAATGGGAAATCTTTACGGAGCGGGTGACCGATAAAGCCGTAATCGGTGAGGATACGACGCAGATCCGGATGCCCTTTAAATCCAATGCCGAACATGTCGAAGACTTCACGCTCATACCAGTTTGCCGCCGCCCAAAGATCCACAGCGGAATCGAGCATTGGAAGCGCGCCTTTACGAGATTCGTCAACAAAACATTTAACGCGAACGCGCGAGTTGTGCGTTAGCGACAGAAGGTGATATACCACCGCAAAGCGTTCCGGCATGCGTTTATTTTCGATCACAGGTTCTAAGTGATCCACATCTTGCCCCGTTGTGCGCTTGGTAACGCCTCGGCTAAATCCGTGATTCGATGCTTCAATATCCCACTCAGCAATGCCGTAGGCAGCATAATCCACCGCCGTAATGTCGCTAAGCTGTTTAAAGTCGAGTTCAGGAGAATTTTTTAGGAGGGAGAGGGCGTCAAAAAGAGAGTCTTGGCCTACAGTGATTGTAAGCTCGTCGAGGAATACTGCTGAGTCTTTGACGTGATCTGGAAGCAGTTTTTTGATGCAGGAGAGTAACTCTTGTGGATTTCTAATAGTCATAATTCACCTACCCTAATCGTGCAATTGTGCTGGTGCGTTTAATTTTCTCATGGAGTTGCATAATGCCGTAAATTAACGCTTCAGCCGTAGGAGGACAGCCAGGCACATAGACATCAACCGGCACAACCCGATCCGCTCCGCGCACCACTGAATATGAGTAGTGATAATACCCACCCCCGTTTGCACAAGAACCCATGGAGATAACCCATTTTGGCTCTGGCATCTGGTCATAGACTTTTCGCAGTGGCACCGCCATTTTATTCGTCAATGTCCCTGCAATAATCATGAGGTCTGCTTGTCGTGGTGAGGCCCTAAACACCCCGCCCCCAAAACGCTCAAGGTCATAACGCGCCGCCCCGGCATGCATCATCTCAAGTGCGCAACACGCAAGTCCAAATGTTACCGGCCATAACGACCCCGTTCTTGCCCAGTTAATCGCCGAGTCAAGCGTGGTGGTTACAAAGCCTTCTTCTAACTTTCCTTCTAATCCCATTCCAACGCTCCTTTTTTCCATTCATACGCAAAACCAGCCACAAGCAGAAGTAGGAATACAACCCCTGCAATAATGCCTGGTAAACCGATGTGATTAAATGCCGCTGCCCAAGGAATTAAGAAGATTAATTCAAGGTCAAAGACGATAAAGAGAATGGCAACAAGGTAGAATCGAACGTCAAATTTAAGCCGCGCATCTTCAAACGCCTCAAAACCACTCTCGTAAGGAGAGAGTTTTTCCGCATTTGGTTTGCTTGGACTCAGTACGTAACCTAGCCCTATTATCACTGCAGCGAATAAAAAGCTGAAAATAATAAAGACCAGTATAGGAAGATATTGCATCATACCTACGAATTCCTCCAATCTGTAATTTAATATGTTTTATTGACGGAACAAGCTTCTAGAGATGGAAAACCCCTGTTAAAGCCTGTAATATATACACACTACACCGTGTATACCGATCCGTTCATACTAATTGATTATCATTGAAAATAAAAGTCATTAGTCGTTTTTTGTACTAACTTAGAAGAATATTATGCCACATAATTCTCTTAAAAATCTAGATTCCCCATTAATTAATAAACTCCGGAATTATGAGCCGGAATTTATCGAAATCCGCAAAAATCTCCATCAAAATCCTGAGTTATCCCGCGAGGAATATAAAACGGCGGATTATATTGAAAATTGCTTAAAATCATGGAATATCGAAACCCATCGATTAATCGGCACGGGGATTATCGGAATCATTAAAAAAGGGCAGTCTAATCGCAATATCGGGCTGCGGGCGGATATTGATGCATTACCCATTAATGAATCGAATAATCTTCCCTACGCCTCGCAAACCCCTGGTGTTATGCATGCTTGTGGACATGATGGGCATATGACAACCCTCTTAATGGCGGCGAAATATCTTCAGTTTGAGGCGGAGTTTGATGGGATTGCAACGCTGATTTTTCAGCCCGACGAAGAGGATACTGCCGGCGCTAAACGCATGATTGAGGCAGGCCTTTTTGAGAAATTCCCCGTCGATACCGTCTTTGCCTATCATAATTATCCCGGCGCAAAAACCGGCGATGTGCTGATTCGTGATGGCGCGCAGATGGCGGGCACCTGCACCATTCGTATCAAGGTCAAAAGTTGTGGCGGACACGCGGCGCACCCCTATCAAACCGTCGACACCATCTATGTTGCGGCCCAAATCGTCACAGCGCTGCAATCAATTCCCTCACGGAATCTCTCCGCCATCGATTCAGCGGTCATTACCATCGGCACCATTCACGGCGGCGTTGCCAATAACGCGATTCCTGGCGAAGTGGCGATGACCGGCACGCTCCGCTATTTTGATGTGGCTATCCGCGAAAAAGTCAAAGCGCGCATTCGCGAACTGGTTGAATTTACTGCAAAAAGCTACGGCGCAACGGCAAAGGTTGAATTGATCGATGGCTATATCCCCACCATTAATGAACCCAATGCCACCGCTTTTGCCATTAAAAGCATGGAATCGCTCATTAAACCCGAGCACCTTCATTTTGATAAAATCCCTTCGATGGGCGCGGAAGATTTTGGCTTTATGCTCGCGGAAAAACCGGGGGCCTATTTTTATCTCGGCAATGATAAAACCGACACCCTCACCCCGCTTCACACAAGTGGTTTTGATTTTGATGATCGTAACCTATTGATTGGATCGGCTATTTTTTGTAAACTTGCTCTTGATTATTTAAAATAGCGCGCGCAAAAAATCACCTTATCAATTAATATGAGTTATCATTCGCTTAATTGATCTTAGTTAAGGGGCACCCCCATCTTAACGTGATAATTTTATTGCCAAGTAGTATACTAACGCAAGATAATAGTTCGATAATTAATAAAGAGAGATAACACTATGAAACGTCTTACAGCGACGCTTTTAAGTGCGTTCATTTTAAGTGCTCTGATGGGCACCGGCTACGCACAAAATGATGGTCGAACCACGATCTATAAGTGGACCGACGCATCAGGCACTACCTATTATGGCCAAACACCGCCTCCCGGCATGAGTGGCAATCGCATCGAGGTTTTAGAATCATCGACCGCTTTTTTAGTGCCTAAAGATCGTGAGCGCTACGAAGGGCAACAAGAGGCAACAACGCCGAAAGCTCCTTCATTCTCTGGTTTCTCTCAATTAAATGAAGAGAAAGAGTCCGATGCAAAAAAGAGCGAATCTACTGAAAAACTTCTCGAAGAAGCGCGTTCAGTAGCGAAAAATCGCGACGCAAAGCGCTGTGAAGAGGCCACCGATTATCTCAATTCGCTCAATGATTATATGGGCGGAGAATATGGCACACTCAAAATGGCCAATGAAGATGGCACCTATCGCACCTTAGATGAAGTTGAAGTACGTGAGCTTCACGATCAAGCGATGCGCGATGTTGAGATCTTCTGCGAATAATTTTTGAAGACAGCATTCCACAAAAAGGGCTACACTAGAGCGTAGCCCTTTATTTTTTCCTTTATTTTTTTTAACCAAAGCATTGTTGAATATGAGAACGTCTAACTTTTTAATCAATACTTTACGAGAAACCCCTAACGATGCGGAACTTGCGTCCCATCAGTTAATGCTGCGCGCGGGCCTTATTCGCCGCGTGACATCGGGAATCTATACTTGGAGCCCCCTCGGATTACGCGTGCTCAAAAAAACCGAAGCAATCGTGCGTGACGAGATGGAAAAAGCCGGAGCATTGGAAGTCTTAATGCCCTCTGCTCAACCCGCCGAACTCTGGAAAGAATCCGGTCGTTGGGAACAATTTGGCCCCGAACTTCTTCGTTTTAAAGACCGTCACAATCGCGATTACTGCTTGGGCCCGACCCATGAAGAGGTGATCACCGATTTTGCGCGCAATGAATTAAAAAGTTATCGCCAATTGCCGATCAATCTCTTCCAGATGCAGTGGAAATTCCGCGATGAGATTCGTCCTCGCTTTGGTGTCATGCGTTCACGTGAATTTTTAATGAAAGATGCCTACTCATTCCACATCGATAAAGAATCGCTCGATCAGACCTACAACCGCATGTATGAAGCGTACAGCAACATTCTCGATCGTTTAAACCTTGAATATCGCGCAGTATTTGCCGACTCAGGCGCAATTGGGGGCAGTAAATCCCAAGAATTCCATGTGATCGCCGATGCCGGTGAAGATACCATTGTCTATTCCGATGGCTCCGATTATGCGGCAAACGTCGAAGCGGCGGAAGCAATTGTCGTCGGAACGCGCCGCGATGCCGATCAACCGCTGCGCAAAATGGAAACGCCCGGCGTTAAAACCATTGATGATCTCTCGCGCTTTTTCAATATGCCGCCTGAAATGCTGTTAAAAACCCTCGTGCTTCACGATACTGATGGCGAGCTCATTGCGGTCTGCCTCCGTGGCGATCACGAGCTCAATGAAGTAAAAGCAGAAAACTCAGGTCTTTTCCAAGTACCGCTCTCTTTTGCCTCTGATGAAGAGATTGAGGAAAAACTCAATACCACTCCCGGCTCCATTGGTCCGGTCAATCTTCCGATTCGTGTGGTATTTGACCGACAAGCGGCGATCATGAGTAACTTTAGTTGCGGCGCAAATGAAACGGGCTTCCACTATATCGGCGTCAATATTGGCCGTGATCTTGATGAACCTGAATCGCTTGATCTGCGTGAAGTGAAAGAGGGCGACCCTTCCCCATGCGGCAACGGTAAACTTCGCATTGCTCGCGGGATTGAAGTGGGTCACATCTTCCAACTGGGGAATAAATATTCAGCAGCCCTTGGCGCAACCGTATTAGATGAAAACGGGAAAGCCGCGGTGATGGAGATGGGGTGTTACGGCGTTGGGGTGACCCGTATTGTGGCCGCCGCGATTGAACAGTCGCACGATGATTCAGGCATTATTTGGCCCGAAGCGATCGCCCCTTTTACGGTATCGCTCATTCCGATGAATTATCATAAATCAGAGCTCGTCAAAGAGACCACCGATTCGCTCTATAGCGACCTTACGAAACTCGGCATTGAGGTCCTCCTTGAAGACCGTAATGTCCGCGCCGGTGAAGCGTTTAGCGACCATGAATTGATCGGAATTCCGCACCGCGTTGTGATTGGTGAGCGCAGCTTAAAACAGGGCGAGCTTGAATATAAAGGCCGTACTGATAGCGACGCAACCATGGTAAACGCCGATGAGATTATCGCGTTTTTACAAGATAAAATTGCGCAATAGTCGGCAAGATGAATACGGCTTAAAATGAGCTCAACCAGAGCTCAATAAAAAAGGATATTGGAACAGTCCAATATCCTTTTTTAATACGCTACTTTTCTCGGTTGTTCGATGTCTCGAACGCTAGCATTGTGAGATTTTACGATTCAGCCGATTCAGCCGGCGCATCCGTTTGAGCCGCTTCGGCTTCCGCTGCCTTTTTCTGACGCGCCGCTTCTTGCTCTTCAATGGTGAGTGCAATGTCGTGACGCAGATAGATCGGCGAGACTTGATCAGCATAGAGCCCCAAATTCTGCTCAATATCATTGATGGCGAGCAGCGCAACTTCCCCAGCGCGAGGATGTTTACGGCTACTGATCTCCACTAAATTGAGCGTCTCTTTGAGCGCAGGATCTAAATCAAATCCATCGCCAACGCCATAAAGCGATTCAAACCCATGAGCTTTCACCGCTTCAATCATGGCATCCATACTGCTCACCTGATCTTCAAATACCGTGACCAAACGCCCCTTTTCACCACGGGTATAGACGGCCCAATAAACCTCGTTCATTTTCGCGTCCATAATGGTGAGGACATTGGCCTCAGGATGATCTTCAAAGACCGGCAATGCTAACGTTTCGAGCGTTGAAACTGGCACAATGGGTAAGTTGAGACCCGCACCTAAGCCTTGAATAAAGCCGCATGCGATTCGAAGTCCGGCAAAGCTCCCCGGCCCTGCCGCAAAGGCAAGTCCATCGAGATCTGAAAATTGACGCCCGGATTCTTCCATCACTTCTTTAATCATCGGCATCAACACTTCAATATGCTTACGGGGCGTGATCGCAAGGCGTTCAATGATTTCACCATTGACATAAATCGCCGCCGAACACGCTTCCGTAGAGGCATCTAATGCTAATATCTTCATCGATTTCCCGTTACTTTTTTACCGTATAGTGCGTGCTGCAATAAGGGCAGACCGCTTCGCCCTTTTCATTGGGCTTGAGGTAGACACGGGGATGCATTTTCCACGTCACCTCGTCAATCGGTGGGCAGCAGAGCGGTAACTCTGCGGGAGTGATCGTTTTCTCTTTTAATTCCATTGATGTTGCCATGTTTCGCTCCTCCTCTTATCGAGAAATGGGTTTATATTTAAGTCGATGAGGCTGATCCGCATCATCACCAAAACGGCGACGCTTATCGGCTTCATACTCTTCATAGTTACCTTGGAACCATTCTACATGAGAATCGCCTTCGAAGGCCAATATGTGCGTTGCGATCCGGTCTAAGAACCAGCGGTCATGCGAGATCACCACCACGCATCCTGCAAACGCTAAAATCGCATCTTCAAGGGCACGTAAGGTCTCAACGTCAAGGTCGTTCGTCGGCTCGTCCAGTAAAATTACGTTGCCGCCTGAACGAAGTACTTTCGCTAAGTGAACCCGGTTACGCTCACCGCCCGAAAGATCTTTGATATACTTCTGTTGATCTGAGCCTTTAAAGTTAAAACGGCCACAATAAGCGCGCGATGGGATCTCGTAAGTGCCGACGCGAATAATGTCTAACCCTTCAGAAATCTCTTCCCAAACGGTCTTATTATCATCGAGCGAATCACGGCTTTGATCTACATAAGCAAGCTGTACGGTCTCACCAACACGGAATGTTCCCGCATCGGGTTCAAGTTGACCGGTCATCAATTTAAAGAGCGTGGATTTACCCGCCCCGTTTGGACCGATTACCCCCACAATTCCGCCGCGAGGCAGACTGAAATCGAGCTCTTCATAGAGAAGTTTATCGCCAAACGCTTTAGCAACGCCGGTAGCCTCGATCACTAAATCCCCAAGGCGTGGACCTGGTGGAATATAGATCTCCATCGTTTCGTTTCGTTTTTGGAATTCTTGGCTCTCAAGCTCTTCAAAACGCGCCAAACGTGCTTTCGATTTTGCCTGACGCCCTTTAACGCCCTGACGCACCCACTCAAGCTCTTTCTTAATCGCTTTAGCATGCGCTTCTTCCTGTTTTGCTTCCTGCTCAAGACGCTTATCTTTCTGCTCAAGCCAGCTTGAATAGTTGCCTTCCCAAGGAATTCCGTGCCCACGGTCAAGCTCTAAAATCCAGCCCGCAACGTTATCTAAGAAGTAACGGTCATGCGTCACCGCCACAACGGTGCCCGGATAATCATGTAAGAAACGCTCAAGCCACGCCACCGATTCCGCATCTAAGTGGTTCGTCGGCTCGTCAAGAAGGAGCATATCGGGTTTTGATAAGAGAAGTTTACAGAGCGCAACGCGGCGTTTTTCACCCCCAGACAGGGTGGCAACATCACGATCCATCGGTGGAAGACGAAGCGCATCGGCCGCGACTTCAAGTTGACGATCAAGGGAATGACCATCCACTGAACTTAAAAAAGCTTCAAGTTCCGCTTGTTTTGTGGCAAGCGCATCAAAGTCCGCATCCGGCTCGGCGTAAGCGGCATAGACCGCATCGAGATCCGCTAATGCATCTTTAATGGAACCAAGTGCTTCTTCTAAGTTTCCGCGCACGTCGAGTGCTTCGTTTAATTGGGGTTCTTGGGCTAAATAGCCAATTTTTGTACCGGGTTTTGCTCGCGCTTCCCCTTGAATTTCGGTATCAACTCCCGCCATAATACGTAGTAGAGTTGATTTCCCCGCACCGTTTAATCCTAATACCCCGATTTTCGCGCCCGGGAAGAAAGAGAGTGAGATATCTTTTAAAATCACTCGGTTTGGAGGAACCACTTTGCTTACACGATTCATCGTATAAATAAACTGTCCTGTCATACGCTCAATTCCTTACTTAATACTGATCGATCTTAAAGGCGGGCTTTATCCGATCTGTCTGATATAGATCAAGGGAAAACGCCCATCCTCTGTGTGAATTTCAATTTTTGTAAAACCAAGTTTAAATTTATGTAAATAATTTTCTTGAGATTACAATATTGCGACTATTCTACCCTACTTCACGTAAAAGATTGTATAGAATAACTATCTTTTTTTTGATATTTCAAAGACTCAAGTTATATAGTAAAGTCCCAATCATACCAAGAATAGGAGGAACTTTATGGCTTATAAAATTACGCTAAAAGCGCATGGAGGGATCGAGCAATTTGTCAAAGAACCACTCACACTTCCCGCGCCCAATAATAATGAAGTAACGATTGAGCAGAAAGCCATTGGTCTTAATTTTATCGATATCTATCAACGCGAAGGGCTCTACACCCTCGACACCCCCATTACGATCGGCCAAGAAGCAAGCGGCATTATTACCGCCGTTGGCGACGATGTCACCGATTTTAACGTGGGCGATAAGGTGGTCTACGCCGGGCATTTAGGGGCATACGCATCAGCAAGTAACGTACCTGTTGAACGCATTACCCATATTCCCGAAGGCACCACATTTGAAGAGGCGGCCTCCTCCTTTTTACGAGGCGGCACCGCAAGCTATCTGATGCACGAGCTGTTTCCCCTTAAAAAAGGGCAAAGCACGCTTATTCATGCAGCGGCGGGCGGCGTTGGGCAGATCTTAGTGCAGTGGGCAAAATCCATTGGCGCAACGGTCATTGCAACGGTAGGTAGCGATGAGAAGAAGGCAGTTGTCGAGGCGCTTGGCGCAGATTTGGTCATCAACTACAGTCAACACGATGTGGCTGAAAAGGTGCGTGAATTTTGCCCTGAAGGGGTCGACGTTGTTTACGACAGCGTTGGAAAATCCACCTTCGAAGGCTCCCTCGATTCCTTAAAACGTCTTGGTATGATGGTGTCGTTTGGCAATGCCTCCGGCGCTGTTCCCCCGGTCTCTCCGCTCACGCTACTTGAAAAAGGTGCCCTCTTTTTAACGCGCCCGAATTTAAATAGCTATACCGCTACACGAGAGGAGTATTTGACGGTGATGAATCGTTGGCTCACAACCCTAAATAAAGGGGTGGTAACGCTTGCCAATATTGAGACATTTCCGCTCGAGAAAGTGGGGGATGCGCATACGAAGCTTGCTAATCGCGAGGTGATCGGAACACTCGTTTTGATCCCTTAATCTCTACTTTCCCGACAATTAAGGAGCATTCTCATGGGAGAAACGTATGCATTACTGATGGGGGCCTTCATTATGGGGCTCACAACTCAAGTCCACTGTATTGGAATGTGTGGACCGGTGATCGGAATACTCGGTATCAACAACTCATATAAACGCGTTCCTGCGGCGATTTTATACAATCTCGGCCGGATCTCAACCTATACCTTTTTAGGGGTGATCGGCGGGCTGATTGGCTTTTTCGTCTCAGACATTACCACACTGCAATATGTGATCCGCTATCTTGCGGGCGCGATTATGATCTTCATTGCATTGCAACTGTTCGGCATGCCTCAATTCTTGGCGTTTGTCGAAAAACCGGCGCAAAAACTGTGGAAACCGATTCAAAAATTCTCACAACGTTTCTTCCCCATTAAAACCGCTAAAGGCACCTATTTTATGGGCTTTATCTGGGGTTTCTTACCGTGCGGTGCAGTTTATGGCCCGTTAGCGGTAGCGATTGGTCTTGGCAGCGTAGGCATGTCGGCAGCGCTTATGTTCTCCTTTGGACTTGGCACCCTTCCGGTCATGATTGCGCTTGCGATCTTTGGAAACTATGTGGGCCGTTACCTTGCAAAACCGAGCATTCGCCGTCTTGGCGGGATCGTCATTTTACTGATGACCGTTTACTATTTAGGTTGGATTGCACCGCCTGAAAAAGTAAATAAACGCGCGGCAAAACTCTCTGAAACCACGGAACAAGTTCAACATGGTGGCAATGCGCTCAAAGCCCTTGAAGGCTCGAAAATGGGCGGTCACGGCGGCGGCAATATGCCAATGCAACATGGCGATATGAAACCGATGGATGGCTCGATGAAGGGCATGCAAGGCGAATCAAAAGAGATGCAGAATCAATCTAAGGGCGGTATGATGAATCCTTCAATGAAAAATGATTCGAGTGCTGCGCCAGAAGAGTCAGCGCCTATGAACGGTGCTGCTAAAATGGAGGCTCAGTAAACTCGACACACCGCATAAGGAGTCTTAATGAGTCAGTATAAAATTCATTCCGAAGTATTCGGTCCATATGATAATTTCAGTCATATTTTAGAAGAGTGCGCCACGAAAAAAGCGATCGTGATTGACCCCGCATGGGATGCCAATTACTTGCAAAATCGCCTTAATAATCTCGGGCTCACCCTCTCTGCGATCTGGCTGACGCACGGTCATCACGACCATGTCAGCGCCATTGATGATCTACGCGCATTGCAAGATCATGAGGTGCCGGTCTATGCATCGAAAACGGAGATTGATTTCATTCGCTCCTATGCACCCAACGAGTTACCGAAAGCGTTTCTCCCCATTCCCGATGACACGATCGCGTTTCACGATAACGACGTGCTCCATCACGGGGAGATTCCGGTCAAAGTGATTGCAACGCCGGGCCATAGTTCAGGCTCGGTCTGCTTTTTACTCAAAGACGATATGCTTACCGGCGATACGCTCTTTATTGATGGCTGTGGTCGCGCCGATTTAGATGGCTCTGATCCACAAGCGCTCCTTCACTCACTCAATCGTTTGATTGAAGAGGTGCCCCATCACGTTGAGCTTCACACAGGACACGCTTACGGACCCACGCCGACGGCAACGCTCGCCTCGCAGATCAAAACCAATCGTTATCTGCAACTTGCGCAAGCCTCTGCGGCGGATTTTATCAAGTTCCGTAATCGTACCTAAGCCGATCCGCCACACACTTGATTCTTAGAATGGATGTTAAAAATTGATGTTAAAAAGAGGCCCTCGCCTCTTTTTTTTTGCCTCGCCCTCTATTTATCATTTCCCCAAAAGAGCGTATCGTGATTCTATTCTATTTTACTCTATAGTCCGATGCCTCTTTAGTATGCGGATCCATTTATCAATCGATTTTATCGAAAGGAGATTCCATGAAAGCGCTCTTTACCCCCACCGAGTTGGGAGCCATTTCCCTCAAAAACCGCCTTGTGATGGCCCCGCTCACGCGCACTCGCGCTGACGCTGACCATACCCCAAATGATCGCATGGCTCGCTATTATGCCGATCGCGCTTCAAGCGGCCTTATCATCAGTGAAGCCACCTTTATCAGCTCGCAAGCGGTAGGATATCGTAACGCACCCGCCATTTGGAATGATCAACATGTCGCCGGCTGGAAAAAGGTTACTGAGGCCGTTCACCAAAAGGGCGGCAAAATCGTCCTTCAGCTCTGGCACGTCGGGCGCATCTCCGACCCGGAACTCTTAGAGGGCAATCTCCCCGTTTCCTCAAGTGCGGTGCAACCGAAAGGCCATGTTAGCCTACTTAGACCAAAACGCGATTACGTCACCCCGCGGGCATTAACCCTCGATGAGATTGAGGCCACCATTAACGATTATAAAAATGCAGCGATTCGCGCTAAAGAAGCGGGCTTTGATGGCGTTGAGATCCATGCAGCGAACGGTTATCTCATCGACCAATTTCTCCGCGATGGCGTCAATAAGCGAACCGACCAATACGGCGGATCGATCCCTAATCGAGTCCGTTTTCTAACCAAGATCGTCGATGCACTCATTCCGGTTTGGGGTGCAGATCGCATTGGCATTCACCTCTCCCCGCAAGCGGCCGAACACGATATGCACGATAGCGATCCGGTGGCCCTTTTCACCCATGTCGCTCATGAAATGCGCGAGCGTAAGATCGCCTTTTTATTCCTGCGGGAGCCGGTAAATGAAGCGAGTATTGCCGAAACAATTCAAACCGTTTTCCAAGGGCCGATCATTCGTAACCAAGACCTAACGCCCGAACTTGCCAATCAGCTGATTGAGGAGAAACGCGCCGATGCGGTCTCATTTGGTCGTCTCTATATCGCAAACGCCGATCTTAAAGAGCGTCTTGAGCAAAATGCGCCGCTCAATGCCCCCGAACCTGCCACCTTTTACGGACAAGAGGATGCGGGATATCTTGATTATCCGACGCTAAAATAACTCCCAAAGCAATTCCCAAGGCTTCCCATAACTCCAAGATTCGGGCTTTTTACCGACTTTATTGATCTGTAGCGTAAAAAGCCCTTTTCTGCAAAGAAGCGCTGCGTTATGATGTTCTTTCTATCAATTTATATAATATTAGGAGTGTTATATGGCGGATTTACTCATCACCTTAACCCCTCACGAGCGGGATTCAAACAACGTCACTATCGCCTTTACCATGGGCGTTGAAGCGCTCACCAAAGGCCATTCCGTAGATTTAGTCCTTCTGTCGGATGCGGTCGCACTTGCGCAACAAGGCTATGCCGATAAAATCGATATTGGCGCACCATTTAAAGCGATCAAAGAGCTGCTTCCGGCGTTTCTTGAAAAGGGCGGCAATATCAAAGTCTGCACCGCCTGCATGATTCATAATGGCGTGGAGAAAGATTCGCTTATTCCCGAAGCGGTTATGATTACCGCCGGCGATGTGATCGATCTTTTAATGGAGAGCCATAAAACATTACAGCTCAATTAATCGAGCCGTTTTATCGGGTTTTCCATAGAATAAACGCAATAAAAAACCTCCCCAAGGGGAGGTTTTCTTTTTTAACCCACAAACTTTTTTAACCCACAAAGTTTATTGAGGCGCTTTTACGATCTCCGGCATCTCAGCTACCTCAGGAGTAACCTCCGCAGCGCCGACTACCACATCACCCATCGGATCAACAACGGGATCACGCACTGGCAATGCTTTACGATCGAGCGTTGCATGAAGTGTTTCCGTATCGAGCGAGTTTTCCCAACGCGCCACCACGATGGTCGCACAGGCATTACCCGCAAGATTAGTGAGCGCACGACATTCCGACATAAACCGATCCACCCCTAAAATAAGCGCCATCCCTTCTACCGGAACCGTTGGCACCACCGAGAGCGTCGCCGCTAAGGTGATAAATCCAGCACCCGTCACACCCGCCGCCCCTTTTGAGCTCAACATCGCCACAAGCAGCAGCAAAATTTGTTGCCCAATCGTTAGATCAATGCCGCACGCCTGCGCAATAAAGAGCGCCGCCATCGTCATATAGATATTGGTTCCATCGAGATTAAACGAATATCCCGTCGGCACCACAAGCCCGACTACCGACTTATCACAGCCCGCGCGTTCAAGCTTTTGCATTAAAGTCGGAAGCGCCGCTTCAGAGGAGCTCGTTCCAAGCACAAGAAGCAATTCCTCTTTAATATAACGCATCAATTTAAGGATCGAAAATCCGTTATAACGCGCCACCGCACCGAGTACCACCACTACAAAGAGAATCGACGTCATATAAAATGTGATCACCAGTAACGCAAGGCTCGACACCGATTCGATACCATATTTCCCAATGGTAAAGGCCATCGCCCCAAATGCCCCAATCGGCGCCGCTTTCATCAACATCGACACCAGTTTAAAGACCGGCTCTGAGAGCTGATTTAAAAACGCCACAATCGGCTCGCCCCGCTCCCCAATGCTCGCAAGCGCAATCCCAAATAAGATCGCCACAAAGAGCACCTGTAAAATATTGCCCTGCACCAGCGGGCTGATCAGCGTATCGGGAATAATATTCATAAAAAAGGCGGTGAGCGAACTATCCTGCGCTTTTTGCACATAGTCAGCCACGAGCTCTTTATTATCGAGCAACGTCTGCGGATCGACATGCATGCCCGCACCCGGTTTAACGATATTGGAAACAATCAGCCCGATAATGAGCGCAATCGTTGAAAAACTGAGGAAGTAGAGCATCGCCTTGCCGGTCACACGCCCCACCGTCTTCATGTTGGTCATGCCCCCGATGCCGGTTGTCACCGTGATAAAAATCACCGGCGCAATAATCATCTTCACCAGCTTGATAAAGGCTTCCCCAAGTGGGCGCATCTGCTCCCCAATCGTAGGATAAAAGTGCCCCAACAAAATCCCTACACCAATCGCAAAAATCACTTGAACGTAGAGGATTTTATACAGCTTTGGCTTTGGAGGATGGATTCGAATCTCGATATCTTCCGTCTTAATCTGGCTCATAATTCCCACCATTTTATTTTAACAATCCTCATTTATATCGCTATTTCGTGCAATAAACCATAGATTATATCAAGATTATTACAATACTTTACACTCACAACCTCCATCATATCCTACAAAATCGATGAAAATCCTTAGTTTTCACCTGCTTAGATATTGATCAGCACAAATTAAAGTTTTGTTAATTTTTATATAAAAATACAAATTCACTACAAAAAAAGGATTCCCTGAAGGAATCCTATTAATCTCATTACATCTCTTTACGTTTGAGCCGGTTACCAAGCGCTCGGGAATTGATAATCGGGGAATTTATCCTGCGCATATTGCTTAAATTGCACTGAATTAAAGGCCTCAATCACATCACCTAACCACGCTTCATTGAGATCTTTTTCACGCACTACGCCCCAATTAATATAGAGATCATTGGGCTCAAGTGAGAGCACATCCGCAATCTTTAAACCCGAATTAAGCGCCGCGCCACCATTAATCGCCCCGAATGCCGCATCCTTTAATCCCCGCGGCAATAGATCCGATTGCAACTCTTTAATCTCAATATTATAAATATTCTCCACAATGTCCTGTTTAGAGACTTTAAGCGGATCGACGCCCTCTTTTAATGTAATCCAACCAAGACTATCAAGAATCACCAGCGCACGCCCATAACTGCTCGGATCGTTCGGCACAATTACCACATCGCCCGCCTCAATCGCCTCTAAACTTTTCCGCTTCCCGGCATAGATGGCAAAAGGCGCATTCGGCACTTGAAAGGCTTCTTTGAGCGCTTGCTGAGTTTGCGCGCGATACCCTTCTAAATAGGGCACATGCTGAAAAATATTCACGTCGATCGAGCCCTCATTTAAGGCATTGTTGAGCTGAATTCCGTCGGTAAACTCCTTTAACGTCACCACATATCCCCTCTCTTCTAATTGGGGAATAATCGATTCGCGGACCATATCGGAAAAATGCCCAAACGACGTACCAAATCGAATCGTTTTCACCGGCTCCTCAGACTTTTGGCATCCCAGCAGTACAAGCGCAGGCAATAGTAAAAAGGTTATATATTTAATCAATGTTCGCATTCTATCTCCTCATTCTATAAGCTAATTAATTGTTATTATTCTTAACCAAGCTTAACAATTACAGTATTTAATTAAAATAAACAAGGGAGTATTCAAAATTCATTTAAAAACCGATGCGATCCTTTACTTTTCAGCCCGCTTGATCCATCATTTTTCTATCCTATTTTTATTATGAGCATGACGAAATGACCCAACCAAAATCACGACTTGATCAGATTATTGCCGAAACCCATCAAAATCGCCGTCAACGGGAGATGGGCTACCGAGAACAGGCGCTAAAAATGTATCCGTGGGTGTGCGGACGTTGTCAGCGGGAATTTGATCACCGCAATGTGCGCGAATTGACCGTTCACCACCGCGATCATGACCATGATAATAACCCGAGCGATGGCAGTAATTGGGAGCTCCTCTGCCTCTATTGTCATGATAATGAACATCAGCGCATGCAGGAGATTGCGAGCTATGGCACTACTAAAAATACCGATGGTGGCGAGATCGAGAGCACTTTTAATCCCTTTGCAGGGCTTGCCGATCTCATGAAAAAGAAAGAGTCTTAATCGCTAAGACTCTCTTCTCTATTACTCCATAATAAACGCCCGCCCACACACAAAAAAAAGGGGGGTTACTCAACCGTCAATGATTTGGCGAGATTGCGCGGTTTATCGATATCTTCACCGCGAATGTTAGCCACATGATAAGCGAGCAGTTGTACCGCAATGGTGAAGACAATCGGCCGTAAACATGGATGAGTTGTCGGCAGCGTGAGCGTGTGATCCGCATCGATACCTGAGAAATCTCCGCCATCGCTAATCACAAAAAGCTCGCCTCCTCGAGCGGACACCTCATGCATATTGCCTCGAATCTTCTCAAGAAGCGCGTCATTGGGCGCAAGCACAATCACTGGCATGGATTCATCAACGAGCGCCAGTGGCCCATGTTTTAGCTCGCCCGCGGGATAACTTTCCGCATGAATATAGCTGATCTCTTTGAGCTTTAACGCCCCCTCTTCGGCAATGGGATAGAACATTCCCCGCCCTAAATAGAGCGCATGTTCACGCCGAGCAATTTGAGTGGCAAACGTTTTTAAGCGCTCTTCCGTTAATAACGCTTGAGTGATCTCGCTTGGAAGGGTTTTGAGCGCCTTTAGATGTTCCGATAATTGCGCGGAGTCCAAACAATTTTGAACATTTACCAAGGTATTTGCGAGTACAAATAGCGCCACCAGTTGCGCGGTAAAGGCTTTCGTTGAGGCAACGCCCACCTCAACACCGACGTTGGTATAAAATACGCAATCACTCATACGCGGTAGCACACTTTCCCGTACATTACAGATCGAGAGCGATGCCATCACTCCCGAAACTTTCGCATGTTTAAGCGCCTCAATCGTATCGAGTGTTTCGCCCGATTGAGAGAGCGTGATTACGAGCTCCCCCGATTCCACCAATCTCTCGCGATACCGATATTCGCTTGAAATCTCCACATCAGTAGGAAGTTTCGCTAAGGTTTCCAACCACGTTTTCGCCACTTTTCCGGCAAAATAGGAGGTACCACAGGCGAGGATTTTAATCCGTTTTACCTTGGGGAAAATCGCTTCCGCCTCACGACCGAAAAGACCCGCTACAAATCCACGGGAGAGGATATTTTGGAGCATTCCCTGCAATACATCGGGCTGATTGAAAATCTCTTTTTGCATGAAATGCTGGTAATTCCCGAGCTCAAGCGCTTCAAGGGAGAGGTCTGATTGGAATGTTTCACGGGAAACCTTTTGCCCTGCAAGCGTTTCACAGCGCAGAATTCCACCGGCGTTAAATGCGATCAGATCGCCCTCTTCAAGATAGAGTACCTGTTCGGTTTCACTCAATATTGCAGCAATATCGGAGGCAATGAACGTACACGCTTCCCCAAATCCAAGAAGGAGCGGACAACCGTTACAAAGTGCGATGAGCTGATCGGGCGAATGCTCGTCAAGCACGACAAATGCATACGCGCCCGTTAAACGTTTTCCCACACGGCGCACCGCGTCAAAGAGCTCGACTCCCTGCGCCATCTCAAAATGGAGGCGGTGGGCAATCACTTCGGTATCGGTATCGGATAAAAACGGATAGCCCGCCTCGATTAATTCCGCCCGCTCTGCCTCGAAATTATCAATAATTCCATTATGAACCACTGCCAAATGATCGGAACAATGTGGGTGTGCATTCCGCTCTTTCACCCCACCATGAGTTGCCCAACGGGTATGCCCTATGCCGATCGTACTGGTTTTCCCTTGACTCTCAGACTCAAGCGCCGAAACGCGCCCCACTTTACGAATTTGTTCCAGATAACCTCCGTGAAGATAGGCGATTCCCGCCGAATCATACCCCCGATACTCAAGCTGTTTCAGTCCCGCAATGAGACTTGGGATAATGTTCTTTTTTTGGCTAATGGCGCCGAAAATTCCACACATCGATAGGCTCCCTCATTCGCAATGGTGCGATCTGTCAAAGCATCATAGTAGTGGATTTTTACGCCCCGATTTTTCAAAATTTTAAATTTTACCGCCCCATTAAATTTAAAAATTTTACTAAGCCATCAGCAACATAATGCCATTGATACCCGCTTTCGCGCCGACGATAAAGAGAATGCCCAGAATAATGACGGTGAAGAGTTTGCGGGAAATTTTCTCACGAAGGCGAATCCCCAATAGTAAAAAAAAGAGCGATAACAGCGTAATCAGCATCAATAACGAAAATTCAGCCAGCGGCATGGCAAAAACCAGATCGCGTAATACCCAAAATTGCACAATTTTACCGGCTAAATAGCAGAGATTGCTCGCTTTGGCGATCTCTCGAGTATCGTTATCGGTGGATAAAAGATAGACCATAAGTAGCGGCGCCATCGCATTGGTTGACCCGCCAACAAGCCCCGCTAAAGCGCCAAATATCGCAAGCGTCACCCCATTGACCGGAATGCGCCACACCTTGCCCGACAAACTGGTGGCGACATAAAAAATAATCACCGCGGACATGAGCAGATAGATATAGCCCACATCCACCATAAAAAGGAGCTTCACCCCAAAATATCCGCCTAAAATGCTCGATACAACCAACATCCAGTAGCGTTTTAAATAATGGAAAAATTCCGCAAAAACCCCTCGCTCACTGCGTGATACAAGCACCACTAAATTGATGATCAGCGCAGGCATTAACACCATCACAATCGTTGTTTCAAGCGAATAAAAGTTGGTGAGCACTCCTGTTGTAATCATCGGAAATCCAAGCCCCGTGATCCCATGAAGGAGTGCTGAAAAGGCAAACAGAACCAGTAATAAAAGGTAGGTTAATGTGATCATCATCGGGCACCATCATTGAAAGGAGTCTCCCCCCACTATAAATCGCCCACAGAAAAAAGCGAGTGATTCACGCTCGACTAACACAGTAATGCACGTTTTTTGGGTGGCAGAGAGACAAAGTCGATCTCTGATAGACTGCGATTGGGCCAATCAAGCGCTTTAATCTCAAAATTCAGCGACACAAAGACATTACTCAAATCGATGCGGGATAGAAGCGCCTCATTGAGCTCGACTCGCTCGCCAATCCGTCCGCCTAATAGGTAAAAATCCACATCTTGATAATCCATCTTCGGGTTTTCATCGTCCATATGGGCAATTTTAATAATGCGGATATTGGATGGTAAATTTTCGCGAAGCTCTGAGATAAAGGCTTGGGTTTCCCAACCATTTAACAGAACGGCGCTGACGTGAAGATGCTCTGTCACATAGAGAATCTCCTCTAAATCGGCATTTTGAAAGATCGCCACTAGCGGGATCGGGGAGTTGTGGCCGATCTCAATCCCTTTTTGAATGGAGATGCCGTAGGGCGATGTGAGCATAAAGATAAATCCCGCGTACGAAACGCCTGCTTGGTGCAATGCTTCGAGCTCCGCGCGACTTTGAACGCCGCTCACAAATGTCTCATTACGATCGCGATTAACTGCCATAAATTGATTCGACGATGCCATCTCTCTTTCCTTTCTAGGTCACTCTGTTTAGCGCATAAAAAAAGCCCGCATCGGTGTGCGGGCTTCTCAATTAGTATAGGTGAATTAAATTTTAACCACGAACCACTATACCTCCCGCATGGTGGAGATAATAGTAGTAATAATAGGTTGCGAAATTTAAATTCATCTTGGTTCTTTCTAGTTTCTAATATAAAAACGAATCTCTCTATCATAGCCTGCTAAAAAAGATTGTCAAACCCTTCTAAAAAAGCATTCCTCCAATCCGTTTTGAGCACAAAAAAACCTCCCAACTGGGGAGGCTCATTTATGTATGACGCATCATCATCTCAAAGGTTGAAAGTGCCACATTTGAGACCGCGAGCAGTAAAATGATGGTCACACTGCCAACAATGGTTCGTTCAATCAGCCGGTTTCGCCTGCGCGATAGTTGCCCATACCACTTCCCCGTTTTGGAAAAAAGTAAAATGGCCGCCCCTAAAATGGCTATGCAGACCACTTGAAAGAGCTCAATGTCACCCTCTAACACAAAATGGAGGGTGATTAATGTGATTGAGACCGATAAAATCATCAACGCAAAGAGCGTCACGTCACGAAAAAACCCAATTTGCAATGTGATCCTCCTTGATCACCTTGGCTTAGCCAAGCTCTTCCGTGAATTGATCGATATAATACTGACGTTGCAAATTTTCATGACACTCTAAAATCATCAGATCAATGCTGCGCACTTGCTTCCGGATCTGATAAAGCCTTGAGAAAACGCGATCAAATTCCAGTAAATACCGCTTTACATCGAGCGTTTCTACTGAAAAAGCCTTTTTCATCAACAGGCTTCCATCAAAAATTGAGTATTTATATTCACGCTTTTCTGAGGTAACCCCGATCCGCCAATAGAGCAGCGTTTCGGTATAGTCAGCATACTCGCTAAACACCTGATAAATCTTGCGCATCGTCGCTTTTCGCGCCGCCACTTCTACATGAAGCCATTGATTACGCTGGCGTCTTGAGTGAAATGGATTGGCTAAACTCATCTCATAGATCGCCGCCGCCTGCCCCATTAATTCATTGAGCATCTCATTTTTATGCATCAAATCGCAGTACGATTCCACCAACGTCTCGTGAGTATGCGTGGCAAGACGGCTTAAATAGGCTGCTCCAACCTGCCCAATATCATGCTGAATGCGCTCAAGACGCAGGTCTAATTCATGTAGATGATGCGAAATCATCTCTAAACTTGCGAACTGAATCATGCGATTACAAATGCTATGACTCTTAACATGGGGATTAATTGAGATCTCTTCGTATCTACTCATAATCGGCAGCGACTTCTAACAAGGTAAAAAAACGACTGAACACATTGCGTCCTTTAGAATTCTTATAATTCGTTTACATTAAAGCAACTCATATCGATCGTGACTCCTCCATCGATCGATATGAGACGTGACGGCTGTTGAGCTAATTACTCCTTCCAGAGATACTTATCCATCCACTCTTCCATCTCTTTAAGCGAGCTTTGAGCAATCTGCTGGATATCTAATTTATATTTCTGCAATTCTTCGCGAGACGCTGTTTTCTCGTCGATTGCATAGCTTTGCGCTAAGTACTGGTGCGTATAACGACGCATGAAGTTGCCCACATTCTCCACTAAATCTTTACAAACACAATCCATCAGCTCTTTTTCATTCTCACACATAATCCGATAATTCCTTCATCAATTGTTGAGTCAAAGTTAATGATATATTGCTTACAGTTCTTAACAATAACTGTATGAAGATGATTGTCTTTCATATCGTTATAATTGTCAACATGATTTTATCGACAAATTGTGGCATATAATGACCCCTCTTGGATCGATTGAACGCCATCGAGCGACAAAGATTAATCGTAGAGTTTGCAAAATATTGCCCAAAACAGCGCTTTTTTGCACGAATTTACCGCAAAAACCGCCGTTAAAATGGCTTTTCAGTGCATTTATCAGGCAAGCTCTTTTATCAAACATTTTAATCTTGTCGATAAAGAGATTACAACTGTAATCGATTTTTGATTATCATTATATGTAAAGAGCCGACCAATTTTGGTAGAGTTAATCCCGTTTTTAACCATAAAAAAGCCCCCAATGGTGGAGGCTTTGATCAACAATTAGGCGATTGTTAAGCAGTGTAAACAGTTTATCATTGTATAAACTTACTTTTTACCCATAACTGCCGTACGATAATCGGCTCGATTTGGTAATCGCACCGAAATAATGGAGGCTAAAATCAAGAGCACGCCCGCAGCACCAAAGGCAATCCAGTGTGTGCCGTACCGCTCATAGCCCCATCCGCCAAGCCAGGTGCTCAGTGTCGCGCCAATTTGATGGCCTAAAAATGCCCATCCGTAGAGCATTCCCACCATTTTTGCGCCATACATATCCGCCAGCATACTTGATGAAAGCCCCATATTTCCCGCCCAGACAAGGCCGCCGATGATGGTGACAATGTAGAGTTGCATCGGAGTCATCACCGACACTAAACATAAAAAGGCGATCCCGCGGACAAGATAGATCATCATTAAAATATACCGGTGCTCCACACGAGAGGCGATTCGCCCGATCATCACCGTGCTAAACATCGCCACAAATCCGATGAGGCTAATGCCAAACGAGCTCACCTCTTTGGTAAATCCATGATCGACCAACATCGGCACTGCGTGGGTTCCAAGGAGATTCATACTAAAGCCACAGGCAAAGACGCCTGCACAAATTTGCCAGAACGGACGCGTTTTTAACACCTCACGAAAGCTCAATGCCGGCGGTGTTTGCGCTTTAATGCTCTCATTGGTTACCACTTGCGGAATATCAGCCCCGTAAAGATCCGCATATTTCGGCGGATTTTCTCGCACGACGGTAAATGCCACAAGAAGCGTTAATCCCGCAAAAACGGCCGCATAACCAAGCATCGTATTCTCCCAACCGACTTGCTTAATCATCGCGGTAAAGAGCGGCGTCATAATGGCAATTCCCGCCATCGATCCTGTTGAAAGAAAGAGCAGTGCCATCGCGCGGCGTTTAATAAACCAGCGACTAATCAGCTGAGTAAAGGCCACGGGGCTTGTGAACGCGAGCCCCATCGAGAGTAAGATTCCGTAAAAGAAGGTAAAGAGCCAAGTATTGGTGGCGTAGATCGTTCCAAGGAGAGAGATCGAGACTAAAATTGCGCCAATAATCAGCACAAATCGCGTTCCGCGACGGGCCACAAAATAGCCGGCGATCGGCATTCCAATCCCATAAAAGAGCATTCCAATTGCCACCACGCCCGATAGCCAACTCCGCGTCACCCCAAGCCCTTCACTCATTGGAATCACAAACGGGCCAATGCTCATGCGCATCCCGACGGTAATCATCGTCAACAGTGAGGCGGCGATTACAATATTCCAGCCAAAATACCACCCTTTCGATGGCGTTAAACCCTGTTTTTTCATCTAAAAATTCTCATCCTTAAGTCTTAATGCTGATCGAGTCTGTTATTCGTATCGCTTCGTCAAAAAAGCCTCTACCAAGATAGGTGCTTTCGAAACAGGTTTCAAATCATTTAAGCATTTAGTGAACTATTTTCCACCGGCGATAAAAAAACCCTAGGAAACATGTGTCACCTAGGGCGTTTAGAGATCAATTTTTCCTGTCGAATCTCATATATCGTGAAACGAAGAATTGTGGTTTCTAGCGGTATGTCATCAATAGTGAAGTTTACAATTTAACTAAAAATCTCATATAACATGATCTCATTAATATAAAATCTCAAATACAGTGATCCCATTAGCCATAGAAAAATCATTAGATTCAATACTTATGATCGATATTCTTTTGGGAATTAAAAAATTACAAGCTTCTCTTTTAATTTTCTACTTGAAATTAATAATGTCGTGAGCAAGTTTTGCTAATGGTTTTTCTAATAATTCTTTTGAAGAACCATTAAAGCCATATAGTAATTCTTGTAGGTCACTATCTGTAAGGGTAATCCCCCCATAAAAAAATACACATCATAAGTAGAATTTTCTCGTATCATTATTGCAGGAGATTCATTATGAAAAAATCAAAATTTACCGATAGCCAAATCATGGCAATTCTAAAACAGAACGAAGCAGGGATTAAAGTACCTGATTTATGTCGTGAACATGGCATTAGCAGTGCGACATTTTATAAATGGCGTTCTAAGTTTGGTGGCATGGATGCATCCATGATCAGTCGTTTAAAAGAACTAGAAGCTGAGAACGCTCGTCTGAAAAAGATGTATGCGGAAGCCAAAATGGATAGCGAGCTACTGAAGGAAGTTTTGCAAAAAAAGTGGTAAAACCACTGGCTCGTAAAACATCAGCGCAGTGGCTGGTCACTGAAAAACAGATCACCATCAAGCGTGCCTGCCAGCTGGTTGTCATTAGTCGAAGCAGCTATTATTATCAATCTCGTTTGCAGCCTGAGAATGATCTAATCGCCAATTAGCTCATTCAATTAACACAATGGCAGAAGAACTGGGGGTTTGGCTTATGTTTCTTGTATCTACGCAACATCAAAGGCTTTGCATGGAACCACAAACGGGTCTATCGCATCTATTGCGAGCTATCTTTAAACTTACGTGTTCTGGTCTAATGAAGGTGGACACTCTAATAGAGGATAATATATCCTATTGA
>CALZBJ010000003.1:0-198334 GCA_945619025.1 uncultured Ignatzschineria sp. | reverse complement strand
ATACGCGGCCAATCCTATTCCCAGTAATAAAATGAAAATGATTGAGTCATCTCTACCTTCGTATTTGGTTATCTAATTGGATTCAACAATGCTGCGGTTATGTTTTATCGCCGTTAAAAATGCTATACTTAACAGAGCTAAATTGTACCGAGGCATAATAATAATCGATAGATTATCGTACCACACCCGACGTACAAATTTTAAGCTTATTGTGAACCATTCTTTATATGTCAGTTAATTTTAAAGGCATTCCGCACGATGAAATATAGGGTTGTTTTTTTAGGCGATCTAACCGAAGACAAGCCACGACACGAAATCATCAAAGACCTCAGCTCACTGCTTGATTTGAGCACAAAAGAGGTGATCGATCAGTTTATCCGTGGTGAAAAAAAAACGCTTATATCTGGCATAAGCAAAATTGATGCCAGCGAGTATTGCGAAGCGATTCGTCACGCCGGTGCAAATTGCTTAGTCGATCTCGATATTGATTACGAAGTCAACTATGAATCGGAATCATCTGACTTAAATGTCGTTGAAAAACCAAAAAAATCCGCTTCCACAACGAACGCCACTCAATCGGCCAAAGCGCTGCAAAAAATCAAAGATTCTGCGCAAAAAAAAGACAGTGATGGTAAAATCATCTCGGATTCCAAAGTGTCTACTACACTTCCCAACAAATCAACCGACAAACCCTCAACACAATTAGATAACGAGACCCAACGCATGGACCGCGACCCGAGTCATTCGAAGGCTTCTAAGAAGCCAACCCCCTCTTCACCGAAGGCCGAGATTCCTTCTCTTGAAGATCTTGAAAAAATGCTTGATGCATCGATCGAAAAAGATCATTCCCATAAAAAGCCTCCTGTAGAAACTCAAAGCCCTTCCGCATCTCGCGCAGCCGTTGATCACAGCGCTGATCGAAATGCTCACGCCACAACGCCCGCCCCCAGCGCGCAAGAAGTGCTCGCTTCATTTAACGATAATGGCAGTGAAAACAACCGTAAAAAAAGCGGCGGCAGTCAAGTTCCTGGCATCGATGATGATTTCCTCTCTATGGATTTAGAGACCTTAAAAGCCACCGTTGCCAAAGAAAAAGAAGCCAAAGAGGCAGAGAAAAAGCCTGAAGAGACTGAGAAAGAAGAGTCTTCCAAAAAACAGATTGGTGCGACGATTTTAGAAGCGTCCAATACCGATTTTTCTGACCTAGAACTTTTAGCGATGCCTGAGAGCGATGAGCCTGAGCTCGCAAAAGAGAAAGTCTCCCTTGAATCACCGCAAATGGCAGCCGCATTTTCAGGCGTTTCTGATTTAGAATTAGTCAGCTACCCGGCCGAAGAGGCTTCACGCCCGAAACCGCGCACTCGACGAGCCGACAACGTTATCTATAAAGATGAAACACGCTCTGGCTTCCCGGGATTTTATGCGTTTTTTAACTCATCAAAACGCGCCTCACGCCTCTCATTTTTCATCCGTATGATGTGTGTGCTAGTAATGGTCTTTTTTACCGACCGCGTGTTAAATATCGTGCTCCACAGTGCCGGAAAAAGTATTGGACTTCCGATAGGATTTACCATTATCGTTACGGTGCTTGTGCTCTTTTTCCTCTCGAGCGCCTTTGTCACCTTTGTCATTCAGCGCCTTCGAGACCTTAACCGTTCGCCGTCGCTTGCGTTTTTACTTATCATTCCACTCCTAATCTTTGGGGCGGCAGAGTTTTCCCATCGTTACGATGATCTGCGCCAGCAAAATTTAAAATATATCGAAAAGGCTGCGTATAGCGTGCAGATGATGCATCCTAAATTTGCGCAACAAACTCGATATACCCTCGATTCACTCAATCAAAAAATGGCGGAAGCCCCTAACTTCCAAACCTTTTATAAAAATTATCGCCTCGTCTTTTATTTAAGTTATTTAACCAACATTTTACTGCTCGGAGCACTCCTTGCTCTGCCGGGAACGCCGGTGGAAAACCCCTCAGGCACCCCGCCGAGGGATTCCGATAAAGACCTTGTCTATGGCGGCGGTTTTATCTTGGTGGTGATGCTTTTATCGCTCTTAACTCCGTCGATGATTCGCGATTACGATCTGAAATCGAAAGAGTTTGACCTTGACCTTTTCCAGAGTATTTCGCTCATTAAAAAGCTCGATCCTGCGGAACGCGATCACGCCTTAAAAGCGATTACTGAGTAAGAAATAACGCCGCTCACTTTTAAAAACCGCTCCTTGAGTTTTCAAGCGTGCGGTTTTTTATCATCTGTTTCGATATAATGCTATAATTACCGATCGATTCTCGCCTATGCACGTTGTTAATATCGAGAGATTATTAATTTATTAACTTTTTTATTTCTATAGAATAATTACATGAAGAACATCCGAAATTTTTCAATTATTGCCCACATCGACCATGGAAAATCCTCCCTCGCCGATCAGTTCATCACGATCTGTGAAGGGCTTTCTGCACGGGAAATGGAGGATCGCGTCTTAGACTCAATGGATCTTGAAAAAGAGCGCGGCATTACCATTAAAGCGCAATGTGTCTCTCTTGACTACAAAGCAGATAATGGCGAAACCTATCACTTAAACTTTATCGATACCCCCGGTCACGTCGACTTCTCTTATGAAGTATCGCGCTCGCTTTACGCTTGTGAAGGGGCGTTACTCGTGGTTGATGCTGCTCAAGGGGTGGAAGCGCAATCGGTTGCGAACTGCTATACCGCCATTGATTTAGGCCTCGAGGTGATTCCGGTTCTCAATAAAATTGACCTTCCCGCAGCTGACCCCGATCGCGTTGCAACAGAAATTGAAGATATCATCGCCATTGAAGCGCTTGACGCAGTACGCTGTTCAGCAAAATCAGGCCTTGGCGTGCGCGATGTTCTTGAAGATATGATCAAAAAAATTCCGGCACCGAAAGGCGATCCTGATGCACCATTAAAAGCGCTGATTATCGACTCATGGTATGACCAATACGTCGGCGTTATTTCGCTTGTGCGAATTTTTGATGGAACGCTCAAAGCCGGCGACCGCATTCGCGTTATGAGCACGAAAGATACGCACGATGTGGATCACGTTGGTGTTTTTACTCCTGTGCGTAAAAATCTTCCGCAACTCTCCGCGGGCCAAGTAGGCTTTGTAATTGCGGGAATTAAAGATATCGATGGCGCGCCGGTTGGGGATACGCTAACCCTAGACCGTAATCCTGCCGATAAAGCCGTTCCGGGATTCCAAACGGTACAGCCGCGGGTTTTCTCAGGGCTCTTCCCTGTGGATTCTGAAGATTATGAAGATCTGCGTGAAGCGCTAAAACGCCTTCGTCTTAATGATGCATCGCTCCACTTTGAACCAGAAACCTCGCAAGCGCTAGGATTTGGATTCCGCTGTGGATTCCTTGGAATGCTCCATATGGAGATCATCCAAGAGCGTCTCGAGCGTGAATACGATCTTGATCTCATTACCACAGCGCCGACGGTGATCTATGAAGTGCTCCGTACCGATGGTGAAGTGGTCTATGTTGATAATCCAGATGGCCTGCCTGAGCAGACCCATATTGATGAAATTCGTGAGCCGATTATTCTCGCGAACATCTTAACCCCGCAAGAGTTTATCGGAAACATCATGAAACTCTGTATGGAAAAACGCGGTGTGCAACTCGATATGGTCTATGCCGGAAATCAAGTTCAGCTTAAATTTGAGCTCCCCATGAGCGAAGTGGTGCTAGACTTCTTCGATAGACTTAAATCAGTGTCGCGCGGATATGCCTCCTTTGATTATGAATTTATCCGTTATCAAGCGGCAAATCTTGTGAAGGTTGATGTCTTAATTAACGGCGAAAAAGTTGATGCCCTTGCGCTGATTACTCACCGTGATAATGCGGCGTATCAAGGCCGTAAACTGGTTGAAAAGATGCGTGAACTGATTCCAAGACAGCAGTTTGAAATTGCGGTACAAGCAGCGATCGGCTCGCAAATTATCGCCCGTACCAACGTTCGTGCGCTCCGTAAAGACGTCACCGCGAAATGTTACGGAGGGGACGTGAGCCGTAAACGTAAACTTCTTGAGAAACAGAAAGAGGGTAAAAAACGCATGAAGCAAGTGGGCAGCGTTGAGATCCCACAAGAGGCGTTCTTAGCGGTTCTCAAGGTGGACGAATAGTCCGCCCTTATTGGGCACGACGTAAATAATCCAGAGGATTTAAGAGGAAAACACATTCATTATGGCCAATCTGACCTACTTTATTTCGATTGCGATCATTATCGCAACGCCGATTACCGGAATTATTCTGCTACTCGATCGCTTTTTTTGGCAGAAAAATCGTACCGATCAAGATAAACTTCCGGCGCTCGTGGATTGGTCGAAATTCCTCTTTCCTGTAGTCTTATTTGTGAGTGTGCTCCGCTCATTTATCGCTGAACCCTACATTATTCCGAGCGGTTCGATGCAACCAACCCTCTACGAGGGCGATATGATTGTGGCGAACAAATGGTCCTTTGGCCTACGTTATCCCATCACCAATAAACGCATCTTTAGTGAGCGCGGTGAAGGGATTGAGCGTGGCGATGTGGCGATCTTTAAATACCCGAAAGATGAGCGCATCAACTACGTTAAACGCATCGTCGGCGTACCGGGCGATAAAGTCGATTACCGCAATAAACGTCTCACCATTAACGATGTGCCGTTAGACTATGAAAAACTAGGCCCTGCCCGCGTGCCGGAGGAGGACCTTTTTATCCGTGAAACCATACCATCGAAAGAGGGTACGATCGATTACACGATCCAAAATTCACGCTATCTCACCGATGCAGACTTTTTTGTAGCGGCTCAATTTCCCATTATCATTCCAGAAGGCAAATATTTAGCCATGGGCGACAATCGCGATAACAGCGCGGATAGCCGTTTCTGGGGCTTTGTCGATGATGATCAAATGCTCGCAAAAGCGAACTTCATCTGGATGAACTATAAATGTCTCTTTAAATTTAAAGATTGCGATCGAATCTTTACAACGATTAAATAAGTTATGGATTTATTACTCACAAAGTTAAATTACACCTTTCAAAATATAAAACTTTTAAAACAAGCGCTCATTCACCGGTCTTATTCAGAAACGAACAACGAGCGCCTTGAGTTTTTAGGTGATGGTTGTCTTAACTTTATCGTGGCTGAAGCGTTATTTAGACGCCTCCCCGACGCAAAAGAAGGCGAACTTTCTAACCTCCGCTCCCACCTTGTAAAAGAGGAAACATTGGCGGAAATTGCACTACAATTAGGGCTTAATCACTATATTATTCTAAGTCACGGCGAGAAGAAAAATGACGGCGCAATGCGCCCGAGCACCCTTGCTGACACCTTAGAAGCGATCTTAGGAGCCATCTTTTTAGACTCCTGCTTTGGCACCGTTCGCCGCGTTATTTTGGAGCTCTACGAGCCCTATTTCGCTCGCATCAAAAACCAAGGCATCAAAGATCTTAACGAACACTTTAAAGATCCGAAAAGCCGCCTGCAAGAGAAATTACAAGCGCTCAACAAAGAGATTCCTGTCTATGAAATTATCGAGATTTCAGGCAAAGATCACGAGCAGTTATTTAAAGTCGCTTGCCGCTTTGAAGGTCACATCTCCACCGCTGAAGGAACAAGTAAAAAACGCGCGGAACAGAAAGCCGCACGCTTAATGTTGGATAAATTATCATGAAAAAATCAGGTTTCGTCTCCATCGTCGGTCGCCCTAATGTTGGGAAATCGACCTTGATGAATCACATCATCAAACAGAAAATTAGCATCACCTCCAATAAACCGCAAACAACGCGTCACGCCATTACCGGCATCTATACCGATGACTCAACGCAGATCGTCTTTTTAGATACCCCGGGCATTCACACCAATTTGCAATCCGCGCTTAACCGCCAATTAAACCGTACCGCGATGAGCTCGCTAACGATGGCAAATGCGGTGATTTTTATGGTGGAAGCGATGCGCTTTAATGACGATGACAATAAAGTTCTGCAAAAGCTCAAAGATCTTGAAATCCCTATTATTCTCCTTATTAACAAGGTGGATAATATTGAAAATAAAGAGGCACTATTGCCGTTTCTTCAAGAAATGATGGCTAAACACGACTTTGCGGAAATCGTCCCCATTTCAGCCAATCAAGATCGCTCCTGCGACCTTGTGGTCTCAACCCTTGAAAAATATCTGCCTGAGCAAGAATTTATGTATGGCGAGGATGAGATCACCACGGTCACAAGCTCATTTTTAGCCTCTGAAGTGCTGCGTGAAAAATTGACCCGCCGCCTCAATCAAGAGCTTCCTTATGCGATCACCGTTGAAGTGGAATCCTTTAAAATTGAGGGCAATCTCTACCGCATTCACGCCGTGATTTGGGTGGAAAAAGAGAGCCAAAAAGGGATTGTGATCGGCAAACAAGGTCGCGCCCTTCGCGATGCAAGCACTCAAGCCCGTGAAGCATTGGAAAAACTCTTTGATGCAAAAGTCTTCTTAAAAGCACACGTTAAAGTGCGTGAAGGCTGGTCAAATGATGCTGATGCGCTTCATTCGCTCGGCTATAAAGAGCTTCAATAAGATGGATACCGAGAGGGTTGCTTGCAATCCTCTTTTTCGTTGCAACGTTGCATGCCCTGCATTCAACCCCGTTAGATTGAGTTGAGGTTTTGTGAATCGTTCCTCTACGTTAAAAAATGTGACCTCCCTTCACCCCTTATCGGGCGCGATGTGGATGGTCATTGCCGGGATGGCTTTTGCAGCCATCAATGTGATGACGCCGGCGCTCAGTACGAAATACCCTGATTTTAGCTCCGGCTGGATCGCTTTTTATCAATATCTCTTTGCGCTCATCTTAATTTTGCCCTACATCGCTCAGTTTGGGCTGAAAAAAGTTCTCACAACGCGCCACTTTATGACGCACTTTTGGCGCATTATCGCTGCCGTTGTGGGCATACAATTTTGGATTAAGGCACTCACGCTCCAATTTCCCATTGGTGAAGGAGTCGCCCTTTTGATGACCTCGCCACTTTTTGCAAGTTTAGGCGCTTTTTTACTCTTAAAAGAGCGATTTACTCCGGTGCGCGCCCTAGCCACCATTACCGGATTTATCGGCGCGATCATCATCTTAAACCCCAATACCAACAACTTTAATATCGCGGCCATTTTCCCGCTGCTTGCGGCTTTTTTCTGGGCGCTCCACTCACTGATGATTAAATATCTTTCCGATAAAGATCATCCGCTGACGATGGTGACCTATATGTATCTTTTGATGATTCCGATCAATCTCATTGTGGCGATGACGATGAATTTTAGCACCACCGAGCTTCATATTGAGATCCCAGGAAAATCATTGCTCCTTAGCTTAATTGCGCTTGGATTTTTTACCGCAATTGCCCAATATGCCATCGCTAAAGCCTACGCCGCCGCCGACGCCATCTTTATCCAGCCCTTTGATTATCTAAAACTGCCGCTTAATGTGTTGCTCGGTTACCTGATTTTTGATTGGGGCGTATCCCTTCAATTTTGGATCGGCGCGATTATTATGGTGGCGTCTTTGTTAACCATTAGTTATTTTGAGCGCGCGCGCCCTCTTGCAAAGTCATAATTTACGGCTTATTTTAGATCAATTTTTACATTTTTTAACCACCCAAATGCCTCCGATGAAACGAGTTTCTGAACACGATACCATTCAAACCATGAACGAACTCGGTGCCGCCCGCACCCCGTTTCTCTTTATTATTGCCTACGACAAATCGAGTAATTATGTGATTCCGCTCAAAGATGTCGATCCTGAAAAAATCCGCTATACTATTAACGGGTTAAGTAATGTAAACTCACCCAATCAAGAGATGAAAGATTCTTCTGAAGCCCCGCTTCATTGGACGCGATATCCGCTCTCTTTTGAGCAATATGAAGCACAATTTAATCCGCTGATGCATGCGCTCAAATCGGGCGAGATTCATCTGGCGAATTTAACCTTTCAAACGGAGGTGGCGTGTAATTTATCCCTGAAAACGATCTATGAGCGAACGCAGGCAAAATATCGGCTTTGGGTGAACGATCCGGATCATGATTTCGAGTGTGTTTGTTTTTCGCCGGAAACCTTCGTCAAAATTGATGGGAAAACCGGTGCAATCTCAAGCTTTCCGATGAAAGGAACGATTGATGCAACTCTTGAAAATGCGGAAAAACAGCTCCTTGATAACCCGAAAGAGCAAAAAGAGCATGAAACAATCGTTGCGGAAACCCAAAAAGATCTTGCCCTAGTATCGAGCGATATTGATGTGGCGCGCTACCGATTTATCGATCGAGTGGAGACCCATAATGGGCCGATTTTACAATCAAGCTCAGAAATTTCTGGGAAACTTCCTAAAAATTTCCACGCCGAGATTGGCACGCTCCTTTCTGCATTACTGCCCGCAGGCTCCATCACCGGTGCCCCGCGAGCACGCGCAACGGAGATTATTAACGCAATTGAACGCTATGATCGCGGATTTTACTCCGGCATTGCCGGCCTCTTTGATGGAGAAAATATTGAGAGTTTTGTGCTCATTCGTTTTCTCGAAAAGATCAAAGATAAACTATACTTTAAGAGTGGCGGCGGCATAACCGCTGACAGCCAACCATTCACCGAATACGAAGAGATGAAACAGAAGATTTATGTTCCAATTTATTGAAACCATTAAAATAGATAAAGGCCAAATTTATCGAATTGCCTACCATCAAGCGCGTTTCGAGGCGACGCGTGATGCCTTTTTTCAAAATGAAATTATGCCATCGATCGACCTTGAATCTCGCATCGTGCCACCGGATAACGAGAACTGTTATCGCTGTCGCATCACTTATGGTAAGTTTATCGATAAAATTGAGTACTTCCCCTACGAGCCAAAACCGATCGAAACGCTTAAAGTGATCGAAGCGGACGAGCTCTTTTATTACTATAAATTTGCCGATCGCGCGAAGATTGATGCGTTAACGGAACAAAAAGGCACTGCAGACGACATTCTCATGGTGCGTAATGGCCTCTTTACCGACACCTCGATCGCAAACGTCGCATTTTTAAAAGATGATGTGTGGCACACGCCCCAATTCCCTCTTCTTGCGGGAACTCAGCGTGAAGAACTGCTCCATTTGCAAAAAGTGGTGATTAAAAAAGTCGCGCTCAAAGATCTCTTTGATTATTCCCATATCGCGATTTTTAACGCGATGATCGAATTTGGCGACCTTGTTCTGCCGATTAATAAAGAGACAATTATTCTTCCTGAAGAAAAATAGAGTTTCTCTATCACCACTCGTTTACGCTTTTTAAATCAAAACGACCAAACGCAAAAATGCCCACGGATACAGAGTGATATCAGTGGGCATTTTTATGGATGCTTTAATACGTTTTTTAATAGGATTTTATTGCGTTTACCTTAAAAAACGACGGTGTGATTGCCATGTACCAGCACTCGATCTTCAAGGTGATAACGTAAACCGCGCGCAAGTACCACCTTTTCAATATCGCGCCCTAAACGCACCATATCGGTCACGGTATCGGCGTGGGTAATGCGAGCGACATCTTGCTCAATAATGGGTCCTGCATCGAGATCTTCGGTAACGTAATGGCACGTCGCCCCGATCAATTTCACCCCACGTTTTGCTGCCTGATGATAGGGTTTTGCGCCCACAAACGAGGGTAGGAAACTGTGGTGAATATTGATGATTTTATGTTTATATTTTTGGCAAAGCTCCGGCGGAATAATCTGCATATAGCGCGCGAGCACAATCGTATCGGAATCGGCCTCTTCAATAAGCTGATTGACCTTAGCAAAGCTCTCAGTCTTATCCTGTGGATCAACCGGAACGTGATGAAACGGCACGTTATACCACTCCACCATACTGCGCAGATCATCATGATTTGAGATCACGCCAACAATGTCGCAATCGAGCTCACCGCTATGCCAGCGATAAAGGAGATCGATAAGACAATGCGCTTCTTTACTCGCCATCAACATCACACGTTTTTTCTTTGAGGTATCAAATACCTGCCATTTGATGGAGAATTTTTCCGCAACCGGTGCAAAGCGCGCCTTAAATTCCTCAATCCCAAAGGGAAGACTTTCCGCCTTAATTACGTGGCGCATGAAAAAATACCCGCTCTCAAAATCCGAATGGTGATTTGCTTCCATAATCCAGCCCCCATGTTCGGCGAGAAAGCCACTCACACCCGCAACAATACCCACTCCATCAGGACAAGACATCACCAAACGATACGTTTTCATTTTTTCTCCATTTATCTGATTAAATTAGGCAGATCACACGGGATTTTTACCCGCGTTTTCCTCAATACGTTATCGATCATACTACCTAACTTTTAAATTATCAAAATAATTAATACTCACTATCTATATTTGAGATATCTGAGATTCTAGCGATCCTTTTTAACAATAACAGCGATGATCAATCACCCGGAAATCGATCGATTCATCACAAATCAGCACAATCATATCAGTAAGTTATAAAGGATTTACGTCAAACATCATAAAAAATGGAATTTTTAATCTATTTTTATTTCAGGTTGATCAATTATTAATCAAGCCAAAAACCGCTTCTAAACCCTCAAATAATCTCACGCGCTAAAAAAAGGAAAAATGATATAATTGAGACCTTTGTTTTTTATCCCATTCACGGAGTCACTTCATGCGTTTAATCAATGATGCCATTTCCGGAATGCAGATCCTCTTTGTCGCTTTTGGCGCGATGGTTCTCGTTCCGCTGTTAACTGGCTTAAATCCATCTATGGCGCTTCTCGGCGCAGGGATCGGTACCCTTCTTTTCCAACTCGTTACGAAAAGAAAAGTACCGATTTTTTTAGGCTCGTCGTTTGCGTTTATCGCACCGATCATCTTCTCATTACAAACCTGGGGCATGGGCGCAACCATGTTCGGACTCTTTGCCGCTGGGTTTATGTATTTTGTCTTTGCGGTGATCATTCGCTGGCGCGGCATTTCGATGGTGAATCACCTCATTCCTCCCGTTGTCATCGGCCCTGTGATCATGGTGATCGGGCTCTCAGTTGCGGCAACGGCAACCCAAATGGCGATGGGAATTAGCGGCGGCGAGCACATCGTTGGCGACACGCTTTCGATTTTACTCTCCGTTTCAACCTTTGCCGTGACCGTTTTAATCACCATCTTCGGTAAAGGACTTTTCCGCCTCATTCCTATTTTAGGCGGGATTTTAGCGGGCTACATTATTGCGCTAATCTTTGATATGACCGGCGTTTCAGCAGCGCTCAATAATGGTCACGAAATCTTAAATTTCAGTAATCTCTCTTCTGCAGCGTGGTTTGCAGCGCCTGAATTTCATAAACCTGAAGTGAACTGGATGGCAGCGCTCTTTATGCTTCCTGTGGCAATTGCTCCGGCCATTGAACATATTGGCGGGATTATGGCGATCGGAAAAGTAACTGGGAAAGATTACACCAAAGATCCTGGTCTTGATAAAACACTCGCGGGCGACGGGCTTGGCGTCTGTGTCGCAGGCTTAATCGGCGGTCCTCCGGTAACCACTTATGGTGAGGTAACCGGCGCGGTGATGATCACGAAAAACGATAATCCTAAAATTATGACCTATGCGGCCATTTTTGCGATTGCGATGGCATTTTTTGGTAAATTTAACGCCTTTTTAAACTCGATTCCCCTTCCTGTGATGGGCGGTATCATGATTTTACTCTTTGGTACCATTGCGAGCATCGGACTTAAAACACTGATCGACGCGAAAGTGGACATTATGATCCCGAGAAACCTTGTGATTATCAGTGCGACACTGATCGCGGGCGTTGGTGGATATACCGTTAATATTGGTAATTTCCCCTTCTCAGGCGTGGGATTAGCAGCGGTTTTAGCAATTGTGTTAAACCTCATTTTACCGCACCCAGCCCCTGAAACGCTGACCGGAAGTGACAAGGAAAGCCAATCATAATGCTTCACTTTGATACACTTGATCAGCATTTTCATGAAAAGATCTACCGCTCCTTTAAGGGGCGGTTGCGTCTTAATGTGTTGACGCGGGATTTTAATGCGCTCAATCTCAATGATCGTCCGAAAAAGGTGCTCGATATTGGCGGCGGAAGCGGGATTTTCTCCCTTTCTCTTGCCGAAAAAGGCCACGACATTACTCTAATCGAGCCCTCAACGATGATTGAAAAGGCCGAGCTTAACTTTCGTAATGCACAGTATCCTGCTACCTTTTTTAAGGTTCGCGCCGAAGAGATTGATACGCTCAATCTCCCTAACACCTTTGATCTGATTCTCCTCCATGCGGTTCTTGAATGGACCGAATCGCCAAAAATGATTTTAGAAAAAGTCCTGCCCTACCTTAAAAAAGGAGGCGTGCTCTCGCTGCTTTTTTATAATAAACAAGGACTCATCTTCCATAATCTTATTCGTGGGAATTTCCGCGTGATTGAGCATGAAACCGACGGTGAAGGCACCTTTAAGCGCCATCCGGGAAGTTTAACGCCGATCAATCCGCTCTCACCGGTAACGATGGCAAAAATGCTCTCAGAGCTTGGGCTGTCGCCCCTTAAACAGAGTGGGATTCGTGTCTTTCACGATTATATGACCAAGAAAAACCAAGAAAAAATCGAAGAGTCGGAGCGAATTGAGATGGAGCTTCACTATGGCGAACTGCCTGAATATTGCCACACCGCGCGCTATCTGCACTGGGTCTATCAAAAATGAGTGAGCACTTTTTAGCGCCCTTTCATAGCGATCATTACGCCATTTTTACCGAACAACTGCTTGCGTGGTTTGATGAACATGGCCGCCATCATCTGCCGTGGAAACCCTCTGAGGCGTTTGATCTTAAGACCAATCTCTATCGCGTGTGGGTATCGGAAATTATGTTGCAACAGACGCAAGTTGCCACCGTCATTCCCTATTTTGAGAATTTTATGGCGCAATTTCCAAGCGTTGAGGCGCTTGCCCTTGCGCCGATTGATGAGGTGTTAAAAGCATGGGAAGGGCTGGGTTATTATAGCCGCGCACGTAATCTCCATCACACCGCGATTGCCTTATGTGAAAATTATGGTGGGCTTATTCCCGATCAATTTAATGCGCTAATTGAGCTCAAAGGGATTGGCAATACCACCGCGGCTGCCATTTTATCCCAAGGCTATAATCTTCCCTATGCCATTTTAGATGGCAATGTGCGCCGTGTGCTCGCCCGTATTTTAGGCTGCACCGCCCCGCGCAATCAGCTCGATAAAATCTTGCAACCTTTTGCTGACACCTTCGCCTCTAAAGAGCGCCCCGCCGATTATACTCAAGCGATTATGGATTTTGGCGCGACGCTCTGCAGTAAAAAACCGACCTGTGAGCGCTGTTTTTTCCAAGCTCACTGTTTGGGATATCAAAACGATGAAGTGGCTCAGTTACCGCGCCCGAATCCTAAAAAGGCGAAACCCACTCATACGCGTCATCTGCTTATTTTTGAAAGCACCCTCGGCCATACGGATGATGCAGATCACACTGGGCAAACATCTGATGAAACCTGTTACTTTTTCGAAGAGCGCCCCGATAAAGGCATTTGGGGTGGGCTCTACTCCTTTCCTGAACTATTGGAGCAGGAAAATCCGCTTAATTGGTGCGAGGAAAACCAATTCACGCCCGAAAATCATTTCGAAATCGATGCCTTTCGTCATCAATTTTCACATTATACCTTGATCGGAAAACCCCATCTCATTGTGCTCGAACCAGCACAAAAAAGCCTCTTAACCGAACTTTACCCAAGTGGAATTTGGGTAAAAAAATCAGAACTTTCCCGCTACCCAGTACCGAAACCGATCGCAGATCTGCTACAATTACTCAAGGTTTCTATTCCATTACAACAACCGATTAGGTAGATATGAGGCAGAGTAGTTATAGGCTTGAGAGGTCAATGCAGCGCAATTGTCTTCGCATGCTCGCAATCGTCGGGCTTGTGCTCTCCTCGATTATCTATAATTATGCTGCAGCTTCCCCGTTTAAAGCCGGAAAAGAGTCGGTAAAAGAGTGGATTAAACAGTATGGCTTTCTCACGTTCGAGACCAAAACTTTCCTCGATCAGCGCGATAAAAAAGGCGCGGTGGAAGCGATGCTTGGCTACATTAAGGAGCGTAAAGATCGTTCAGATGAGAGCAATTTAGCTTACGCCGATACCCTCTTTTTAATGGCCGAATTTAATGAAGATCGCTTTTTTGCACGCTATCTCTATCAAAAAGCCAAAGAGATCTACGCGGAATATCCCGATCAATCGCTTCGCGTTGCCGATAGTTATGAGGGGCTAATTTGGACCTATGATTATCTTGAGGCCGATCGTTTAAAAGTGATCGAGCTTCTTGAAAAGTCCGTTGAAATTCGCAAAAAAGCACCCTATTCTCCGCAATATAGCGCCTCTTTACGGATTTTAGCGTGGTTTAATGAGCTTGAAAGTAACATTGATATCGCCGGCGAGCTTTATAATTTAGCCCTAGAGAAAGATCTCGCGAACCTTGGCTTTAACGACATACGCACCATTTTGGCCTTTGAAAATTACGCGCTTTTTTATATCGATTATGAGGACTTTTTACAGGCGGAAGCGGTCTTAAAAGAGAAGAAAAAACTGCATGAATCGATCACCAATCAAGACCTTTATAATTTAGGCCGCACCGAATCGATGCTCGGCTGGGTCACCATGCGTTTAGGCAAAGAAAGCGAGGCGGAAAATTACTATTTAGAGGCGCTTAAAAATACCAATATAAGTCTTACGGGCGACCCTAAAGAGACGCACTATTACTCCATTACCGCGCTTTTTGATCTCGTTTATTTTTATACCGAGACCAAGCGCCCTGAACGTGCCGTTCCCTACTATAATCGGGCAACCCAGCTCCTCTCGTACACTGGTGAAGAGGATATTTTCCAGTTTATTCAGGAAGTGGAGCCTGAAAAGATGGATGAGGAATTTTCCGGCACCTTCCCTTGGTCGAACCGCGCACACTTAAAAGGGGTTCGTACCCTACTCACCTATTTAGACAAAAGGAGATAACGCCATGGCAACCTATGTAATTGGCGATATTCACGGGTGTTTCGATGAGTTTATTGATCTTCTCGAAACGATCGAATTTGATCCGCAATACGATACGATTTATCTCGTCGGCGACCTTGTCAATCGAGGGCCAAAATCGCTGGAAACGATCGAATATATTATGCAAAATCGTGACTCGATCTTCCCTATTTTAGGCAATCATGATCTCTCTTATCTTGTCTATGCTGAAGGGCATATTGGGCTTCGTCCGCGCGATACCTATGAGAGTCTTCACAATGCGCCCAATCGCGATGAGATTATCGAGTATCTGCGCCATTTACCGCTGATGATCTATCGTCAGGATCTTGATATTGCCATTGTCCACGCGGGAATTCCGCCGATGTGGTCGATCGAGGAAGCGCTTGGCTATGCAAAAGAGGCGGAAGCGTATCTGCGGACCTTTAATAAAGCCGCTTATCACGATTTTACCCGCGCCATGTTTGGCAATACGCCGAATGCCTGGTCGCCTGATTTAACCGGGATTGATCGCATTCGTTATATCATCAATGCCTTTACTCGCATGCGCCTTCTCCATGAGGATTTCGCTCTTGATCTTGAGACCAAAGAGCAGACCTTTGAGGCTGAAGGGTTAACCCCTTGGTTCTCGATCCTACGGAAATCATCGCCCACTCAGATTATTTTCGGGCACTGGGCAAGTCTTGGTTTTCATGAAGAAAATGCCACGCTCTGCATCGATAGCGGTTGCGTGTGGCAAGGAGAGATGACCGCCGTTGAGATCAGTAGTTATCCCTTTAAAGTCGCGCAGGTGAAAAGCCATGCCGGCATCGATATCTCGCACAAAAAAGATACCCTTCTTTTTTAACATTCTTCAATTAAATATGGACGTAAAAAAAGCCGAGCTCTTATGGAAACTCGGCTTTTTTTTTGCGTGATGATTCATGATTAGATCACATCAAATCATCTTATTCTCGTACTTTAACCACTTAGCCATTCGGGTTACTGCCCACATCATAATCTGAGTTCATCTCATAATGTTGGATAAAGTAGAGGTGGCTTGTGTACTGATCGACAATGTCATTACTAATATTATCTTTGGTATAGCCCATAATATCGTAGCCTTTACTTCCATCATCGAGATAAACCTCGGCGCGGAAATATTTTTGATCATCGGCGAGATCATCGCCCCCTTCGGTCGTACTTGCCCCTTCATGGCCAAAGTCCGGTTTGAGATAGTGGCGTGCTTTAACGCGATACATAAAGTTCGCATTCTCACCATGCTCCACCTCAAAACGCACATCGCAATCATCAACTTGGGTAATGGTGGCTTTAATGCCCTGCTTTGCAAATTCGGCTTTTACCTCTTCAAAGGCGGGCAAAATCACAGCTTCAATAAATTTCACCACATGGCCACGACGCGGATACACCACTAAGTTACGCAAGCGCTTCTGCCAACCGCCCGAATCGATTGTGCTTGGCTGAACGTACATCTGCGCTTTATTACGAATATCGATCTTACCGTAATCCATGCGGAGCGCTTTAAAGAGCCCGAAGATTGAGAGCAAGATGATAATACTAAAGGGGAATGCTGACATGGTCGAAACCGTTTGCAGCGCTTCAAGTCCCCCGTTAATCAGGAGCACAACCGCGATCACACCGGTAATCGAGCCCCAGAAAATCCGTTGCCAAAGCGGCGTATCAGTTAAGCCTTGTTTTGATGCAAGCATATCCATCACCAGCGCCCCAGAGTCGGCACTTGTCACAAAGAAAACTGCAACCATCACAACGGCTACAAAGGAGATTATGCCACGGACGGTTTCCGCAGAGATAAAGGTTTGCACCCCTTCAGATACCGGGAAATGGCTAATAAAGGCAAAGAGCGCTTTGGAGCTACCATCTTGCCCGAGGAGTACCTCTTTAAGCTCCATAATGCCGTCGTTTGCGATCATATCGATGGCTGAGTTACCAAATGTGGTCATCCAAAAGAAGGTAAAGCCCGCTGGAATTAAGAGCACCCCGCCAACAAAGTTACGAATGGTACGGCCGCGAGAGATGCGCGCAATGAACATCCCCACAAATGGAGACCAAGCAATCCACCAGCCCCAATATGCAATCGTCCAACCGCCTAACCAACCTTCGGTAATCTTTTTCACCTCAGGAGACGCCGCGGCTTCATAACTATATAGATTAAAGGTTTTATTGATAATGTCAGAGAAATACGCCCCGATGTTTTGCATCAATGCCTGCATCAAATAGACCACTTTACCGCCAAAGAGGAAGATAAAGAGCACCAGCACAAACGCCAACACAAGGTTCGCTTCTGAGAGGATTTTAATTCCGCGATCAAGCCCCATACTCACCGAAAGGGTGGCACACGCCGTCGTTACAATAATTAAAATTACCTGAACGCCAGGGGTTACTTGAATGTGATCTGGGAAGATATAGCTTAATCCCGTATTGATCTGCATGACTCCAAATCCAAGCGTTGTCGCCACACCAAAAACGGTTCCAACCACTGCAAAGGTATCGATGGTATCGCCCCAACGGCCGTAAATTCGATCGCCAATCATCGGGAAAAGCGCTGAACGAAGTGCAAGCGGCAAATTCATTCTAAAACTAAAGTAAGCGAGCACAAGACCAACAATTCCATAGATCGCCCAGGCATGTAAGCCCCAGTGGAAAAAGGTGATATTCATGGCTTCTTTCGCCGTTCTCACCGTTTCCGCATCCCCAACGGGGGGCATTAAATAGTGTAAAAGCGGCTCGGCGACTCCAAAGAACATGATCCCAATCCCCATCCCGGTTGAGAAGAGCATCGCGAACCAACTGCCATCACTGTAAGCCGGTTCTGAATGGTCAGGCCCGAGTTTTATCGTACCGTAGCGACTAAGCGCCACAAAGACAAATGAGATGAGAATCACCCCCACCGCAAGAAGATAGTACCAACTTAAATTTTCGGTAATCCATGCGAGAATATCGGCAAAAAATGACTTCGCATCAGGGTGAAAGAGCGCCAGTGCAATGATCGAGAAGATGATAAGATTTGCACTGATAAATACAGGGAGATGCAGCGCAGAATAGAATCGTTTTTGCGTCTCCTTTTCTGGCATTATTCCTTTTTGATCGGTTACCGCCATATTATTACTTTTCCTTCCTCCAAAATTAAGCTCTGGAGATAATTAACAAAGATCTGTTTTAATCGGTGAAAAATTGCTATAGAATTCATCAGCTAAGTTAAAACAAGTTTATAAGCCTACCATAGTGACATAACAATTTCATGTCGAAAACGGTTTTTATTGTCGACTTTTATCTAAAATTACCCTATTTCCTCCTGAATCGCTACATGTTTTATCTAATTTTACTCATCCCGCTCTTCCTTATTTTAGGCTTTTACGCCATCGTGATTCTGTTTGGTCTCTTGGGGACGCTCGTTGCCCTACTCCGCCCAAAAAGCGTGAAACAAAATAATGACAACGAAGATCAAGCGGATGAATAATTATTCCCCCTAAGTGCTTAGCAAAAGTGGCTATTTTTGGTAAACTGTACTGCTTTAGTAGTCATCTATTTCGCTTGGCAAAGGGAGCTCTTTATGACCCGTCGCATTCTCGCAATCACCTTCATTTCACTTATGGGAAGTGCTCTTTCACATGCACAAATTTCCTTTAATGTGACCGAAAAAATGGCGCAAGATTACGATTTTATGACCCGCTCCATTATGCTCAAAATGCATACCCTGCAAGATTCCAAAATTAACGAGGGGCTCTTGACCGAATTTGAGTCGCGCTGCATTGCCATTAACACCGTCGATCTGATGGGCAATAGCGCCGCAAATGAACTCAATCGCATCACCGAACAATCGATGAAAGGGATAGAGCCAAGCTTAAAAGATGAGGCGTTTATTGACGAGGTTCAAAAGCGCTACCTACCCTTTATGCAGCTCATTGCCGCCGAGTGCAGTCTTGAGCAGGAACGACTCAACCAAACCGAGAAGGAGGCCGATCATGACCCTCTCAACTAAAGATGTACAAAAAATGCTGCAACGCACCGAATTTGCTACGAGTGCCAATGATTTAAAGCAGCTCCCTGAGAGCCGTTCTGAGATCGCGTTTGCTGGCCGCTCGAATGCGGGTAAATCGAGCGCGCTTAATCTCATTACTTCCAAACGCAACCTTGCGCGCACGAGTAAAACGCCCGGGCGTACGCAATTGATCAACTATTTCACCGTCAAAGACGACCTCTATTTAGTCGATCTCCCCGGATACGGCTATGCGAAAGTGCCGGAACGAATCCGTCTACATTGGCAAAATATTTTACAAAACTACTTTGAGAGCCGCGAAACCCTCGACATGCTCATTATGCTCGTCGATTCACGTCATCCGCTCACTGAACTTGATCTACAAATGCTTCACTGGTGTGAATTTCGTGAATTGCCGACGCACGTTCTCTTAACCAAAGCGGATAAATTGAGCCGTAATGAAGCCTTTAAAAATCTTCAACGCGCGAAAAAACAGCTCGCTGAATTTGAGATGCCACTCACTGTGCAGCTCTTTTCATCGACAAAGCCTGAAATCGGCCTTGATGAACTCTATGGTTATTTAGGCGAATGGCTCGATTTTTACGGCAATCCTGATAATTTCATCGACGATGAAGCGGATGAGTTTGATGACGCAGGTGAGTTCGACGAGTTCGATACAGACGAATTTGACGCAGACGACTCTGATGAGGTTTTAGAGGAGCCTTCTTCTAAATGATGCAAACGCTCTCCTTAATCGCAGATTTTGGCGCTACCTTTTCTCGGCTAGCGCTCTACGCAGATGGAGAGATTTTTTCTCAAATAACCCTCGAGTCACGGCAATTTCAGTCCCCACTTGAGGTGATTGAGCATTATTTAGAAATAGAAACTCAAAACGCGCCTAATGCGCCGACTCATTATCTTATCGCGATCGCCTCTCCCCTTGTGGAAGACGCGATACAGCTCACCAATAATCATTGGGGATTTTCCCAAAAAGCGCTCCGAGAAGCCCTTAAAAAACGTGGTGGAACACTGACGCTGATTAATGATTTTAAGGCGCTCGCCTATAGTCTATTAAAGCTCGAGCAGACCGATCTTCGGGTTATTGGAACAAGCGAAGCCGATTTAACAGAATCCGATTCGACTAAGGCTCAATCGTCTAATTCAAACCAAAACGCGCCAATCATCAAAGCACTCATTGGTCCCGGGTCTGGCTTTGGAACGGCCACCTTAGTGGTGCCCACTTCCTCAATTTCTCCCCATTTTGAACCGATCATCATTGCATCAGAAGGCGGGCATTCGGTCTTTGCGCCCTTTGATCAAGAAGAGATTGCGCTGTTATCGCTTTTAAGTAACACGCCCTCTCTTCTCAAAGGGAAACGCGCGCCCTATCCGATCATTTTGGAAGATCTGCTTTCCGGCACTCATGGAATTAAACGACTGATCGATGCGATGGCGCTTTTATACGATAAACACCCAACCTTTAATTCGCCGGAAACCTTGATCCATTCAGCATTAACGGAGAATGAGCCTTTTGCGAGAGCGGTTTTAACGCGTTACAGCTTACTGCTTGCGACGATAGCGAGCAATATCGCGCTCACAACGGGTGCACGGGACGGGATCTACATTGGAGGAGGTCTTGTTCCCCGCTTTGCTGACTTTTTGGCAAACAGCCCATTTCGGGAGCGGTTTGAGGAAAATCTTACCGTCAATAATTATCTAAAAACGATACCCACCTATCTAATTGAGCATGCCGATCCAACCTTAATTGGCTTGCAATATCTGGCTGATAGACTCAATCAGCCATCACAATAAGGAGATGATATATGTTATCCCATATTCAAAACCACTATAACGAATTACGTAAATCGGAAGCGAAAGTGGCCGATTGGGTACTCGATCACCCCAATGAAACGATCGAACTCTCCATCAGCGCCCTTGCGGAAAAAGCAGGCGTTTCTGAGCCGACGATTATGCGTTTTTGCCACGCGCTCGGGTATGATGGATTTCACACCTTTAAGCGCCTATTAACCGAGAGCTTAAACTCCGGCGTCCCCTTTGTGCACGGCAGTATCTCGCCTCACGATTCAACGGCCAACATCATCACCAAACTGATCGATCAATCGAGTGCCGCTCTTTTAAAAACCAAACGCCATCTTGATCCGAAAGAGCTCGATAGCGCCATTGAGATTTTAGAGAAAGCCAATCAAGTGATGTGCATTGGGCACGGGGTGTCGGGCGTTGTGGCGCAAGATATTCAGCAAAAACTGCTCCGTGTTGGGATTCCGGTTTCCGCTTATACGGACCATCACGTCCACAGTTTAGCCGCTAGTTTACTGACGCCAAAAGATGTTTTAATCGCCGTCTCGCACACTGGTAAAAGTGAAGATGTGGTGGATTCTGCCCAATTTGCGCTTAAAAATGGGGCAAAAGTGATTTCACTGACGCAGAAAGATTCCCCCTTAGGAGAGATCTCCAATGTCGTCTTAGAATCGGGCACCATTGAAGATACCTCAGAATATATGCCGATGATTTCGCGCCTTGCTGACCTTGCGATTGTGGATGTTCTCCTTGTGACGCTAGCGCTTAAAAAAGGGCCTGAATTTAGAATTGCGATGGAAAAATCGCTCAAAATCATCGATGCAAAACGCGTTAAAGGCGAATAAAACGGATGCAAAAGTATGCTTTGCTCATCGAATATGATGGCACTCATTTTAAAGGTTGGCAGAAACAAGCCACCCCGCCGGTGCGCTCCATTGAGGAAGAATTAACTCGCGCGGTCAGTTTTGTGGCAAACCATGAGGTGGAGATTGTGGGCGCAGGCCGTACCGATGCGGGCGTTCACGCGTTTAACCAAATTGCACACTTTGAAACGGATGCGAAACGCTCTGCCTTTGCGTGGAAAATGGGCATCAATTCCAATCTTCCGGAAGACATTGTGGTGAAGGGCATTTTTGAGGTGCCCGATGATTTTCACGCCCGCTTTAAAGCGGTGGCGCGAACGTACAAATACTTTATCCGCGCCTCTGAACACCGAAGTGCGCTCACGCGATTTCATCACACTTGGATTCACTATCCGCTATCGCCTGAAAAGATGCAGGAAGCAGCGAATTATCTCTTAGGTGAGCAAGATTTTTCCGCCTTTCGCTCAAGTGAGTGTCAATCAAAATCAACCCATCGCAACGTCCATTATATTAAGATCATTCCTCATTCAACCGAGGTGATTGAGATCGAGATTAAAGCGAACGCCTTTTTGCATCATATGGTGCGCAACATTGCCGGTAATTTGATTGAGGTCGGCCGCGGGAAATTTCCGCCGATATTTATGAAAGAGGTGCTCGATAGCCGTGATCGCACTAAAGGCGCGATGACTGCTCCACCACAAGGACTCTATCTCTATGAGGTTGAGTATCCAAACCTTCAATTTATCGTATAATAGGAACGATTAACCGCAAAGGAGTGTCGATGGAATTCAATCTATTTAGCTTTTTACTCATGCTATTTCCGCTCGTTATGGCGATCTGCTTTCACGAAGCGGCACACGCATGGAGCGCTCATAAACTCGGGGATAACACCGCCTACGCACAAGGCCGCGTCACGCTCAATCCGCTCTCCCATATCGATCCTGTCGGCACCATTGCCGTGCCTGTTTTACTCTGGTTTTTAACGGGCGGATCATTTTTATTTGGCTGGGCACGCCCCGTTCCGGTCAATCTGCGGAATTTTAAAAATATTAAGCGCGATGATACGATCGTTTCCGCCGCGGGGCCTCTTTCAAACCTATTGATGGCGCTCATCTGGGGGCTGATCTTTGTGATCGCGTTTAAAGTTTCAATGAATGATTCAGGGGAGTCTATCTCTACTTCATCGGCGCTCTCTCAGATGGCATTTTTCGGAATCTATATCAATGTGATTCTGGCCGTCTTTAACCTCATTCCGCTTCCACCCCTTGATGGAAGCCACATTTTGCGTAACTGGCTCTCGTACGAGGCTGAACAAGTCTATCGGAAAATTGAGCCCTACGGCATCTATATTTTAATGGCGCTGGTATTCTTTAATATCCTCCCGATCGGGATGATTTCAGCGGGAATCACCAACGTCATTATCTCTTTCTTTTCACTTCTTTTTTAAGGAACATTATGCAACATAAAACGGTTCTGACCGGAATTACAACCACTGGGATTCCTCATCTGGGTAACTACGCCGGAGCGATTCGTCCTGCAATCGAGATGAGCCAAACGCATGATCATTCTTATTTCTTCTTAGCGGATCTTCATGCCCTCATTAAATGCCAAGACCCTGAGCGCGTCTTTGAGTCCCGTAATGCGATCGCTGCAACGTGGCTTGCCCTCGGTCTTGATACCGATAAAGCGGTGTTTTATCGCCAGTCGGACATCCCTGAGATCCCACAAATTATGTGGCTGCTTAACTGCGTCACCGCAAAAGGGTTGATGAATCGTGCGCACGCCTATAAAGCATCGGTCGATGAAAATACCGAAAGTGGTCAAGACCCCGATAAAGGCGTCACTATGGGGCTTTTCTCCTATCCGGTTTTAATGGCGGCGGATATTATCACCTTTAATGCGCACTATGTTCCGGTTGGCCGCGACCAGATTCAACACGTTGAGATGGCGCGCGATATCGCCCAACGTTTTAATCATATCTATGGCAATGAATATTTTGTGCTGCCGGAAGCGAAAGTCGAAGAGAATACCGCGATTCTTCCTGGCCTTGATGGGCGTAAAATGAGTAAGAGCTACAATAATACCATTCCGCTCTTCCTCCCTGAGAAAAAGCTGCGCAAATCCATTATGCGCATCGTCACCAACTCCCTTGAACCCGGTGAGCCGAAAGACCCGGATACATCGCATCTGTTTGAGATCTATAAAGCCTTTGCAACGCCGGAGCAAACCGCCGAGATTCGTCAAGCCTATGCTGATGGAATTGCGTGGGGCGAGATGAAACAGATGCTTTTTGAGCTCTTAAATAATGAATTAAAAGAGCCCCGTGAGCGTTATGAGGAACTTCTTGCAAATCCTGCGGAAGTGGAAAAAATCCTCCAAAATGGTGCCGAGCGCGCCCGCGAGCGAGCGTCTAAAGTATTAGCCGATCTGAAAGCGATGGTGGGGTTACGCAACTTTGTCTAATCTGACTCATAGCACCGATTCCATCGAGGTACTTGAGGATAATCAGGCCATATTTAAGGGCGAGCCGGTTGAAAAGCCGCTCGACCTTTTTATTCCGCCCGATGCACTTGAGGTTTGGCTTGATGAATTTGCCGGCCCGTTAGACCTCCTTCTTCATCTGATTCGGAAAAATAATTTCGATATTCTCGACATTCCCATTGCAGAAATCACGACGCAATATATGGAATATATCGAATATATTGAGAAAAACCGCTTTGAACTTGCCACCGAATATTTGGTGATGGCGGCGTGGCTTGCGGAGATTAAATCCCGAATTTTACTGCCAAAACCGCCCTCCGCTGAAGACGATGAGATTGAAGAAGATCCCCGTTTAGAGCTGATTAAACGGCTACAAATTTACGCGCGCTATAAACAGGTAGCCCATGAGCTTCACGAGATGCCCCGCCTTGATCGAGATATTCATCTTATTGAGCCAGAGCTCCCGCCGCTTAATCTCTCAACGCCGCCGCCAACGGTTGCGCTGCACGATCTTGTCTACGCTCTCGAAAAGCTGCTCAAACGCGCCGAGCTTAAAAAGAGCCATACGGTAACCCGCGAGCGCATCTCCGTTCATGAACGCATGTCCGCGATTGTGGAACGCATCACTAGCGCACGCGAATGTACCTTTGAGGCACTTTTTGATCCTGAAGAGGGGCGCTACGGCATTACCATCTCGTTTTTAGCGATTTTGGAACTGACGCGAAAACAGATCATCGCGCTCGAGCAAAATGATGCTTACGATACGATCCACATTCGTCCCTACGAGCGTAAAAAGAGTGCCGCAAATGAAGCGCCACTCTTTACTGCAGAAGTATCATAAAGCACAATCCGAGAATTGATAAAATCAATAACTATATGATTTTATTGATTTATTTAATTTTTGTGTTACGATGTTTTTCATATTGATTCGCTCGTATAGCATTCAATATAAATCCATCAAATAACAATCCAAACGCCCTCTCTTTTGATAGGGCGTTTTCTTTCATAGGATTTATTACAACACAGCAATTAAATTATTAAGGAGTCTATTATGGTTCGTCTTTTTGCCCGTCTTTCTCTACTGATTGCGCTCTCTTTGCAATTTATCTTTGCCCACCCCATCGATCTTAATCGAGCCACCAAAGCAGAATTAACCCTTCTCAAAGGCATCGGTGACACCCGTGCGGAAGCGATTATTGACTATCGCAACGAGTCGCCCTTTAAATCCGTTGATGAGCTTCTCAACGTGAAAGGCATTGGGCCTGCAATTTTTGCGGGTATTAAAGATGAGGTTGTCATTGAATCCAATGAAACAGCCACTTCGAAAGACGCCAAAAAAGCGGCTAAAAAAGAATCCTCTAAAGCGAATCTTGACGCGCAATCGGGCGCATAATTCTCCCTTACGCAGATGATACCACTCCTCCCTCATAGCGAGCATCATCGGCGTTTTGAGCAATCTCACCCTTGTGTGACTTCAAACATTCCTGTCGGCGCAACCTTGCTTGAAGTTACGGTGGGATTGCTCATCTTTTCCATTCTTCTCACCTTTTCAATCCCCTCCTATTATCAAGCACTCGAACGTAATCGATTTAAACGCACGGTGCATACGCTTTTTGACGATCTCAACTACGCCAAACAGCTTGCCAATCACCACAAACGCTCGATCTCCATCTGCCCCACCATCAATCAAACCCACTGTAGCGATAATCCTCAACATTGGGCAGACGGCTGGCTCCTCTTTTTCGATGATGATGCCACATGGTCGCCCAGTGATGCCTCAATCATTCGCGTAACTGAGCTAATTAAGTCACCCAAAAACCTCACCATTAATCCCAATCGCAATATCGCGCAAGGTCTTTCCATTGCCCCACTAAGACGCATGGGAAAAACCCAAGGAACGGGACTTCCGAACGGGCGCTTTACCCTCTGCGCAAACTCGCAAACGAAGATGATGATCTATATTAATGTTTTTGGCGTGCCGCGCTTAGAAGCGAGTGATCAACAATGTCATCCATAAAATTCTACAAGCAATAAAAAAACCGCCCTTTCGATCATTACGATCTTAAAAGAGCGGCTCTAACTAAATCTAAATCTTACTAACTTAACGCGTCAAACTTATGAAGCTGTTGAGTCTGAAAATGTGTAGCTTGGTGCTTTCGCATCATTGTTTTTCTTAATTTTAAACGGTGCAATGATCAAGATCGCGATTAAGAGTAAGCCTAAGTAACCAATTAATGGGTAGAAGTAGGCAACTAACTTCGTGAATCCTGCAAAGCTCGCCACGAATCCTACAAGGCCCGTGATCGCAGCGAAGATGTAAGAACGCTTGGTCTGCATCTGGGTGAAACGTGCAACAAATGCGTAGTACATCGCAACGCCTGTGTTATAGATCATGCCGAAAAGTACCACAGTCATTAAAATGCCTAACACTGGTGATAAATCTTGGATGATTTTAAGCAGCGGTAATCCCACATCTTTCACATCTTCGATTTTAAGGAAGATCGCGTAATGCGCAACGATGATTAATACCCCGATACCAAGACCGCCTAACAGGCCGCCCCACGTTGCGATTTTTTCATTTTTCTCGCTACCACCCATAACTAATGCCATTCCAGCCCCTACCGCCGTATTAAACGATACGTAGTTTACCGCTGAAATAAACCAATTCGGAAGTGAACTCTCTACAGAAGTTGCAATTGGCTCAAGCTCAGAAATCGGCGCATGATTGCTAAATAAGCTATACGCACTGATGATCGCTAACGCTAAGATTAAAAATGGCGTGATTGCACCAATTAATGTAATTACACGATTGATGGGAAGCAAAACTGTCGACACTACAAGAAGCGTCATAATTAAGCTACCGACCCAGCCTGGAACGCCATATTGCTGATTGAGCATACTGCCCGCGCCCGCCACCATGACAACGCCCACACCAAAGAGGGTGAAGATAATAATGTAGTCCACGGCAACGCCCATAAACTTACCGCTTAAACGATAAATCGCATCATCGTGTGACGTTGCGCGAAGACGGCTTCCCATCTTCATCAACATCATCCCAAGATAGGCAAATAGCCCGGTTGCGACAATTGCGCCCAAGGTTCCCATTGTGCCGAAACTGGTGAAATATTGTAAAATCTCTTGTCCCGAGGCAAAGCCTGCCCCAACGATTACGCCAACAAAGGCGAACGCCATTTGAATGATCTTAAACACAGAAATATCCCCCTATTTTTGTGATTATTATAATTTTTATAATTCTGTTTTTGGTTTGAAACGTTGTATTTATTTTGTAGTTTATTTTTGTTACGACTCTATATAAACCATATTTTATTTAATAAAACAAATTTTTTGCGTATCTTTGCGTGCTTTTTACTCAACTTTTTGAGCGATTTTCTATGGAAAATCCTATTTTTAAACCCCTTTTTCGTTAAACTACCTGCATGCAACTCTATGAAGTGTCACAATAAAGCACTCACACTCGGAGTGCTTTATTAAGATTCACGATTATTCCGCATCCGGTTTGTGCTCTAAGCGTTTTCCCAGATAGAAATCACTTCGGGTATAACGCTGATAGAGTTTTCGAAGGGCCACCATTAAAACCGCGCACGCAGGCAGCGCTAATAAAATACCAAAAAAGCCAAAGAGCGATCCGCCAACCATCAGCGCAAAGACCACGGCAATCGGGTGCATGCCGAGCTTATCGCCAATTAAGACCGGCGTTAAAAAGAAGCTTTCAAGGGCTTGCCCGATCCCAAAAACAACCCCCACAAAGACTAAATTAAGCCACGCACCATCGAACTGGAACCACGCCACCAAGAGCGCAATCACAATCCCGGTACTCGCCCCAAGATAGGGAATAAAGCTAATCAGCCCGGCCGTTACCCCGATTAACACGCCATATTCAAGCCCAACGATAGAAAGCCCAATGCTATAAACCGCCGCAAGCGCCAGCATCACCGAAAATTGCCCCCGCAGAAAACTGCTGAGCATCTCGTTTGATTCCTCTAAAAAATTGAGCACCATCGGCGAATAGCGGCGCGGAATGAGCGATTCAAACGATTTTGAGATCGGCTCCCAGTCGCGCATAATGTAAAAGCTCAGCATCGGAATCAGCACAATGCTCGCAATAAAACCGACCACCGCCAGCGTTGATGATCCAAGTTTACTCATCAATTGGGTGCTTAAATTTTTAAGAAAGGGAACACTACTGCCAAAGGCCTCTTTGATCGACGCTTGATTTTCCATAAAGAGATCGGTGGCAAAGAGCGCCTCAATTTTCGGAAAGAGATTTTCCTGAAGCCATGCATAGTAATGCGGAATGTCCTGAATTAGGCTCACCACCTGATTAATCAAGACCGGAATGGCGATCAATAAAATAATTAAGATCACGAGCACAATGAGCGCAAATACGATCGAAACCGCAAGCGTTCGTGAAATGCGTTTTGATTGAATCTTATTAATTAAGGGATTTGCCAAATAGGCAAGTCCAAACGAGATCAGAAATGGAGTGAGCACGGAGGAGAGGCGATACACGAGGTATACCGCGACGATAATTCCAAGCCAAATCACGATTTGACGATTGAGCGCTTTAAAATCCATACAGGTCTCCAAAAGCATTTGATTAATATAAAAAAGTATTTCGATTATACCAAACTCACCTGGTAAAAAGCCTCTCTTTTCTTGATCTTAAAACGCCTATATCCCCCAATAGGCAAGATTTTTTTTGCAAAATCGCTTAGAATAGACCCTCTATTTATTTTTCATTATCGACGGATCATTTCGCTATGCGTCATCTATTTATGATAGGTTTATTGCTGTTGGGATTAGGGACTGCCGCGCTCGCCGATGAGCTCGATCAGTTTTCCATTCCGTTACAGAAAAAAGAGCATGAATATGGGCGCTGGATTATGCTCGGCGCACCGGTTAAAGAGTATCCCGTCTGTTATCAGGTCTGGAAGTGCGATAAATCGCATCTTGATAATCAAACCGTACAGCGCGATAAATTGCCGGTGGGAAAATGGGGCGTGTGTGAAAATTATCTCGACCCTAATCCGCAAAATCCGAACTTTTGTAGCCGGTGCGATGTCGCTCCGCCGAGCCAACCTTGTTACTAATTTAGTCCAACATTTATCAATAAAGATTTCATGGTGCAAAGAGAATTATCAGCCACTTCGCTGATTGAAAAAATCGATGCCGAATTGCCACAAACTCAATGTGAGCAGTGCGGATTTCAGGGCTGTTACGCCTACGCTACAGCGGTTGCAAGCGGTGAAGCGGAGTATAATCGCTGTCCTCCCGGAGGCGAGCCTGTATTAAAAGCGCTCGCAAAAGTGCTCGATCGTGAGCTGATTCCGCTTGATTTAAGTTGTGGGGAATATAAAACGCCTCAAGTTGCGTACGTTGATGAGAGTCTTTGCATTGGGTGCGCGAAATGCCTGATCGCGTGCCCCGTTGATGCCATTGTCGGCACGCGCCGAATGATGCATCAAATTATCGAATCTGAATGTACCGGGTGCGAGCTCTGCATTCCGCCCTGCCCACTCGATTGCATTGAGATTAAAAAACTGCCCAATAAGATTGATCTATCTGAACAGATTGGGCTCACGGAAGCACAGCGTAAACGCGCCGATTATTCTCGCGAACGCTTTAATGCGCGCAAAGCCCGAGAGGCAAAACGCGAAACCATTACCGAAACAACGCCGCCTGCGGAAGAGCTTGAGCTTGCCGATCCGGTTAGTAGTCACGAGATGCTCTCGCTGATCGATATGGCCCGCCAAAAATTTAACGATAAATAATTTAAAAACGCTATGACCACCCCTAAAAAAGAGTATCAACGTTTAATGAATAAAGAGGAGATCATCTCCTTTTTTACCCGTCTTCGCGACGAAAACCCCAAACCCACTACCGAGCTTAATTTCAATTCAACTTTTGAGCTTCTTGTAGCTGTCCTACTTTCCGCGCAAGCGACCGATGTCGGTGTTAATAAAGCAACCGGTCCTTTTTTTAAAGTTGCTAATACGCCCGAAGCGATGGTAGCACTCGGTGAAGAGGGGATTCGTGAATACATTAAAACGATCGGTCTTTTTAATACCAAAGCGAAAAATCTCTATAAAACCTGCCAAATTTTAGTGGAGAAACACAACAGCGTCGTTCCCGATACCCGTAAAGAGCTCGAGGCGCTTCCCGGCGTTGGGCGTAAAACGGCGAATGTAGTGTTAAATACTGCGTTTGGCAAACCGACCATGGCCGTGGATACCCATATTTTCCGCCTCTCTAATCGCACCGGACTCGCGCCGGGGAAAAACGTTCGTGAAGTGGAAGATAAGCTCGTCAAACGCATTCCAAAAGAGTTTATTTTAGACGCACACCACTGGCTCATTCTCCATGGGCGCTATACCTGCGTCGCGCGTAAACCTCGCTGCGCAAGTTGCGTCGTTTATAATGAGTGTCAGTTTAAAGAGAAAACCGACGAATAGATGATTTTAAGATCATTAAAATCATTAAAATGAGATCAATAAAAAACCTTCGCTCTTATTAAGTCGAAGGTTTTTTTGTTGCCTATTATAAATCTCGTAAATCTCGATTTTTCGGGTTACGAATACTCGATCCCAAGGAGTTGCGTTATCAATTGACGAACTGGTAGACGCTCGGCAAAAGGCGCATTCACATTGGCCCAAAGCGCACGAAACTGGGTGCGATCTTCCGGCGCTTTATCTTCCATCATCGGATGGGTTAAAAAGTATTGTGCTGGGAAACGAGCGGGCTCGCCCTCTAACGCTTGGAGTTGGCGCAGGCCCCAATTGACCACAACGCGCGCAGGATACCCACTCCATTCACGAGTGATCTTAATATCAAATTCATTGGCATACGAAAGCGCATTTTTATAGAGCTCATCGGCGCCGGATTCATGGCTCATTAAAAAGGCGGTTGCGAGCCCAACGGCAGGCGCGCCGAGTGCAAATGCGGTATCAATATGCGTTTTATTCACCAATCCGCCCCCAATAATATAGGGTACGGTTAAATTATCATTGGCTTGAGCGATGAGCGTTAATGCTGGTTGCGCGACTTCCAGAGGATCGCCTAGAAACGTGTCGCGTATGCCACTCGCTTCCAATCCTTGAAGATAGATAATGTCCGCGCCCTTCTCTTCCCAAAAAAGCGCCTCAAGCATGTGGGTTGCGTGCCCAATAATCGTAATGCCACGCTCTTTGATGCGCGATAAAATCTCATCGCTCGGCACGCCCAATGAAAAACTCACTGCGCTGACGTTATATTCAAAAATCACATCCAGCATGGAATCGAGATCGGTTAAACGGCCTTCGCGTGAAAGGAGCGTTGTGAGCGCGATATCACTCCCTTCAAATACCGGAGAGATGCGGTTGAGCGCGCGGGTCATCCCTTCTGAATCTTCATCTTTTTGGACATTGGCAAAGAGATTTACGGCAAACGATCGATCGGTCAAAGCGCTAATCTCATCGAGGCGATCGCGCAATTCTGCCGCTGATAAAAACCCTGCCGCAAGCGTGCCTAATCCGCCATGATTGGCCACTTCCGCAATCAATTCTGCTGAATCCGCATCGTGAAGCGGTAGCTGAATAATCGGATAGTCGATGGATAACTGATCTAAAAGCTTTGCTTGATTGTCGCTCGTCATAATCTCTCCAGTTGAAATAATTGTTGCGTCGTTTCGGTCGTTTCCGCCGCGACTTTTTCTAAACTACTCTCACGTATTGTAGCGATCTCTTGCGCAATCGTATAGAGATCTTTTGGCGTATGAGTCGCCCCTTTGGGTAAAAATGCATTGGGCATCGAGGGCGCATCGGTTTCAAGAAGGTAACTATCCTTGGGAATTGCTTTTAAAATGGCGCGCAATCGCGTTGCCCGCGGATAGGTAACCGCGCCGCCAAACCCCAGTTTAAAACCTAGTTCAATGCACTGCTCCGCTTGCTGTAAACTGCCGGAAAATGCATGAATCACGCCTCGTAAACCGCGCTCTTTACGGAGCTCTCTTAAAATAAAATCCAACGATTTCCGGCTATGAATAATCAGCGGTAGATCAAATTCTCGCGCAAGACGCACATGGGCCTTAAACAGCCGCTCTTGCCGCTCAAACTGAGGGTTTTCGATCATCAGATCAAGCCCGCACTCTCCGATCGCTACCAGTTTATCCGCATGCGTTTTAAGCGCGGTTTCTAACTGCTTTAAATCGTGATCGGTGTGAGTCTCCATAAAATAGGGATGAAGCCCAAGCGCCGGATAGACCGAAGCATCCGCTGCTGCAATCGCAAGTACATCGCTAAAGGAGTCGGCCGTTATGCTCGGCAGTACCCAAGCGGTAATCCCAAGAGCTCGCGCGTCGTTAAGATGCTCGGGGTAACCCGGCATTAAGCGCGGATCATCGAGATGAATGTGGGAGTCAATGAGTGAAATTGCTCTGCTCATATCAGGCTCTTTATGATTCATTCGCTCCCCCTTTAACATTACCGTCAATATTAACCGATGTTTAGTGTACCGTTTCCGCTTCTCGGAAATGATAGAAAATCAATAACGAGCTCATGCGGACAAACTCCACCAGCTCTTCGAGCGCTAAGCCCTCATCTTCACTCTCAATCTCTTCACGCAGACTCTCAGGATCGAGATTCGCAAACGCCGCTAAATGATCTAAAAACGCCGCGCCATCTTCGTCTAAATCTGCCATGCCTATTCCGCTAATACCAAGCCCGTAAAGAAATCCTTGGCACCAATCCACAAAACCTTCTAGACGTTTAAAGGAATCATCTTCGTCGGGAATTAAGAGCGAGAGCGCAAAATCTTTAGATAGCAGCTCATCCATGGTCTTATCAAATAAGATCTTTAAAATCTCGGTGTTGAGTTCTTGGGAGTGATCGGCAAGCGCCTCAACCTCCGCTAACCAATCTTGATAGACATCCATACGATTCACGCACGCTAACGCCACTAAAATGCCGTGTGCTTCAGCGATTTCAAACCCAGTAAATTGTGATTGAATTAGCTGATAGGTGATCGATGGAGTGTTCTGCTCATTTGCCATAGTGTTTCCTTTTATTGCGCAATTTCGCGCGTGTTAAAGCCGTTCATACCATGCAGTATAGTAACAAATCGCTCTAAAAAGAAAAACCCCAATGCGTCTGCATTGAGGCCTCTACATCTCATCTTTAACTGAAGCCGAAGCTCCACTTAAAAATAATTATTTTTTAGCTGTGTTAACCGCTTCTCTTAAGCCTTTACCAGCTTTGAATGCAGGTACTTTTGAAGCAGGAATTGGAATCTCTTTCTTAGGATCGCGAGGATCACGGCCCATACGAGCAGCACGTTCTCTCACAGTGAAAGTACCAAAACCGATTAACGTCACATTATCACCTTTCGCAAGAGTTTCTGTGATTGTATCCATAACTGCTTCAACTACTTTTGCAGAAGCAACTTTGGTCATATCAGTTTTTTCGGCAACCGCTGCGACAAGTTCAGTTTTATTCATAATTATATTTCCTACTGTCTGTAAAAAGTTAAAATAAGAACCACGTTGACTAAAGTCGTTAAAGCTAAAAGTAACAGACTTTAATAACACTGTATAGTTTTATACGTTTGTAATAGACCTAAGTCAAGTGTTTCAGTGGGTTTTCTGCGGTTTTTTCTTCTCCGAAGGACTGACCGGAAGCTCGTAAAAACCACTAAATCGTTCAAATTTCCCTGTAGATTCGGGCATTTGAGCAAAAGCCGCCTCAAAAACCTCGTCTATCGTTGATACAGGCACGATTTCGAGCGAACCCTTGATAACATCGGGGATCTCCTCGAGATCTTTGACGTTCTCTTTCGGGATTAAAACACGTTTAATGCCCGCGCGCGCGGCGGCGAGTAACTTCTCTTTAAGCCCACCAATCATTAAGATTTTCCCGCGGAGCGTCACCTCGCCGGTCATCGCAACATCAGAGCGGACCGGTTTATTGAGAAGCGCCGATAAGATCGCAAGCGTCATCGCCGCCCCTGCACTTGGGCCATCTTTAGGTACTGCTCCTTCCGGCGCGTGAACGTGTATGTCCCATTTCTCATAAAAATCATGGGGAAGCCCAAAGACATTTGAGCGAGCACGAATCACCGTTAATGCAGTACGAATCGACTCTTTCATCACATCACCAAGACTCCCTGTGGTAATGAGTTGCCCTTTTCCGGGAATGAGTTCTACCTCAATTCCTAAGAGATCACCGCCCACTTGCGTCCACGCAAGCCCGTTGACATAGCCCACTTCATCGGCCTTCTCTTTCATGCCGTAATGGTATTTTGGCGCGCCTAGATACTCGCGAATTTTCTCGATATCAAGGGTGAGTTCTAACTCTTTTTTATCTTTATCCGAGAGACGTTCACGAATGAATTTACGGCACACGCTTGCAAGCGTACGGCTTAAATTTCGTACCCCTGCCTCTTTAGTATAACTTTGAATAATCTCGAGCAATACCTCATCAGGGAAAATGAGCTCTTTCTCGGTGAGCTTATGTTCTTTTAATTGCTCTGGTACTAAATGCTCTTTCGCGATCGCTAACTTTTCAAGCTCGGTGTAGCTAGTGAGCTCAATAATATCCATACGATCTCGAAGCGGCGCAGGAATGTTATAACTATTGGCCGTTGCGATAAACATCACCTCAGAAAGATCCACATCAACATCAAGATAATGGTCATTAAAGGTAGAGTTTTGCTCAGGATCGAGTACTTCAAGCAGCGCATCTGCCGGATCGCCACGATGGTCAGATCCGGTTTTATCGAGCTCATCTAAAAGGATTAACGGATTTTTAGTTTTCGCTTTGGCAAGCAGTTGCACCATTTTACCGGGCATCGCACCAATATAAGTACGGCGATGGCCACGAATTTCCGATTCATCATGCACGCCGCCTAAACTCATGCGCACAAACTCACGCCCTGTCGCTTCAGCAATTGAACGTGCAAGCGAGGTTTTACCCACGCCTGGAGGACCGATAAAGCAGAGAATATTGCCCTTTTTCGTACGGGTATGGCTGATCACCGCAAGATGCTCTAAAATACGCTCTTTAATCTTTTCAAGGCCTGAGTGATCTTTCTCAAGCACTTCTTCAGCACGTTTTACCCCATAACGAAGGCGCGAACGCTCATTCCACGGCATTTTAAGAAGCCAATCGACATAAGTACGCGCAACGGTCCCTTCCGATGACATCGCCGGCATCGATTTAAGACGCTTTACTTCATTAAGCGCTTTCTCTTCCGCCTCTTTCGGCATCTTCGCTTTGAGCACATCTTCTTCAAGCTGATCGAGCTCAGAAAGGCCCGTATCATTAAGATCATCGAGCTCTTTGTGAATCGCTTTGATCTGCTCATTTAAATAGTATTCGCGCTGATTTTTCGAAACTTGCTGCTGCACCATCGCTTGAATGCGTTTTTGCGTTTCGATCACATCCATCTCATAGGTGAGAATTTTAATGACCTCTTTCGCCGCCTCTTTTAGCGAAGCTTCCTCAAGGACTGCCTGTTTTTTCTCAAGATCGATGGGGAGATTGACGAGCACGGTCACAATTAGGCGATCGAGATCTTTTTCACGCTCAATGGCGTTCACCCCATCTTTATTGGGCTTGATGATTTTAGCAATATCGGCAAAGAGCTTTTTGATGACGTTGACATAGACCTGCTCTAAATTCTCAGAAAGGTCGGCATCATCGGGGCGCTCTTCGTATTCACCGAGCATCAAATTGAATTTGCCCTCATCATTTTCATAAGCAATCTCTTTGAGCGCGGTTAATGAAATTTTCTCAAGGCAATCGACTAAAATCTTATGATTTCCATCTTCAAGGGGGAGATGTTGCACGATTTTCGCACGAACACCGACGGTATAAACAGACTCCATATCGACCTGTTCATCGTTGGGATCTTTATGCGTAACCAGCACCACATGACCATCATATTCTTTGGCCATTTGGAGCGCACCCACCGATAGATGGCGACCAATCAGTAACGGAATCGTGGTTGATGGGAAAACGACTAAATCCCTCAACGCCAATACCGGTAATTCCTGCCTTTTTTCTAACTCTTGAGTCATATAATTTTACTCTCCAACCCTATTATATTGATCGATTGCTAAGACGCTTCACTATAGCATAGCGGAGCAATGACAAATGATACGCTATGATATAGTATTTCTTCCATATTCTTAAATAAACTGCATACTTCTCGATAATGATGACAGACGCCACGAATTTCAAGCTTAGTACACATTACACTCCTTCGGGCGATCAGCCGACGGCGATTAAAGCGCTCACGGAAGGATTAAATGATGGACTCGCCTATCAGACGCTTTTAGGGGTAACGGGTTCGGGGAAAACCTTCACCATGGCGAACATTATTCAAAATACGCAGCGACCCGCGATCATTTTGGCACCCAATAAAACTCTCGCCGCACAGCTTTATGGTGAAATGAAGGAGTTTTTCCCCAATAATGCGGTGGAATATTTTGTCTCTTACTACGATTATTATCAGCCGGAAGCTTATGTGGCCGCGTCTGATACCTTTATTGAGAAAGATGCATCGATTAACGATCATATCGAGCAGATGCGGCTTTCAGCCACCAAGGCCATTTTAGAGCGCCGCGATACCATTATTGTCGCCACTGTATCCGCCATTTACGGGCTTGGGGATCGCGATCACTATATGAGTATGCTCCTCCATGTTTCAAAAGGAGAGCGTATCGATCAGCGTGATATTTTAAATCGATTGGTGGCGATGCAATATGAGCGCAACGATGTTGTACTTGAACGCGGGACATTTCGCGTTCGCGGTGAGGTGATTGATATCTTCCCCGCCGACAGTGAGCGCGATGCCGTTCGCATTGAGCTCTTTGATGATGAGGTTGATAATCTCTCCTTTTTTGATCCATTAACCGGATCAGTGAGCCGATCGGTGCCCCGATTAACCGTCTATCCCTCAAGCCATTACGTGACTCCGCGAGCAACGCTCTTAAACGCCGTTGAAGAGATTAAAGTAGAACTCAAAGAGCGTCTAGAATCCCTGCGCGAAAATGGAAAGTTACTGGAAGCCCAGCGCCTTGAACAGCGGACAAAATTTGATATCGAGATGATTTTAGAGCTCGGATATTGCCAAGGAATTGAAAACTATTCGCGCTATCTATCGGGTCGCTTGGCCGGTGAAGCGCCGCCGACACTCTTTGATTATCTCCCCGACGATGCCATTCTCTTTATCGACGAATCCCACGTCGCCGTCCCGCAAGTTGGGGCAATGTATAAAGGGGATCGCTCCCGTAAAGAAAATCTCGTGACCTACGGATTTCGCCTGCCCTCTGCCCTTGATAACCGCCCGCTTCGCTTTGATGAGTTTGAAGCACTGATGCCACAAACGATCTTTGTTTCAGCAACGCCGAGCACCTACGAAGATGAACATTCGGATCAAGTGGTCGAACAGGTGGTACGCCCGACAGGGCTTCTCGATCCGATTGTGGAAGTACGTCCCGTTGCAACGCAAGTGGACGATGTGTTATCTGAAATTAACGTGCGCGCGGCCAAAAATGAGCGGGTATTAATTACGACGCTCACTAAGCGCATGTCGGAAGATTTAACCGAATTTTTAATGGAGCACGGCGTGAAAGTGCGCTATCTCCACTCCGATATTGATACCGTCGAACGGGTGGAAATTATCCGCGATCTTCGGCTTGGCACCTTTGATGTACTCGTCGGGATCAACCTGTTGCGTGAAGGGCTTGATATTCCCGAGGTGTCGCTCGTGGCAATTTTAGATGCCGATAAAGAGGGCTTTTTACGTTCGGAACGCTCGCTCATTCAAACCATTGGTCGCGCCGCTCGAAATGCGGAAGGGAAAGCGATTCTCTACGCCGATAAAATCACCGGCGCAATGAAGAGCGCGATGGATGAAACCAAGCGCCGCCGCACCCTTCAAGAGGACTATAACAAAGCTCATAACATCACTCCGCAAACCATCATTAAAGCGGTGAAAGATATTATGTACGATGCAAAAGATAACACGCCTAAACAGCGCTATCTTGAAGAGTATCGCGGCAAGCTCACCATCAACGAAAAAGCCCTTGATAATGAGATCGATTTTAGCAATCCGAAAGCGGTCGCGAAATTGATCGCCAAAAAAGAGAAAGCGATGCTCGATCACGCGCAAAATCTTGAATTTGAAGAGGCGGCAAAACTCCGCGATGAGATTGAAAATCTACGCAAAGAGATGCTCCTAAATGGTTAATTTTTAATTATTCCGCTATGATAAATAAAGGTGTCCCGCATCTCTTTTTTTCAATTAAGGAGCCTTTATGATCACTCGCATTCCCACTCGAACCGCTGAAATTATGCCGGGGCAACAGGTGAAACGCGCCCTCCCGAATCGTAATTGCCCACGAATTGGCGCATGGTGTTTTCTCGATTATCTCCATATCGAATCCGTTGATCCCGAAAATATCGATGATCCGAGCAAAAAGATCAATGTCGCGCCCCACCCGCATATTGGTCTGCAAACCTTTACTTGGATGCTGCAGGGGGAAATTGTCCACCGCGATAGCCTTGGCAATCATTCCACCATTCGCCCGTATGAGGTTAATCTTATGACGGCGGGAAATGGCATTGTTCACACCGAAGTGAGTGAGCCAAATTATCACGGCCCGCTGAAAACGCTGCAATTTTGGATCGCACTTCCTAAAGAGCAGAGCTCAAATCCGCCAAGTTTCAAACATTATGATGATCTTCCGATGTTTTCGCACGAGGGACTTATCATCCATCTATTTATGGGGAAATTTCTGGGATATCGCGCACCAACTCAATCCTACTCACCGCTGATGGGCGCCGATATTATGGCGCATGAATCTAAAACCTGCACCCTTCCCCTCGACCCTGAATTTGAATATGGCATTTTTATCACCGAAGGCGCGGTCGAAATCGCGGATGAGCATTATAAAGATGACGAATTTATCGCCATTGAAGCCGGACAAACATCACTCACCCTAACCCTTGAAAAGGGCACCCACATCGCGCTAATTGGTGGCACACCGGTCACAGAACCGCTTATTATCTGGTGGAACTTTGTCGCCCACGATCCAGCACAAATTGAAGCCGCAACCCGCGACTGGGCCAATTACCCCAATAAACGCTTTAATCAAGTCAAACACCCCGATCCCCCACTTGGCGCGCCAGCACTCAACACCCGCCTTAAAGCTCGGTGATTATCACTCATCATAAAAATCAGCAAGGAGTTTAATATGTTCCATTTCTCCCGAATTTTCAGATCCACAAGCCTTCTTTTGGTCTTACTTTTAAGCCCTCTCTTTTCGCCCGTTACGAACGCGCAAGTGACCCACACCGATACACGGAAAACCTATTGTACTGACTGGAATTTTTGTTCTGAATATTTAGTGAATAAATTTGGTGGCGTGATTTTATCTCACCCCGATCAACTCGGTCCGCGAATTAATCGAGGCGATCATTTTTATGTGGCATTTGCTGGCGATCCTCGCTCGGGGCGTTTTGGTATTGGCGAGACGCGCGATAATGATCGCATCCAATTTATTAATGGCCCGAATGAATATAAAGGATTTATCGGCGCGTATCGGGCAGAAGAGCAAGCAATGCAAAATTGTGCGCCGTGTGAGGTGGTTTTATCCTTCCGAAATGGCTGTGGCGCGATCGCCTATTCCGCCAAAAACAATCGTTTTTATACCAAACTGCAGGAGTATCAACGCGGGTTTCGTGGCGCGCGCACCTCGGGCGATGACCCAAATCTAGCTAAGATCAAAGCAAAACTCTATAACGAATGCAGTGACGCGGGCTGTGTTGTGCTCGATGCCGTCTGTACCCGCGATCCTTGGAATTAAGCTTTTACATGCCGTAAGCGTGAAAAAATGCTAAGATAGCCCGTGAAATAATCGTTTATTTTTACGACTCAGCGAGGTGTTTATGCAAGCAAAAATCGGATTTATTGGGGGCGGCCATATGGCGACCGCTATTTTAGAAGGCCTTGTGGAACATTACCCAAATAGCCTGCTCTATGTCGCCGATCGTAATGCGCCTAAACGCGAATATTTTTCTGAAACCTTGGGGATTAATACCGCTGCGCATTTTAGTGAATTTATTGATGAGATGGATGCGATTGTCCTTGCCATTAAACCGCAAGGCTTTCCGGAACTGTTGCCGGAACTTAAACCCCATTTAAAGAAAGAGACGCTTGTGATCTCCGTTGCGGCGGGCATCTCAAGTGAGGCGATTTTACGCGCACTTGGCCGGGAGACTCAGCCTCTTGTCCGTACAATGCCCAACATTCCAGCGGCGGTAGGTCTTGGTGCAACGGCGCTCTTTTCACCGAACGCACTGACCGATTCCCACGCGGCGTTAACGGAAACGATTTTTAATGCCTGCGGCATCACGACCTGGGTTGAAAAAGAGGCGCTTCTTTCAGCGGTGATCTCTGTATCAGGCTCGAGCCCTGCTTACTTTTTCTATCTCTTAGAAATTATGATCGATGCCGGGGTAAAACTCGGTCTTAGCCGTGAGAGCAGTGAGATTTTAGCAAAACAGACCATGCTTGGATCTGCGCAAATTGCTCTTGATTCGGATAAATCGGTAAAAGCGCTAAAAGAGAGCGTAATGTCTCCTGAGGGCACCACAGAACAAGCGATCTTCAGCTTTGAGCGCGACGATCTACAACAGATTATTGAGCGCGGCATGCAAGCGGCGTTCGATCGGGATCAAGTCCTTTCAAGCGAGATCTCGAAAAAGTTATAATCGTCCCCATAGATCAACCTTAACCCTCGTTACAACGCTCAATAAAAAGGATTTCGATTGTGCTCGGTTTACTCCAATTAATACTCCGTTTTACCATTGAGGTGGGCTTTGGGCTCTTCTCAACGCTGATTTTACTGCGATTTCTTCTCCAATGTGTGAAGGCAAATTTTTATCACCCCTTAATTCAAGCGCTGGTAAAAGTGACCAATCCGATTTTAATGCCGATTCGCCGCATTACGCCGACTTTTAGCCGGTATGATTGGTCCTGCTTTGTCCTCCTTCTCATCATGGGAATCATTAAATATGCGCTCTTTATCGCGCTCTCGATCATCACTTCTTATAAACCGCTGATCGTGCTTGGCTTTATCCTGCTAGATATCGCCTCGGGCATTCTCTATCTCTATCTATTTCTCTTTATTATTCAGGCGATCACCAGCTGGCTTGGTTCCTCTCCGCAGATGGGACTGGTGTTGGCGCTCCTTCATCAGCTCACCGCGCCGGTGTTGATACGCGTTAGACCGCGGGTTGTCTATGCCAATATCGATTTCCGCCCAATGATTGCGATGTTTCTCATCTTCCTTGGGCTCTCGATTTTAAGCTATTTCCGCTATCAGCTGATCTAACGCGCTATGACCGAGATGATCAACACAGAAACGCCGAGTTTAGTGACGCCCCCTGAATTAAAACGGCATGAGTTTTTCATGCAGGAAGCGTTAAATGAGGCGAAAAAGGCGTATGCTCTTGGTGAGGTGCCCATTGGCGCGGTGATTGTGGCCAATGATGAGATTCTCGCACGGGGGCATAATCTTTCGATCACAAGCCATGATCCGACGGCCCATGCCGAAATTGTTGCAATTCGCAACGCATGTCAAAAAATCGAGAATTACCGTTTACTTAATGTGGATTTATACGTAACATTAGAGCCTTGCATGATGTGTGCGGGGAGCTTTGTTCACGCGCGCATCAAACGGGTCATTTATGGAGCGGGGGATTCACGGAACGGCGCAATGACAACCAATATTAAACTCAACGAGATCGAAAGTTTTAATCATAAGGTTGAAATAATCCCGCATATTCTGCATGATGAATGTCGAGGATTATTGAAGCAATTCTTCCGAGAAAGACGATTAAATCAAGCTAATAAGAGAAAATAATAAGTTATGACCATCAAAGACGCCTATTATAAATTAATCGAAGAAAAAGGGTTTAACGTCGACAAAATACAGCTCTCTGTTGTTGACGCGTATGATCAATTAAAAGCTCAAATCAAAACCGATGAGCCGGTGGTCAATGCCGATAAACTCTCCCTTTTACAGAAAGTATTTAAGCCGTTTACCAATACTGAACACGCCGTTGAGTATAACGATCCGCGCGGACTCTATATTTATGGGCGCGTTGGCCGGGGTAAAACGTTCTTGATGGATCTTTTCTACGACAATATTGATGTCCCGAAAATTCGCGAGCATTACTACCATTTTATGCAAGATGTGCATAAGAAAATGCGCCAATTCCAAGGGCAAGAAGATCCGTTAAAAATGGTGGCAAAAGAGTACGCGAAAGAGTGTAAAGTGCTCTGCGTTGACGAATTCCACGTGATCGATATTACCGATGCGATGATTCTCTATCGCCTTCTTGATGCCCTTCTCCAAGAGGGGATTTTCTTTGTTACCACCTCCAACCGCCTCCCCGATGATCTCTATAAAAATGGGCTTCAGCGTGAGCAATTTTTACCGGCAATTAAAATCATCAAAGAGCGTCTGCGTAATATTCCACTCGATAGCGACCAAGATTACCGCATGCGCCATCTTGAAACCGCCGATGTCTGGTTTACCGGATCGCTCGATGAGCAGCGCGCCAATTTTGAGGGCAAATTTGAAGAGCTGATCGGTAAAGTGCAAGGCCCTGTGGTGATGGATGTGAATGGCCATAAATTTGAGATGCTCAAACGCACCGAAAGCGCCACCTGGTTTACCTTTGAAGAAGCCTGCTGTAAAGCCCGCTCTTCAAGCGATTTTATCCGTCTGGCGGAATGTTTTGAAACCGTCTTTTTCCACGGTTTACCCAAATTAACCCGAGATCTTGAGAATGAGGCGCGCCGATTTGTCATCATGGTTGATGAATTTTACGACCAAGGCGTTAAACTCATTATCGGCTCCGAGGTCGATATGCAAAATCTTTATGCTGCTAAAGGTGAAAAAGCACTCGACTTTGAGTTCGATCGGACGATTAGCCGTTTAATCGAAATGCAGTCTCAAGAGTATTTAGACCAACCGAAACGCAGCAATAGTCAGTGTCAATGTAATGAAATCAAAGAATGATCTACCCGATGTAGTTAAAACGTTTCTTCAAGAACTCTCTTCTCAAAATTTCCGCGGCGATATCGAGACACGCTTAAGTGAACGGCTTGTCTCCGCTACGGACAACTCGATCTACCAAATCCTGCCTCAAGCGGTGCTTCACCCACGCGATCAAAGCGATGTGGAGCTCATCTTGAGGCTTTTAGCGCGTGAAGCGTATAAATCCATTAAAGTGACCCCGCGCGGTGGCGGTACGGGAACCAATGGCCAATCCTTAACGGATGGGATTGTCGTCGACCTGTCGCGCCATATGAATCAGATCTTAGAATTTGATGAAAATACGCGCACGGTTCGCGTTCAAACCGGCGTTGTCAAAGATCAGCTCAATGCCTATCTTCGCCCTTTTGGCTACTTTTTTGCCCCCGAGCTTTCCACCTCAAACCGCGCAACGATCGGAGGCATGATTAATACGGATGCCTCAGGGCAAGGTAGCTGCGCTTACGGGAAAACGAGCGGCCACGTCAATGGCATTACCGCCATTTTACGCGGTGGCGCGGTGATTGAATCTGAATCGATTACCCTCGATGAACTCACCTCTTTACCGGACACATCAGTTAAAAAAGCACTGCTGAATGACCTTCGTGAGATCACCCTTCCCCACAAAGAGGCCATTGACCAATGCTTTCCAAAGCTTAATCGCTATGTCACCGGATACGATCTCGATCATTTTGTCCATGACGAGCAAGCGAATTTAACCCACATTTTATGCGGCTCAGAAGGCACGCTCGGAATCTTTACCGAAGCCCGTCTCAATGTGCTCCCTATTCCGAAAAAAACGGCGCTCGCCTTAGTCACCTTTGATGACTTTATTAAGGCGCTCGAAGATGGGCCGTACCTCATGCAGGCCAATGCGACCTCCATTGAAGTGATCGATGATATCGTCCTTGAGATGGCGAAAAACGACTTTGTTTGGAGCACTACCGAGGAGTACTTTGAGGGCGTTGATTATGAAAAACTCAAAGCGATCTTTTTAGTTGAATTTAATGCCGATACCGATGAGGAGTTGCAACAGGCGCTCGATCAATTTGTTGAGCATGCCAACCAAAAACCCAATCCTCACCGATTAAGCATTCGTCCACTGCTTGGGAAAAAAGCGGTGAAAGATGTCTATGGCCTGCGTAAACGAGCGGTCGGTCTATTAGGCGCGGTACCCGGGGATCGTCGTCCGATTCCGTTTGTGGAAGATACCGCCGTTCCGCCTGAAAATTTAGCGCCCTACATTGCCGAGTTTAAAGCCATTTTAGAAGCTCATGGCCTACGCTACGGGATGTTTGGCCATGCCGATGCGGGAGTGATTCACGTGCGTCCGGCGCTTGATATGCGCGATCTCAATGATCAGCCCCTCATTCGTGAAATCTCCGATCAGATCTTTGCGCTGTGTGAAAAATATGGCGGCGCACTTTGGGGTGAACACGGAAAAGGGGTGCGTTCTGAATATTCTAAACCCTTCTTTGGCGAGCTCTATCCCGTGGTGCAAGCGGTCAAACGTCTTTTTGACCCATACAATCAATTCAATCCCGGGAAAATTGCAACGCCCAATGACGAGATCCTCTTAAAAATTGATGAGCTTCCGCTTCGCGGCGATTTCAACCGTGAGATCCTTCCCGAGCACGTCATTCAATATCACAATACGCTCCACTGTAACGGAAATGGCGCATGTTATAACTACGATACCGATGCCGCAATGTGCCCAAGTTACAAGGCAACGCGCGAACGTGTCCATTCGCCCAAAGGCCGTGCGGAGATGATCAAAGAGTGGCTGCGTCAACGTGCCATCGGTGAGGTTGATCGTGATTTTGAGGAAGAGATTTACGACTCGCTTTCGATCTGTTTAAGCTGTAAATCCTGTACCGGTGAGTGCCCTGCGAAAGTGCATATTCCCGATGCGAAATCGGAATTTTTAGCAGAATATCACAAAACGCGTCCGCGCCCGATGCTCGATAAAGTGTTAGCCGAATCGGAAGATTTAGCGCCCTTTGCCTATAAAATGCGTCATCTAAGTAACAATGCCATCGCGCGGTTTACCATGGAAAAAATGGGGTTAGTGGATCTTCCGAATCCTAAAACCAATCATCTCAATCGCTTTGAGCGTGAGAAAAAGGTGGTCGAACTCACCCACGGAACCCTCGATCAATTAGCCCATGTGAAAAAACCTGAAAAAGCGCTCATTATCGTGCCCGATGCCTTCTTCCTCTACTACGATCCCGATACGCTAAAAGCGGCGATTGAGCTTCTCAATAAGCTCGATGTCACCGTCTTTATTGCGCCCTATCAGGCGTCAGGAAAAGTCCATCACGTCTTTGGATTTTCAGAGGAGCTTCAAGATCGTGCGAGTAAACAAAATGCGCTCTTAACCAAACTTGCACGTTACAACATTCCAATGGTGGGAATTGAGCCGCCGATTACGCTCTTTTATCAGCAAGAATATCGTAAGAAATTTAAGTTTGAAACGCCCGAAGTGATGCTCTTCCAAACTTGGCTCGAGCACTATTTAAGCGATCATTTAGACACGCTCAATCTCACCATTCGCCCATCGAATAAAACCTATAAATTGATGAGCCATTGTACTGAGAAAACGAACGCAACGAGCGCCCCTAAAGCGTGGGAGAGCATCTTTAATGCGCTCGATCACAAGCTTGAAATGACGCAAGTGGGATGCTGCGGGATGAGTGGCTCGTTTGGCCATCTCAAAGATAAAAAACCGCTGTCGAAAAAGATCTACGATCTCTCATGGAAAAAAGTGATCGATGCTAATGATGCGGACGTACTGCTGGCCACCGGATTTTCATGCCGGTCACAGGTGGAACGCTTCGGCAAAAAGACGATTGTTCACCCCATTGTAAAACTCAATGAGATGATTCGTTAAGCGCTGAAACGCAATAAATAATGCCCTCTTTGAGCGATCATCGAGGGCCTTTTTATGGGTAAAAACTTTATCATCCCGATTGATCATTTCCGCTAAAACCGCTACTATACGCCCCATCAAAATAGGTTTAATTCGTGGTTCGCAATCCTCCCACATAAAAAAACTAAGGAACTTTTATGAGCACAAAAATGGCAGACCTGACGCTACTTGGTAACCAGGCGACGGTCTATAAAGATACCTACGACCCTTCAATTTTAGAGTGTTTTGAGAACTCTCATCCCGATCGAAATACCTTTGTAAAATTCAATTGTCCGGAGTTTACCGCGCTCTGCCCGATGACCGGCCAACCGGATTTTGCCACGATCTATCTAAGCTACATTCCCGACCAAAAAATGGTGGAGAGTAAATCGCTTAAACTCTATCTCTTTAGCTTCCGCAATCACGGCAGTTTCCATGAAGATTGCATCACGCAGATGCTCATTGACCTTGTGGAGCTCATGGACCCGCGCTATCTCGAGATCTGGGGAAAATTCACGCCACGCGGCGGTATCTCCATCGATCCTTACATCAATTACGGAAAACCCGGCACCAAGTGGGAAGCCTTCGCCGAAACGCGCCTGTTGCATCACGATCTCTACCCCGAGAAAGTCGATAACCGCTAAGCACGCTGAATCGTTTCATTTTTTACCGCTTACACGCCGACATGCTTAGAGCCTGCAAAAAAGTTTTTAATGCATGCTCTTACGCCGTTTACCAGAGGTTTTCCATGCCCACATTAGTCACACAAAAACAACAGCAAATTGCGCTTTTACTCGCTTTTTTGCATGTTACGATTATCGCCTCAAGCAACTTTTTAGTTCAGATTCCGATCTCGATCTTTGGGTTTCACTCCACTTGGGGCGCCTTTACTTTTCCCTTTATTTTTCTCGCCACCGACTTAACGGTACGCCTCTTTGGGGCTGCGCTTGCACGCCGAATTATCTTCTACGCGATGCTTCCTGCACTCCTTATTTCCTACGCGATTTCGATCGTATTTCGCGATGGTGCGTGGATGGGCATTGGCGGACTTTTTAAATTTGATCTATTTGTCGCACGCATTGCGCTTGCCAGCTTTTCCGCCTATGTGATCGGGCAAATTATGGATATTTTTGTCTTTAACAAACTCCGTCAACGCCCCCAATGGTGGCTCGCTCCCGCAGCGGCTGCCATCGTCGGAAATCTTGTGGATACCATCGCCTTTTTTGGCATCGCTTTCTACAAAACCACCGACCCTTATCTCTCCGAGCATCTCGTTGAGGTCGCCTCTGTCGATTACGCCTTTAAAGTCGTGATCAGCGCGCTCTTCTTTTTACCGCTCTATAAAGTGATTTTAGACCGCGTCACCGCCCGCCTCAAAGGCGTTCCACTTCCCCATCAAGCGTAATCAATTAACCCATTTAAAGAAAAAGGATGCCAAATTTAGCATCCTTTTTTATGGCTCTAAAATTTTAAACCAACCACCTATTCGGCGGGTAACTATCGACATCTCAGCCAATCGAATACGTTGAGTTTCTAAGCCGCCTGTTCGGCGGGTAACGTTTAATTTTTAATTACAACAAGCCCCAAATCTTTCTAAGCCGCCTGTTCGGCGGGTAACATACCTTTAAAAAGGTGATTAATCACGAATACTTTCTAAGCCGCCTGTTCGGCGGGTAACAATTCTTTCATCAAGGTTGAAGTTGGAGAGGATTTCTAAGCCGCCTGTTCGGCGGGTAACTGGCTGGTTGGTAAGGCGTTTGAAGCATTGGATTTCTAAGCCGCCTGTTCGGCGGGTAACGGATATGCGAAGCTTGAGCTTGATAAGTTTAGATTTCTAAGCCGCCTATTCGGCGGGTAACGGAAGGTGATGAGGGATGGGGCTTACGGTGTTTTTCTAAGCCGCCTATTCGGCGGGTAACTAATATTACCTTTTATAAATGATTTTTTGATTTTTCTAAGCCGCCTATTCGGCGGGTAACTACCTAAGTCAATGTACATGTTAATATAGGCATTTCTAAGCCGCCTATTCGGCGGGTAACAATAAAGCGCCATTTTCTATAAAGGCCGCAGCTTTCTAAGCCGCCTATTCGGCGGGTAACAGGCATACAGACCGACAACGCTTTAACAGACATTTCTAAGCCGCCTATTCGGCGGGTAACTATCCCCGAAAAACAAGTCAAATTGACGATCATTTCTAAGCCGCCTATTCGGCGGGTAACATATTTTTATCTTTACCGTTGAATGATTCATTTTTCTAAGCCGCCTATTCGGCGGGTAACATTATCTCAACAAAAAATACACCGATAAGTACTTTCTAAGCCGCCTATTCGGCGGGTAACGGCGCATGACGTTAGATTTTCGCACTCAATCATTTCTAAGCCGCCTATTCGGCGGGTAACTCTGCAAGATCATACTTGCGCAAAGAGCTCGGTTTCTAAGCCGCCTATTCGGCGGGTAACGGATGGAGAGCTATCGATCGCCAAATTGTATTTTTCTAAGCCGCCTATTCGGCGGGTAACCCAATCACATGTCAGGAGAAATAGGTGCTCGATTTCTAAGCCGCCTATTCGGCGGGTAACTAGAGTCCAATTTGTTAAAGAGCTGATCTTGTGTGTCGCTCAGTGAATTGAATGATTAAAACCCTAATTTTTAATGGTAGCAGAGATCGCTTGAAAATCAACGAGATTGATAAGACGGCAAATATTAGGGGCGCGTCTCTTTATTCTCGTCATAAAACCGTCATATTTAGGGCGCACACTACTGCGTAAAAATGAAAAGCTACGAAAAGTTGATACAATACTAAAAATGATAAAAAAGGAACGAAATAATATGACACGACTCACCATTGGCCTTGTGGCTCATGATGCGAAAAAACAGGATCTTGTGGAATGGATTGGCGGTTTTCATGACTACTTTTTAAAACACAAACTCTACGCAACGGGAACGACGGGAAAACGTATTCTAGAGGCCTATCCAGACTTTGATCTCACGCCCTTAAAATCAGGTCCGCTCGGTGGCGATCAGCAATTAGGCGCGATGATTAGTGAGCAAAATCTCGATGCGCTTATCTTCTTTACCGACCCCTTAACCCCGATGCCCCACGACGTTGACGTTAAAGCGCTGATCCGCCTCTCAACGCTCTACAATATTCCGATCGCCTGTAATAGCGCGACGGCAAATCTTATTTTACGCGGAATTCTCTCCTGTAAAAATGAGTCGCTCTACTAAAATAAGCGAGCAACCTTACTGAGGCTCGCCCGCTTTGGCGACTTTGCACCAGCGCAGATAGCCAAAAAACGAGATGATAAAATAGACCCCATGCAATAAAAGGGTGTAATAGAGCGCCGTTTGCCAAAATAAAACGATCGAAATGGCGTTCACAATGATGAGCAAAATCCACTGCTCCACCCATTTTTGCGTGAGCATCCCCATCGCGACAAGACTCATTCCGCCAATGATTGAATCAAGAAGATTCGGCGCTTCTCCAGAGATCGCCCCGACGCTGTAGTAAAATCCAACGCTCATCAAGATCGAAAACAAAATCACCCATCCCCAATAGTTTTTTGGCATAAAATAGAGCCGGTTTTCCCCTTCAGCCGCCACAATCTCATCCTCTGAAAGCGGCGTTAATTCCCTTTTTTGCAGGCGTTTCCAACGGTACGCGCCATACAGACTCATCCAAAAATAGAGCCCATAAATCGTCATATAGGCAAAAAGCCCCGTTTTAAAATAGACGACGATATAGACAAGTGCCATCACCATGCTCACGAGCCACATGCTTTGATGGGCGCGGTATTCCAAAAAGAGGTAGATAAACCCCAGTAATACCCCAAAAATCTCTATGATCGCCATCCTTTTTCCTCTTTCATCTGTGATCGACGCGCCTTTATGAGCCCATTATTCACAATGATTAAAAAATGTAAAGTTCCGCGCCCGAACAAAATTTAGGCCGTAAAAGATGATATGATAATTCCATCTGTGCCCGCCCGATATGCGAGGCCGTTATCCCGCTAAAATCAGCGCGCTGGCACCCGATCAAATGATAATAAAAGGAGAGCCTATATGATGAAAGCAGTCGTCATGACCGAATTTGGAGACCCTTCCGTTTTAACCTTAAAAGAGTACGCAAAACCCGTTGCAGGCGAGCATGAAGTGCTGGTTAAAATCCATGCAGCTGGCGTTAATCGCCCCGATATTATTCAGCGTAAAGGCTATTATCCTGCGCCCGAAGGGGAACCGCAAGATGTGCTCGGACTTGAAGTTGCGGGCGTTGTGGAAGCCGTTGGGGGCGCGGTAACAAAATGGCGTGTAGGCGATGAAATCTTTGCCCTTATCGGCGGCGGTGGATATGCCGAATATATCGCCATTCACGAAGCGTACTGCATGCCGAAACCCAAAAACTTAAGCTTTATTGAAGCGGCAAGTTTACCGGAAACGCTTCTTACCGTGTGGAATAATTTAATCGAGCGCGGTGAACTTAAAGAAGGCGAAAACGTGCTGATTCACGGCGGTAGCAGCGGCATTGGCATCACCGCCATTCAGCTCGCAACGATTTTAGGCGCGAATGTCTTTGTCACTGTCGGTAATGAAGAAAAGCAAAAAGCCTGCCTTGAGTTAGGCGCGAAAAAAGCGATCAATTACCGTGAAGATGATTTCTTTGAAGTGTTAAAAGAGGATAAGATCGACGTGGTATTAGATATGATCGGTGGCGATTATTTTAATAAAAACTTTGAGCTGATGAATCCCGATGGACGCATGGTCTACATCAATTCCATGGGTGGCGCGAAAGTTGAATTAAATCTTCTTAAAATGATGCAACGCCGCATTAAAATCACCGGTAGCACGCTTCGCGCGCGGGAATTTGAGTTTAAAGCAGCCCTCACTGCACGCGTGGTTGAAAAGGCGCTTCCGCTTATTGAAGCGGGGCATTTCAAACCTGTGATCTATCAAGTCTTCCCTCTCGCTCAAGCCAAAGAAGCGCACGAGCTGATGGAGTCGAGCAAACATATCGGTAAAATTATTTTAGAAGTTTCGCCGAATTAATGTGCCACGATTAACACGATTCGATTAATGAATTTTACTTAACCGAATCTTACGAAGATCTTACTTATAAACGCCACTGCCGATCTTAATGATTTGCAGTGGTTTTTTATGTGCCGGCAAGAAACCGAGCGTTTTACTCAAAATCACTTCACACTTTTTAACAAATAGATCCCGCGATATCCCCCGTCCTTTGCTACAATTATTCTCTCATTTCCCATATTTAACCTGTTTTATCCCGAGGAGTCTCCCCGTTCATGAAACATAGACGAGTCTTTGTCCGTAACGTTATTTTTGCACTCTATATGTCGCTTATTATGTCATTTTGCATGTCTGGCGTTGTCACCTTTATGAATTTTGAGGTGCTGCAAAACGGCTTTTCCAGTGCGTTTTTCGCCGCTTGGTGGAAGCGCGCCTTCCCCGTTTCTTACATGATCGCGCTCCCGATTTCTCTCTTTGTGGTGCCCTATATCGGCAAACTCACCAACCTAACGCTTAATAAACTCTATTCAACTAACGAGGGGTAAATTCCTCATGCTGCAGACGCTCATTTTATACATTCCCGGCATTGTGCTCGCGCTCAGTGTCGCCCTTTTAGCCAAAGGATTCGCGCTCTTTATTCCCTATTTAGGCGCGCCCGCAATCGCGATTTTTTTAGGAATTTTCCTTGGCAATACGTTTTTAAAACAATCGATTTGGGGAAAGGGAACGCGCTTTTCAGAGAGCCGTCTGCTTGAATATTCGATCGTGTTACTCGGCGGCCTCATCACCTTTAACACGATCTTTAAACTCGGAATCTCAGGGCTACTTTTCATTATGATTCAAATGAGCATTACCCTGATCGCCGCCTATTATATCGGTAAGCGCCTCCGGTTTAACCAGTCGATTTCGCTGATGATGGCTTCTGGAAATGCGGTGTGCGGTTCTTCGGCCATTGCAGCAACGGCGCCTGTGATTGGCGCGACGAGTGAAGAGCGTGGTCTTGTGATTACCATCGTCAATCTCATGGGGACGGTATTGATGTTTGTGATGCCGATCTTAGGCTATTTTCTCTATCAACACGATACACTTCATACCTCCGCACTGATTGGTGGGACGCTGCAATCGGTGGGCCAAGTAGTCGCGTCCGCGAGCATGGTCAATAGCGATGTGAGTGAGCAGGCGATCATCTTTAAAATTATCCGCGTGGTCTTTATTGTGGCGGTAGTGCTTATTTTTAGCCAAATCGTGAAAAACAATCCTGATAACAACGTCAATCAAACTGAGAATACGCAAAAACCCGCGCGGAAAAAATCGATCATTCCATGGTATGTCTATGGATTTTTAGTGATGTGTATTTTAAGCAGCCTGCACATTGTGCCGGAAGCGTTGCGCCACCCCATCGGGATTGTGAGTGGTTGGTTTGAGATTACCGCTCTAGCGGCGATCGGGCTTCGCCTCAATTTCGGCGCACTTAAATCAAGTGGCAAAGCCTTTTCCATCTATGCGCTTTTACTGACGATTGTACAAATTTCCTCCGCAGTAATTTTAGTGGGCGTTCTATTTGATCCGCTTTAACGGCTATGAATCCCGGCGACGCCCCATCATCTGTAGGCTCCAGAGCGATTCATAAAGCCCTTTCGCGTCAATCAATTCATCATGCGTGCCGGTTTCAACCACCTTGCCATGATCGATCACTACAAGGCGATCCATCTTAGCAATGGTGGATAATCGGTGCGCAATCGCGATCACGGTCTTCCCTTCCATCAACGTTTCAAGATGCTCTTGAATCACCGCTTCCGACTCAGAATCAAGCGCGGAGGTGGCTTCATCTAAGATCAAAATGGGCGCATTTTTAAGCAGTACCCGAGCGATCGCAATTCGCTGACGTTGCCCACCTGAGAGCTTTACCCCATTCTCCCCAACGAGTGCATCAAGCCCCGTTCGGCCGTGTTGATCAATCAGATCATAGACAAATTGATCGGCTTTGGTGCGTTTAAGCGCCGCTTCAATCATCGCATCGGTCGCGTCGGGATTGCCATAGAGCAGATTATCCCGCACCGAACGGTGCAGCAGCGCCGTATCTTGCGTCACTACCCCAATATTACTGCGGAGACTATCTTGCGTCACCTCAGTAATTGGCATGCCATCGATCTCAATCGTTCCCGCTTTCACATCATAAAGGCGCAAAAGAAGATTAATAAGCGTCGTTTTCCCCGCGCCTGAAGGCCCCACAAGCGCCACTTTTTCACCCGGCTTAATGTGTAGATCGAGCTGTTGATAGATCGGTTTACCTTCATGATAGTGAAAATCGATGCGGTTAAAATCGATCGCGCCATTTGTCACTATAAGAGGTTTAGCATCGGGAGAGTCCATAATTTCCCGCGGATGAGTCATCACTTTAATCCCATCTTGCACACTGCCCACATCTTCAAAAATATGGCTCACCACGCGCATAATCCAAGAGGACATCGTGTTAATGCGAATCACTAAACTTAAGGTAAAGGCGATCGCGCCGGCGGTAATGAGTGCATTTTTCCACAAAACGAGCGAGAGGAGCACCGTGCTTGCAATTAAGAGACTGTTTAAAATTGTGAGCGAAAAATCAAGCCCGGTAATCAGTCTTGTGGAATTGAGCGCCATGCGAGTTTGATGCGCCATCACCTCGCGAGACTGATCCTCTTCGCGGCTTGAGTGAGAAAAGAGTTTGAGCGTTGCGATATTGCTATAACTATCGACCACATAACCCATCAGTTTCGAACGAGCCCGCGCCGATTGATGGGAGCGTTCCCGCGTTTTAGGTAGAAAATAACGCATCAGCATAATGTACGCGCCAATCCACACCACAATCGGGAGCGCAAGCCAAGGATTGAGCTTCATAAAGAGCACCACCGTCGTGCCCGCATAGATAATCACGCGCCACATCGAATCGGTGAGCATCAACACGGAACTGCGGATTGATTGCCCGGTATTCATAATCCGGCTGGCAATGCCCCCAGCAAAACTGCTGTGAAAGAAATTAACGCTCTGCTTTAACAGATACCGGTGCTGTTGCCAGCGAATCATCGAAGTGAAATTGGTGGTGAGCGCCTGATTCATTACTAAATTATGGCAAAGCGAAACAAAGGGACGCGCGATCACAATAACAAAAAGCATCCAAAGGAGCGTACCTTTATGCTCACTAAAAAGCTCCGAGGGGGAACTAACCGACTCGATCATATCGACGATCTGCCCAATAAAACTAAAGAGCGCAATCTCCAAAATCGCCACAAAAAAACCGACCGTTAATAGCACTAAAAAGAGCGGTTTAATCTGGCGCATATAGAACCAATAAAATTGAAACAGCGTCGTCGGAGGCGCAACATCATCAGTGTTTTTAAAGGGTTGAATAAGGGATTCAAAATAATCGAGTAACTTCATAGATATGGCGCCGAGGAATCAGGAAAAAATATAAAAAGGTCTCAATAGCTTACTTTAAATGATAATGACTATCAAATGATATTGTCTCTACAGAGGGCTGTATGAGCATAAAAAAACCGACGCTTAACGCCGGTTTCATCAGGTGTTTTTATCATAGTTCAGGTGATGGCTTAAAACGTATTTTTAGCATCGAACCACTCTTTGGAAAAAGCGACGCGTTCTTTGACGCTCTCTTTCTCAATGCCCGCGGCTTTAAGCTCTTCAAGATGCTTCTCTACCCGGTAGGTACGAGCCGCTAACCCTGCATTATTGGCGATCTGAATATTAAGCCCTGGGCGCGCATTAATCTCTAAAATGAGCGGGCCTTTCTCTTCATCGAGCACCATATCCACACCGATATACCCCAATTTCGAGATCTCATAACAGCCCGTTGCGAGCTCTAAAAAGCCGTCCCAATCAGGAAGCGCAACGCCACTTACATCATTATTGGTGTCGGGATGGCGGGTAATAATCTCATTGAGCCATGTGCCTTTAAGCGTTGTGCCTGTCGCAATATCAACGCCCACACCGATCGCTCCTTGGTGAAGGTTCGCTTTTCCGCCTGATTGACGGGTCGGAAGGCGCAACATCGCCATCACGGGATACCCCATCAAGACAATGACGCGAATGTCCGGCACGCCCTCGTAGCTGATGCTTTTAAAGATTGGATCGGAGGTGACTTTATACTCAATCAGCGCCCGATCGCGCATGCCACCGAGCGAATAGAGCCCTGTTAAAATCGATGAGATCTGATACTCAATTTCATCAATGGTAATTAAGCGCCCCGAAACCGTTTTATAACGATAATCATCGAACTTATCGGCAATCACTAAAATTCCATCACCCCCCGCGCCTTGCGCCGGTTTAATGACAAATTCGGTGCGATCGCCAATAATTTTAGGCAGATATTTAATCTCACTTTCGCTTGAAATCACGCCATACATCTCAGGCACATTGACCTCATAGATGAGCGCGCGCTCTTTGGTGACGATTTTATCATCAACATAGGGATAGTAGCGGCGGTTATTGTACTGAAGCACATATTCCGCATTTCGCTGATTAATCCCCATGACACCCCGCGCTTTAAGCGCTCGCCACGTTTTAATCATCGAAAACATTACGCTTTCTCCTCATGCTCTTTTTCCGCTTCAAGACGTTTTGCTTCCGCCTCTTTCTCTTGACGGATCATCGCACTAAAGCGTCCTAATTCCGTTAAGCGATAACCGCGATAGCGTCCCATTGCCAGCATAAAGGCCACAAGGACAAGCAAAATACCGGGGAAGGTAAAGACAAAGTAAATAAGCGGACGATAGCCCATCAGCGCAAACGCCATGGAGGCTGAAATTAAGGTACCGATCGCAATTTTAAAGGCATTACCGCCACCGCGCTCTTCCCATGTAATTGAAAGGCGTTCGATGGTCATGGTTAAAATCACCATCGGGAAGAGACTGATTGCAAGCCCGCTCTCAATCCCCATTTTATAACTAAAGATGGTTAAGACGCCAATTAAAATCACCACAAAGGTGAGCACCACCGAGAGCCTCGAGAGCATCTGCAATTTGAGATGTTCAAGATAGGACCGTAGCGAAAGCCCGAGCGTCACAATCACGGTAAAGAGGATAATCCCGTAGGAGAGCCCCGTTTCTCTAAAAGCAAGCGCGATTAAGACCGGGGTAAAGGTTCCGAGCGTTTGGAAGCCGATAATATTGCGCACCAATAACACCACTAGAACGCCAAACGGAATCATAATCATCACCTCATAATCGTGATGCATTTTGACCGGCAGACTGTAAAGCGAGTTGGCTAAATAGCCCTCTTTATCAGCAGTACTGCTCGCTAAGGTGATCGCTGAGAGCGCTTTATTATCGACGTTAAATTCAAGTTTCACTTTGGTGCCATTGGCGACACTTAAGAGCGGCTCATCACCAATTGACCAGATAATGCGGTCGTGTGGCAGGCCAATTTTCCCACTGGTTAAATCAAAGTAGACCCACTTTCCTTGCGTCACTACTTTTTTGCTCGCTTCATCGCGTTTACTCGATTCGATATAGCTGCGCACCCAAATTTCGGGCTTTTGATTGGTACTATCGATCAATTGAATGGTGTTGACGCGTTGCACCGGAATGTGCGCTTGAGAGAGCAATACTTTTAATACTTTTGCCCGATTCGCTGGCGAGCCATCCCCTTTTAAGAGTGCTTTCACCTGATCATTATCGGTCTGTGTGAGCGCAACAATCGCCTCACTAATAAAGGTTGCGGTATTGGAGGATCGGCTACGAATCGCTTCAACTAACGCCGTTGCCGCGAGCTTATCCGCCCCTTCGAGCGCAATTTTATCTTGATAGACTTTCCCCGCACGCGCATCATATTTAAAGGGCGTTTCATCGGCCCCCATTTTAGGCGCAAGCGAGAGGCGATAGTAGAGCGTTTCCGTCCCTTCCGCACGGCGCACGGAATAGTGAGCGATCTTATTGCCCAAATCATCTTCCTCGATGACGCGGCCATACTCTTTCGAGCTCACTAAACTATCGGTATAGAGTTCATAATTTTTAAAGGTATCGGGCACATAAAAACGCGCGGTTACGCCGACGTTTCCTGGCACTTGATAGGAGAGCTTCGCATCGATGGTCCAAAGCTCAGATTCGGTATCTTCCGTCATCGGAATTTCGAGCACTTTATGCTCATAATAGATCGATCCTAATCCCGCAATTAAGAGGAGCGTGATGAGGATTTTTAAGTGTCGCGTTAAAGATTTCATAAGGGGTCTCGTTTATTCGTTACACTGAAGCGGATGAGTATATTTCTCGGAAACGTCCACAATCGCTTTAAAGGAGCGGAGCGCTTTCGAACCGATTAAAAGGGGATAGTTTAAATTTGAGCGGTTAGCCAAATTTACCTCCACCTCTTTTTGTTGATTGCCAAGGCAGAGTGTGAGTAAAATCACCGGGCGCTTTGCCGATTTCACTTTGCTTGGACTTTTCTCTTCTTGGCGGCGTTTAACTCGGCTCACTTTATGAAGCGGGAATTCATAAGGCCCAAGCTCCATCTCATTAATGCGAGTGGTAAAACGCACCCAGTCGTCGTTATTTTTGGTGAAAAATTCGATATTTTCGGCGTGGAGTGATGCAGTGAGCGCACCGGTATCCATCTTCGCGGACACATTCACGCCGTTAAAATCCACAATGCTCATGGTTTCATAGCGTCCGTAGATCTCTTTTTCCACCGTTTTTGCCTCCAGACTGCTCGCCGTAACGCTGAAAAATAGCAGCGTCCACAGCAACGTTATTTTCCGGTTAAGTCTTAGTGTTAATCGCATTATTTCCTCATTTTTTGGGTTTATTATCGTGTGGAACGGGCCACTTTTTGTGCGTCAACAGGCTACAATTTTAGCACAGCCACAACAAAATGAATCCCATTTCGTATAAAAAGACCGCGAAATGGCCCCAGTAAAACCGATCAATTCCTCTTAAATATGCACCACTTTTAAGCGCTCAAGCTCCCGCATTAAACGGTATCCCACAGCGCTTCGATCGGGAATTGGCTCAAGCGGAAATTCATCGATTAACAATTGATAGCGATAGCCCTCTTGATACTCAAATCCCTCAATCTGACTGTAGAAAAAGGTCCATTCATCGCTGCCTCCGCGTTTCACCCGCAGACATTTTTGTGGCCCAACGCCGACGCAATCGTAGAGTTTTGAATCCACCTCATAGCGCACGAGCTCCCCTTTCGGAACGGTAAACTCATCCTTTTGCGAGGATTCAACCGATACGCATCCCGCAAGTAACAGGCTCGCCATCAGCGTTAATCCCACACGTTTTTTAAAGATCTTTTTCATCATCGTATCGCTCCTTATAAAGGCATGAATGATTGCTTAAATATCGCCCTTTCCCATAAAAAAAGCTACCCGAAGGCAGCTTTAATTTTCATAAGTATACGGAGATTTACATCAGAGTTCAATCCGTCTGATTCGATCAAGCCTCCGCCGACTCTAACTTTTATTCCTGAGATTACCCATGCGGATTATAGAGGTACGCCCCTTCAATTCCGAGCGGCATGCCCGATAACCACCAGATCATTAAGAAAACGATCCACGATAGAAGGAAACTGATCGAATAAGGAATCATCATCGAAATGAGCGTTCCAATGCCCGTCGATTTCACATAGCGCTGACAATAGACCACCACCAGGGCAAAATAGGTCATGAGCGGTGAAATAATATTCGTCGTTGAATCCCCGACGCGATAGGCCGCTTGCGTCAATTCAGGCGCGATACCGAGCTGCATCAACATTGGCACTAAGATCGGTGATAATAAGATCCATTTTGCCGAAGCCGACCCAACAAAGAGGTTGATAAAGGCGATAAAGAGGATCGCACAGATGATCGTCACATAGGAATTAAGATTGATGCTTTGGAGAAATTCAGCCCCGGAAAGCGCAATAATTTTCCCTAAGTTAGACTGATTAAACGCTTCCAAGAAGAAGGCGCAGAAGAACATCATCACGATGAAACTGCTCATGCCTTTGGTTGTTTCGCTCATTGCATCCACCACATCGCTCAATTTTTTAAAGCGTTTTGTGATCATTCCAAAGACGATCCCCGGAATAATAAACCCTAAGAAGATAATCGCTACAATCGAACGCATTAATGGTGCACCGGCACTCGTTAACGAACCGCGCGTTGTGCTAATAATTCCTTCGTTATAGAGATAATTAACAAGCTCCGCACTTGATGTGCCCGCCGCTAATCCAAAGTGTTCCACTAAAATCGGCCACTCTTTTCCGCGAGGAAGTTGGAGATTCTCAGGCAATGATAATTGACGAATCAGTTCGCCTGCATCGGCGGCTAAATCGGCACGTAAAAGGGAATCCGCTGGCCACGCCCAAAGGGTGAAAACCGCCAATACACCCACCATAAAGAGCGATGAAATCCAAAAGGCACGGCTCTCGATCGGGGTGATCTCTTTACTATCATCAATATCGATCTCATCATTTAACGGCACGCGCGATAGACGAGGCTCGACGATTTTATCGGTAACAAACCAGCCCACAATCACTAAGAAAAAGACCGACGCGCTTCCAAAAGCCCAGTTCGACAGGACGTTCACCGTATAGCTTGGATCTAAAATACGCGCCGCATCTTGGGTAATTCCTTGGAGTAAAATATCGTTCGTTGAGGGAATTAAGTTCGCTGAAAACCCTGCCGATACCCCTGCAAAAGCTGCTGCAATCCCCGCAATCGGATGACGACCCGCGGCGTAGAATAAAATCCCGCCGATGGGAATCACCACCACATAGCCCGCATCGGCCGCAAAGTGACTTAACATCGCCACAAAAAGCACCATCGGGGTTAAGAATTTTTTAGGGGTAATGCGAAGCAGCTTTTTAAGGCCCACATCCACATAGCCCGCACGCTCTGCAACGCCAATCCCGAGCATCGCCACAACCACAACCCCTAAAGGCGCAAAATTAATGAAAATACGAACAAAATTCTCAAGAAAGTAGATCAGTTTCTCACCGGATAAAAGGTTACTAACATGCTCAACTTGCGTCACCGATTCGCCGGTGATGGTTTTAGTGGTAAAGCTAAAGTCCACTGCGGAAAGAGGCCACGACAGCACCATAATTCCCAGCATTGAATAGAAGAAAAGTAACGCAGGGGCAGGTAATTTATTCCCAACCCATTCAATTCCATTTAAAAATTTATTTATAAGTCCCTTTGAAGGCTCTTGCTTACTTTCAGCCATTGTGCTTCCTTATCTGAAATAAAAAAAACGCCTTTTTCTGCCCTTGGTAATCACGACATGCCCGTACGTTACCAAGCGAAAACGGCGCGCATGCCATCTTTTATAATTTATCTTGATAAAAAACTCAAATTTCATTGATAAATGGACGACTTGAGCCAATTTAAGGGCGATTTTTTGACGGAAATTTCCCGCCCATTAGCCAAAAAATAAGCAAGATAAAGCGCAATACAACTCACAAACGCCAAAAAGCAAAAATAGCCAATAAAAACCGTTATAATGGAGGGCTGAATATAACACTATAAATGAAGAGAGGAACCTTTTCGATATGGCGAACATCCCTACTATTGCCTCCATTATTGCTCGTGAAATTAACGCAAATGTCACCCAAGTGAGCGCTGCTGTTACCCTGCTTGATGAGGGGGCGACCGTTCCGTTTATTGCGCGCTATCGTAAAGAGGTAACCGGCGGACTTGATGATGCGCAACTTCGTGAACTTGAGACGCGCCTTGTCTATCTTCGCGAGCTTGAAGATCGCCGTAGTACCATTATCGAATCGATCGACTCTCAAGAAAAACTCACCGATGAACTTCGCGGTAAACTTGAAGCAGCGACCACAAAAACCGAGCTCGAAGACCTCTATCTGCCCTATCGTCCGCGCCGCCGAACTCGTGCACAGATCGCCATTGAAGCTGGCATTCTTCCGCTTGCGGAAACGCTCTTTCAAAATAGATTATCCGAGGACTTAGAAGCGCTTGCCACACCTTATATTGATGAAGAGAAAGGCTTTGCCGATACAAAAGCAGTGCTTGATGGCGCACGCTTTATCTTAATTGATCGCATCTCGGAAGAGGCCGAGCTTCTCGGAAAGCTGCGTAATTATCTTTGGGACAATGGCGTAATCAGCGCATCGGTCAAAGATGGGAAGGCCGATGAGGGCAGCAATTATAAAGATTACTTTGAATTTAGCGAAACCATTAAAACCATTCCCTCACATCGTGCCTTAGCGCTCCTTCGAGGACGGAATGAAGATATCTTATCGCTCGACCTTCTTTTACCCGAACCGATCGAAGAAACGCCGCAAACCTTTATTAAAGATCACTTTGGCCTGAGCAATCCGCACGATTGGCTGAACGATACCATTCGTCTTAGCTGGCGCGCGAAACTCAATCTTTCGCTCTCCCTTGAGCTTATTAATCGCATGCGTGAAGAGGCGGAAGCGGAAGCGATTAAAGTCTTTGCTCGCAATTTAAAAGATCTACTGCTCGCCTCCCCTGCGGGAAACCGAGTAATTTTAGGGATCGATCCTGGCATTCGCACTGGCTGTAAAGTCGCCATTGTTGACGATACCGGAAAACTTCTCGATACCACAACGATCTATCCCCATCCACCGCGTAATGATTGGAATGGCTCACTCGCCGCACTTGCAGCGCTCTGCCAAAAACATTCACCGAGCCTCATTGCGATCGGGAATGGAACCGCCTCACGGGAAACCGATAAACTCGCGGGCGAGCTCTGTAAAGTAGTAAAAGGCTTAAGCCGTATCGTCGTTAGTGAAGCAGGAGCGTCTGTTTATTCTGCCTCTGAGCTTGCCTCAAAAGAATTTCCCGAGCTCGATGTCTCGTTACGAGGCGCGATCTCCATTGCCCGCCGCCTGCAAGATCCACTCGCTGAACTGGTTAAGATCGATCCAAAATCGATTGGCGTTGGGCAATATCAGCACGATGTGAATCAAACTGAACTCAACCGTTCTCTTGCCTCGGTGGTAGAAGACTGTGTAAACGCGGTAGGAGTCGATGTTAATACGGCGTCTAGCCCACTTCTTGCACAGGTCTCTGGCTTAAACAATACAACGGCTGAAAATATCGTCAAATATCGTGATGAAAATGGGGCTTTTACCAATCGTAAAGAGCTATTAAAAGTTCCGCGCCTTGGGCCAAAAACCTTCGAACTCGCTGCGGGATTTCTACGTATTCGCGGCAATAATCCGCTCGACCGCTCTGCCGTTCACCCGGAAGCTTACCCCGTTGTGGAAGCGATCGCGAAAAAAACCGCCAAATCGATCGATGAACTGATCGGCAATACCTCACTTCTACGCGGCCTTGATCCCAAGGAATTTACCTCCGAGAAATTTGGGATTCCTACGGTGAAAGACATTATCGATGAGCTGGATAAACCCGGCCGTGACCCTCGCCCTGAGTTTGTTACCGCCACCTTTAAAGAGGGCATTGAATCGATCAAAGATCTTAAAGAAGGCATGCGTTTAGAAGGTGTCGTAACCAACGTGGCAAACTTTGGTGCCTTTGTCGATATTGGCGTGCATCAAGATGGATTAGTCCATATCAGCGCCCTTGCCGACCGCTTTGTTAAAGATCCCCACGAGATCGTTAAAGTCGGTGATGTGGTGACGGTTAAAGTGTTGGAAGTCGATATTCCCCGCAACCGTATTCAGCTCACCATGCGCATGAACGATGATGCAAGCGCATCCGATAAAGGGCAAAAAAGCTACGTTCCCGCTAAAGGAAAGCAAGCAAAACGCCATAGCGAAAAGCCGTCCAATAATCCTTTTGCCGATGCCTTAAAAGGATTAAAGCGTTAAGCCTTAATCTTGTAAATTACTTTTAAGAGCAACCTTAAAATACACACAATAAAAAAGCCTCGGGAGCGTCTTACAATAACGCCTCCGAGGCTTTTTCTATCTAGATTCTAAATCAAAAGATTAGAAATTAGATAAAAATCGTTTATTTCTTCGGTTTCCCGTAACGCACTTTACCCGCACGTTTGATCTCTTTTTTCGTTGGGCTTGGCGCTTTTCCGGCATAAGGGTTATCGCCCCCGCGGAAATTGATGCGCACCGGCGTTCCGTAAAGACCCAGCGTTTCGCGATAGGTTTTACTTAAATAACGCACGTACGAATCTTTCACATATTGGGTACGATTACCGTGAATAATAATGCGCGGAGGATTTTTACCCCCTTGGTGCGCAAAGCGTAATTTCGGGGCAAAGCCTTTCTCCATCGGCGGTTGATGCGCGCGAACAGCATCTTCCAAAATGTCAGACAGTTCGCTCGTGGAAAATTCCTGCATCGATGAATCGTACGCTTTAATCGCCTCTTGGAGCACACGGCTCACACCGGTACCACGCAGCGCTGAGATAAAGATCGGTTTGGTGAAATCCACAAACGCGAAACGGCGGTCAAATTCTTGCTTGAGCCACTCTTTATCATCGTTTTCTAAGGTATCCCACTTATTGACCGCGAGCACCAATGCTTTACCGGAATCGAGCACATAGCCAAGCAGCGTTGCATCTTGCTCCGATAGACCTTCTTCAGCGTCAAAGACAAAGACCACCACATTGGCTTTTTCGATGGCATCTAAGCTTTTCAGTACGCTAAATTTCTCGATCTTATCCGACACACGAGCACGGCGACGCACCCCAGCAGTATCGATCAAGATAAAGTCGCGATCTTCCATAGTAAAGGGAATTTCGATACTGTCACGCGTTGTTCCCGCAACTTCAGAGGCGAGCACGCGCTCTTCCCCTAAAATACGGTTAATGAGCGTTGATTTCCCTGCATTCGGGCGACCAAATACCGCAAGACGAATAATATCGTCCTCTTCTTCAATCGCTTCAACAAAATCTTCTTCATTAATATGGCTAAACGCTTCATCAACGAGCTCGATAAACCCTTGGTTGTGGCTCGCAGACACTGGCACAATATTGCCTAAGCCGAGCGCATAGAAATCGCTCATAATTAGCTCAGGATCTTGCCCTTCCGCTTTATTGACTACCACAATGCACGGTTTATCTGAACGGCGTAAGCGATTGGCGATATCTTCATCAAATGCGGTCAGCCCTTCACGGCCGTCGACCACAAACAAAATCACATCCGCCTCATCAACCGCTTTCCAAACTTGCGATTCAATCAGCTGATCCATACGATTTTCATCGCCGGATAATCCGCCGGTATCTAGAATCATATAGGGATTATCACCGACAACGCCGTGACCATATTGACGATCGCGCGTAAGCCCGGGCTGGTCAGCCACAAGCGCATCACGCGTTCGCGTTAAAATATTAAAAATGGTGGATTTCCCGACATTCGGGCGCCCCACTAGAGCAAAAATCGGTAACATACTTATATACTTCTAATGTAATTCGTGAAAGATAAAAAGGGGCGATTATAGCACTACTTTAATTAAGCGCCCTGCTTTTTCTTGGAGGAATACTGCATTTCCGATCACCGTTAAATCAGGTAAAAATGCACCGTTTCCTACTTTAGTTGAACTTAAAAGACGACCAGTTTGTGGATCAAGTGCGTGCACATACCCTTCAAAGTCAGCCACAACGAGTTTTCCACCTACGATCACCGGACGGCTCACACCGCGTCCTAAAAGATCGGTATTGGCCCATTTTTCATCCCCATTTTGGGTTGAAAGTGCAACGATGCGTCCTTCATCTTCAACGGATAAAATATTCCCGCCCTGGTGGGCAATGCCCGCATAAACGCCATTACCTTTTGTCCAAAGGAGACGGCCTTGGGCGGTAATTTTGCTAATGCCTTGGCGAATCGATGCAACGTAGAGATCATTTCCCACCACAAGCGGTGCGGAATCGATATCGAGCATGCTGCCAACCAGGCCTGAATCGCTCACGCGTGAAGTTTTAACGCCCCATTTAACCGCGCCCGTTTGCACATCAAAACGAATCACTTGGCCGGCATCATTACTCACAATGAGATCATTTTGGAAAACGATCGGTTCAGCCGATCCGCGCATTGAAAAGCGAGTCGGCGCCATCATATAGGCCCATTTCACCTCTCCCGTTGCGCTATCAAATGCTTCGACTGCGCCCCCTTGGGTCACTGTGACAACGACGCCATTATGCGCTTTGGGTGTCACAATGCTTGCGCCATATAGGCCTTTACGCCAGAGCTCTTTACCATCAACGGCTGAGAGCGCTACTAATTCGCCCTGCTTGGTGCCGACAAAGACTTTATCGCCTTCAACGCCAACGCCAGTATAAAGCGGATCGGTTTTTGCATTCCAAAGAACGCCGCCGCCCTCAGAGACTGCGCTGACCATGCCGTTATCGCCCGCCACAAAATAGCGTCCATTTTGAACGCCGAGGGTAAAACGATTGCCCGACGTTGCTTCAACTTTCGCTGACACCGAGCTACTCCACGCGGTTTGCGCTAAGTGGCTAGGGACTTCTTGATTGAGTGGGGTCGGTTGAATGCGGTTTGATTTTCCTGAAATCAAGCCACTGCACCCTGTTAGCGTGACTACTGCAAATGTGGCTAATGCCATGGATCGTTTCATCGACATCAATCGCTCCTTTTCTCGTTCCTGTAGCGCTTTCGCGACATGATCGTGTGAGTATTAATAATTAGTATTTATTACGATGCTACTGCATCAGTTTTTGATTCTGTTTCTGGCTCAACCGCGTTTGCAGGGGCATTATCCGCAGGCGCTTCGCCGGCCTCACTGCCTGTTAGTTGCGCGAGTTTCAATAATACGCCATCACGCGGGGCATTCGGTGAGGTTAACGCCGCTTCATACGACGCAGTCGCGCGTTTTTCATCGCCTTTTGCAAGATGAATATCACCGGATAACGCTTGTGCAAGGCCTCTAAATGAGATTGAGTCCATGCCATCTAAGACCTTTAATGAAGCATCGTATTCGTTTAATTCAAATAACACTTTCGCTAAACGAAAATCAACGAGCGCTTTTAAGCTTGGATCAAATTTTTGCGTATCAAGCCCAGTTAAAAGAGCTTTCGCTTCCTGATATTCACCGCGATTTGCGAGCTCACCGGCAACGGTCATCACGCCTAATGCCTGATGATCTTGGTTGTTGTTTTTATCTAAAAACTCGGTTAATTGCGCTTTAGAGAGATTCCCCTCAGTGCCCTTTTCCATCGCAAGCGCATCGAGCGCCGCAATATTATTCACCGTTTTCCCCGCTTTATGGGATTGATAATAGTTCTGACCGACAATCGTTCCTACAATCACTACCGCTAAAAGCAAGATAAAATTACTGTTTTGTTTCAGCCAATCAACAAGCGCTTCGGCACGTTGTTCATCGGTTTCAAATTCTTTAAGGCTCATCCCGATCTCCTAATTTGCGTTTTTTAACCATGCGACGAGCTCTGATTGTAAAATGGTCTCTTGCGAGCCATCTTCACGCAGATCTTTCACCACAACGGATCCATTTTGAAGCTCATCTTCACCCATAATTAATGCCCAGCGCGCACCTGATTTATCGGCTTTACGCATTTGTGAACGGACGCTTCCGCCGCCTAAATTGAGCATAATTTTCTCACCAGGCATCGCATCACGGATCGATTCAACCAGCGTTAAACCCACGCGCTCCGCCGCTTTTCCAAGAAATACAGTGGTCACAAGGGGCGCAATCTCTTTCGCTTTTACTTCGCACGCTTGGCAAAGCAGAATCAGACGCTCCATGCCCATACCAAAACCGATTGCAGGGGTGGCTCGTCCGCCAAGCTCTTCCACCATTTTATCGTAACGTCCGCCGCCACATACTGTGCCTTGCGAGCCGAGTTTATCGGTGGTCCATTCAAATACGGTACGAGTGTAATAATCCATCCCGCGCACAATGCGAGGATTGATAATATACTCAATGCCAAGTGCGTCAAGATAGGCGCAAAGATCATCAAAATGGGCTTTTGATTCCTCATCAAGGTAATCAATGAGCTGAGGTGCATCTTTAATAATGCCGTCAAGCTCAGGGTTTTTCGAATCCAAAATACGGAGCGGATTGCGATAGAGACGGCGTTGACTGTCTTCATCAAGTTTATCTTGGTATTGCTCAAAATAAGCGATGAGCGCTTCACGATATACCTTACGACATGGCGCGGTACCCATCGAGTTAATCTCAAGTTTTACCTCTTGATCAATGCCTAAACGTTTCCATAAACGATGAAGCATTGCGAGCATTTCCGCATCAGCATCAGGAGTTTCAATGCCAAAAATCTCAATATCTGCTTGATGGAATTGGCGATAACGCCCTTTTTGAGGACGCTCATAACGAAACGCTGGGCCAATTTGCCATACTTTTTGGGTTTGATTATAGAAAAGACCATGTTCAATACCCGCACGCACGATTCCCGCCGTCATTTCAGGACGAAGCGTTAAGCTTAAATTCTCATTTTGATCGGGGAAAGTATACATCTCTTTTTCAACGATATCGGTCACTTCACCGAGTGAACGCGTGAAAAGGCGCGTCTCTTCAAGGAGCGGAGTACGCAACTCAAGATAGCCATATTCGGTGAAAAGATTTTTCAGTTCCGCTTCAATCGTTTGCCAATAGTGGCTTTCAGAGGGTAGCCAGTCGTGCATCCCCCGAATTGCAGTAATTTTTTTGCTCATAGTTTTCTATTTTTATTGATAATCTTCAGGATTTAAGTTGAAGGTAATAATATTACGTTTGCCTTGAGGTGTATAGAGCTCGGGATCGACGGTTTTACCATTGACGCGAAGTTCCGTCACCGCGCGACCATTGCCAAATTTAAGGCGCATCGATTTTTCACCATTTTTAGTAATAAAATGACGATCTTCCAGAGTTAAACGGAACGGCTCACCGGGTTTAACAATCGCTTGTGCCGGCGTATTGCCACTACCATCATAAAGGCCGATCCAGCAATCATCATTGGTCTCAATATAGAGTAGATTTTCCTCTTCAGCGATTATGCTCTCTTGCTGATTCCCCGCCCCTTTTGTCGGCACGCCGAGCTTAGCTAAGGATTTAATATTTTCAATCTCCGCTAAAATTTCAGGACTTGGTTCATCCGCATCATTTAGATTATTGGTTTCCGCTTCAACGGTTTCATCGACTAGGCGCGTAAATCCGTAATCTCCCACTGCCTCATTTAAATCATCAGCCATTTTCCCGCGATTCATCTCAATCAGCGGATCAACGGCGCTCGGCTCTGTGAAAACGGATGGGCCTTGACGGCGCGGTTCAGTTAAAGGTGGTGGAACATCGCTCTCGTCGATAATCGCTTCATCTTGAGGCGTTGGCGCAATCCCATTTTTAAAGAAATCGCCATGTTTATCGAGGGTAAAATAGAGATAAACTGAAGCTAAAATCAGAATCACCACAAAGAAATAGAGGCGTAAAATGAAGCTCTTTTTACGACGATTCTCTTTATTTTTAATCTCTGTGTTGAGTTTTAAATGTTGATAGCTTTTATCTTCGACCGGAATGCTCTCGATCATCGCTTCGACCTCATCGGGCGTGAATCCCAAATAGCCGGCGTAGCGTTTTAAGTAATTTTTGGTATAGAGGAGCGCATCGATTTTCGAGTAATCGCCTCGCTCAAGCTCTTCAATAATGGAGCTGCGTAATGAGATTGCACGGGACACCTGCTCGATCGTGAAGTTCTTCTCTTCCCGACGGGCCCGTAATGTATCACCTAACTCTTCAATTTGCATCGACTAAACTTCTTATCTGTTCGTTATTATTTAAACTGCGTTTCGATCACATATGTGAACTTTTGGATTTCCGCTTTATCGTTAACTTTCTTCGCCATTTCGAGCCCTAAACGAGCGCCTTGAGCGGTATAGCCTTTAATATCATGGAATTTTGCTAACGATTGTAACCCATCGCGGTATTGGCGTTTATGATAGAGCGCAACTGCACGGTTAAAATAGGCAAGGCCGTAGTTTGGATCGGCATTAATGGCTTGGTTCGCATTTTTAAGGGCGACATCATAAGATTTTTTCCCAAGTGCACACTCAGCGACGCCGCTGTAGATTCCTGCACGTAATACAGGATGCTGCGCTTGATAGGCGATCATCTCAAGCGAATCCGTTCCGTTCTCGCGGCATTGGAGACGGGTATAGTTTTGCATGGCAATATCTAAATTAGGATTGAGTTCGATCGCTTTAAAAAAGAGAGTTAGCGCATTGGTAAAGCGTCCGCGACGTTCACTCAATACGCCAAGCGCGTTATAGACCTCTGGGAAGTTTGGGGCGTTGGTGACCACCTTCATCAGCTTATCTTCTGCCACATCATAGTTGGCATTTTCGATATAGCTTGCGCCGAGCTGATAATTGATGCGGTCGATCTCTTCGAGCTCTTCGTAGGTGACGTATTTTCCACGACTCCCACTTGTGCCGGAGCTACCACCGGTGGTTGTAACACATGCCGATAACATGATCGCAATTAACCCAGTAATAATGACTCTCACAGATCTATTCCTCTCTTGAATTTTGACGTTGGACTTACTCTTTTCCGGCGGTACGTTTGGTTTTATCTAATACTCGACCAGCTAATTGCCCACATGCGGCATCAATATCTTCCCCACGAGTTTTACGGGTAACGACTACTATACCATAACCTTTTAGCGTGTTTCTAAAATGATTAATCTGCTTTTCGCTCGATGTTTTGTAGTCTGATCCGTCAAATGGATTGAAGGGAATTAAGTTGACTTTACCGGGGATATGACGAATTAGGCGCGCAAGTGCATGCGCATCTTCTTCACGGTCATTAATGCCTTTTAGCATCACATATTCCCAAGTGATTTTCTTGCTCGGCGTTCCCTCGATATAGGCTTGGCACGCTTCTAGTAACTCTTCGATCGGATATTTTTGATTGATCGGAACGAGCTCATCACGCAGCGTGTTATACGGCGCATGAAGGGAAATGGCGAGCGCTAAATCAAGATCCTCTTTCAGACGATAGATGGCTGGCACCACGCCCGAGGTACTTAATGTCACCCGACGTTTTGATAAGCCTAATCCATAATCATCTAAGAAGATTTTCCCCGCAGCCACCACATTGCGGTAGTTAAGGAGCGGTTCACCCATCCCCATAAATACGATGTTGGTGAGTTTACGCGGCGTGAAATTATCGATCTCTTCAAAATCATTTAAGAGCTTTTTCGCAAGCACCACTTGGCCGACAATCTCAGCCACGCTTAAATTGCGGTTAAAGCCCTGCTTACCCGTTGCACAAAAACTGCAATCGAGCGCACAGCCCACCTGTGAGGAGATACAAAGTGTCCCGCGGCCATCTTCTGGAATATAGACCATCTCGATCGAGTTTCCAGAATCCATGCGCACGAGCCATTTTCGCGTACCATCGTTTGACGGCAAATCGCGAATCACCTCAGGCAATCCCAATGTCGCTACATTATTGAGCTTCTCACGCGTTTTTTTCGAGATATCGGTCATCTCATCGATGCTTGATACGCCCTTATGATAGAGCCACTTCATAATTTGAGTGGCCCTATATGGCTTTTCACCAAGCTCTTCGCAAAACGCTTGCATCCCGTCAAGCGGTAAACTGTATAAGTTTACTTTTTCAATAACGGGAGCAACACGATCTATTTTTATCTCTTGCATACGAACTTATTTTGAACAAACGCCTACTTTACCAACAGCGTTTTCGCCAAAGAAGTATTCGATTTCAACTTTCGCTGTTTCAGCTGCATCTGAACCGTGAACTGCGTTCGCGTCGATTGAGTCAGCAAAGTCGTGACGAATCGTACCCGCTAATGCTTCTTTAGGGTTGGTTGCACCCATGATGTCGCGGTGTTTAGCGATTACGTTTTCGCCTTCTAACACAGAGATCATTACGGGGCCAGAGATCATGAATTCAACTAAATCGTTGAAGAAAGGACGCTCTTTATGCACTGCGTAGAAACCTTCTGCTTCTTCGCGAGTTAATTGAGCCATTTTCGCCGCTACAATTTTGAAACCTGCAGTTTCGAAACGTGAATAGATTGCACCAATTGCGTTTTTTGCAACTGCATCGGGCTTGATAATTGAAAGGGTTTGCTCTGTCATACAATCTCCTATAAAAACATCGCTATATAAAACATTGATTTTCCGCAAACGAAGACCGTTTACGGGAAATGGTAAACGATCAATTTTAGCATACTCTGCACTCATTCATATAGTTTTAAATTTAAAAGGCGAATCCGCTCGTTAAAACAGATTCGCCTTCAAATTATTTTCACGCCAAATTGTGATTCGGTGCGTTAAAGAGGATTAACGATACTCATCAAAGAGCGCCGTTGAGAGATAACGCTCACCAAACGAGGGCACGATCGCCACAATGCGTTTACCGCGGTTTTCCTCTTTTTTCGCTTCTAAAAGCGCAGCATAGATCGCCGCCCCTGAAGAGATTCCTACTAAAAGCCCCTCTTTACGCGCTGCTGCTTTCGCCGTTTCAATGGCGTTATCGCTCGGCACTTTCACAATTTTATCGTAGATATCGGTATTTAATACGCTTGGGACAAATCCCGCACCGATCCCTTGAATTTTATGAGGACCTGATGGCTCACCCGATAAAACCGCCGATTCCGCAGGTTCAACGGCAATAATTTCCACGTTCGGATTATGCGCTTTTAACACCTCGCCAATTCCGGTAATCGTGCCGCCTGTACCGACGCCTGCGATAAAGATATCCACTTTACCATCGGTATCATTTAAGATCTCAAGCGCGGTGGTTTCGCGGTGAATCTCAGGGTTTGCAAGGTTATCAAATTGCTGAGGAATAAAGATATTGGGGTTTTCTTCCGCCATCTCTTTCGCTTTGGCAATCGCGCCGCTCATGCCCGCTTTTCCATCGGTCAGCACAAGATTTGCACCGTAACCTTTTAAGAGCATTTGACGCTCTTTACTCATGGTTTCTGGCATGGTGAGCGTTAATGGATAGCCCTTTGCCGCACAGACCATCGCAAGCCCGATCCCGGTATTTCCCGAGGTCGGCTCCACAATTTCAGAGTCTTTCGTTAAAAGCCCCTCTTTTTCCGCACGCGCAATCATCGCTACGGCAATGCGGTCTTTAATGGAGTGAGATGGATTGAAATACTCAAGTTTTACCACTACTTCCGCCGGCATGCCTTCAGTTAGGCGATTAAGGCGAACAAGCGGCGTATGCCCTACGAGTTCAGTCACATTATTTGCAATTTTCATTGTATATTTTCCTTCTGTTTATCAATAGAATTTGGCGACTCTGATTGATCTAAAACGGTTATCACCTGTTCCGCAATGGACTCCATCGCTCGGGGCGTTGGCATCATGCTCCAATACCCTTTTAATTCGTAAACTTGCCCGTTTTTCACGGCATTCATTCCCTCAAGGCGCGGCCATTTCACCTCAATGTTACGCACCGTTAATTGCTCGAGTGTGTCATAATTAACCGCCGAATCACTATTTAAAATAATGATCCAATCAGGGTTGAGCGCAAAGAGCGCTTCGCTATTTAAGGTCGGCGCATTGAGCGGCCCATCGTATAAAAGCGTTAATCCTAAATAATTGAAAAGATCTCGATGAAAGCTCTTTCCTACCGCAAGCGTCGGTACGTCTAATTGATAATCTCTCCCATCGCCATAAAACACGAGCCCGTTTCCTTGATCGGTTAATCGGTTTTGTTGCGCAGATAAATCGGTCTTTACCAGCGTTTTATCACCCGTCAAATCATCATCAGTAAACCCGCACGCCGCCCTAATATTCACGTAACTTGCTTCAATCTCATCGAGCGTATTGAGCAAAATAGTTTGAGCCAGCAGCCCAAGTTTTTTCATCTTCGCTACCGTCTTCCCTGCATCACTTTGCTCAAGAAAAATCATCGTCGGTTTGAGGCGATAGAGCTGCTCTAAATTGAGGTTAAAATAACTGCCCACCTCCACGCTGTTAAGCCCTTTTGGCAGGAGCGAGTATTCACTATGACCCACTAAATTTTCAGCTAGTCCCATCTCATCGATAATGGTGGTAAGCGCGGGGGAAAGCGTCACAATCCGTTCACAGCGGTGCGCAAAACTGATCTGCATAATTAACGTCAGCAACAGCACAACAAGACTCTGCCTGATTCGCTCCACACGCCCCTCCTCACGGTCTATCTAGGTTTCTTTTTAGTATTGAATTATCATACCACCCTTTTAAAGCCCTGTTAATTACAGCTTTTTGTAACTATTCAAATATTCAATTGAACGGCATAAAAAAGCGAATGAATCGTTTCCAATTCACTCGCTTTCTCGTTTTAAAGAGGGATCTCTGCCCGCTTAGAATTTAATATTGACGCCCACAAACCCTTCAATTCCGGGTTCGCGATAGCCTTTTGCATACTCATGTTTTTTATCAAACAGGTTATTGATCTTCGCGGTAATTTCCACACTGTCATTAATTTGATACGTAGCCGCTACATCAAGCGTTGTGAATCCACCTAAATCAATGCGTTTTGCAGGATATCCTACTGATTCAACACGTTTACTATAATACGTTGCGCCCGCATTTAAATTAAAACGCTCAGTCGGTGCATAATTAAGTCCCGCACTTACTTGATGGCGTGGGCGACGCGTCATGCGCTCATATTCCCCTTCCTGCTTTTTCTCTTTCGCATCAAGATAGGTATACGCAAAGGTCGCACCAAGCATCTCATTGAGCTGCCATACGCCTGCAATTTCAAGCCCCTTCATTTTTGCACGATCCACGTTTTCATATTTTCCTGTCATTGCACCAGGATAATCCGCAACATAATCGATCATATTTTTGTAGCGCGTATTAAAGTAAGTCACTTCAATTTCACTCGCTGTTGTTGGATTAAAAACGATTCCTAAATCAAAACCGCGGCTAGTTTCGGCTTTAAGTGCTTTATTACCTACTCCAACACCATAAACTTGATAGATGTTCGGTGCATTAAATCCTGTTCCGTAGGAGGCCTTCAGCGCGACTTGATCATTCACATTAAAGCGCGTAGTGGCACGGAATGTGGTTTTGCTGCCAAATTCAGAATGGTCGTCATAACGCACACCGATCGTATTAAAAAGGCGATCGTTATAATCAAAATGCTGATCTAAATAGAGGCTTTTTGTATGTGCCGTTTTTGTTCCTTCCCACTCAGGATAGCCAGTCGGTTTAGCTGTACTATCATATTGATGCCCTTTTTCATGAGCATAGGTTGCACCAAAGATCGTTTTAAAATTAGGATCAAGCGTTAAGGTGTTATTCACATCGAATGTTTGTAATTTACCTTTATATTTACGATAAGTGGGATAATCACCTAAGTAATTCCAACTCTGATCATAAAGAGATGAGCCTGAAAAATCCTCTCGTCTTAAGTCATTAATACTATAAGAAATAGTTGTCGCTAAGCGATCATCAAATAACGATAAATTTCCTGCAATACGCCCTAAAAACTGCTTGTTACGCATGGAATTTGAAACCTCTAAAGGATTCCAATTATTATCATATTCAAGATATTGACGATTATAATGCGCCATCAGATCAATATCGAAGTTTTCACTAACGATAAAGTTCATATTTCCCGATAACACACGGTTTTTTTGACGATCTTTATCAAAATCTTTTTCAGGTTTTAGTGGATCATCATTTGATGTAACATCAATCCCCCGTTGATTTTCAACAGACCCCGCAAGCGCATACGAAAAACGCTCAAATCCACCTGACGTTGAAAGCGTCGTGCGAATGGTCTCACGAGAACCTGCCTCTAAACTTAAAACGGTTTCTGGCTCTTTTTGACCTTTTTTCGTAAAGATTTGCACCACACCGCCCATCGCGTTTGAACCATAGAGCGTACTTTGTGGACCTTTTAACACCTCGATGCGATCGATATTGGTTAAATTACCTAATAGAACAAAGTTGGTCATGCGCCCTGTTCCCATCGGATCACCCATCGGTACTCCATCCACCAATATAAGTGAATGCTCACTGCCGGCTCCGCGAATAAAGAGATTGCTCGGGCCATTGATACTGGTGCGGCTTAACGTGATTCCGGGCTTACTGTAGAGCGCTTCTTCAACGGTACGATATTGGCGCTGCTGGATTTCACTGCTGGAGACAACTTCGGTACGCGTTCCGGTTTTATCTTTGTCCGTTGCGATCCGGTTGGCAGTAAAGACGATCGCTTCTTCATCCGTTTGAGGGGTATTTTGCAACAGTTCGTCCGCGCTAGCAGAAAAAGAAAAGAGAGTGGCAAGCGCAACGATCAGCGCTTTGGGCTTAAATTGATTGGTCATGAGCTCTAAAACCTCGAGAGTCGATGAATGAATAAATATAGGGGTCTGACTAAAAAAGCGCCTTCCAAGTGGAAGACGCTCTTATTACAGTGGCGGGCCCGCGTAGGTTTTTCACCTACTTCCCTATGATCGCAATGAATTAGCTCATTAAGCGATGTAATAATGCTTTTGAAATTCCCGTTACTTCCATCAGTCGATCGTAATAACTACGGTCGATTACGAACTGACTAATATCTAATAATTTGAGAATAGATGCAACAATATCATCTCTATTTTCATTGATTTGCTGTGCTTGATCATCCGTTACCAATTTTGGCATTTCTGAACGCAAATAGCTCATACTTGACGCAACAAAGAGTGGCGCAATGTGCATTTTTGCGTGAACGCGACCAATTTCCCATTGAGTTTTCACGTATGCCGCATCCATCACCCCAGTAAATAACCCTTTTAACCAGTTAAAGTGCGTCTGTTTTAACGCCTCTAAACGCCCCTCTAAAAATGGCGCGGTTGCTGAGTTATTGGTTAATTGATCATAAAAACGATCGGTTAACTGAGGTAACTGAGGAACGATAATCTCACCGACCTTTTTAAGACGCGCTAAATCTTCGTCTGTAAATTGGTTGATATCGAGTAACGCATCTAAATCTGTATCATTCGCACGAACGTCCTGTAACATATTTCCTTCCTATAATTAAGCTATTTAATTAAAGCGTGTCTTGCCCTTATCTTTTTAATTTGAAGACCACGCGCATCATCGGTTCGTTATTAACTGTACTATTATATCAGCACACTATGACGAGCGTATGACTCCCAATTGACGACAGAATCATAACTTATATTTTAAGAAATGTTAAGTCTTTTTAGCGGATATTAAGATTATAATTTAAAACGGAAAAATATTGTCACTCAAGCCCGCAAAGTTGCTATAAAGCTAACAATAATCGGCACAATGAACTTTCCTTACGATTTTTTACAATCGGTAATTACGATTCATACCAATCGAGGATGGCGACAATATTAATTTTTTGAATCGCTCTCATTTGAAAAGCCTCACTACTAGATTTTGATAATCAATTGCAAAGGGAATTAATTATTTCTTCGACAATAGAAGATATAAAAAGAGCGGTGCACCTAAGATCGAGGTGATTACCCCCACAGGAAGATCGGCGGGATAGAGCATCGTTTGCGCCACAAGATCCGCACTCATCAATAAAAGAGCACCGAGTAACGCCACCACCGGCCAATTTTGACGATGATCATTGCCCAAGGTAATCCGCACAATATGCGGCACAATGAGCCCGACAAACCCGATTGGTCCTGCAAGCGAGACTGCATACCCCACCACCACGCTCACCATAATAAATAAAAGAGAGATAATGGGTTTGAGCGAAAGCCCGCGCGTTTGCGCCGCAACGCGCCCTAAAGAGAGGAGATTAAGATGCGGGGATAATCGGTAGATCGCCAATAAAAAGAGTCCACTTATCACCGCTAATTGACAGAGCTCATGGGATTCCACCAGCGTCAGCCGGCCCATCATCCAATCGATCATCGCAAGCACTTTATGGGGCTCACCGATTGCTTGCAGCAGCATAATCACACTCGAGATAAAGAAGTTTAAAATCACGCCCACAAGAAGCAGCGTCAGCGTCTTTTCAAGGTGGCGAAAGCTCAATAGATAGATTAGGCCACTTACCGCGAGCGCCCCCAAAAATGCGCCAATGGCCGTACTCGATAGCCCAATAATAGACAAGACTCCCACTGAAATCCCAAAATGGATCACGAGCGCCACCCCGAGCGCCGCTCCACTGGCAACGCCTAAAATAAAGGGTTCCGCAAGAGGATTTTGTAGCATCGCTTGATAGATCATTCCCGAAAGGGCAAGTACTGCACCAATCATTCCCGCCGCCATCAACCGCGGAAGACGAAAGGTTTTAATGAGCTCAAATCCGTCTGCAATGTGACGTGTTTGATCACTCCACAAACCGGTCAAATTGGTGGGGAAAAACCACGGAACACCCCCCAATAAAATGAGCACGCAGAGCGTCAATCCGATCAGATACATTCGCTGTTTCATGATAAAAATGCTCCTCGCCCAGAGGCATCCTGCACAAATCGAAATGGTATCTCAAAGAGCGCTTCAAGGAGCTCGCCCGTTAAGATCGCCTCTACACTCCCCATCGCGAGAATCTTTCCGCCCTTAAGCGCAATTAGATAATCAGCATAATCGAGCGCATCATTAATGTCGTGAGTCACGCGTAAAATGGTCGATTGTGGCATGTTTGGGTCTTGATGAATGGTGCAGATCAACTCATTTTGGGTATGACGATATTTGGGATCGAGAAAATTTGCCGGTTCATCTAAACAGAGATAAGGCGTATTTTGCGCAAGAATTGAGGCGAAAAATGCCCGTTGCCGTTCACCACCACTTAGCTCCCCGAGCTTACGGGTTTTAAAACTAGTCATCTCCGTTAATTGAAGCGCGCGCTGGATAATCGATTCATTCTGCTCGGCATCGCGCCCCCGATACGGGAATCGCCCCATCTCCACCAACATCTCCACCGTCATATAAGGATCGATCGTTTGCGTTTGCGGCAAAAAGGCGAACGTTTGGGCAAGCGTTTGCGTGGAGTAACGGTCAAGCGATCGGCCATCAATTTTAATCGAACGATACGAGAGAAAACGGCGCTCAATTAACCGCAATAGCGCATGCAAAAACGTGCTCTTTCCGGCGCCATTTGGGCCAATAATTGCGATATTTTTCCCTTTAGGAATGTGGCAATGATCGATTTCGAGCAGGGGTTTCCCGCCTTTAATTACCGTTAGTCCATCAATCTCAATGCCCATAATGCCCCTCCTTCTCTATCTCCACAGTTTCCCCGCTTTTCATGTAACGCCTCTAGCGTAAACGAAAGTGAATCGGAGGTAGCGCTAAAACACCTGCCACCTGATTCAGTTTCTCTCCGCGAAGTGCCTTATTAACCGCCTGTTCCGCACAGCGATCAAGCCGTGCGTAGCCGCTACTTTGCGTAATTTCCGTCCGCTCCATTTGCCCTTGATGATTAATATGGAGATTGATTCTCACAATTCCCTCTTCGCCCCGTCGGCGTGAAATCTCGGGATAACAACTTTCGATCCCGCGTAAAATTCGCCCTTCAATGCCGTGGCGTTGCGCCGGTGTTTGAAAGCCAACCTGTACCGCGCCGGCATGCTGCGCCCCTTCTTTTTGTTGATTGACTTTCTCTTTTTTTGTTTGAGAACGAGTCTCGGGCTTTTTCTCTGCCGGCGGTTTCGTATGAGATTTCGCAATGGGTTTCAGTTTGGTTTTTTTAGACTCGGGGGCTTTAAAGGGCGCATCAATGGTGACCTCCGACTCCTTTGTACTTATCACAAAATCAACGACTGAGGGAATAATCGGATCGTTGATGGAGTCAGGCTCTTTTGGTTCATTCGAATCTGAATCCGTCTGATCTGTCTCCGCCATATTGATTTCAACTTCAATCGGCTCAAGCTCTACCCAATGGATTGCCCCCGATTCTGCTGAGCCTTGCTGATCACTTGCAGAATGAAGCGCAGCGAGCGCGCCGGCGAGGGTTAATGTTTGCTGATGATGCTGAGCCCATAAAAGATGAAATGCCCAACCATTTAAGCCGAGCGATAAGAGTAGCGCTATGCTAAAGATCCAGCCTTTCATCGGTTTTGCATTCACAGCGATACTCCTGCATCAATCACGCATCACGCCTTTTTCGGGACAAAAAACTCCTCGATAATAATTCCGTGGAAAAGATAGTAAAGCAGCAACGCACTCACCACAATCATAATGAGTCCCATCGCCTTTTCATAACTGCCCGAATCGAGTTTCACTCCATAATGATTGGGGCTTTCACGGCTAAAAAGCAAGAGCGCTGAGAGGAAAATCACCCCACTCATAATCGCAAGAACCAAGAGCGCATCTCGGCTCTGCATCAAGATAAATTCAAGCCGTGGCAAAATCACCGACATAAAGCCCTCTTTAGTGGGAAGCGAGATAAATGTCCCCACCTCAAAGAGCTCAATGGCAGAGAGATCAAGCTTTAAAAATGCCTCGCGCACCTCAACAAAAAAGTAGGCAAGCGCCCCATAAAAAAGGAGTAACGGAAGGGATGAAAACCACGCCGAAAGATTTACGTCATGGAGGCGTTTAATATAGAGCCAGCCAAAGACCGCATAGTAAAAAAGACCATAGCCCGCAAGATAAAAACGAAGATCGTAGAGCTTTTGTAAACTCGATTGATTAATCTGCGTCGCTTGAGCGTAGCTAAGATCATTATTCAGGTGCACGCCCATATTAATTTCATAGAGATCGCGAGTGTAGAGGTTCGCCTCATCGATGCCGAGCACGCCAATAATAAAGCGGAGATCGTAAAAATAATGGAGCGCAACCGCCGCCAAACAGGAGACAATGACAAGCGTGCCCATCCCTGCAAAAAACTGCAACGCCGTAATGCGGCGCGTCACCCAACTAGTCGTTTTCCCCATGCTCCCTCCCTCGATAATATTAATGCTTGTTGCGGCTGATTAATCCATATTTCTCAGCATCGCGCGTAGATCACTTAAGGTCTGCGAGGTCTTTTCTCGCTTCTCCTCATCGCTCACCGTCTCCCTATTTTTCCAAATCGCGTGTTCATCCGGCAGTTCCCGTAAAAACCGGCTTGGCTGACAGCTTTCCCATTCGCCAAACCGCTTCCGCTGACGGCAATAGGTAATTTTAAGCTCTTCACGTGCGCGGGTAATGCCTACATAAAAGAGCCGGCGCTCCTCTTCCACCATGCCCCCATCAATACTGTTTTTATGGGGCAAAATATCTTCCTCAAGCCCCACCATAAAGACCGATGGAAATTCAAGCCCTTTTGCGCTGTGTAACGTCATTAAGGTTACCGCATCTTCCTCACGATTTTCCTCTTCATTCTCTAAAATAGAGACCAAGGTCAAATGTGAGAGAATTTCTGCAAGCGTTTTGCCCTGATCTTTAAACCAATCAGACAGCATTAAGACGTTGCGCTGTTTTCGTTCAAAGGCTTTTGGCGATCCGGCAGTTTCCCGCAGATAACTCTCATAATCGATATGGGCAAGCAGTCGCTCAAAGAGCTCAGCCACCTGAAATTCTTTCTCTTGGCACTTTTTAATAATTTGGTAAAACGCGTGGCATTGATGCGCCGTTTGTCGCCCTAAATAACTGTGCAATTGCGGATGATTGAGCGTTTCAAAGAGCGTTAATTGATTGGCATCGGCAAATTCGGTGAGCTTTCGCAGCGATACCGCCCCAATTTCTCGCCGTGGAATATTAATAATTCGCAGAAGCGAAGCGCTATCTTCGGGATTGGCGATCAATTTTAAATATGAGAGCAAATCTTTAATTTCCGGCTGATCAAAAAAGCTCGCCCCGCCCACCACTTTTGTGGGAATACCGCGCATGCGAAGCGCCATCTCAAAGGTTCGCGCTTGGTGATTGCCTCGGTATAAAATCGCATAATCACGATGTTTGCGGTGATGAAACATCACCTCGTGTTGAATGGTAATCGCGACAAAACTCGCCTCATCTTCCGCGCTTTTACACTCATGAATCTCAATCTTTTCCCCCTCACCAAGGCTCGACCAGAGCTTTTTATCATAAAGATGAGGATTAAGGGAAATCACATGGTTCGCCGCATTTAAAATATGGGAGGTGGAACGATAATTTTGCTCCAATTTCACCAGTTTTAATGCAGTAAAATCCTTCTCGAGCTGATGCAAATTTTCAGGACGCGCCCCACGCCATGCATAGATCGACTGATCGTCATCGCCGACCACGGTTAAATGCACGCCATCGCCAATCAAATAACGCACCAGATCATATTGGCAGAGATTGGTATCTTGATACTCATCGACAAGCAGATATCGAATCCGCTCTTGCCAGGTTTTCCGCACCTCAAGATCATTTTTAAGCAGCAGTAGTGGCTTTAAAATCAGATCGTCAAAATCCACCGCATTATAGGCAAGTAGCTGCGCTTCATACTGTTTGTAAATGAGGGCATTTTGCTGGGCGAGCTCATCTTTGGCAAAGGAGAGCGCTTCATCGGGGAGAATTTTATCGTTCTTCCACGTTGAAATCTGCTCAAGGGCAATTTTCGCGGCGTCGGTATCCTCATGCAGGAGCGATTCCATCAACTCAAGCGCATCTTTTTGATCATAGATGGAGAAGTTTTTCCGAAGCCCGACCGCTTTCCCTTCCCGCTTTAAAATCGATAACCCCAGCGTATGAAAGGTGGAAACGCGCACCGCTCGCCCCTCTTCTCGCCCCAGCGTTTTTATTAAACGCTCACTCATCTCTTTTGCGGCTTTATTGGTAAAAGTCACCGCGTAGATCGTTTTTGGCGCATAAAAACGCTCACGGATTAAGAATTTAATCTTCTCCGTAATGACGCGAGTCTTCCCCGATCCCGCGCCCGCCAACACAAGCAGCGGCGCATCAATGGTGCGAACCGCTTCGGCCTGTTCTCGATTTAGATTAAACAAGGATTAAATCACTCGCGCTTTCAGAAGATGATGCATATTCACAACGCCGAGCAGCTCATTGTCATCGCTCAATACCGGCAGTGCGGTAATGCGTTTTTCTTCCATCAGCGCCACCGCATCCACCGCTAAGGCATCATGTTCGATGGTGTAGGGATCGATCGTCATACAAGTTGCAAGCGTCAATTCTGTAGGATTTTCCCCTTTAACAAGCACTCGGCGAAGATCCCCTTCAGAAAAAACCCCTTCCACACGACGCGCCGAATCGATCGACACCATAATGCCGACGGGGAACTTTGTCATCTCAAGCAGCACATCCGAGAGCGTTGCCTCTTTTGGCAATACCGCACAATCCTCAAAAGGTTCCATCACATCGGAAACGCGCAGTAATAGACGACGCCCAAGCTTTCCACCGGGATGGGAAAAGGCAAAATCATCGGCGGTAAATCCGCGCATCTCAAGGAGCGTTACCGCAATCGCATCGCCCATCGCAAGTGCCGCTGTGGTACTTGCCGTTGGCGCGAGCCCTAAAGGACAGGCCTCCTCTTTTACCTTCACTAAAATATGATAATCACTCAAACGAGCGAGCGAGGAATCGGCATTACCGGTTAGTGAAATAAGCGGAATTGATTGGCGCGCAATGATTGGCACCACCGCCAAAATCTCATCGGTCTCCCCTGAATTTGAGAGCGCAATGACGATATCTTCTTTCGTTACCATACCAAGATCGCCGTGGCTCGCTTCCGCTGGATGAACGAAAAAAGCGGGCGTTCCGGTACTCGCTAAGGTCGCGGCAATTTTACTGCCCACATGGCCCGATTTGCCCATTCCGGTCACAATAACGCGCCCTTTAATATTCTTAATGCGCTCGCAAACCTCAATAAAATACTCATCGATTTGAGATTGAAGATTTAACACTGCCTCGGACTCAATCGCGAGGACTTTTTTCGCGCGATTAATATAATTAGTTTGATTCATGTCGTGCCATTAAGATTAAAATTAAAGGTTAAATTATAACGGAAAACCGCGATGAAACCTAGCGGGGCAAATTGGGTCGTTAAACGATCAAAATCATCACGTTTGCCATGAAACTCCGTTATAATGCCCCTTTATTCGCGATTTTAATACGGTGATATTCGATCTATGACAGCCCCTTTGCTTATTTTATATGGCACCGATGGTTGCCACCTTTGCGATACGATGGAAGACTTTTTAAAGGCCCATGAAATTGCATTTCACTATGTCGATATTGCAAGCAATGATGCGCTCACCGAGGAATTTGGCTGGGTGATTCCGGTGCTCAAATATGGCGATCATTGCCTCACCGCGCCTCACAATTACGACACGCTGTTAGATCAACTCAATTTGAAAGGATAATTGCCATGCTGATCGATCTCTACGTCAACAATTTTGCCATTATTGAAGAGCTCAACCTCGATTTTGAGCCGGAACTGACCGTCATTAGCGGAGAAACCGGTGCCGGTAAATCATTAACGGTGGACGCGCTCGCCATTGTGCTCGGTGGCAAAGCCGATGCTTCAATGATCTACCAAGGCCACGATCAGGGCGAGGTGATTGCAACCTTCGATATTCGCAATATCCCCGATGCCAAACGTTGGCTTGAAGAGAATGCCATCGAAAATAGCGATGATCTTTGCATTTTACGCCGGGTTATCTCCTCAAAAGGACGTAGCCGTGGCTTTATTAATGGCCGATCAATGCCTCTTCATGCGCTCAAAGCGCTTGGGGAAAAGCTCGTCGATATTCATGGACAACACGCGCACCAATCGCTCACAAAAACAAGCGAGCAACGTAAACTTGTCGATCAATATTCGGGCTCAACAGAAAAAGTGGCAGAACTAACGGATCTTACCCGCCGTTTGCAAGAGCTTGAAACTAAATTACACGATCTTAAAAATCAAGATGAAGCGGCGCAAGATCGCATCAACTTTTTAAAATTCCAGCTCGCTGAATTTACCAATATCGCCCCTCAAGAAAATGAGTGGGAAGAGATCTCCGATCGGTTCGATTATCTGAGTAATTTTGAAGAGCGTTTAAGCGGGATTCAGCACTGTCTTGATCTGCTTGGCAATGACGATCAGGGCATCACGCGCATGCTCAATCAATTGCAGCAAGGTCTGGAAACCTTAAGTCGCCAAAGTGAGAGTTTTAACGATCTTGGTGATATGATCAATAACGCCCTCATTCTCTGCTCAGAGTCGGAAAATGAGTTAAGTCGCCGTCTTGATCTTGAAAATTTTGACCCAGAAGAGATGCAGATTGTAGAAGCGCGGATGAAAGAGCTCAATAGCCTCGCGCGAAAACACCGCATCGATCCAGAACGACTCCTCGATAAACAGCATGAGCTCGAAGCGGAGCTTAAATCGCAAGATGTCTCTGATGAGGAGCTTGAAGAGCTGCAAGCAAAAATTGATCTCCTTAAAGATGAATGGCAAGAGCGCGCCGATGAGATCACTCAACTTCGCTTAACGGGCGCAGCGGAACTCAACGAAAAAATCACCGATTCAATGCAGGGCCTTGCGATGGAAGGCGGGCAATTTGAGGTAAGTTTTGTCCCGGCGATGCCCTATCATCCTTACGGTAATGAGGCGATTGAGTTTTTAGTCTCGGCAAACCCCGGTCAGCCTCTGCAACCGCTTGGAAAAGTGGCCTCCGGTGGGGAGCTTGCGCGAATTAGCCTCTCGATCTCCGTGATTTTAAGCATGCGTTCATCGCTACCGACATTGATCTTTGATGAGGTTGATACCGGTGTGGGCGGTGCCGTTGCGGAAATTATCGGGAAGCATCTCCAAGACATTAGTATCGGACGCCAAGTCTTCTGCGTAACCCATCTACCGCAAGTGGCGAGCTTTGGCCATCACCATCTTAAAGTGGAGAAAACCAAAGGCGAGAAATCGACTCAAACCGCGATTCGCACCCTTAAAGGCGATCACCGCGTCGATGAAATTGCTCGGATGCTCGGCGGCGTTAAACTCACCGATGCCACCTATCAACACGCCCGTGAAATGCTCGAGGGCAATGCGGGGAAAGTGTAGTTTCATTTACTAACCGCAGTGTAAATAAACAAAACGCTCATGCAGATTACACTTATCGGCCCAAGATATCGGCCGGTTTAGGTTTTAACGCATGGGCGTTTTTGTATCACACCAAAGTGACGCTACCAATTTCCGTGCCAATTAATCACACTTTTATGCGTAATTGCTGACTTCTATCAACTTACAAAAAAGATATATCGTCTTCCCTCTAGTATTTACCGAACTTTGTGATAATTTACACTGTATAAATATAAATAAAAAAAGTAACTAAACAAAATAAAGCGAAGTACAAAAGACCGGGCCCTTTAATTGAAAAGATAAGGAGGATCATTTTTATGAATCCACGCCGCAAAAAAAAGCTTCTTCCACTTCTGGTGGTGGCTGCGATTGGGTTTGTCGGTGCCTATGGAGGCGCTAAAGCAATCACCAAAAGCCGTACACTTCCGAGTGCGTCAACTGCAACCAAGAGCTATTCGCCAGAGATCATTGCTCGCGGTGAATATGTTGCTCATACCGCCGACTGTGCTGCCTGTCATACTGCGCCGAACGCGCCTAAATATGCCGGTGGCCTTGCGATGCAAACGCCAATTGGTGCAATCTATTCGACCAATATCACTCCCGATAAAGAGACCGGAATTGGTACCTATACGCTTGCAGAATTTTCCACCGCGGTAAAACATGGGGTTCGTCAAGATGGCGCGCCGCTCTATCCTGCGATGCCCTATCCTTCGTACACCATCATGCCCGATGAGGACATTGAAGCGCTCTACGCCTATTTTATGAAGGAAGTGAAACCGGTTAAATTTGCGAACGCCGATTCGACGATTCCTCCGGTATTAAACTGGCGCTGGCCGGTGGCGTACTGGCAATTCCTCTTCTCGCCCGAACGTGAATTTACCCCTGAAACCGATAAAGATGCGCTCTATAATCACGGCGCATATTTAGTGGAAGGTCCGGGACACTGTGGCGCCTGTCACACCCCTCGCGGCATTGCTTATCAAGAAAAAGCCTACTCAATGAAAGATGGCAATGATTTCTTATCGGGCGCAATTATTGATGGTTGGCGTGCAAAATCCCTTCGTGGTGAAGCGCGTGGTCTTCAATCGTGGAGCCAAGAAGAGATTCAAACCTTCTTAAAAACCGGTCGTACCGATAAAGTATCGGCCTTCGGTGCGATGACCGATGTAATCAATCACAGTACACAATATTTCACCGATCACGACATCGAAAGCATTGCCTATTACTTAAAATCGCTCTCTCCGGCACCGGGTAAAGAAGTCACCCTTCCGAAGAAAGAAGACACCACAACCGCAGCCCTTCTTGCCGGTAAAGACAAATCAAAAGGCGCAATCCTCTATATGGATAACTGCGTCACCTGTCACCGCGTTGATGGAAAAGGGGTCGCTCGCGTGATTCCTGCGCTTGCCGATAACAGTGCGATTTTTGCGCGTAATGCTCAATCGATCATTCAGATCACCCTTGATGGCGGTAAAATGCCTGAAACTCCTGCGGATATCATGGCGTTCACCATGCCCGGATTTAGTCATTTAGGCGATGAAGATATTGCCGAAGTGATCAACTTTATTCGTAACAGCTGGGGCAACCAAGCACCGAATGTTGATCCGAGCGATGTGGCGCGTACTCGCCATTTCCTCAAAACTAAATCCCCGCATATCGTCTATGATGCGAACGCACAAGGAGGTCGCCATGAGTAAGCTACGTCTCGTTTCATCCCTAATCGCCATCTGTGCTGTGGGCGGATTTGCAGCCTATTCTCTCATGAAAGCACCGCCTTTAACCGAGAGCAATGGCACGGTTTATAATGTCATCGATAAAGATAAAAATGTCGTCGGAACCTATACGATTCCAAGCGATGTGGAGATCTTAAACGAGCCCAATGCCGATGAGATCTTATGGGGCAAACGCCTACATACTGATACCAAACGCCTATTACCGGATAATGTTGGTGCGGCGATGAACTGTAATAGTTGCCATATTGCCGGCGGTAAAGCAGCGTACGGCGCACACTATCTCAACTCGAAAAACCGCTACCCGCGCGTCATGCCCCGTTCTGGGAAAGAGCTTGATCTTGCGGGACGCGTCAACGGTTGTTTCCAACGTTCAATGAACGGAAAACCGCTTCCGGTTGAATCCAAAGAGATGAAAGCGATGATCGCCTATATGGATTGGCTCAGTAAAGATATTCCAAAAGGCCAAATGATCGACATTCCGCTCGCAGGTCCGGTGGATGAAAGTCTTGTGGGCGATACCAAACGCGGCGCACGAATCTATGCAGAAAACTGCGCATCGTGCCACGGCAATAATGGCGAAGGCTTAAAAGATGAGCGCGGCGACATTATTTTCCCACCGCTTTGGGGCGATGAGTCCTTCAATATCGGTGCAGGAATGGCGCGTACTTATAAAGCGGCGGCGTTTGTAAAATATGCGATGCCCATGAGTATCAGTCACCAAGGTCTTTGGGGACAAGGAAATCTCTTAGATGACCAAGATGCCGTTGACGTATCGGAGTTTTTCACTCACATGCCCCGTCCTGACTTCCCTGGTAAAGTCAATGACTGGCCAAATGGCAATAAACCTAAAGACGCGCGTTATTAATCGTTATTAATCGTTGTTAATTCTTAATTGTTAATAACCCGATAAATAAAATCCCCAGTAATCGTCATTTTAAATGATTCTTTACTGGGGATTTTTTATGCTTGGATACACGTGAAACATCGCATCTATGGTGGCTATTCAAGTTCCGAGGCTAAAAAGGCTTCAACAGATTCTTTTTCATCCCACGCTCTGACAATCATTGGGTCAAGATGAAAGAGAAAATGCCAACCGGAGTCATCGGTATAGGTGAGCGCTTCTCCATCTTGTGAGCCGGCAAATTCTCGTGAAACAGGAATCCCTTTCTCCGCAAAATGCTCGGTTACCGCGACGACGATCGCCTCGCGAGATTCGATATAAGCAAGCGCCTCATCATTGGGAATAATATAAGCATCCACACGAGTCATTCCCTCGATGAGATTCGGCTCATCTGCCTCATCACTTCCCATCTCATCCCAAAGATGCACCGGCTCCCAGCTAAAAAAGATCGCATTGTCATGATCGGTAAACATCGTATGAGACAAAAGAAAATCCGCCCCGCAATAACGCACTAAATAAGATGCCGGCAACGATTGATAGGGAATGGAATAATCGGTAAAGGTCACATCATCGATCTCGTAGGTTTCAATCTCAACAAACGGGATCGATCGAATAAAGGCGTGGATATTTTCCTCAAACTCAAAAACGCCCACGGTGTGCATCTGATCGAACTGACCGATTTTTAATAGATATGGCATAAACGCTCCTGCATTCGCTCGTAAAGTGAGCTCTATTATAGAATATGCGTCTTAATCTCGTAGCCTAAATCACGATATTCACGATAGCGATTCCGACTAATTTGAATGCTATCAGGATTTTTGGTGATAATCTCAAAAATGCGCTGAAACTCGGTATGGCGGGCTGGAAAGGTGCGCGAGAGATTGATCAACAGAGAGCGATTCGGCACTGCAAACTCTTCCGCCGAGAGATAGATCAGATCGAGCGCATCAATATCGTCAGCGGATGTTAAAACCGTATGCGGAATAAAAGCATCATCTCGCATGCCCCAGATCGCGCGGTCGGCATCATTCATAAATTCTTTATCATCAAAAAGAAGGTAGGCCGGCTCCCGCGCTTCATACGCTTTTTCCACGAGTTTTAGCACCAGCCCAAGACGCGCACTCTCTTTTGCGGTGGGCAACACATAAAAACTGATCTCAGCCATGGAATCCTTTACTCGTCTCTTGAATATTTTTGCACTAAAGTCTGAAAATTTCGTGGTTTAAGGTAAAATAATAGCATTAAAATCACGATCACGATAAGTAAACGACAAGTTAACCAGAAAACGAATGAAATTTGAATTATTAAAAACTGATGGCACGGCGCGCCGTGGCCGACTTACCTTCGAACGGGGCACCATTGAAACCCCGATTTTTATGCCTGTGGGCACGATCGCGACCGTTAAGGGAGTGACGCCTAAAAACCTAGAAGAGATGAACGCGCAAATTGTGCTCGGCAACACCTTCCATCTCTGGCTGCGCCCGGGGCTCGATGTGATTAAAGCGCACGGCGATCTTCATGATTTTATGCGTTGGGACAAACCAATCTTGACCGACTCCGGCGGATTCCAAGTCTTTTCACTCGCGGAACTGCGCAAAATTGAAGAGAAAGGGGTTACCTTCCGCTCGCCATTTGATGGCCGTAAATGCTTCTTAGACCCTGAAACCTCCATGGAGATTCAACGCGTTTTAGGCTCCGATATTGTGATGGCCTTTGACGAATGCACGCCCTATCCTGCGACCCATCAACAAGCAAAAGAATCGATGGAGCTCTCCATGCGCTGGGCGCAACGCTCAAAAGATGCCTTTACTAAAAATAATCCCAACTCGCTTTTCGGGATTGTTCAAGGCGGAATGTATGAAGATCTTCGTACCATTTCTGTTGAAAAACTCACCGAGATCGATTTCCACGGATACGCGATTGGCGGCCTTGCGGTTGGGGAACCGATGGAAGATCGTCACCGCATTTTAGAGCACCTCAATCCGCTTATGCCGAAAGATAAACCGCGCTACTTAATGGGCGTTGGGAAACCGGAAGATTTAGTGGAAGGGGTATCGCGCGGGGTCGATATGTTTGACTGCGTGATTCCAACTCGAAATGCACGAAACGGCCATCTCTTTACCCGCTTTGGCGATGTGCGCATTAAAAATGCCCGTTATGAGCTCGATACGCGCCCAATCGATTCGACCTGTAGTTGCTACACCTGTCAGAATTTCACCCGCTCGTACCTGCGCCATTTAACTCGCACGAAAGAGATTTTAGGGGCGCATTTAAATAGCATTCACAATCTGCATTATTTCCTTGATCTGATGCAATCGATCCGTGATGCCATCGATGCCGGTACTTTTGATGAATTTAAGAAAACGTTCTACGAAGAGCGCTCCTATGTAGCGAAAGGACACTAATTTCCGCATGAATCTGATACGCCGTTATCTACGCCGTGAGATCCTCTCGACCTTTGCCGCCGTGCTGATCGTGTTGATCTCCATTTTGCTGGTACAGCGCCTCGCCTTCTACCTCAATCAAGTATTAGATGGCACGCTATCGCAATCGGCCGTTTTTTCACTGCTCGGGCTGCAAGTGGTGCGTTTTATCACGGAACTCTTGCCGCTCAGTTTTCTGCTCGCCTCTATTTTAGCGTTCGGGCGACTCTATAAAGACAGTGAGATGACGGCGATGTATGCGCTTGGCGTATCGGTTTCATCGGTATATCGCGTCCTTCTTGGCATGGCGATTCCCCTGGGGATTTTGCTCACGGTGCTCAACTTTTGGATTGTGCCCGAAATTGCCAAGCAACAAGATGAAGTGCTGCGAAAAGCTCGCGAAGATGCGCAGTTAACCATTATTAAACCCGGTATTTTTAGAGAATTTGCTCGCGGAAAGCATACGATCTATGTGCAAGGCATCGATAAAAAAGAGGATGAACTGCAAAATATCTTCATCAAAACCCGCGAAAAAGATCATACCTATTCCATCACCCTAGCGGAAAAAGGCTATCAAATTATCTCGCCGGAAAACGTGCGTTTTATTCTTCTGAATGATGGCTCGCGCACCCATGTGAAGAAAAATGGGGAGACTGATCGCCTCTTTTTCAATGAGATGATTATTCGCCTTGATTCGGACGATTCTCTTACGTGGCCAAAAGCGATCTCCTATAGCGCGAGCGAAGTATTCCCCGGAAAAACCTTAGCGCAAAAGGCTGAATTTCACCGCCGGATCGCTTCGCCCATCTCCGTTTTTATCTTAGTGCTGATGATCCCCGCTCTTTCGCACTCAAAACCGCGCGAGGGGCGTTTTAATAAGCTCATTTTAGGGGTGATCTTCTACGTGATCTACTTTAACTTAATTGGCGTTGGGCAAGCGTGGATTAAGAAGGGATCGGTCTCGCCGGAAGTGGGCCTTTGGTGGATTCATGGGCTTAACCTTATCTTTGCCCTCATCATTTCAACACGACACAATAAGGCGGTTTAGATGATTAAGATCGATCAATATACCTTTAAAACGACGCTCTTTTTCACCCTGCTCTGCTTGTTGCTTTTGGTGATTATCGAGACCTTTTTTACCTTTTTAAATGAGCTGCAAGATCTTGGCACCTCCGATTATTCACTCATTCATGTGGCAAGTTATATTCTCTTTGATACACCGACTCGGGTCTATCGCATCTTCCCGATGGCCCTTCTTTTAGGGGCGCTTTTAGGGCTTGGGCAACTGGCGAGTAATAGTGAGCTCACAGCAATTCGTACCGCCGGATTTAGTAAGCTTCGCACCATTTATGGCGCGATCTTTGCCACCATCTTTTTAAGTGCAATTGTGGCACTGATTGGCGAATTTATGATTCCCATCACCGAACAGCGTGCGCAAGAGATGAGCCGAAAAACTACCAAAGGCCAAGGCTTTTGGGCAATTGACGGCCATTACATTGTGGAGGTGGGATCAACCTTAAATGGTGATCTGCGCAATATTACTCTCTATGAAGCGCACGATCAGCTCCTTAACCAAGTGACCACTGCATCAAAGGCGGAGATTGACCAAGATTCATGGCATTTCCCCGATGCGGCGAGTACAACTTTTAGTGAAGAAAAAATCTCAAAAACACCGAAAAAAGCGGCCGAGATTCCCATTGTGATCGATAATCAAGCGCTCACCGCGTTAACAAGTGCGCCAGAATCTTTATCGGCGCAAAAACTGTGGGAATTTATCCGTTATCTTGATCGAAATGGCCTCGATAGCAGTGAACATCGTCTTGCTTTCTGGTCGAAGATTTTCCATCCGCTGACCAATATCTCCATGATCTTAATTGCTGCCCCGCTCGTCTTTGCGCAGCAGCGCCAAAAAGGGATCGGTGAACGGATTTTAATCGGCGTCGTCCTTGGGCTCTGTATCTATCTTGCGACCCAAATGCTCGGGCACTTTATCTTGATCGCGGGCTTTGCACCCATTATTGGAGCGCTCATTCCAACGCTGCTTGCGATTACCATCGCCTTTGTGCTCTTTAGGCTGGTGCCCAATTAACGTTTCAGCTAAATAATTAAGTTGGCCACTACCAAAATAAACAGCAACAAAAAAGACCTTATCCTCAAGTTATCCACAGGTAACAGGGTATAAGGTCTTTTTTTAATCTTAAAGCAATTTAGACAGGCCTTAGTCCTTAGTCCTTAACCAAAGAGCGCAATCAACTCTCGCAGCTCTAAGAGTTTTGTGTCCAAAAGATTCGTATCCTCTTTCACCTCAAGATTAAGGCGGAGTAACGGCTCGGTATTGGACGCGCGGACATTGATTCGCCATCTATCAAATTCAAGGCTCAATCCATCGGTATGATCGATCGTGCGCGCGGAATCCCGATAGTGGGCTTCAAGCTCGCACAGGACTTTTTCCGTTGATTGAACGCTAAAGTTTTGCTCACCACTACAAGGAAAACGCATCTTACTCTCGGCAATCAGCTCCGACAAGGATTTCCCCGTCGTCACCAGGAGTTCAGCCACCAAGAGCCAAGGAATCATTCCTGAATCGCAATAGTTAAACGCCCTAAAATAGTGATGGGCACTCATCTCACCACCATAGATCGCCGACTCTTTAAGCATCGTCTCTTTCATCGGGGAATGCCCACCGGGTGACATCACCGCGCGACCGCCCGCTTGCTCAATCTCATATTGGCTATTCCAGATCATCCGCGTATCGGTCACCACCGTTTCACCGGGGGAATGACTCAGTATCTGTTTAGCAAGAAGGCCGACAAGGTAGGAAGGATCGACAAATTCACCGTGATGATCAAAGAAGAAACAGCGGTCAAAATCCCCATCCCACGCGACGCCTAAATCCGCGCCATTTTCGCGCACTGCTCGGGCGGTCTCAAGGCGATTTTCGTAGAGTAAAGGATTCGGAATCCCGTTAGGGAACTGGCTATCGGGTCTGTTATGAATCTTAATCATCTCGATCGGAAGATGATTTTCCAGACGATCAAGTACCGGCCCTGCCGTTCCATTGCCGGCATTAACCACCACTTTGAACGGCTTTTCCCCTACCTTCGCGTGAAGATTCGTGATATCGATGAAGGAGAGAATCTTTTCAATATAAGCGGCTTTATCATAATGAAAGGAGAGCGACCCATACTCATCGGAATCAGGCGTAACAATGGGAAGAAAATCCTGTTGCGCAATTCGTTCGGAGAGTTTTTTAAGCCCCGTTGCATAGCTAATCGGCGCGGACCCTTTGCCCACAAATTTCATCCCCGCATATTCAACAGGATTGTGGCTCGCCGTCACCATAATGCCGCCATCGGCTGCTTGATCGGTGGTATGAAAGTAAACCTCTTCCGTCCCGCAAAGACCGATCGACACCACATCAACACCGGAATCCCGTAACCCAGCAATTAAATAATCCGTTAAAAATAGACTTGCGTAACGAATATCAAATCCCACCACCACTTTTTTAGGCGAAAATTCTGTGGCAAACCCGCGCCCGACGGCGTAAAAAAGGCGGGAATTAATCTCTGAAGGCAATTTTCCGCGCAGATCATACGCTTTAAATCCGGATAATGACAGTTGATTCATCTCCGTTTTCTCCTCTACATAAAAAAACGCATCGAACATTATTACATGCGATGCGTTTTTGACAAATCATTGATGATTTATTGATGACGACTTATTGGAATGGGTCACGAATCACAACGGTTTCAACACGATCAGGACCGGTTGAAATCACATCGATCGGTGCACCGACGAGTTCTTCAATGCGTTTGATATAGTTGATCGCATTTTGTGGCAGATCATCCATACTTTGCGCACCCACTGTGCTCTCAGTCCAACCGGGCATAGTTTCATACACCGGCTCACAGCGACCGAAGTTTTCCGCGCCATAAGGAGGATAATCCACTTTTTTGCCATCTAAAATGTAGTGCGTACAGAGTTTGACTTCATCCATACCATCTAACACGTCAAGTTTCGTGAGGCAGAGCCCTGAGATACTGTTGATATCCACTGAACGGCGAAGTACCGGCACATCAAACCAACCGCAACGACGGGCGCGACCGGTTACAGAACCAAATTCGTTACCGCGTTTTGCTAAGCCTTGACCGATTTCGCAGGTCAATTCTGTGGGGAATGGGCCTGATCCAACGCGCGTTACATACGCTTTAACAATCCCTAAGGTGTAGTTTAAGTAAAGCGGTCCTACGCCTGAACCCGTTGCCGCACCACCTGCTGAGGTGTTGCTTGAGGTCACAAACGGATAGGTTCCGTGGTCAATATCAAGGAAGGTTCCTTGCGCCCCTTCAAACATCACTTTATCACCGCGATCGCGATGTTTGCGAAGTTCGTGAGACACGTCTGCAACAAGTGGAAGCAAGCGTTTTGCAAGTTCCATCGTTTCGTTATAAACCTCATCGACCGACATCGCTTCTTTACCAAGATATTCGGTTAAAACGAAGTTGTGATATTCCATCACCGCTTCCAGTTTTTGACGGAACTGCTCTGGGTGGAAAAGATCAGCAACGCGAACCGCACGGCGCGCCACTTTATCTTCATAAGTTGGACCGATTCCGCGACCGGTAGTCCCGATCTTCATCTTGCCCAATTTCTCTTCACGCGCTTGGTCAATCGCAACGTGATAAGGCATCACAAGCGGACACGCTTCAGAGATTTTAAGACGCTCATCAACGTTGACGCCGCGGCTTAATAATTCATCCATTTCACTGAGTAATGCAGACGGTGATAACACCACGCCATTCCCAATATAACAGGTGATATGATCACGCAAAATACCTGAAGGAATCAGGCGAAGCACGGTTTTTTCACCATTAATTACGAGCGTATGACCCGCATTGTGGCCTCCTTGGAAACGAACCACCGCTTTCGCGCGTTCGGTAAGAAGATCTACAATTTTCCCTTTACCCTCGTCACCCCATTGTGTGCCGATGATAACTACATTATTACCCATCTAAATTGTCCTTATCGTTAACTAATCTAAGGTCGTGAGCGCCTTGCGTTACTCACTAAAATGTTTAAAAAATTTGGAGTTTGGATCTAAGATAAAGAGATCATTTTTATCTTCAAAGGCTTTTTTGTACGCCTCTAAACTACGATAAAACTCATAGAAATCTCGATCTTGACCATAAGCATTCGCATAAATTTCCGCCGCTTTTGCGTCCCCTTCACCTCGGATGACCTCCGCTTTTTCATACGCTTCTGCAAGCATTACCGTACGGTTACGATCCGCTTGAGCTGCTTGTTGAATGTATGCTGCTTCCCCTTTCGAGCGAAGTTCGGTGGCCACTTTTTCACGGTCACGACGCATACGGGTGAAGACACTCTCGGTTACATCGTCCGGTAATTCAACGCCGTTGATTCGCACATCGACGATCTCAACGCCATATTTACCCGCTTCAATAATGAGGGCGGCTTGAATATTATCTTCAATTTCACGACGAACGGTGTTGTTAAGATTGACCTTTTGCCCAGCAATCTCCGCAATCTCAACTTCTTTACTCTTGATCACCACTTCCACGTCAGATTTATTAATCTCGCGAAGCACCGACTCATCAGCCGCTAATACATCTTCGGGATTATCAAATACAAGACGCTTATCGCTCTCTTCGTGACGAATTTTCGCTTCCACTGTCCCGCCAACCACGGTTTGAACGTCGCGTTTACCAAAGGCTGCACGGAAGTTGTTTTTTACAATCGGCTCTAAACGCTGATTGAAGATGATGGGATTGCCCTGCACACTCGTATAGTAGGTGCGCGCATCTTTGACCTTCCATTTAACAAAGGTATCAACGATGAGGTTTTTCTTCTCTGAGGTTAAAAACGGCTCAGGTTTCGTTTCAAGCGTGTGGATACGGCCATCAAATTTACGCACGTTTTGAATGAAGGGCACTTTCATGTGAAGCCCGGGTTCTGTGTGCTCTTTAACGATTCGACCAAACTGGAATTGAAGCCCTTTTTCCCACTCTTTAAGTGTGAAAAATGAGTCGCTCAATAAAAATCCGCCCACCAAAACAATCGGTAAGGCAAGCTTTGTTAACATCTTATTATTCATACTGTTTCACCTCTTAATAACCGGTACGTGTACGACTGCGGATCGTTGTATCATTGCTGTACGGCGCCGCTTGTTCGTGGGTTTTCGCAGGTGCCTGCGGTGTAACGGTTGCGCCCGATCGAGTGCTACTTGATCCTTGCATTAAGGGCGATCCTGACTGACTAGGTAACGTTTCACGCGTCAAAATTGAATCTTTATCGCTGTTCTTTTTTGGCGAATCGTTACGCTCTTTCATCATTTTATCGAGCGGTAACATCATTAAATTATTGCTGTTGCCTTCGCTCATGATGATCTTATTGGTGCCATTTAACACCTCTTCGATCGTTTCTAAATAGAGACGTTCGCGGGTAATTTCTGGCGATACTTTATAGGCTTTATAGAGTTGGCTAAAGCGTTCTGCTTCCCCTCGCGCCACCGCAATTTTACTATCGCGATACGCTTCGGCTTGCTGAATTTCTCGGCCCGCTTCCCCGCGTGCCTCTTCTTCTACTTTACTCTTATAAGCAAGCGATTGGTTAATCCGGCTCTGCTCATCTTCACGCGCACGAATCGCATCCGAGAAAGCATCTTGAACCGCGAGCGGTGCTTGCGCATCTTCCAAGTTGACGTTCGTAATCGTTAAACCAATGCCGTAGTTATTAATAATGCTTTGCGCAAGCTCTTTTACTTCTTGCATCAATTTTTCACGGCCATCCGTTAAAATATCATCAAGAAGGGTTTGCCCAACGCGTTCACGGGTGGCACTGTCGACCACCTCTTTAAGGGTTGCATCGGGATTGACCGAGGCAAACCAATATTTATGCGGCTCTAAGTTATCGATCTGATATTGCACTTCAACGCGCACATCAACAATGTTCTCATCTTTGGTTAACATCGCAGAACTGCGGCCGCCATTGGTGGTTGATCCGCCAATTTTTTGCGAGTAACGGCGCTGAATATCGATAATGCGATGCTCACCGAGCGGACTTGGGAAACGCCACGTTAGTCCCGCATCTTTCGTTTTACTGTATTTACCTAAGAAAAGCTCAACCCCTTTTTGCCCGGCATCTACGGTATAAATTCCGGTTGAGAGCCAAAAGCCGAGCGCAACCACAAGTCCAACGCCGACATAAAGGCCAAGCCCTTTAGGAGTGCCTGCTGATGAACCGCCGCCTCCTAAACTCGATTTTACTTTTTTAAGCAATTTATCTAGCTCAGACCCGCCGCCCTGACTCGGAGGACGTTGGCCGTTGCCTCGATTCTGACCTGAATCTTGCCCATCATTGGGCGCTTTCCAAGCCATTTCTAAAATACTCTTTTTCATCAACTACCTTTACATTTCTGATTGACGTTGTGACGATCTTAATTTTTCTTGACACCATAAGATACCAATTGTTGGGAGCTTTTGCACCTAATTCTCAGCTATTTTTCAAGGGCAAAAAACTTTTTTGCGCTCGGAAATTGCTTCATCAATCGCTCTAACTTATGGCGTGCTAAATAGACCTCAAGTTCCGCCATTCCTTGCTCATTAAACGCTTCACTTACAACGGCATCAAGTTCATAAAGCTCAGCGCGTAAGCGCCCTTCATCCGGTGGCAAGACAATCGTTTCGCGCACATGGGATTTTTGGAAAAACTGAGCGATCGCGTCCAATAATAGATCGATCCCCAAGCCTTTTTCAGCGGAGATCCACACCTGTGTAATTGTCCCGTGTTCATTTTTACCAACATGCGGCTCAATGTGCGGGTCAAGATCGATCTTATTGAAGACTTGAATGCGTGGCACCTCATCAGCGCCAATCTCTTCTAACACCGTGGCCACTTCGCTAATTTTGAGATCACGCTCAAGGTCAACTACATCGATCACCTCAAGCAAAAGATCTGCTTCCGTTGCCATATGAAGCGTTGAGCGGAATGCATTGACTAGATCATGGGGGAGCTTTGAGATAAAACCAACCGTATCCACTAAAATAGTTCGTCCAACATGCTCTAAATCGAGCCCGCGGTGCGTGGGATCAAGCGTCGCAAAGAGCTGATCTTTCGCATAGACTTTCGAATCGGTTAAATGGTTAAAGAGTGAGGATTTACCGGCGTTGGTGTACCCAACCAGCGCAATGGTTGGCACCTCATTGCGGCGCCGTGCTTGACGGCCCTGTTCACGCATTTTCTCGACGTTTTCAAGGCGTTTTTTAAGCTGCTTAATGCGAGTCCCGATCAGACGGCGATCTTGCTCAAGTTGCGTCTCACCGGGGCCCCGAAGTCCAACCGCCCCACCGCGTAACTGTGCTAGATTACTGTGCTTATGCACAAGGCGAGTGGAAAGGCGTGTCAGCTGAGCGAGCTCAACTTGAAGTTTCCCCTCAAAGGTTTGAGCTCGCTGGGCAAAGATATCTAAAATGAGTCCTGTTCGATCGACGACCCGACACTCACACTTATTCTCTAAGTTTCGCGTCTGGCTTGGCGTTAAATCATGATTGACGATAATGACGTTCGCTTCGAGCCTTTCAGCGGCTTCCGCGACTTCATCGGCCTTACCACTGCCTAAAAAATATTTGAAATCAGGCGTATCACGTCGTCCCGTAATAAATTCCAGCGTTTCTACGCCTGCTGAATCGGCAAGTTCTTGGAACTCCTCAAACTCACCGGATTCGGTATCGGGCATGGTCAGTGCCACTAAAATTGCGCGGTCGCTGACCGGCGTCGGTGTCTCAAATGTACTCATTCAGGTCTGTCTAATACCCCTTTATTTAATATTGATTAAGGTTGATTAAAATGGACGACGTTTCATCATCGTTAACAATGATGATTACGCTTCATCTCCATTATCATCACGGCCATCATCCATCGAAATATTGCGCGCTGGCACGATGGTTGAAACCGCATGTTTATAGATCATTTGGCTCACGTTTGAGCGCAGTAAAATGACAAATTGGTCAAAGGATTCGATTTGGCCTTGTAATTTAATTCCATTGATTAAAAAGATCGACACAGGAACACGCTCTTTACGAAGCGCATTTAAAAAAGGTTCTTGTAAGGATTGCATTTTTGCCATGGTTTTTCTCACTTATTTTGTTTCATTATCGTTATTGTTATGCAGGCGCATCCAAGATTTATGACCCACACGCTGACATCTGTATAAGTATAATGCATAATGCCGTTAATATTCAAAATATGTTGCCCATTTATCGGGACGATAAGCGCAATAAACTCTCTTTTTCCTTCAATTTTCAGTATAATTGACCCAAATTTTAATCTAAAATCACGAAAACCATGTCGATCAAAGCTATATTTTTAGACCTCGATGGCACGAGCTTAACGCCCGCCCACACCTTTTCCGAACCTTTGATGAAAACGCTCAAAATCCTACAAAATGAAGGAATTGAGATCATCTTTAGTACCGGCCGAAGTTATGCAAGTTCGCACCGCTTTGCCCTTGAGCTTGGAGATTGCCGTTACATCATCAATTATAATGGCGCGCGAGTTTTTGATTTCCTTGAAAACAGAGTCATTTCACAGCATACGCTTCCGGCAAAAACCGTCTTTGATGTGCTCGATTTTGAACGGGCTCACGCTCTGGATACGGTCTTTTATCACGATGACATCATCTATAATCGTGGCGGACAGCAACACGCCTCTTTTTATGAAAATGAGACCTATATCGACACCGATTCAATTGCCAATTGGGACACGATGACCTTCACCAAAGCGCTCTTTATTGTGCCGCCGGAAAAATCGATCCTCTATCAAGATAAGGCCCATGCCCATTTTGAGCGGGTGAACATTATGACCTCCGCGTCCAACTATCTTGAAATTATGCCTGAAGGGGTGAGTAAAGCCACCGGCGTTGAGGCAGTGCTTGAGCGGATTAATGTTTCTCCTGATGAAGCGATGGCGGTAGGCGATCAGCTCAATGACCTTGCGATGCTCAATCTCGTTGGCACCTCGTTTATCATGGAAAATGCCACGCCACAGCTTAAAGAGCAATTTGATTCAAGCCGGATTATTCCAAGCAATGCCGAGGATGGCGTGCATCAAATGTTGACCCGTTATTTTGATCTCTAACGGGATCCCCCTCACTCTCATTTATCGATATTTAACGCAAAAGGACCTTCATGGATACATTCAAACCCTTGACCTTTCGTTTCACCGCTGTTTTCTTACTGCTGCTTGCGATTCCACTTACCACCTGGGCGATCGGCTGGAGCTGGAACGCTGAGCAGACCTACACCATTTTTGATGCATTTCTCTATGGCTTAACGGAAACGGGATCGGCGCCCTACTATGCCGGTGCCTTTTCACTGTTTCTAGCGATTCTGCTCGTCCTTCTCTGCCGTGATAAAAAGCATGGCTGGATCATGATTTTCCTCAGCGTGTTTATCCTCCAAGCAGGAACGCAAGTGATTAAAACCGGCTTAAAACAGCTTTATAAAGAACCGCGCCCCTATATGAGTTATGTGGTGGAACTGGCAAACGGCGAGCTCGATGATCTTACTGATTTTTATCAAAACAAACGCAAACATCGCGGAGAAATTATCGCCCATTTAACGGAGAGCGATACCCATACGCCAAGCTATCTTAAAAACCATTGGGAGCATGAAACCGGCTACTCATTTCCCTCCGGACATACGATTTTTGCAGCATGTTGGGTCTTTATCTTTTTAGGTTTTTTAACCCGAGAAAAACATCCGTGGACGCTCGCGGTGGGCTCAATTCTGACGCTTTGGGCGGTCTTAATGTTGATCAGTCGTCTTCGCCTTGGGATGCATTTCCCCATTGACCTCCTTGTCAGTACGGTCTTTGCCTATTTAGCGAACCTACTCTTTTTCTACGCCCTTGATCGCAATGACGCGCATAAAAAACGCCTCGCACTTGTGACCTCGCCGTAAGAGTCCTCACTAGAGCGCCCACTAAAATGCGCTTCACTGCCCATTCAACTGATTATCTAAAGGAGATTTTCGATGTTATTTCTACTCTCCCCGGCTAAAACACTCGATGAGACCACAACCCCGCCCTTTCGCGGCGACTCATCGCCTCGTCTGCTTGAGCATTCCGCCGAGCTCGTTGAGATCTTAAAACGCTACAGCTCTGAGGATATTCAGGCGCTGATGAAGGTCTCTGAAAAGATTGCTGATCTAAACGTCGAGCGCTTTCACAATTACGAAACGCCCTTCACCCACGAAAATGCTAAAGAAGCGCTATTTCTCTTTAAAGGCGATGTTTATGAAGGAATCGATGCTTATACGCTCTCTGAAAAAGAGATGACTTATCTAAACGATCACCTTTTAATGCTCTCGGGATTGTATGGCGCGGTGAAACCGCTGGATCTTATTTTCCCCTATCGTCTTGAGATGGGCACTCGTCTTAAAAACGATCGCGGCACCAATCTCTATCAGTTTTGGGGCGATCGGGTGACTAATCGACTCAATGAGGCGATCGACGAACAAGGCCATAAAGCAGTGATCAATCTTGCGTCCAATGAGTACTTTAAAGCGGTACAGCCAAAAGCACTAAATGCGCCGGTGATTACGCCGGTGTTCCAAGATTTCAGTAAAGGCACTTTTAAAGTGATTAGCTTCTACGCGAAAAAAGCCCGTGGTCTTATGACGCGCTTTGCCGCTGAAACTAACGCCAAAACCGTCGACGATCTTAAAGCCTTTAATACCGATGGGTATGAGTTTATCGAAATGAATGGCAAAAATGAGATGCTTTTTCAGCGTAAAATCGATCAATAATCGATCGTCAATCGCCTGCCTTTAAGCGCTTAGATGATCCCGAGGGAGTGGACAGATCAGTCTCACTCCCTTCTTTTTTAAAGAATATGCTAAAATCAGTGCACAGAAAATTTAGGAGTCAACATGAAATCAGCGGATAACTTACTCTGGATCGACCTTGAGATGACCGGTCTAGACGAAACCACGCACCATATTATTGAGATCGCGTCGATCATTACCGATAAGCAGCTCAACATTATCGCCAAAGGGCCGAACATCGCCATTCATCAACCAAGCGACATTCTAGGTTTGATGGACGAGTGGTGCACCACAACTCACGGCGAATCTGGCCTGACTAAACGCGTTAAAGAGAGTACAGTCTCCGTTAAAGAAGCGGAAGCGAAAACGCTTGAATTTGCGCGCCAATATATCCCTGATGGAAAAACGCCCTTATGTGGCAATAGCATCGGCACCGATCGCCGTTTTATTAAAAAATATATGCCGCATCTCGATCAATTTTGCCACTATCGCAATATCGATGTGAGCACCATCAAGGAGCTGGTGAAACGCTGGTATCCCGAGCATCCGGGCTATGAGAAAAAAGGCGTGCATTTAGCCCTTGATGATATTGAAGAATCGATTGGCGAACTCAAGCATTATCGCGATCATTATTTTGTGAAAGAAGCGTAAATCGCGGAGATCTAGCGACCATGACTCAGCCGAAAATCACCATTAAAACGCCCGCTCAATTTATCGCCTCCGGCTTTGGCTCAGGATGTGCGCCCGTTGCGCCCGGCACCTTTGGAACGCTCGCAGCGCTCCCCTTTTGGGTGGGATTAACCTTCCTCCCTTTATGGGCCTATCTGCTTGTGATTGTGGTGGCCTCCCTCTTTGGCTTTTACATCTGCCAAAAAGCGAGCGATGAGCTAGGCGTACACGATCACGGGGGCATTGTCTGGGATGAATTTGTCGGGCTTTGGATCACCATGATCGCGATTCCTTTTAGCGTGACCAATATGGTGATCGGCTTTATTCTCTTTCGCATTTTCGACATCATAAAGCCGTGGCCCATTCGCGTTGCAGACCAAAAGGTTGGCGGCGGCGTTGGTATTATGATCGACGATATGATCGCAGGCAGCATTGCTTGCGGCGTATTTCACCTCATTCGCCTCTATGTGCCAATTCCTGGGCTTCTGTAAATCGGTCGTTTTCAAGATTTTGGAGGTCATTTTCCGTTATGCAGATCAATAAAAACAGTCGCAATAACCGTCTACTCAAAGAGCTCGTGCAACACCTTTACGGGCTCTTTTCAAAACAGCAAAAACGCGGCAAACGCTACGTTAAACAGAGCTCAAAAAAGATCATTACCGATCTTAAAAAAGGCAAGAAACCGACGCTCTACGCGATTCTGCCCATTGTGCTCATCTCGATCGGGCTATTGATCTTTTCCTTTTATCAAAACCCCTATGTGGTCGATAATAATATCCCGAAAAAGACGACGCTCACCGCGTGTAAAATCTACTCCATTAGCGATGGGGATACGGTGACTGCGCACTGCTTTTATGATGAAAAAAATACGCGCCTAAAGGTCCGAGTTTGGGGCATTGACGCGCCGGAAACCGGACAAAAACCGTGGGGCGACCGCTCAACCGCGTATCTTAAATCCCTCATTACCAATAAAAAGGATGTGAGCGTTGAGATCCACGATATCGATCGTTATCAGCGTTATGTGGCGAAAATATACCAAGGCGAGCCCATCGAAGAAAACGATCTCGGGCTGAAAATGGTCGAAGCGGGCCAAGCAGTTGTTTATCATCACTATAATAGTGATAAACTATACCTCGCCACTGAAAAAACTGCACAACACGAAAAAATTGGCATCTGGTCCGAGCCCGGTGATCAGCAAAATCCCGCCGAGTGGCGCAAATTAAATCGGAGATAATAGTAGGTTACGCATGCAAGAATTGAAGAGCACAGAGACGACACCATCCATGCAATCATCAGGGATTCCGCTTCGCCAGAAAGAGGAAGCACCCCTTGATAAAAAATTATCAATGCCTAAATTAGCGCTCAATAAGCCGGCGTTTAATCTGCCTAAATGGCCTAAAAAAGCAGCGAAAGATGTACAAGATGCTACTGAGAAACGTGCGGTGAAAAGTCATCACGATAACGGCGATTCAAGCACGATTTTGGGCGATCATGAAACCCTTGAGTCGATCGTTCGCGTTCATTATTGGATCTTTTTGGTGCCACTTTTATGGCTTCTATTAGGGCTCTATCTCTGGCTCGGGGCGCTCGCAAAAGGCCCATTCAACTTGCTATTTGCGCTCGATATTTTTGAGCTCCCTGCCCGTTCAAAAACGCTGATGGCCAATGATCTCTATTCACAAATGGCGCTCGGCTTTGCCACGCTTCAAGATAAAATGCCCGAAGGGATCACCCATCTTTTAAGTACCACCTATCTCCATCCGCGCAAATGGCTGAGCTATGGAGTGCTAATCTACGCAGCGTATCGTCTTGTTCGCGCGGCGATCTACTTTATTACCACCGAAATTCTCCTCACCAATCGTCGCCTTGTGATTAAAAGTGGGCTGATTAAACCGGAGATTATCGACATTGCGCCGAAACAGATCAGCTTTTTCCAAATTAAGATGGGCATTGTGAGCCGTTTTTTAAATGTTGGGCGCTTAATTATTCAAACAAACGGCGGTTATATTTGCGAGCTTCCGGCCATTCCGCGCCTTAAAACGCTGCGCAAATCACTGCTCGATCTTGGTGACTCACAGGATAATGCCTCATGATTACCGTTCATTCAGATTCAATTACCCTCTCCGGACATTGGATTTTGCCCGAAATGGATGCGGCGAAATCGGCGATGGATGCGCTTAAGTTTAATGCACTTTCCGAGAATTTTACCCTCGATGCGAGCCATATCGAATCGATCGATACCAATGGTTGCTACCTGATCTCTAAGCTTCTTTATAAAGCCTCTGAGACGGGGAAAATAGGAAAACTTACCGGGCTTAAAAAAGAGGATCTCGATCTATTTAACTTTATCGATACCAAGCTCAATTTTGATGTGCCGCCTGCAAAAACGCCGGCGCTGCTCAATTATCTCAGTCAGCTTGGGAAATATGGGATCAATCTCACCATCGATGCCATGGGGTTTCTCGCCTTTACCGGTGAGGCCTCGCTTGAGCTTTTTAAAAATCTCCTACGTCCGTGGCGCATTCGTTGGCGCACCTTTTGGGCCAATATCCAGACCGCGGGGGTCAATGCCCTTGCCATTGTGGGACTGCTTAACTTTCTTGTGGGGTTTGTGATCACCTATCAAGGCGGGACGTTGCTGCGGATGTTTGGCGTTAATATTTTTGCGGTCGATCTGATTACGATCTCGACGCTGCGTATTTTAGCGCCGATGCTTACCGCAATTATTATTGCCGGGCGAACGGGATCGGCCTTTGCCGCGCAAATAGGGACGATGAAGGTCAATGAAGAGGTGGACGCGCTCGAAACAATCGGGATTAATCCAATCGATCAACTGGTGATCCCGAAACTCCTAGCGATGCTTGTGGCGATGCCGTTTTTAACCATTTTCGCCGATATTTTAGGAATTTTAGGCGGAATGGTCCTTTCTTATACCTTCCTAGATATCAGTTTTGCGGAGTTTTTAGAGCGCATTCCACAAACCGTCACCATCAATAGCTTTTTAGTCGGGCTTGCGCAAACGCCGGTATTTGCCATTATCATCACCTTTGTGGGCTGTTATCAAGGCTTCCAAGTGCAAGGTGGCGCTGATAGTGTCGGACGTCAAACCACCACCGCCGTGGTACAATCGATCTTTTTAGTGATTATTTTCGAGGCGATCTTTTCGATCACCACTCGCAACATCGGACTGTAAGGAGCACAAGGAATCGTAATGGATCCATTAAAACACTATGCCCCCAAAGATCGAAAGGTCGTGATTCGCCTTGAGCATATCTATAACCGCTTTGGCACACACTCAATCCACGAAGATTTGAGTATGGAGGTGCACGAGGGCGAAATGATCGGCCTTGTGGGCGGTTCAGGCTCGGGAAAAACTACGCTCGTTCGCTCGATTATTATGCTATTGCGCCCGGCTTCCGGTCAGGTTTACCTGATGGATCGCCCGGTGTGGGGGATCTCAAGTGGCGAGCAATTAAAGATTAAAAAGATGTTTGGCATGCTCTTTCAAAGTGGCGCGCTCTTTAGCTCGCTCACGGTGCTGGAAAACATTATGATTCCGCTTAAAGAGCACTATTCTCTCTCTGAGTCGAGCATGAAAGAGATTGCGATGCTCAAAATCAAACTCGCGGGGCTTCCCGATTATGCGGCAACCCGTCTTCCAAAAGAACTTTCAGGCGGGATGGTAAAACGGGCAAGCTTAGCACGCGCACTCGCCCTTGAGCCAAAAATGCTCTTTTTAGATGAACCAACCGCTGGGCTTGACCCGATTTCTGCCGGGGCATTTGATGAGCTTATGTGCCAATTAAAAGCCTCGCTTAATTTAACGATTGTGATGGTCACCCACGATTTAGATTCGCTCTGGGCCACCACCGATCGCATCGCGTTTTTAGGCGAGAAAAAGCTCCTCGCCTTTGAGCCGATGGAGATTTTAGTCAATAATCCTCACCCATTAATTCAAGATTATTTTCAAGGCCCACGCGGCCGTGCGACAAAGGATGCATATGGAAAATAAATTTAGTTACACCTTAGTTGGTGCCTTTATTGTAGGGTTTTCCCTGCTGTTTATGGCCCTTTCTGTCTGGCTTACGGTCGGGACGGAAAAGGTTAGTTACGTGCAATATCGCGTGGTCACTCAGGAATCGGTTGCCGGACTTTCCGTCAATAGCAACATCGATTATCAAGGGGTGCAAGTTGGTAAAGTTGCGAATATTTCGCTCAATCAAGACGACCCGCGCTTTGTGACGATTCTGCTTAATATCAATTCGGGAACGCCCATCAAAGAGGACACCAAAGCGGTGCTGATTGCTAAGGGAATTACCGGGCTTGTCGGCGTGAGCCTCACTGATGGCACACCGGATTCGAAGTTACTGCTTCCCACCGATCATGAGCCGGTGCCGCGCATTCAAAATGGGCCCTCGCTCTCAAAACGGCTCGATGAAGCAATTAACAATATCACCACTTCCGTTGCCGGGCTTTCTGATCAATTTGATGGCCTGTTAAACGATGAAAATATTGCGAGTATCAACGTCACCATTAAAAATATTGAAGCCATTACCACCGCGCTCAATCAGAGTGCCCCGAAAGTGGAAAAACTGATTGATGATACCTCGGTCTTGGTGGCAAAAGGCAATGATATCGCCGTTGACGCAAAACCGCGCATTAATAAACTGCTCGAAGAGCTCAAAACAACGCCCGAAGAGATCAATGGTCTTTTAAAAGAATGGCGTACCGTTGCGAACAATACCGATGGCACCATCAGCCAACTTGGGCCGGAACTCTCGCAAATGCTCTTCACCATTTCAACCCTGCTTGAAGAGCTGCGCCATCAGCCCAGTTCGCTCATTATGGGGAAACCGCAAAACAAAAAAGGCCCGGGTGAATAAGGAGATATTCGATGAAAACACTCTATAAATTATACTTAACTGCCGCTGCGTCACTGCTGCTCATTGCCTGTCAATCGGGCCCTGCGCCGCAACATTATCTCATTACGCCGGATGATCAGGCGATTACTGCCTCGCACGCAAAACCCAAAGCTGCGCTTCGCGTTGAACCGGTAAAATCCTCGGCGATCTTAAATACCACACAGATGGAATATAAACGCCATGACAATCAGGTGGAGTTTTACACCCAAAGTCAGTGGAGCGTGCCTGTGCCGCGTATGATTCAAGATCTTATGGTGGAGAGCCTCGTAAAATCGGGCCGTTTTAGCGATGTAATTAGTGCGCCGAGCGATTTAAGTACCCCGCTTCGCCTTGATCTTCACCTCTATACACTCGAGCAAGATTTTACCAAGTCGCCCTATAAAGCGATTGCGCGCATGCATGTTCGCCTTGTCGATACCCATAGCCAACGCATTATTCGCTCGAAAATGTTCTTCGATGAAGAGACCATTTTGGACTATAACGCGAAAGCCGGCGTGGACGCGTACAATCGACTCTTTAGTCGCATGATTCCTAAAGTGATCGATGAGATTGCGCGCTAAGCGGTCGAACCATCTCAATATAAAAGTGATATATCACGGATGATTAATTATAAAATTGCCCTCGAACGGATCCCATCCCCCCGTTTCGAGGATTTTTATGCCTTAAAAAAAGCGGACAATAGCGCGCCGATCGGTTGGATTCACCGCGATCATGTGGCGATTATTGCGCCGTTTCATCAGGTTTTCAGCATCGATCAAAGCTCAGAGACTGTAACGCTTACCGAGCCATTTTTATCTCGCTCGTCCGAATCGCGAAGCGCCGAGATCGCTGAGATCAGCGCGATGCTTTATGAGGCAGGCCATCTTAACGAGTGGCGCGGAGAACTTTATGGCGTATATGAAACCTCGCTCCGTGAGAATGATCTGCTCTTTGTGATTGAACGAAGTGCAGCGCCCTTTTTTGGCGTGCGTACCTATGGCGCTCATATTAATGGATTTACCACGTTTGAACATGACGAAAATCTGCTTCACTGCTGGATTGGCCAGCGTTCCACTAAAAAGTGCATTGCCCCGCTTAAATTTGATCAGATCGCTGCGGGTGGCCTTACCTATGGAGAGTCCGTCGATGAGAGTGCTGAGCGCGAAGCGATGGAAGAGGCGAGCATTCCCCATCATATAGCCGCAACCATGCGCTATCAGGGCATGCTCCATAATATGGAAGAGGTCGATCAAACCATTCGCCAAGAGACGCTCTTTTGTTACGATTTAAAGCTGCCGCAAGATTTTATCCCTAAAGTGAATGATGAGGAGATGCTCCAGTTTAAGTGCCTTCCGTTAGATTCGATTGCAACGCTGATTGAAGAGCATCAATTTAAAGACAATAGCGCACTTGTAATGCTCCAATTTATGCTGCGGCACGGCTCGATTCCAAAGACTCACCCGCACTTTAAGCTCTTAACCCAAAGACTCTTAAGTGACATCTGATTTTCACTCATTGTTCAAACCGAAAACCGATCGACATAAAAAAGCCCGTTATGACACGGGCTTTAATTTTTTAACTACTTTATTGAGCGTTAAATGCGATTACTTTGCAGGAACATTAAAGGGATTGCCCTCGCTCCATTCATCAACAAAGCCGTCACTTGCAATGGTTTGCACGCGGAAGAAATAATCGCCCGGCTTCATCGCACTCATGGGCATCTCCGCAACGGCGGTGGTTTCATCAAAGAAGATATGATTAAAGTTCGCATCGGTCGAGACTTGAATGCGGTATTGCGACCCCTCTTCAAGCGCCGGCCAAGTTAAACGAATATCGCTCACCACCACATCCATCGCGCTCAGCGCAGGTTTTTCAAGCAGTACACGGAAACTTTGTGGCTCAGTAAATGGCCCACGTTGCTCAAATTGATCGAGTGCCGCGACGCGCCAATAATAGACCCCCGCACGAAGTCCCTCTTTTAGATTATATTCAACGCCCGGCAAAATCGGCTCGTTGACAATCGGGAGACGGAAGCTCTCATCTTCTGAAATTTGGAGATAATAACCACTCGTTAACGCTTCATCTTTCGCGTCCCATTTAAAGATAAGCTCGCGAAGGAGCTGTTTTTGCTCATGAGTTGGCGCACCTAACACCGGTGCATAAGGGCGAGCATTCACAATAATATCGTGTTGCGCCGGAATCCCCATCACACCCAATTCATCAATGGCGCTGACAAAAAGATGATAACGTCCATCGTCAATTTGCGAGCTCTCCACCACATTTCCGCTAAAACTTTGGCTAAAGATCGGCTGTTTTGGATTTTCCCCAAAGGGAACGATCGATAGATGATATCCCGTTGCTTTTGGATTTTCAGGCAACGTAATGCTAAAAGGCGAGGTTTCGACAATGGTCTCCATCTCAAAGGCTGGTGGTGGCAAGAGTTCAACCGCTTTAATCTCGGTGGTTGTCGCATCGAGCACTACCGCCTCACCGCGTTTGAGTAAGATCGTTTGGCTATCGGTATTGCGATCCGCTTGCACTTTTCCCTCTAACACCTCGGTAATCGCCGCATCTTCAGAACCCACGCTCACCCGGAAAGTGGTTCCGCGCACCGAGCTTACGCTCACATCGGTCGAAACGCGATAGTTGGTGTTTGAAATTGGGCTTGAAGGAATCGAGCTTTCAACGCGCCCTTTATGCAGCTTAATCTCAATGTCGCTCAGTGACCCATCGCCAAGCGCATCAAATTGACGCAGTTCAAGCTCACTATTGCTTTGCAGCAGAAGTTGCGAGCCATCATTAAATTCAATGGTGGCTAACCCCTGGTCGTGCGTTGTGATCGTCGTTCCCGGCAATAAAACCACGCGATCGCGCGCCATGGTTTTACGGTCAAGCTCAATCTCTTGATTACCGCGTTTCAGCTCCACATCGCCCTTAATCGCCGTGAGTGTCGCACTCGCTTCACGCTTTTTAAGCCATGCTTTGGGAATACGAATCACCGTACCAAGTTCGATATAGTCGCTATTGGGCAGACTATTGAGCTTTTCGAGCTGCACCCAATGTTTAATATCAGTTAAGTGGCGCTCGGTAATATTCCATAAACTGTCGCCCTCCACCGTTTTGTAAAGAAAATATTCTTCTGATTCATCGGCCTGTGCCATTGCTGCCATAAGGCTCAGAATGAGGCCCGATACAAGCGCCACAAAGCCCATAAGAGGCTGGCGTCTGATTGAAATATACTGATTCACCGTGAACGATCCTTCATTAATAAGACATCAATAAATACTGGGCAAATTATAACAAATATTGCCCAATCATTAAGAAATATCGACAATCATCTATAGGAAAAACATGCTTGTTTGATTTTTATTAAGAAGCGTATGGGAATGAAAACAACTCCTTATTAATCCAAACCCTCGATTAGAGCAATGAGGAGGAGAGATAGATCGCTTTTTCAAAGAAAATCCGCGCTTTTGAACGGCTCTTTTTCCACTCAACAGGATCAATTTTTGTCGCGTGTGTAAGATCCTCAAAAAAGTCGTCTGCCATGCGTTTTGCAAAAGGTTCATCATAGACAACGGCGTTTACCTCAAAGTTAAGGTCGAAACTTCGATTATCCATATTCGCCGTCCCCACCATCGCCACTTTCCGGTCAAATACTGAGGTTTTCGCATGGATAAAACCGCGCTCATAATGATAGATCTCGACCCCCGCATCCATCAACGTTTCAAAGAGCGAATTCGCAGCGCAACGTACAAAGAATGAGTTGGTTTTCTTCGGGATTAACACCTTCACTTTCACATCGCTCATCGCTGCCATTTTTAGCGCCGACAAGACCATTTCAGACGGGACAAAATAAGGCGTTGTAATGAGCACCTCGCGCTTAGAATTAGCGATCGCTAAAATAAGTGAATTCATAATCATCGGTTCTGGTGAGTCGGGGCCACTTGCTACAATTTGAGCGGTTTCTTGGTGATGATCGAACTGCGAGCGGTCGATATGAGGGAAATATTTTTCAGAGGGGACAATCCGCTGATTGGCGCAAAAATTCCAATCCGACAGAAAGATATATTGCAGCGAATAACAGCTATAGCCCACCACTTTAACGTGGGTATCGCGGTAATAAAGATCCTCCGCGCCTTTCCCATCGTTGATATATTCATCGCCAATATTGATTCCGCCAACAAAGCCCACAACGCCGTCCACCACAATAATCTTGCGGTGATTGCGATAATTGAGACGATTAGCGAGCATAATAAAAATGAGTTTACGAAACGGATAGATCTCAACACCCGCATCACGAAGCTCTTTTGCATAGGCTTTACGAATGGCGCCACTGCCGAAATCATCGTAGATAAAGCGCACTTTAACGCCCTCTTTCGCCTTACGAATCAGCACCTCTTTAATGGCATTGCCGATCTTATCGTTCCGCACAATATAATATTCAATATGAATGGTGGATTTCGCATTTTCGAGCGCTTTGAGCACCTCCGGAAACTTCTCTTCCCCGTTATTTAACAGTGTCACATCATTATATTGACTGAGCCAATGAATCCGGTCTGAAGCGATGTAACGCGCAAGATTTTCATATTGCTGAATCGCTGGATTATCGAGCTCAAGCGCCTCATGTTTTAGGGTTTTGATATAGCGTTTTACCTCCGCTTCCGTCGCATCATCGGCCATCACTTTTTTACTGTACATATTGCGATTGCGATAATTGACCCCAATCGAGAGATATAAAATCACCCCAAGGAGCGGGACAAAGATGATCAAAAGCAGGTATCCGAGCGTTTTACTCGGGCTCGTTGTCTCATAAATTACCTGCACCGCAACACCAATAATCGCACCGGTGTACAAAATGAGCACGAGCCATGTCAAAAATGGCACTATAAAATCGGTCAATTCTTGCATAACGATAAAATCACCCTATAAATGAACAGATTGAGTGCTTATCATATCATGCTCTTACGGCAGATTGATGGCCGCGATTGCACTTCCGCTCTTCCGGAAAAATGCTACACTATTGACTTAAACTTTTTGTTTCGAGGATGCATCATGTTACCGAGTACCGGCTTAATTTTAGGGAAGTTTTTTCCGTTCCATCTTGGCCACATCAATATGATTTTAGAGGCCTCCTATCGCGTCGATTCGCTCCATTTAATCATTTGCAGTGAGTCCAAGCGTGATACAAAACTCTTTAACGAGAGCCTTTTTAATGCGATGCCAATGCCGGAAGACCGCATTTTTTGGGCAGAAACGATCTTTGCCGAGCGCCCGAATATCCATGTGCATCACCTAAATGAAGATGGCATTCCCCCTTACCCGAATGGCTGGGATGAGTGGACCAATCGCGTCTTTGATCTCATCAATCACCTTGGCATTACCCCGACCCATATCTTTAGTAGCGAGCCGCAAGATAAGACCTTTTATGAAGATCTCTTTAAGCTCCCCGTGACGCTAATGGACCCAAAACGCTACGAATTTGATATCTCTGCGACCCGTTCTCGCACAACGCCCTTTCGTTATTGGAGCTTTATTCCGAATTTAATTCGTCCGTGGTTTCATAAAAAGATCGCCCTTTATGGAGAAACCGCTGAGAGTATCGCGCCTCTGCTTGCGCTTATTTATAACAGTAAATTTTATAAAGTCTGCCCGAGTACCATTCCCGATTCGATCACCATGTTTAGCTTTGTGATTATTCAATCTGAAGAGACTCTGTCGAGCGTCCCTTTTCATGCGGTGATTAGCGATCAAAAAGTACGTACTGAACAGCCATTACTCGATCTGAGCGCCCCTCTAGAGAATGCGACTGATCAAAATTCTCCCGCCACCGCCGAAATCAATGGCAATACCGAAGCGCCTTTTAACCGCGCAAAACACTTTATCGAGACCACCTTTCGCTTAATTCCCCCGAAATAATCCGCCCCCATCAATCAAATCGATCAAATCGAAAGACTCATCATTTTTAGACCCAATCGGTGCAATAATCTGCCAATTCCCGGCCTCCCTATTGCACCCTTTTTTATTCCGCGCTATGCTAACCATACAGAGCTGTATGGTTGATATAAATCAAACGGCTAGAAAACAATAAAAAAATAAAACCGTTAAATTGTGAGGAGGAGAACAATGGAATCCATTGTCATTATCGGGGGCGGTCAAGCGGCGGCATTTGCGGCGCAGACCTTGCGTAAAGAGGGATTTGAGGGAACGCTCTCCATTATTTCTGATGAAAAAAAGATCTTTTACGAGCGCCCGCCTCTCTCAAAAAGTGTGCTCGCCGGCGAGGAATCCCCTGAGATTTTATCGTTTTTTTCACCCGAAGCGATCGACGCGCTCAACATCGATTGGCATAAACCTAAGCGCGCGGAAGCGATCGATCGTGAGGCGCAAACCGTCACCTTAAATGATGGGACAACGCTCCCCTATGATCGCCTTATTTTAGCCACCGGTAGCCGTCCTCGTGTGCCAAAATCTGAGTGGACCGCCTTTGAAAATGTGCATACCCTTCGCACCATTGATGATTCGTTAAAACTGCAAGCAGCTTTTAAAGTCGGAAAACGTTTAGCAATTATTGGCGGCGGTTGGATTGGATTAGAAGTTGCTGCAACGGCGAATAAACTTGGGCTTAATGTGGACCTTTTTGAGCTTGCACCGCGCCTTTGTGGCCGAAGTGCGCCGCCTGAGGTTTCTGAGTATCTCTACAATCTTCATACCGGAAAAGGGACCAACATTCACCTTAATTGCGGGGCGATCGATCTTGCAGAAAATGCCGATAGCACACTGACGCTAACCACCGAATGCGATGAGGTGAACGCGGATATCGTCCTTGTCGGGGCAGGTGCTGAGATTGCCACAGAACTTGCGGAAAATGCCGGCCTTGAGATTAAAGGCGGGATTATCGTCGATGAGTTTGGGCAAACCTCTGACCCGAATATCTATGCCGCGGGCGATGTGGCGATTCACCCCGTTGTCGGTTTTTGTACGCAATCCTGGGCCAACGCGCAATACCAAGCGATGATCGCCGCGAAAGCGATTATGGGGAAAAATCCGCCGGCCTATGGTGAAATTCCGTGGGTGTGGTCGGATCAATACGATCACAACATTCAGATTATGAGCCTTCCCATCGATGAGGAGTGCACGCTCATTATTCGCGACAGTGGCGAGACGCAAAAGGCCTATATTCACCTCGATAGCGAGAATCGCGTCCGCTCCATTGTGGCCATTAACGACCCGAAAGTGATTGGCATTGGGCGCATGTGGTTTAAACGCAACATGGTACTCGACCCAGAGAAATTGGCCGACACCTCGATCGATGTGATGACCTTGCGTTAATCTTTTTGCCATATCGAGATTCCGATATCCGATATAACAAGAAAAAGCCTTATTCTAAGCGTAAAACTCAATCAGAATAAGGCTTTTTTAATGCTGCTTTAAGGCATTACTTCATAAAACGCATATCCCCTTTTTTCGCGCGCTCTTCCCAATCGCCGGTTTTCATTTCGATGCTTTGCTTCATCACCCCGCGTACCTCATCCATTAGTTTACGGGCATTATCCCCAAGTAAAAACTTACGGTTGAGCGTCTCACGATTGGGGTGAAAGCCGAGTTTATGGGCACTGATATATTCATTAATCAATTTTTCATCTTCCGGCGTGCGCGGCGTTTCTAAAATGGAGTCTTTCCCCATCGGCAGATCCACCACCGAGCGGCCATCACTGCCCTGCCAAAATCCGGGAACCAGTGAATACTCTTCAAAATTATTTAAGGTAAATTTACGCGCTTTATCATCCCAATGATAGATGATTTTCTGCCCACCAAAAGGGCTCACCGGCGCATCGCCTAAACGGGCCCAATAGGTGTAAAGCGTTAAGATTTTGCCGTCCCATTTATAACTGCCAAGCTCCACCGATTCACTGTTATGATCGGCCCACGAGCCATCTAAAATATGGTAAAGCACCTGCCCGCGACGATTTTTCTCAAGCGGTTTTACCTCGATTTTAAGAAGCGATTCATGATACCCCTCAGAAACCACATCGCCCGAAATCACTTGAGCATTAAAGCGCGTCGCATCAAACTCATTGAGCGGTTTACGTTTAATATTGGTTAAATCAAGCGCAGGATCTTTGGCCACATTATCGGTCAGATCACTCGACGCTAGCGGTTCAACACGCATCTGATAATAGTGCCCATCGAGCGTAAACATCAACCCATTATCACTGCACCAAAAGAGCTCACCGAGAGTAAATCCAGCATGTTCTGCAAAGGCGATATCAAGAGGAAATGCCGGCGCAAATCCCTCATCCGTTGCCACCTCTAAATAGATATTATCGCGGGATTCGGTGCGCTCTGCGGTGAGTTTTAATGCATTGGATGGCGAGACAACGCCCTCTTTTTCAGCAAGCACATTGATCCATTTTTCTTGAGCGATTAGTTCATTTTTACGGTTTTGATACGCCGTTTCGGCAATTTCATGAATATTGGCTTGAACATTTAGATCAAAATTGTAGTAACGATCTTTATAGAGCGCGATGGGGAAACTTTTATAGGCCTCTTTAGCAAGATAGACCTGCATCTCTTTGGAATCGGTGCGGTCTAAATAGGGCCCGACAAGGAGGCGATAACGCCCGTTATGTTGATCGATACTGATGTTGTGGCAATGGCGGCGATTTTCTTGATAAAACGGCGCGGATTTAATGTCTTTTTCAAGCTGATGAAATGCATCGAGCGCTTGGAGATGGGAGATAAAATTGCCCGTTTCTAAAAACCATTGCGGGGTCTGTTTAGTCACCACTTCTACATCATAAGGAGAATATTCGGCGGAATTTGTCGCAGAATTTGCAGCGAGATTAGTGGTGGTTGCAATATCGGCCTGCGCCATGGCAAAGGTCATGCAGGAAAGTGATGCTAGGAGCGAAAAAAGATGTTTCATAAGCCCTCCAGAAATAAGGTTACATATACCCTTCCATGCTATGTGAATAGCGGTCTCTCGGCAATTTTACCGAGGCTCTTTTTAATCAATATCAAGATTCGAGTGAAATTGTTTAAATCCCCCCATAAAAAAGGCTTAGATCCCTTACCCAGAATCTAAGCCAATGCGATAAATCGCGATATATCATGGAGATATAGTGTGAGTAAATTATCCATTACTCCTGGAGATCAAAGTTCGTGCCCTATCAATTAACCAAGTCAATCAAATCAATTCATAGGAGCACGTTTAGGTATATCTAACGTCTGCGGTTAGCCTTGACGATTGAGAAGATCGAGCGCCACGTCGACGATCATATCCTCTTGCCCACCCACCATTTTACGTTTGCCAAGCTCAAGCAAAATATCGACGGTTTTAAGCCCGTAACGTTCAGCCGCCACTTCCGAATGACGGAGGAAGCTTGAATAAACACCCGCATAGCCAAGCGCGAGGGTTTCACGGTCAACACGCACCGGGCGATCTTGAAGGGGACGGACGATATCGTCAGCGGCATCCATCAAGGTATAAAGATCTGAATTGTGCTTCCAGCCCAGTTTATTCGCCACCGCAATAAAGACCTCAAGTGGCGCATTTCCTGCACCAGCGCCCATTCCCGCTAAACTTGCGTCCACGCGGTTTGCGCCCTCTTCAACGGCCACTACCGAGTTTGCAACTCCGAGCGATAAGTTATGATGCGCATGCACGCCGATCTCCGTTTCCGGCAATAAAATATCCCGTACCGCACGGACGCGATCGCGGACATTATCCATCGTCATCGCCCCGCCGGAATCGACCACGTAGACGCACGTTGCGCCGTAGCCTTCCATCAATTTCGCTTGTTTAGCGAGATTTTCCGGCGTTGTCATATGGCTCATCATTAAAAATCCGACCGTATCCATACCGAGCTCACGAGCATAATTGATATGCTGAGCCGATACGTCCGCTTCGGTACAATGGGTTGCAACGCGCACCACACGCGCCCCTGCGTTATACGCATTTTTGAGGTCGTGCGTGGTGCCAATCCCGGGGAGGAGGAGCGTTGCAATTTTGGCGTTTTTAACTACATCGGCCGCCGCTTCAATCCACTCAAGATCCGAGTGCTTGCCAAATCCGTAGTTAAAACTCGATCCTTGTAATCCATCACCGTGAGCCACTTCGATGCTATCAACATTGGCATCATCGAGCGCTTTGGTAATGGCTTGAACATTTTCAATCGAATATTGGTGGCGAATCGCATGGCTACCATCGCGAAGCGTCACATCAGAGATATAGAGTTTTTCAGGTACGCTCATAATTAGGCCTCCTGTTGGGTGTGTAAATTGGTCGCGATTTTCTCAGCAGTCGCAAGCGCAGCTGAGGTCATAATATCGAGGTTTCCAGCATACGCAGGCAGATAATGAGCCGCGCCTTCCACTTCAAGATAAACCGCTACTTTAAGGCCTGATTTATAGCCAATCTCAGGGAGATTAAGCGGTACATCTTCTGGAATCACTTCAAACTGAACATCCTGCTTTAAGCGATAACCTTTCACATATTGATTCACCTCTGCCACGCGTTTTTCAATCGCCGCACGAATCGCTTCCTGATCGGCATTATCGGTAAAGCAATAAACCGTATCACGCATGAGTAATGGTGGCTCAGCAGGATTTAGAACGATAATCGCCTTCCCCTTCGTTGCCCCGCCAATCATCTCGATCGCTTTGGAGGTGGTTTCGGTAAATTCATCGATATTAGCGCGCGTTCCAGGCCCAGCGGAGCGGCTACTAATTGATGCGACAATCTCGGCGTAATGCACCTTAGTCACGCTTGAAACCGCATGGACAATGGGAATCGTCGCTTGCCCGCCACAGGTCACCATGTTGACGTTTTTCTTATCAAGATGCTCCTCAAGATTGACTACCGGAACGCAGTACGGGCCGATCGCCGCGGGCGTTAAGTCAATCAGTTGAATCTCTTTTTTATGCTCACGTAAAATGCGCTCATTAAAGAGATGCGCGCCGGCGGATGTAGCATCAAACACAATGTCGATCGATTCAAAGCTTGGCATTTTGACTAAGCCTTCGACCCCTTCATGGGTGGTATTTACACCTAAACTGCGCGCTCTTGCCAATCCATCTGAATCAGGATCAATTCCGACGACGGTATCGATCGCGACATTCGCCCCTTGCTCTAAAATTTTGATCATCAGGTCGGTGCCAATATTGCCCGATCCGATAATCGCTGCACGTACTTTCTCTACCATACGTCACTCCTTTAACCTCTGTTTTTGTTGTTTTTACTTCGAAACGGAAGGTAGATCGCCCGCCTCCCGTCTCTATTTCTGATTAATTGCGCACGCGTTCCGACAGACGAATCACTTCTCGGCCCGGTTGCTTGGTATAGAGTTTTTCCACTTGATCACGGCGACGCGCTAAGGTTTTCCGCTGATTAATATACGCTTTATCCGTCGTCTCGCCCGATTCTAAGCAGGGCGGATGATCGAGAATAATGAGGCGTTTAATATGGCGTGATGAGGCAGGATTGCCCTTTTGGAAGGTACTCATGCACTCAAGTAACACGGTGCGCACTTTCGGGTGATCGGAGAGATCTTCCATCGAGAGCGCCATCTCAGGATCGTCTGCGAGTTCGTGGAGATATTTCGTTGCAAACATCATCGCACTCACATATTCCTGATCGTGTCCGGTAATGACAAAATCGAGCGCGTAGGGCGAGAAGGCATCCACTAAGAGCGGGCGCATTACCCCGGCTGAAACCCACGTTCCGGTATTGAGTTTAAAGTCCTCAGTAATTCGGCCATCGAAGATAATGCCTTGCTCAGGGCGCTCAGGGTTCGCGAGATGTCCCGCATCACCGGTGTGATAAAACCCTTCCTCGTCAAAGGCTTTTTGGGTAATCGACGGGTCGCCTAAATAGCGATTAAAGATCGACTCACCACGAACGCGCATCTCAAATTTATCCTCAGTTGGAACAAATTTCACCTCAACGCCAGGAACCGGAAGGCCGATATTGCCCGGGCCATCCAAGGTGTAGTGAACGTTGGTAATCACCGGTGCTGTTTCTGTGGTGCCCCACTCGGTTGCTACAAACAGAGGCTCATCGCGAACGGTTTCTGAAACCGTGACTAAGCGGTCCCACGCATTTTTCGGAAGTGCTGCCCCTGCATAGAAGAGAAGCTCTAAACGCCCAAAGAACGCTTTGGCAAACTCCGGATCATTTTCAAGATAGGGGAGCAATAATTCATAACCGCGCGGTACGTTAAAGTAGAGCGAAGGTTTCACCATTTTGATGTTTTCAACGGTGCGATCAATGAGCTGATCAGTCGCCATTCCATCATCAATGTAGAGACTTCCGCCATTGCGCAGCACGATATTAAAGTTATGGTTTGAGGCAAAAACGTGACTCCACGGAAGCCAATCCACCACTACAATCTCTTTTTGCTCCACAAAGCGCCAGCACTGTGCGATCGCTTGCTGATTTGAGCAGAGAATGCGCTGCGTATGCACCACAAATTTCGGATCGGCGGTTGAGCCTGAGGTCATCAAATAACGCGCCACTGTATTCGGGGTGATTTGCTCAAAGTAGTCAGAAACCTCGTTCGTCTCTTTTGCATTTAAGAGCGAATCAAAGGTGACCGCTTGGGGGAAGAGCTCTGCGTTATGTTCGATAATCAGACGGCTATCGACTTCCACACCGCGAAGGGCATTTTCATATTTTGCGCCATCATCGACAAATACCGCCGAGGGTTCGAGCGTATTTAAGATCCAATTAAGACGGCTAAATTCTTTCGGTCTTAAAGAGTAGGCAGCGGAGATCGTTGCCACAGGAATACCGACATGGTACGCCGCTAAAGTCATAAGCGCTTGGCTGATTCCATTTCCGGAGAGAAACACAATCGGATGGCACGTCGGGATCTTAAGATCGAGAAGACCTTGCGCAATCCGTCCAATCTGCTCACGCACTTCTTTATAGCTAAGCGTACGCCAGCCGTCACCCTCACGCTCCGCTAGAAACGTGTGATCTGGCTTCTCCGCTGCCCAAAAGTCGAGCCACTCGCCAACGCAACGGGCGTAAGGTTGCAGCTCTTCTGGGGATCGCATAATAAAACTTCCATCGGCACGGTATTCGCACATAACTGCTGCAGGGGCGAGATCGGCTCGCTCACTCTCTGCCGCGTGATGGCGTTGCTGAAAATTGTTCAGTACCGTTGCAGACACTAAACTCCGATTCCGGCCCAATGTCCTACACATAATTGCTTCCTCCAATCATTTTTGTGGTTTTTTATTCTTATCGTTTTGTGTGCTTTTTACAGTCCAGCGTAAGAGAGATTTCCCTTTTTTAGGCGTGAAAATCCCGGCTTCCCTTTATCGCAAAGGTAAGTAATTGTTCTTTTTATATTGATGTTGGCGGTTATTTAGCCCGCACTGCTACCTGAAATTCTTAGGTAAATTCGCAGCTCACTTCACCAAGACGGGTCAATTTCATTGAAATCTTATCGCCCTTTGCCACATTGACCATCGGTCCGAGCGCTCCTGAGAGGAGAACATCGCCACAGAGTAATGGACGGCCCTTTTGCGACATGGTGCGCGCAAGCCAGAGGCAAGCATTGAGCGGATTGCCAAGACATGCCGCGCCAACGCCCATCGAGGCGAGCTCACCATTTTTATAGAGCAGCATGCCCTCTAATTCAAGGTTGAGCGACTCAAGGGTAATCGGTGTTTTACCGAGGACGTAGAGCCCGCTTGAGGCGTTATCGGCAATGGTATCGGCGAGGGTAAAATCCCACTTATCGATCACCGTATCCACCACTTCAAGCGCCGGGAGCACGTAATCGATCGAGCTAATCAGTTCAGCAAGGCTCGTATCTTCCGTTGGCAGATCGCGCTTTAATACAAAGGCAATCTCCCCTTCCACTTTCGGCTGGACTAGACGGCTTGAATCGATCGCTTCGCCATCGCCCACTTCCATATCGGCATAGAGCATGCCAAAGTCCGGTTGATCGACGCCAAGTTGCTCTTGCACCGCTTTTGAGGTGAGCCCGATTTTACGGCCCACAATGCGGCGACCATTTTTGAGCGCAAGCTCAGTATTGATCTCTTGAACTCGATACGCATCATCCATGGTGTGAATGCCATATTGATCGGAAATGCGCCCACAGGTGGTGCGATTTGCACGCGCGGTCGCCAGTTGCTCCGCTGCCTTTTTGAAATGATCTAAAATCATGTCCCCCTACCTACCTTTTTTGGTTTTACTTATCTCTGTCACGCTTACAATGAGCGTCGATTTGTTTTTATTGTTCTTTGGGTTTTCTAATTGATCTTAAACGATCTTATGTTTTCTTAACCCTTATCAACCACAATACCTTAAATAACATGGGTGTGGCGATTAAATTACTTTATTGAATCTTAAGCCTTGCCTAAACTTCTTTCATACTCGGCCGTAAGCCCGTCAACAATCTCGGCAACGCTCTCGATCTTTGCAATCTGCCCGACGCCTTCGCCCGCTGACCAGATGTCGCGCCACGCTTTTTTATCGTTGGCAATATTGCCCGAAAAGTCCGCCGCTTTCCCCGGCAGGGTCTCAATCGAAACGCCGCTTTTCTCTAACGACTTTTTAAGCCAATTCGCCGGAACGCCGCTTACTTTGTCGCTTGTGATCACATCCGTTAAATCTGATTCCACCAGCATGGTGCGATAATCATCCACCACCAAACTCTCTTTTGCGCCGATAAATCGGGTGCCCATTACGCTAAAATCCGCGCCAAGCACCTTGCAAGCATGAAGATCACGACCGTTCATAATCCCACCCGAAAGGCCAATGTAGCCATCCCAAAACTTCCGCACCTCGGCAATAAACGCAAAGGGATTATGAAGTCCTGTGTGCCCGCCTGCACCATGACAGACTAAAATCAGCCCATCCACGCCGGCATCGATCGCCTTTTTCGCCAGCGTCACATTGGTCACATCGGCAAAGACTTTTCCGCCATAAGCATGCACATCGGCAACCACTCGTTTTGGCGAACCGAGCGCTGTGGTTACAAGTGGTGGCTGATATTGCTTCACAAGCTCAAGCTCCGCATCAAACCGGTCATAGGTGCGATGGACAATCATATTTAAGAGCCAAAGAGGTGCGCTTTGATCATTCACATCTCTCTCATCACTCTCACCACCTTCACCTCGCTCTTTTTTGATCGTGGCAATGCCCTCTTGAATCTGATCGAGCCAACTGGTTAAAATCGTTAAATCCCGCGCGTTCGGCGTGGGTAAACTGCCAATCACCCCCGCACGACACGACGCAAGGAGAAGCTCCGGCCCTGACACCAAAAACATCGGCGCCACCATCACTGGAAGCGTTAATGATTGAAGTAAATCTCGCTCTGTCATCGCCATTGCCTCGCTTTTTCTCTGTTAATTTTAATATCGATATTTTGCCCGTTACGAGCGATTGTGAACGCCGGGTTTCCGCACTTCCCACCCGCCATCACTGTGAATAATGGTGGCTGTGGTGAGCGCTGAATTTTCCCGCGATGCGAGCAGCACATAGTGCCCAGTATGCTCTTCTGGTTGTGCCACTTTTTGCAGCGGTACCGCCATCGCAGCATTTTTCTCAAAATCGGGCAGCTCATTGAGCGGCACACTATTTTGATTGAGTCCATCTAAGCTCGACATCGCCGTATCCGTCGCGCCGGGAGCGACGCCATTGACGCGAATATGGGGCGAGAGTTCAAAAGCGAGCTGACGCACAAGGCCCACAACTGCATGCTTTGAGGTGACATATAAAATCCCGCCACCGCCGGCATAAAACGAGCTATTAGAGAGCGTAAAGATCATCGATCCTTTCGTTTTACGCAGCTCCGGAATCGCCGCTTGCGCCCCAAGCAGATACCCTTGAACATTGACCGAAAAGAGCTTTTGGAAACTTGCCTCAAACTCTTCAGGGGCAATCTTTTCAAGGCGGGTAAAATAATCAAATACCGCAGCGTTTGCCACAAAGGTATCGAGCTTACCGAATGCCTTGACCGTTTCAGAAACGGCGCGTGCATTATCCTCGGGCTTAGTCACATCTCCGCAAATGGTGATGATCGAATCGCCGAGTTCCTCTTTTAATTTGGCAAGCTCCGCCTCATTTCGCGCAAGCACGCCCACTTTCGCGCCCTCTTTAACGTAGCGGCGCACGATGGCACTACCAATGCCACCGGTGCCACCGGTTACAAGCGCGCTATAGCCTTCTAACCATCCCATCATTACCTCCTACAGGAAGGTGTTGAGGTTTTTGAATAAAAGCGACGCGTTCGGGATTAAAATCTTACGGCGATAGAGCTTTAATTCACCCTCTTCGCGGCGGATAATATCCTCACGACGGCCCGCAAGCTTATATTCCTCATCAAGCCCACGACTACGCACGTTATAGATGCATGAATGCACCTCATATTCACCCTCATTTTCGCCATTAAAGACTTCAATATTGGTAACGATATGCACGTTACGGGTTTGTGGGTTTTCTGCCCACGCTGACGGTTGCTTAAAGCGCTCAATCCGACGATTTAAATCACGTAGACCATCATCGAAATAGGCCATGTGTTCGCGGGTATATTGCCCTAATTTATCTTCACGGCGACGATTTTCAATCCCGGGCATCCAGTAATGAATCTCTTCCGAAAGCGTCCCGAGCCATTCATCCCAACACTCCCAGTCAAGCAGACGCGCCTCTTTTAATAAAAAGCGTTCCACTTCGCGGGTTGCATCGATATCAGCATACTGTCTATTTGAATCTGTCATGGGAGCCTCCTACTTCATTTTGCCATTGCGATCCGGTACATCTTTCCAGCTATCCGCTTCAAGCAGATCTTTCCAGCGCTGATAGTACGCACGAGCATTCGCTTCGTTAATTTGACCGGTAAAGACGTTGCCTGGAAGTTCGGTGTCATCGACACGGGTATTCATTCCAAGTCCGATGAAAAGATCCTGATAACGCGTTACTGCGCCACGGCTTGTCTTAGTACAATATTCCCAGTTCTCACCGTCATCCATCTCGAAAACGCCTGTTGGAGAGAAGGTCATCATCGCCCCTTTACGCCATTTCTCTTTAATCTCTTCAGGGGCATTTTTATTGACGAGCACCCAAGTAAAGAGTTCAATTTTATTGGGGCCACGAGGTTGCCAAACGCGCATCGTATTTTGCCCGGGTAAAAATGAAAAGTTCGGGAAAACGGTACAGGATGACACCGCACCAATCATCGACGCACGGAATTCACCTAAACGCTCTTCCGCTTTCGGGCGATGTAAATGGAGATATTTGTTAATGGCACGCTCGCCAAGAACGGCTGCGTTTCCAACAAAGTCGCGGGCAAATTCATAGCCGTGACCGTTCCAGTTCACTTGATAGGATTCTGGGAAATCACTCACTTTTGCTACAGGGCCGCCAAGCATTGCGCGCGCCGCTGAGTCATGCGTCCAGCCGGCGTGTAAAATGTCTGCAACGAAGTTTTCCGCCGCTAATTTCCAGTTACACTCGATCGTTGAACGAATACAGCCGCCGACAAATTCCGTGCCGCCTTCATCGTTATCTAAAATCGCATCGAGATACCAGGTAATCTCCCCTAAATATTCTTCTAGTGAAGGGGCTTCTGGGTCAAAAGTCGCAAACACTAATCCTTTATAAGAATCGATCTGCGCCACAGAACGAAGGCCGTGCTGGGTTTTATCAAAATCACTCTGCTCATAAATATCCGACTCATGAACGCCGCGAAGCGCCCCATCTTGCCCAAAGGACCAGCCGTGATAGTTACAGATAAATCCGCGCGCGTTGCCCGCTTCCGCAAAACAGACTTTGTTACCGCGGTGAGGACAGGCATTTAAAAACGCTTTAATCGATCCGTCACGTTGACGCACCACTAACACCTCATCTTCACCCATGGTTGTGGTGAGATAATCGCCCGCATTTGGGATTTGTGATTCGTGTGCGATAAAGAGCCAGCAGCGTGCGAAAATTTTCTCGAGCTCCTGCTCATAAATGTCTTGATCCCAAAAAATCTTTCCAGCTAAACGCCCCTCTTCCATATCGCAGAGACGATCTAACTCCGTTAGTGCGGGAGTCGCCTCTAAAGGACGTAATCTCGATTGATTCGCCATATCTATTTCCTCCAAATCGTATTTTTTATAACATGCTTATTGTTGTTATTATCGGTATCGTTTTTAGTATGAGCGCCCGTTATTATATTTTTGTAAGTGTGGTGGGCGCGTTTGTGTCAGCTCAATTTAAGTGATGAGTCGACCTTATTACGGCTCAATATTGGCTTCAACGGCGGCATCGGCATGAGCGTCTAAATCCGCAAAAACCTCGCCATCTTCCACATAAATCTTAAAGGTGCGCAGATGCTTTTCGCAGGGAAACGCCACCGCTTCACCGGTACGAATATCAAATTGGCCCCAATGGACTGGGCAGGTGATAAGATCATCTTCGATATATCCATCAGCAAGTGATGCCGTTGCGTGGGTACACATATCCGATGTCGCGAAAAATTCGCCATCGAGATTGTAAACACATAGATCGCCGACCGCCTCATTGGACACTTTTTTAAGTGAATTTGGACCTAATTCCTCGGCACTGCATAAAAAAACTTTAGACATTGTTCTCCCCTTTACAACTTAAGCTTTTACAACTGTTTTGCCGCCTGATGCGACGGCATTATTATTTTTATTGTGATGCTATTTATTAATCATTGGCGTGAATCTGTAAGAACCCAAGCCCCGTGACCCACTCGCGCACCGGCGCATAATCGATCACTTCACCTTTTGGATTCGGGACCGCGGCCATTGCGCAGATAAAGTTACGAATTTCCATCGCCCCATTGCCACCGCGCTCTAAAATCTCTTCGTTTGAATAACGGGTTAAGCCATCAAGATCGCCGTTCACCCCAAGATCGAGAATTTCATGGTCGAAATCTTCCGCCACTTTCCCCATCTCAACGGTGCCCACCCAGTGACTAATCCCGCCACTGCCGATAATCACTACGCGCTCATCTTCCGGGAATGATTCCACCGCGCGGCGAATATGTTCACCCAGTTCGCGAGTCCGATTGAGCGAGATAAACGGATCCACGCCGCTTGCAAGATAGACCGGAATCGATGGAATCGTGCGGCCAAGTTCCTTTTCCGCCACAGAGACTAAATATTGATGCGGGATCGAAAAAGCATGATCAACGGTGAAACTGCGCGCTACTGACCAATCAAAATTCTCCACATCGCCCTGTTTGACAATGTGTTGCGCGAGCGCTTGGTGATTTTCCACAACGCCCCGCTCAAGCCCTTTTAAATTCTCGATCGGCCCATCAACATCGCCGGTGCCAATAAGGTAACGCGGTAAACAGTTGGTGCCAAAGAGAATGTAATGGTCATTTCCAACGATGATCGCAGCCGTTGCATCGAGCTCTGCCATGCGTTTGCCACAGGTTTCATACGCTTTCCACATACGATCCGCTACCGATTTTTCCGGCGCGTCCGGCGCTACAAACATTACTGGGTCATGAGGCACCCAAAAGCCTCCTACAATTTTCGCCATTTCCTACTCCTTTAACGCCGCTGAAAACGCATTGAGATCTTTCCCCGCTGCGCCCAATTTCTCTTTATAGAGGCGCATACTGCGATTCGGAGACATCTCCTGCCAAAAGCCCATGGTGAGCATCGGATTCACCCCGATTTTTTGTAAACCCGCCACATCAAACTCAAGCACCATCTGTTTCTCATCGTCATCTAAATCAAAACGGGAGAGATAGCGTTCAGGATCTTCGCGGAAACGGTCTTTCGCAAGACGCTCCACCGACAAGTGCCACAGCACTCGTTCTAATACATTACGGCTCATAATTATGCCTCCAAGAATTGACGCACAATCGATACAAATTTCTCAGATTGCTCGGTTTGTACCCAGTGACCGCATTGGCCAAAGAGGTAGAGATCGGCGTTTGGAATCGTTTTTGCAAGGAGTAATCCACACTCAGGTGGGACTACATTATCTTCACGGCCGTGCACTACTAATGTCGGCGCTTGAATGTTGACAAGCGAGGTATCCGGGAAGCCGCGAACCATGGTCACCCCATCATCTTTTGGCTTTGGAAGGAGTTTACGCAATGCTTCTTGCGCCCCTTCACGGGCTGAGGCTTCGTAACGGCTTTTCACTAGCTCGTCGGTAATAAAGGATTTATCGTATGGAAAAAGTTCTAATAAAGAACGCATGTTTTCAACTGAGGGCTCATAAGTCCACGCGCCACGTAATCCCGGCGTTTGCACAAATTCACCGGCAGGCGTTCCAAGTAGGATCAATTTATCCACGCGACTTGGATCAAAAAGCGCTAATCCGATCGCAAGAGCGCCGCCAAATGAGTTACCTACAAATGAGGCTTTTTCAATGCCGAGCGCATCCATAATGCCGATTAAATGATGAACCCAGAGCTTGATGTTATATTTTGAATCTTCTTTAAATTCAGTAAATCCAAAGCCCGCGATATCGGGCACAATCACGCGCCATTTATCATCAAATTGACCGATGGTTTTCGACCAGTTGGTCCAGCCTGAAACGCCCGGGCCTGAGCCGTGGAGCAAAAAGAGGGGTGCGCCCTCACCACTTTCGTGATAATTCGTTTTGTGGTCTGCCGCCATTAGGCTTTTGCCAATCCCTTCCATTGTGATTCCTCCCAAGTTTTTATCGTTCTTCTTTATTTGTTTTTTATTTTATTCCCCTGTATCGTTTGACCGAGATCAACATACAGAGCTGTATGGTTTCATCTTAGGAGTGCTTTTGACGAAAGTCAATACACTACTGTATGTTTTTATATTATTGCATGATTTTTAATCAAAATATTGGAATCGATTCGATTTTAAGCGGGATCTATGAAATGATAATTCGCCTGATTTTATCGAAGGTTTCAGCGACTCAAGAGGGTAATTTGTTCTATATCAAGACCCCACCGAAGCGCATCATGCACAATCAATCAAACGGGGAATTTCTTCCCAAAAAAAAGCCGCGCTCATGATGGTAAATCGCAGGTGAAACCACTAAAATAGAGCCAAATCAACGAAGGGATAATCAGCTATGGTCAAACAATCATCGACCCCGCTCTCACGGAGTGATTGGATTAAGGCGGGTCAACAAATGCTTATTAAAAGCGGGATCGATTCCGTTCGCGTCGAAACTTTGGCGCAAAATATCGGCATCACCCGTGGCAGTTTTTATCATCACTTCAAAGGGCGCAATGAGCTATTGCAGGAGATCTTAGTCGACTGGAAAACGCGCGCGACCGATCAGGTAATTCGCCGACTTAAAAATACTCATTATCCCCCCCGTGAGCAGCTTGCGATTATCTTTAATCTGCCCACCCGAGGTGAATCTGCGAAAGCGGCCGCGGATTTTGAGCTCGCCATTCGTGCTTGGGCCCGCCGGGATAAAGTGGCGCGTAAAATGATGGATGATGTGGATACCTTTCGTCTTGATTACATCAGCGAACTCGTTGAAAACTTAGGCTTTGAGAAAAAGGAAGCGTGCCAACGGGGCTTTTTAATCTACTCCTATCTTGTGACCCTCTCGCTCTCAAACCCCAATGATTGGCAAAAAGGGCTCTTTGATGAGGATAATGATCTCTTTGCGCTTCTCCTTCCTGAGATCTGCGACAAAGAAAAATGCCCGAAACAGGATGCCGAATCGGCGTAATAACGCGCCCTTAACACAGCTTAACCAAGATTCCCTTGATTATTAAAGCAGAAAGCTAGACGCAGCCTCCTTTTGTGGATTACTATAGAATTCTTTGTTTCACTAATCACACTAAGAAAGGAACGCAAGGATAATCATGGATCCATTAATTCGAAGTATACTGGCCGCCCGGGTGTATGATGTTGCGATCAATACGCAGCTCGACCATCTCTATCTCTTAAGCCGTCAATTTCAGACACAAATTTGGCTTAAACGTGAAGATTTGCAACCCATTTTCTCCTTTAAAATTCGCGGGGCCTATAATCGAATTTTTAAGCTGACGCCTGAAGAACGCAATCGTGGCGTGATCTGTGCGTCAGCCGGAAACCATGCGCAAGGCGTTGCCTTAAGTGGCCGTCATCTTGGGATCGATACCACCATTGTAATGCCGGCAACGGCGCCAATGCTCAAAGTGAATGCCTGTAAAGAGATGGGCGCAACCGTCATTTTATATGGCGAAAACTTTGATGAAGCGTCCAATTACGCCCTTGAGCTTGCCAATCGCGAGCAAAAATCCTTTATTCACCCCTTTGATGATCTCGATGTGATTGCCGGACAAGGCACCATCGGCAAAGAGATGCTCGAACAGCAGCCCGATCTCGACGCGATCTTTATTCCCGTCGGCGGTGGCGGTCTCATTGCGGGCGTTGCCAAATATGTCAAAGCGATTCGCCCAGAGTGTAAAATTATCGGCGTTGAGCCAGAAGAGTCGGCCTCAATGCTTGAATCTCTTAAGAAAAAAGAGCGCATCACCCTCGATCAAGTGGGCACGTTTGCTGATGGTACGGCGGTTAAAAAAGTGGGCGAGCTCACCTTTGATCTAGCGCGTCAATATGTCGATGATATCGTTACCGTAAGCACCGACGAGATTTGCGCGGCGATGAAAGATATCTTCAACAATACCCGCGCAGCGAGCGAACCTTCCGGCGCATTAAGCGTTGCGGGAATTAAAAAATATCTGCAACAACATCACGATCACGGTTTTAAACATGTGGGCGGGATTTTAAGCGGTGCCAACGTTAACTTTGAGCGCATTCGCTACGCGGCAGAGCGCGCCGAGCTAGGTGAAAAAACCGAAGCGCTGCTTGCGGTATCGATCCCTGAGATTCCCGGTAGCTTTAAAAACTTTATCGATATGATCGGTAAACGCAGCATCACCGAATTTAACTACCGCTTTGCTGACCCGAGTACCGCGGTTGTCTTTGCGGGCATTCAATTGACCGGCGCCGATGTGGAAAAAGAGAGCATTATCGCGAAACTGCAAGAACAAGGCTTTGCGGTGGTTGATCTTAGTGATAACGAAATGGCGAAGGTTCACATTCGTCACATGGTCGGCGGGAAAGCGAATCACATTACCGATGAACGCCTGCTCCGCTTTGTCTTCCCTGAACGCCCCGGCGCGCTGATGCAATTTTTAGCGACGATGGAGAGTAAATGGAATATTAGCCTCTTCCACTATCGCAATCACGGCTCGGACTATGGCCGCGTGCTCGTTGGAATGCAGGTGCCGAATGATGAGAAGAATAATCGTGAATTTGAGGATTTCCTCGATCGTCTTGGCTACGAATATGCCGATGAGTCGGATAATCCCGCCTTCCATCTCTTCCTCTAGACCCATAAAGAAAAACCGCAGAGTGTTAATAACGCCCTGAGGTTTTTTTATATCTATTTTTTTAATCTCTCTTAATCGGCTTTAATCGTCCGAGCCCTATTTTAACTCTTTGGGATCACGCGTTTCGATATCTAAACGAAGCGGTTTCGGTAGCGCAAAGACGATATCTTCCGGCGTTCCGGGCATATCTCCTTCAAGCGTTGCGCCCCCTTCATTTTGAAGGCACTCAATCACTTCACGCACTAAAATATCCGGTGCAGACGCGCCAGCGGTGACCCCAATTTTCTCGTGGGTTTCTAGCCACGCAAGATCAATATCGGTTGCGCGGTCAATGAGATACGCTTCCGCCCCTTCATTTTCCGCAAGCTCACGAAGACGATTGGAGTTTGAGCTATTTTTCGAACCGACTACCAAAATGAGTGAGCATTTCTCCGCAAGATTTTTCACCGCATCTTGACGATTTTGCGTTGCGTAACAGATGTCGCTCTTTTTCGGCCCTTCAATATTGGGGAAACACTCATTGAGACGATCGATAATTTTTGAGGTGTCATCGAGCGAGAGCGTTGTTTGCGTCACATAAGCAACGTTATCCGGATTGTTGACCTTTTCCACCAGTGCATCGACATCGTCAACGGTTTCAATGAGGTGCATTTTCCCGCCGTGCGAGGTGTCAAACTGCCCCATCGTCCCGATCACTTCCGGGTGGCCTGCGTGCCCAATCAATACGGTATCTTTCCCATCGATGGCAAACCGGCTCACTTCTAAGTGCACTTTTGTCACAAGGGGACAGGTGGCATCAAATACTTTTAACCCGCGACGCTCCGCTTCCGCTTGCACCGCCTTTGATACGCCGTGCGCGGAAAAGATCACAATCTTTCCATCGGGCACTTCATCGAGCTCGTTTACAAAAATCGCGCCACGATCGTTTAAGGTATCGACCACATATTTATTATGCACCACTTCGTGACGCACATAGATCGGCGCGCCAAAGATATCAAGGGCACGCTCCACAATGGTGATCGCTCGGTCAACCCCCGCACAAAAACCGCGAGGATTGGCTAAGTAAATTTTCTTTGTCATAGTCTCTTTTTAAATTAACAATGAATGAAAGCGATTACGCTTTTTGGGTCGCTGATTCAATCTCAGCGGCGACTGCACTTTTATTCGGGTCCACGGCATCACTCAGTTCTAATTCAGAAACGCTGCAATCTTCAAGGTGATCGCCCGAACAGCAGCAAGGTGCCGTGCCCTCTTTTTGATAGGCTTGCAGAAGATCTGGAATATCGGGATTGGTCTCATTTTTATAGCCATCGACCACAGTATGAAGTTTCCCGGTCGTTGGATGCATCACAAGGCCGTGAATGGCAACGTGCTGCGGCATGAGTGGATGATTTTTTACTTTTTCAACGGTATAACGCACCGAATCGGCTACATTATCAAACCCGCGTAACCAGCCATCAAGGTCAATTCCGGCGTTACGAAGAGTGGTTATGGTCTCTTCTTTAATGCCACATTTCATCGCTTTATCGAGAAGATGTTGCGGATCAAATCCGCGCATACCACAGTCGGTGTGCCCGATCACTAAGATCTCTTTTGCATTAAATTCAAGCGCCGCCACGATCAAGCTACGCATCACCGCACCCCAGGGGTGACTCACCAATGCGCCGGCGTTTTTAATCACTTTTGCGTCCCCATTTTTGATGCCCATCGCTTTCGGTAATAATTCCACGATGCGCGCATCCATACAGGTTAAAATCGCGATTTCACGGCTAGGATATTTATCCGTACGCAGTTCGCCATACTCTTTTGCATCAACGAACTCTTTATTAAAATCTAAAATCTCACTTAAAATGGTCATTGTTACTCTTTTACCTAATTCTGAGTTAAATGCTTCGTTTGACGCCCCTCGAAAAAAGAGGCTATTAAAATAATTACGACGCCAACGGAGACAAAAATGTCGGCTACATTAAAGACCGGCCAGTTAAACCAGCCATAGGAGACATGTATAAAATCGATCACTTTCCCGAGGAAAAGTCGGTCAATAAAATTGCCCACTGCACCTGATAGAAGGAGGGTTAATCCCCACAATTGCAGGCGATCACGGCGATCTGTTTTCACCATCCAATAGGCGATGGCGATCGAGGCAAAAAAGGAGACCGCGGTGAAAAACCAACGCTGCCACCCTCCTTGGTCGGACAGAAAGCTGAATGCAGCCCCTTTATTATATAGTAGATTCCAGTCCAAAAAGGGCAAAACTGGCACCGAAATCCCAGGAATTAATTGAGTGTGGGCGATCTGTTTGGTCACAAAATCCAAAATGATTCCCACCAATGCAAAAAAGAACCAGCGATATTTCATCGCCAGTTCTTTTCTAAATAGACGTATATTACGCATATTTTCGCTCTTCACCTAATGGAGAGAGGTTCTCAACACAGCGGCCACAGAGCGTTGGGTGCGCTTCCACTTTACCCACATCATCACGATGATGCCAGCAGCGTTCACACTTGTGATATTCATCACCCAGCGCCGATACCGCTACCGCAAAGGTCAATCCTTCCACCTCTAAAGGCTCAAGATCGCTCGGTTTTTCCGCCATCGGTTTAACTTCCGCGTATGAAGTGAGAAGGACAAAGCGTAACTCATCTTCAAGGGCGGCAATGTCGTTATAGAGCTCACCGTCGGCGTAGATTACTGCGCGCGCTTCTAACGATGCGCCAATTGCCCCTTCGTTACGCGTTTTTTCGATCGCTTTCGCCACTTCCGCACGAACGGTTAACAGCTCGCTCCAGAATTTATGCGAGAACGCACTATTTTCATCAAGCGGGATTAAGCCATCGTAGAACGTCTCAAGGAAGACCGATTCACTACGCTCATCGCCACGCTCACGCATGTTGAGCCAGATCTCTTCTGCAGTAAATGATAAGATCGGCGCCATCCAGCGAACCATCGCCTCAAGCACATGGAACAGAGCGGTTTGACACGAACGGCGTGCCAGTGACTCTTTCGCACAGGTGTATTGACGGTCTTTAATAATATCAAGATAGAAACTGCCTAAGTCGATCGAACAGAAGTAATGCAGCTTCTGATACACATTATGGAATGAGTAGCTCGTAAACGCTTCCGCAATCTCTTTTTGCACTGTTAATGCACGGTCCACAATCCAGCGATCAAGCGGGAGCATCTCGTCGTAGCTTAATCCATTTTCATCCATATCGAACTCATTGGTGTTCGCAAGGAGGAAACGCATAGTGTTACGGATACGGCGATAGGTGTCCGCTGTACGGGTTAAAATCTCATCGGATACTGGAATTTCAGTACGATAATCGGTCGATGAAACCCAAAGTCTTAAGACATCGGCGCCACGTTTTTTAATCTCTTCATGCGGATCAACCCCATTGCCTAAGGATTTAGACATTTTACGGCCTTGACCATCAACGGTAAATCCGTGGGTTAAAAGTGCTTTGTAGGGTGCAATGCCGTTAATCGCGGTGGAAGTACAGATCGATGAATTGAACCAACCTCGATGCTGATCCGATCCTTCAAGATAGAGATCAGCAGGGTATTGCAATTCATCGCGGCGTGATAAGACGCTAAAGTGCGTTGTTCCTGAGTCAAACCAAACGTCTAAAATATCACGGTTTTTCTCATAATCATTGGCTTCACCGGCGGGTAAAAAGTCTTCTACCGTTGCGCCAAACCACGCTTCTAATCCATCTTTACGGATGCGATCTGACACCTCTTGCAATAATTCATCAGTACGAGGATGAAGCTCACCGGTTTCCTTATGAAGGAAGAACGGAATCGGCACACCCCAATAGCGTTGACGTGAAATACACCAATCACCACGACCTTCGATCATGCCGTAAAGGCGCTCACGACCCCAGCTTGGTACGAATTGAACTTTATCAATCTCGCTTAAAATGTCCTTGCGCAATCCTTTTTTATCCATGCTGATAAACCATTGTGGCGTTGCACGGAAAATGGTCGGCGTTTTATGGCGCCAGCAATGAGGATAGCTATGGCGAATCTTGCTTTGGCAGACTAAGATCCCTTTCTCCTCAAGTTTTGCGAGGATTTCAGGCTCTGCTTTACGGATATTCATGCCTGCAAAGAAGGGCGTTTGTGAATTAAACGTTCCGTTTGCAAGGACGTAGTTTTCAAAGCTGACATTGTATTTTTGCGCAACGGCGTAGTCTTCCTCACCGTGGGCAGGCGCAGTATGAACAAATCCAGTACCGGCATCTAATGTGACGTGATCACCCAAAATAACGGGCACGGTTTTACCTGAGAATGGGTGGAATACACGGAGATTCTCAAGGGCTTCCCCTTTAAATTCTGCTACAACCGGGAGCGCTTTCCCCCAACGCTCGCGAAGTGATTCTGCAAGCTCTGCGGCAACAAGATAATAGGCATCCTCTGCATCGACAACCACATAATCAAATTCTGGATGTGCGGATACAGCGGCATTTCCCGGAAGTGTCCAAGGCGTTGTGGTCCAAATTACGACAGATGCCGGCTTATTAAGACTCACATTGATGCGTTTTTCAAGCTCTGCTTGATCTTCCACACCAAAGGCCACATCGATACTGAGCGAGGTTTTATCCTCATACTCCACCTCAGCTTCCGCAAGTGACGATCCACAATCGATACACCAGTTAACCGGACGTGCACCCTTCTCAATATGACCGCCTTTCGCGATCTCTTTGAGTGCAAGTACGATATCCGCTTCGGTATCTTGATTCATCGTGATATAAGGCGCTTCTTTATGAGATAACACCCCTAAACGCTCAATCCCTTCAGCTTGAATATCAATTTGGCTTTTCGCAAATTCGCGGCATTTCGCGCGGAATTCCGCTTCCGTCAGCTTTTCACCGACTTTACCAAATTTACGCTCAACCACTAGTTCAATGGGTAATCCGTGACAGTCCCAGCCTTGAACATAGGGCGCATCATAGCCCAATTGTCCGCGGGACTTAATAATCATATCTTTTAATATTTTATTCACTGCATGACCTAAATGGATCGCTCCGTTCGCATAGGGAGGGCCATCGTGTAAGACGAATTTAGGACGGCCTTCAAATTTTGCACGTTGCTTTTTGTATAGGTCAATATTATTCCAGTGATCAATAAATATGGGCTCACGAACCGGTAAGTTCCCGCGCATCGCGAAATCGGTCTGTGGTAAATTAAGCGTGTCCTTATAGACACCCTCATCTTTCAATTTATTATTTTTTTGTTTAGTCACTGCGTATTCCCTAGTCATAAAATATTAAAAAATATGTCCTCAATTGAGCACAAGCATTCTCGATATGTAAGAAGCCGTTCATTCTCAACAAGGCTCTGATCGGTGGGATCACCCCTCCAGAAAATCAATTTAAGATGGCGTCGAATGGCTTCAACATTATCTTAAAGGAATCTTCTAAAGTAAGCTTAATTCCCCGAGAAAGCAAATTTACTCCTATTAGTTTTACCACAAATTTGTGCGATCGGCAGAAAAATAACCACAATAAAAAAAGCCGGCTATATCGCTATAACCGGCTATTTAAACTATATCGCTTTATTAGTTTGCTTCTTCAACTTGAGGCAAAACACGATCGACTAATTCAACATACGCCATAGGCGCGTTATCGCCGGGTCTAAAGCCACATTTCATAATTCGAAGATAGCCACCATTACGCTCTTTGCAACGTGGTCCTAAATCATCAAATAGTTTTGCAACCATTTCTTTAGAACCTAAACGAGCAAACGCTTTACGGCGATTAGCTACTGTATCATTTTTCGCTAAAGTGATTAGCGGTTCAACAACTCGTCTTAACTCTTTTGCTTTAGGAAGAGTTGTTTTAATAATTTCGTGCTCAATAATAGAAACTGACATATTTTTGAACATTGCCGTTCTATGTGCGCTTGTGCGACTAAAGGCACGACCTGATTTACGATGACGCATTTTTTTACTTCCTATTAAATCTTAATTATCTAAATTTATTTATGCTGGTGGTTTAGTCGTATCTAAGTGAGGTGGTGGCCAGTTTTCTAGCTTCATACCTAACGATAAACCATACTGTGCTAACACATCTTTAATCTCAGTGAGTGACTTCTTACCTAAGTTAGGTGTTTTAAGAAGTTCAGTCTCAGTTTTCTGGATTAAATCACCAATATAGTAAACACTTTCTGCTTTCAAACAGTTCGCCGAACGAACGGTGAGTTCAAGATCATCCACAGGTCTTAAGAGTGTTGGGTCGATCTCAAATTCTGGCTCTTCTGGCTCCGGCTCTTCTTCAGGCATTGGTTTGAGGTCTACAAATACCTCTAATTGCTGATGAAGAATCGTCGCTGCATTTCGGATTGCTTGTTCAGGATCGATGCTTCCGTTTGTCTCAAGAGAGATTACAAGACGGTCTAAGTCAGTACGCTGTTCAACACGAGCGGTTTCAACTTTATAGCTCACTTTTTCAACTGGGCTAAAGGTTGTATCTAACTTAAAGAGACCTAATTGCATAGAAGCACTATCGCCACTTTCAAGCTCACGAGATGCCGCAGTACTATAACCACGACCCATCTCGACTTTAAGGCGCATGTTGACACTGCCGCTAGAGGTTAAGTTTGCGATCACGTGATCAGGATTTACCACTTCCACGTTATGCGGAAGTTCTAAATCAGCTGCAGTAACTACACCTTTGCCTTTTTTATTTAAAGTGATCGTCGCCTCTTCAGCATCGTGTAAAATTAATGACACGCCCTTAAGGTTCTGAAGCAGGTCAATCACATCCTCATGCATCCCAGGAATTGCCGAATATTCTTTTTGAAGACCTTCGATTTCACACTCAGTAATCGCCGCACCTGGCATAGATGACAAAAGAATCCTTCTCAGAGCGTTACCCAAAGTATGAGCAAACCCTCTTTCTAAAGGTTCAAGCGAGATCTCCGAGCGGTGATTCTCATCTGTTTGAATATCTACTATTCGTGGAGTTAACAACTCATTTAAAGCCATAAATATATTTACCTAATTACTGAATTAAGAGACGGATCAATAACAATATTACTTAGAATACAACTCAACTACGAGTGATTCGTTAATATCTGCTGGTAAATCCGCACGATCAGGAATGCGTTTGAATTCGCCTTCCATTTTGTTCGTATCTACTTCAACCCAGTCTACAAAACCTGATCCTTCTGCTAATTCTAAAGCGGTAGCGATACGCGCTTGTTTTTTAGCTTTTTCTCTTACTGAGATTTTATCTTCAGCTTTTACTTGGTAAGAAGGAATATTTACCTTTTCACCATTCACTAAGATTGCACAGTGGCTAACTAATTGTCTTGCCTCTGCACGAGTCGCAGCAAAACCCATACGATATACTACGTTGTCTAAACGTGACTCAAGGATTTGAAGTAAGTTCTCACCTGATGATCCACGACGACGATCTGCTTCTTTATAGTAGAGACGGAACTGTTTCTCAAGAACGCCATAGATGCGTTTGAGTTTTTGTTTTTCTCTTAACTGTAAGCCGTAGTCTGAAAGACGGGTTGGGCGTCCACCATGTTGTCCAGGAGTCTTATCATGTTTACATTTTGACTCAAAAGGACGTGCGCCTGATTTAAGAAAAAGGTCAGTACCTTCTCTTCTTGCTAATTTACACTTTGGTCCTAAATAACGTGCCATTCTATCTTATACTCCTTAAATTACACTCTACGTTTTTTCGGTGGGCGGCAGCCATTATGCGGGATTGGAGTTACATCAGCGATTGATGTAATTTTGTATCCAATTGCATTAAGCGCACGAACTGCTGAGTCACGTCCTGGGCCAGGGCCACTTACGTTAACATCAAGATTTTTAAGTCCATACTCTTTAGCCGCTTCACCAGCGCGTTCCGCTGCTACTTGAGCTGCGAAAGGAGTTGATTTTCTTGAACCACGGAAGCCTGAACCACCCGCTGTTGCCCAAGATAACACGTTACCTTGTCTGTCTGAAATTGAAACAATTGTATTATTAAATGATGCTTGTACGTGAGCAACACCGTCTACAACCGTTCTTTTTACGCGTCTGCGTACTTTTACTGAAGGTTTTGCCATTATAAATTCCTATTCCTATTATTTAACTAATCTTCTTGGACCTTTACGTGTACGAGCATTAGTCTTAGTGCGCTGCCCTCTTAAAGGAAGGTTGCGACGATGACGAATACCTCTATAGCAGCCAAGATCCATTAATCTTTTAATACTCATAGAAACTTCGCGTCTTAAGTCACCTTCTACTGTGTACTGTCCAACTTTGTCACGAAGAGCTTCGATTTGCGCTTCTGTTAATTCTCTAACTTTGGTTGTTGGGTCAACATTCGCCGCTTCACAAATTGCTTTTGCGCGAGTTGCACCAATTCCATAAATTGATTGTAGTGAAATAACTACATGTTTTTGTAGTGGTATGTTGATACCTGCAATACGTGCCATACTTAACCTTATTCTAAAATCATATCAAGCAGAATATTCTACACGATATTTTATTTATTCTCAATAAATTTAACCTTGACGTTGTTTGTGACGACCGTCTGAACAGATCACTCGCACAACACCACCGCGTTTAATAATTTTGCAATTACGACAAATTTTCTTTACTGATGCTCTAACTTTCATTTTAAAACTCCAAAATTTTTATATTGATGGTGGGTTTCCACCTAATGCCGAACTAATATTCGCTTTCTTCATTAACGATTCATATTGCTGCGACATTAATTGTGCTTGAATCTGTGCGATGAGGTCCATAACGACCACCACTGCGATCAAGACTGAGGTCCCACCAAAATGCATATTCATGTTAAAAATGCCATTGATAAACTCAGGCAATAGACAGATAGCAGTAATATAAAGTGCTCCCCAAAGCGTGATACGGGTTAATACCTTATCAAAATATTGTGATGTATTGATTCCTGGACGAATCCCTGGAATAAAGCCACCTTGACGCTTAAGGTTCTCCGCTGTCTCTTTTGAATTGAACTGGATCGCAGTATAAAAGAAACAGAAGAAGATAATTAAAGCTGCAAATAGTAAGAGATACGCTGGTTGACCTGGTGCGAAATAACGCACCCCTGCAACGCCGATTTTATTGAAGAAAATCGCCATAGAATGACCGAATTTATCCAAGAAACCGAGGCTCGCTAACGCTTCCGCACTCACATCTTCAACCTTGATATTGCGTAGAGCATCACTGATTGTGTAGACGAAAGAGAGAAACGCTGATCCGAAGATCGCAGGAATTACCCCTGACATGTTAAGTTTTAAGGGTAAGTGGCTTTGCTGACCACCAAGTGACATCATTCTTCCTTGCTGTCTGCGCGCATAGTTGATCGTAATACGACGCTGACCACGCTCAACAAACACAATGAAGAAGATTACTGCTAGGATCACCGCGAAAAGCACTAAAGGAAGCGCCCATGCGAGCCCGCCTTCAACTTTTGCCATCTCAAAGAGATATGCAAGCCCTGAGGGAACACCCATCAAGATACTTGCAAAGATGATCATAGAGATCCCGTTACCTACACCGCGCTCAGTGATCTGTTCACCAAGCCACATGAGGAAAACAGTCCCTGTCACAAGAGTTAAGGTAGATAGTGCTACGAAGAACGTGGGTTCTGTGAGCACTACTTGTGTTCCATTTGTAAAACTACCATTTGCGATTGCTACTGAATAAACAATTCCTTGAACGGCTGCAAATCCAATCGTCATATAACGAGTGTATTGTGTAATTTTTCGCTGACCGGCTTGACCTTCTTTCTTAATTTGCTCAAGCGGAGGATAAACTACCGTAAGCATTTGCATCACAATCGATGCCGTAATGTATGGCATTACCCCGAGCATAAAGACAGACATTCTTTCAAATGCCCCGCCCGAGAAAAGGTTAATCATCGCTGAAATACCACCGGTTGATTTCTGGCTTTCAATAATCGACATTAAGCCAACTGCATCAATACCAGGAATCGTGATATGTACACCAATACGGTATACGATCAGCGCCCCAATCAGGAAAAATAAACGAGAGACCAGACCTGAATATCTGTCTAATCCCCCTGCATTCGTTCTATTCATAATTGTTAGTCTTCTATTTTACCGCCAGCAGCTTCGATCGCCGCTTTAGCACCTTTAGTTACTTTTACAACGTCAACAACAACTTCGTTGCCACGGCTATTTTTAACTGTTTTGGTACCTTTAATGGTTAGAGCTTTGTCAATTGTGCCTGATAACATAATTTTAACGCGCTCAAATTTAGCGGAAATAATGTTACTTGCAATTAACGCTTCTACGGTTACAACATCGCCTTGAAGCTTGTTTAAAGCACTTAAAGGAACTTCTGTTGTTACTAATGAAAGCTGTGAATTAAAGCCCACTTTTGGTAAGCGTCTTTGAAGAGGCATTTGCCCACCTTCAAAACCAACTTTGTGGTAGCCACCTGATCTTGAATGTTGACCTTTGTGACCGCGTCCTGCTGTTTTACCTAGACCAGAACCGATACCACGTGCTACACGTTTCTTCGCTGATTTACTTCCAAAAGCAGGTTTGATTGTATTTAATCTCATGATGTATACCTATCCTATCTGAGCTTATTTACTCTACTTTTAGCAAATAAGAAACTTTGTTAATCATTCCCATATTTTCTGGGGTTCTTTCAACGGTTACGGTATCGTTGATCTTACGTAACCCAAGACCTCTAACGCAATCTTTGTGGCTTTGAAGTCTTCTATTTGTACTCTTAATAAGAGTGACAGTAATTTTTTCGCTTGCCATGACTCTTACCCTCTGATTTCTTCAACAGTTTTACCGCGTTTTGCAGCAATTTCTTCTGGAGTTTTCATCATCGCAAGACCTTTAATCGTTGCTTGAACAACGTTAATTGGGTTACGTGAATTTTGACATTTAGCTAAAACGTCTTTAACACCAGCTACTTCAAATACCGCACGCATCGCACCACCGGCAATTACTCCAGTACCTTCTGATGCAGGTTGCATAAATACGCGAGCCGCATTATGGATACCTGTTACAGGGTATTGAAGAGTGCCATCTTTAAGTGCAACTGTTTGGATGTTTTTCTTTGCTTGCTCGATTGATTTTTTGATTGCAGCAGGTACTTCTTTCGCTTTCGCGTAGCCATACCCGATACGACCGTTACCATCACCTACTACAGTAAGTGCAGCAAACGCAAATTGTCTACCACCTTTCACAGTTTTCGCAACACGATTCACAGTGATGAGTCGTTCTTGAAATGCGTCTGGAGGAGTAATATTTGTATCTCTAGTTGTCATTTTCTATTTCCTTTCTAACTAAATTTAAAACTCTAATCCAGACTCTCTAGCTGAATCGGCTAAAGCTTTAATTCGGCCATGAAACTTAAATCCAGAACGATCAAATGCAACTGATGTAATATTTAATGCTTTTGCTTTTTCTGCGATATCTTTACCAACCGCTTGAGCAGCTTCAATGTTGCCACCGTTTTTGATTTGAGATTTTACGCTCGCAACGAGTGTTGAGCTTGACGCTAACACTGTATTTCCTTCAGCGCTAATAATCTGTGCGTAAATGTGTCTTGGAGTTCTATGAACAGTTAGACGATTTACACCTAAATCGCGGATTCTAATTCTGGTTTTTAGACCGCGTCTATATCTTGCTTCTCTCTTACTCATGAACTTCACCTATTTTTTCTTAACTTCTTTCAATGAAACGATTTCATCAGCATAACGAACACCTTTACCTTTGTAAGGCTCTGGTGGTCTGTAGGCTCTGATTTTAGCAGCTACTTCACCGACTGCTTGCTTATCAACGCCACGGATGATGATTTCAGTTTGTGAAGGAGTTTCACAAGTAATACCTTGAGGCATCTCGTGCACTACTGGGTGAGAGAAACCTAAGGTTAAGTTTAACTTAGCACCTTGCGCTTGAGCACGGTAACCAACCCCGTTAAGGATTAATTTACGCTCGAAGCCTTCTGATACACCAACAATCATGTTGTTCACGAGTGAACGCATGGTACCCGCAATTGCGTAGTTACCTTTGGTTTGCGCTAAATCTGGAACGATACGAAGTTCGCCACCATCTTGCTCAATCCCTACAGCTGAATGAAGCTGAAGACTGATTTCGCCTTTAGCACCCTTCACTTGAACATTGTTTCCTGCTATTTTTACTTCAACACCGGCAGGTACGGGAATCACTTGTTTTGCTACGCGTGACATATCTATTCCCCTTTAAAGATTAAGCAACCACACACACTACTTCACCACCTAGTGAAAGTGAGCGTGCTTTATGGTCAGTCATTACCCCATGAGATGTAGAAACGATCGCGATACCTAAACCACCTAATACTGATGGAAGGCTATTTTTGTCACGATAGATTCTTAAGCTTGGTTTACTTACGCGCTCAATCATCTCGATTACAGGTTTGTTAAGGTAGTATTTAAGTTTTACTACTAATGCTTTAGTAGCAGGCTTATCACCTTCAACTTTAAAGTCTTCGATATATCCTTCGTCAAGCAATACTTGTGCGATTGATTCTTTCATTTTTGAGAAAGGAATAGATACTACTACTTTCTCCGCAGCTTGTGCGTTTCTGATGCGTGTTAGCATATCAGAAATTGGATCATGCATACTCATTCGTATTCTCCCTTATCCTACCAGCTTGATTTTCTTAAACCAGGAATGTCACCACGCATGGTGATTTCACGTAATTTGTTACGGCCTAAACCGAACTTACGATACACACCGTGTGGGCGTCCTGTAATGCTACAACGTCTTTGACGACGGATAGGTGAAGAATCGCGAGGCAATTTCTGTAATGCGAACATTGCTGCTTCTTTTTCTTCCATAGTAGCGTCTTCACTACTAATGATTTTTTTTAATTCTTCGCGCTTTTCAGCGTACTTAGCTACGAGCTCAGTACGCTTATTTTCGCGATTAATCATTGATACTTTAGCCATAAAATCCTACTTTAAAATTAATTGCGGAAAGGAAAGTTAAAAGCACTTAGAAGAGCTTTTGCTTCCTCGTCTGTCTTAGCGGTAGTTGTGATACTAATATCCATACCGCGCATAGCATCTACTTTTTCGTATTCGATTTCTGGGAATACGATTTGCTCTTTAAGACCGAAGCTATAGTTTCCTTGACCATCAAACGATTTACCATTAACACCACGGAAGTCTCTTACGCGTGGTAAAGAAATGTTGATCAATCTATCTAAGAATTCATACATAGTTGATCTTCTGAGGGTGGTTTTACAACCAACCGGCCAGCCATCACGAATTTTAAATCCTGCAACTGACTTTTTCGATAAAGTAATTTGCGCTTTTTGCCCTGCAATAGCAGCCATATCAGCAACAGCGTTATCCATTACTTTTCTATCAAGCACAGCTTCACCCACACCCATATTGAGCGTGATTTTAGTGATTTTTGGCACTTCCATAGGGTTTTTGTAGCCAAATTGCTCTACTAATTTTGGCACTACGATCTCGTCGTAGTATTGTTTCAATCTTGCTTTCATTTTTATCCTCAACAAATCACGGATATATCTTTTAATGCGATGCATCCTGTGATTTTGCTATTAATCTTAAAAAGAAGCTGGCTATATTATCAAAGAATATCTAATTAGCCAACTTTTTTATTTGTTGATGCAAAGAAGCGCTCTCTAGTAACCGTTACTTTACCAGACTCGTCTTTTGTTTCGGTTACTTCGATTTTCACGCGATCACCCTTGTTGGTCTCTGGGTTGAAAAGCATAACGTTCGAAATATGAATCAACATTTCTTTCTCAATTCGACCGCCTTCAATGCCCGCTTGTGGGTTTGGACGTTCGTGTTTAATTGAGCGATTCACACCGGAAACTAAAACTTTGTCTTCTTTCACTTGAAGAACGTGACCGCGTTGGCCTTTGCTCTTACCAGTGATTACAACAACTTCATCACCTTTACGGATTTTATTCATCTGAGTCTCTCCTACTAGATTACTTCTGGAGCTAATGAAATAATTCTCATAAATTTATCACCGCGAAGCTCACGCGTAACGGGTCCAAAGATACGAGTACCAATTGGCTCAAAGTTATTGTTTAAAAGAACCGCAGCGTTTCCATCAAACTTAATTAAAGAACCATCTTGACGACGAATACCTTTACGAGTTCTAACTACTACTGCGTTGTAGATCTCACCTTTTTTCGCACGTCCACGAGGAATCGCTTCTTTAACAGAAACTTTAATTACATCGCCAACACTTGCGTAGCGGCGATGAGATCCCCCAAGTACTTTAATACACATGAGTTTTCTAGCACCTGAGTTATCGGCCACATCCAAAGTTGTTTGTGTCTGAATCATTTTTAACCTCTTGCTGCTTCAATCACTCGTACCAATTTCCAAGATTTATTCTTAGAAAGTGGACGAACTTGTTTAATCTCAACGATATCCCCAATGTTACAGCTGTTCTCTTCGTCGTGCGCAAGGAACTTGGTTGAACGCTTAACGTATTTTTCATAAAGCTTGTGCTTCATTAAACGCTCAACATAAACTGTAATTGTTTTATCCATTTTGTTGGATACCACTTTACCTGTTACAGTACGTTCTACTTTGTTTTGCTCTGCAGTCGCCATTATTTCTCTCCCGCCTCAGCTTTATCATTTAACACGTGATTGATTCTTGCGATCTCACGACGATTTTCTTTGAACTGATGTGGTTTAGTTAGCTGACCGGTTGCTTTTTGCATACGCAAATTGAACAATCCACGCTGTAACTCTACTCTTGTTTCTCTCAATTCTTCGACTGATTTCTCTCTTAATTGAGATGCTTTTGTCATTTTACTCATTTCAATTCCTACTTAACTTAAAGAACTGTACGCTCAGCAAAAGCAGTCTTAACTGATAGCTTCGCAGATGCTAATCTAAATGCTTCACGAGCCACTTCTTCAGTCACACCTTCGATCTCGAATAATACGCGACCTGGTTGAACTTTCGCTACCCAAAACTCAACGTTACCTTTACCACTACCCATACGTACTTCTAGGGGTTTACCAGTGACTGGAACGTCTGGGAAAATACGGATATATACTTTACCACCACGGCGAACGTAACGGTTAATAGCACGACGAGCGGCTTCGATTTGGCGCGCGGTAATTCTACCACACTCAGTTGCTTTAATACCAAATTCACCGAAGTCTACTTTGTTACCTGCAGCCGCAACACCACGGTTACGACCTTTACGCATTTTTCTAAATTTAGTTCGTTTAGGCTGCAACATAACTATTCACCTTTCCTTCTGCTACTTCTTCTTTTACCTGCTTTAGGCTCTTCTTCATTGCTCGCTTGGTAATCAAAGACTTCGCCTTTGTAGATCCAAACTTTAACGCCTAAAATCCCATAAGTTGTTAATGCTTCTGCTGTACCGTAATCGATATCAGCTCTGAAAGTGTGAAGCGGAACTTGACCTTCTCTGTACCACTCAGCACGAGCGATCTCAGCACCGTTTAAACGGCCTGATACGTTCACACGAATACCTTCAGCACCCATACGCATTGTGTTCGTTACCGCACGGCGCATTGCACGACGGAACATTACACGGCGCTCTAACTGCTGAGCAATTCCTTCAGCCACTAAATAAGCATCTAACTCAGGCTTTTTGATTTCTTGAATTGAAACGTGAACTGGGCAACCCATCATGTCTGTCAATTCTTTTCTTAGCGCATCAATATCTTCACCTTTTTTCCCGATAACGATACCTGGACGTGCAGTGTGGATAATCACTTGAGCTGATTTAGAAGGACGAGTGATTTGAATTTTAGAAACCGCTGCGTTAGCAAGTTTTTTACGTAAGAATTCTCTCACTCTAAAATCGGATTCGACAAACTCAGGGAACTCTTGGCTCGTTGCATACCAACGTGAATTCCAGTCTTTTGAAATCCCTAAGCGAATACCGGTAGGATTAACTTTTTGACCCATTTTCTCTACTCCTAATAAACTTCGGCAACTGTAACAGTTATATGACTAGTTCTCTTAAGGATACGGTCACCACGGCCTTTAGCACGTGCGCGCATTCTTTTAAGAGTAGGACCTTCGTCTACCATTACTGATTTAACTACAAGATTATCGATATCTGCACCGAAGTTATTTTCAGCGTTTTCCATTGAAGACACTAAAACTTTAGCCATAATCTCTGCAGCTTTTTTATCGCTGAATTTTAAGATAGTGAGTGCTTTCTCAACTGGGAGACCTCTCACCTGATCTGCCACTAAACGCGCTTTCTGAGGAGAAATTCGCGCATGGCGATGTACTGCTCTTGACTCAACCATTTTCTACCTCCTAACGTGCTTTCTTGTCTGCGGCATGACCACGGAATGTACGCGTAATCGCGAACTCACCGAGTTTATGACCGATCATATTTTCTGTGATTAAAATAGGCACATGGATTTTACCGTTGTGCACTGCGATTGTAAGACCAATCATCTCTGGAAATACCATTGAACGACGTGACCAAGTTTTGATTGGTTTACGGCTTTTAGATTCAATTGCTTCCTCTACTTTTTTAAGTAGATGATGATCGATAAATGGACCTTTCTTTATAGAACGTGGCATATTTTACCCTTTATCTGATTAATTAGCGTGTACGACGACGAACAATATATTTGTCAGTACGCTTGTTAGTACGTGTTTTGTAACCTTTAGTAGGTTGACCCCAAGGTGTAACTGGGTGACGACCACCTGAAGTACGACCTTCACCACCACCGTGTGGGTGATCTACCGGGTTCATCGCGGCACCGCGAGTTTGAGGACGAATACCTCTCCAACGGTTGGCCCCTGCTTTACCAAGGACACGTAAGCTGTGTTCGCCGTTGCTTACCGCACCGATTGTAGCTTTACAATCTGAGTGAACGCGACGGACTTCACCTGAACGAAGACGAATTGTTGAGTACTCACCTTCTTTCGCTACTAATTGAACCGAAGCCCCTGCTGAACGAGCTAATTGCGCGCCTTTACCAGGTTTCATTTCGATACAGTGAATAGTCGAACCGATTGGGATGTTGCGTAAAGGTAACGCGTTACCTGTACGGATCGGTGCGTTTGCACCTGAGAATACAACGTCACCTGCTTTTAATTTTGCAGGCGCAATTACGTAGCGACGCTCACCATCGGTGTAGCATAGAAGAGCGATATGAGCTGATCGGTTAGGATCGTACTCGATTCTTTCTACTTTCGCTGGAATGTTGTCTTTATCACGTTTGAAGTCAATTACGCGGTAATGTTGTTTATGACCACCACCTCTGTGACGAGATGTGATACGACCTGCGTTGTTACGACCACCTGTGCTGCTTTTACCTTCGAGAAGGCCTGCGAAAGGTTTGCCTTTGTGTAAACCTTCAACTTTAACTTCGATTAAAGAACGACGTCCAGGCGATGTTGGTTTTGCTTTTTTAATACTCATTACATCTCACCTAAAAAATCAATAGTTTCTGAACCTTCTTCAAGAGTGACATAGGCTTTTTTCCAGTCTTGTCTTTTTCCTGAGAAACGGCCGAACATTTTGCTCTTACCTTTTTGATTAAGAACTTTAACATCAACAACTTTAACGTTGAACATTAATTCAACAGCGTCTTTAATTTCGTTCTTGTTCGCGCTTTTAAGCACTTTAAAGGTTACTTGATTATTGTCTTCCTCAAGACGTGCAGTTTTTTCTGACACGTGAGGCGCAAGAATCACTTTCATTAATCTTTCGTTTGTGCTGATACTCATGCTAAACACTCCTTAATTGACTCAAGTGCAGGTTTTGTCATGACAACTTTTTCAGCGCCAACTAAGCTAGCAGGATCGACGATTGATGCTTCGATCGTGTAAACGTTTGGTACGTTTCTCGCGCTTAAGAAGAGATTATAATCTACAGCTTCAGTTACAACTAAAACTTTGTTGCCCGCAACGCCAAGCTCTTCTAATTTTGCTACGAATTGTTTAGTTTTTGGCTCAGCCATTGTTAATTCTTCAACAACAACTAAACGCTCAGAACGAATTAATTCAGACAAAATGTTGAGCATTGCTGCACGATACATTTTACGGTTTACTTTTTGAGACCAATCTTGAGGTCTTGCAGCGAATGTTACCCCACCGCCTCTCCAAATTGGGTTTTGCGCTGTACCAACGCGAGCACGACCTGTGCCTTTTTGTCTCCATGGTTTTGCACCACTTCCACGAACGTCTGCACGGCTTTTTTGAGCTCTAGTACCCGCACGGCTACCTGCTAAGAACGCAGTTACTACTTGATGAATCAAGGCTTCGTTATATTCGCGCGCAAATAATGAGCTATCTAATTGTACGGGTGTTCCCCCTACTACTTGAATTTCCATTACGCTTTACCTCTTTTAATTTTAACCGCTGGGCTTACGACAACATTTGAGCCTTTAGGTCCTGGAATTGCACCTTTAATTAAGAGCAGATTGCGATCTGCATCTACTGATACAATTTCAAGGTTTTGCGTTGTTCTTCTCACCGCACCCATATGACCGGTCATTTTTTTACCTTTAAATACTCGACCAGGATCCTGACATTGTCCGATAGAACCAGGAACTCTGTGAGAAACGGAGTTACCGTGAGTATTTCTTTGCGCAGTAAAGTTATGGCGTTTGATTGTACCCGCATAACCTTTACCTTGAGTGATGCCTGAAACATCTACTTTTTGACCCACTTCAAAGAGAGCTACGTTTAATTCTTGTGCAAGCTCGAACCCTTCGATTTCTGCACTATCAACACGGAATTCCCATAAAGCGCGGCCACCCTCAACATTTGCTTTCGCAAAGTGAGCATCTTGTGCTTTATTTTTTTTGCTTTTTAAAGTTTTACCCACTGCAACTTGGATTGCTGTATAACCATCAATCGCATCAGTTTTGATTTGGGTAATTTGATTCGCATCAACTTCAACTACAGTAACAGCTTGAGCACGGCCATCTTCGCCGAATACTCTGCTCATTCCTAGTTTTTTTCCAATTAATCCAACTGCCATTTTAATACCTCAATTTTAAATAAATTGTTAACTTACGAGAGGAAGGTTGGCGACCTTCATCGCAGCAAATTAACTTAACCTAATTTAATTTGCACATCAACACCAGCAGCAAGGTCGAGCTTCATTAAAGCATCAACTGTTTTGTCTGTAGGGTTGACAATATCCATTAAACGCTTGTGCGTTCTGAGTTCATACTGATCTCGAGCATCTTTATTAACATGCGGAGAGGTTAACACAGTGAAACGCTCGTGTTTGATTGGTAAAGGAATTGGACCTTTAACCTGTGCACCAGTACGTTTTGCTGTTTCAACGATCTCTTTTGCTGACTGATCGATTAAACGATAGTCGAATGCTTTTAGACGTATTCTGATTCTTTGATTATCCATACTTCTCTCATTTCTTGAAAATCGAGAGCACCCCACTATCGGGATGCTCTGAAGGAAATAAACTTATTTAATTACCTTAGCAACAACACCAGCACCAACAGTACGGCCACCTTCACGGATTGCGAAGCGTAAACCTTCTGCCATTGCGATTGGGTTGATTAACTCAACAACCATTTTAATGTTATCACCAGGCATTACCATCTCAACACCTTCAGGAAGCTCACAAGCACCTGTTACGTCAGTTGTACGGAAATAGAATTGTGGACGATAACCTTTGAAGAACGGAGTATGACGGCCACCTTCATCTTTAGAAAGGACGTAAACTTCTGCTTCAAATTGTGTATGGGGATTGATTGTGCCGGGTTTAGCAAGAACTTGTCCGCGCTCAACATCTTCACGACGGGTACCACGAAGAAGAACACCAACGTTATCTCCTGCGCGACCTTCATCAAGAAGTTTACGGAACATTTCAACACCTGTACAGGTTGATTTTTGAGTATCGCGAATACCAACGATCTCAACTTCTTCACCTGCTTTAAGAATACCTGTTTCAATACGGCCTGTTACAACTGTACCACGACCTGAGATTGAGAACACGTCTTCGATAGGCATAAGGAAAGGCTTATCGATTTCACGCACTGGCTCTGGAATCCACGCGTCTAATGATTCGATAAGTTTTTTGATTGCAGGTACACCGATTTCAGACTGGTCGCCTTCGATCGCTTTAAGTGCAGAACCTACAATTACTGGAGTATCATCGCCAGGGAAATCATATTCGTTAAGAAGATCACGAACTTCCATTTCAACAAGTTCGATAAGCTCAGCATCATCAACCATATCTGCTTTGTTTAAGAAAACAAGAATATATGGAACACCTACTTGGCGTGATAATAAGATGTGCTCACGAGTTTGTGGCATAGGACCATCTGCAGCTGAACATACGAGAATCGCTCCGTCCATTTGCGCAGCACCAGTGATCATGTTTTTAACATAGTCAGCGTGTCCTGGGCAGTCTACGTGTGCGTAGTGACGGTTAGGTGATTCATATTCAACGTGTGAAGTTGAGATTGTGATACCACGCTCTCTCTCTTCTGGTGCGTTATCGATTTGATCGTACGCACGAATATCACCACCGTACTCTTCAGCACCAACTTTGGTTAATGCCGCAGTTAAGGTAGTTTTACCATGGTCAACGTGACCAATTGTACCCACGTTTACGTGTGGTTTATTACGACTAAAAGTTTCCTTTGACATTTTAATACCCCAAATTGTTAAAGAGCTAAAAACAAGCACTACATTATAGTGCTTGTTTTAGATTTTGCAAATATAATTTATTTTACAGCGTTAGTAATTAAGGATTTAATTACTCGCCTTTGTTACGAGCGATGATTTCATCAGCAACGTTTTTCGGAGTTTCTTGATATTTTAAGAACTCCATCGAGTAGGTCGCACGACCTTGAGTTGCTGAACGAAGTGAGTTCGAATATTTGAACATTTCAGATAATGGAACTTCCGCTTTGATGAGTTTAGAACCATACGCATCTTCGATACCTTGGAGGCTACCGCGACGACGGTTGAGGTCACCCATAACGTCACCCATGTAATCTTCAGGTGTTTCAACCTCAACAAGCATAACAGGCTCAAGCAATACAGGCCCCGCTTTCGCAGCACCTGCTTTGAAACCCATAGAACCTGCGATTTTGAACGCCATTTCACTTGAGTCAACTTCGTGGTAAGAACCATCGTAAAGTGTTACTTTCACGTCTTCCACTGGGTAGCCCGCGATAACACCGTTTGCCATTTGTTCTTTGATACCCGCGTCAACAGCTGGGATGTATTCACGAGGAACAGCACCACCAACGATTTCGTTAACGAATTCGTATCCTTCACCTGGCTCTCTTGGTTCTAAACGTAACCATACGTGACCGAACTGACCGCGACCACCTGACTGACGAACGAATTTACCTTCAACTTCGACAGATTTAGTGATGGTTTCACGGTAAGCAACTTGCGGTGCACCTACAGCACATTCAACTTTAAATTCTTCTTTAAGACGGTCAACGATGATCTCTAAGTGAAGCTCACCCATACCGCCGATGATTGTTTGTCCTGATTCTTCATCTGTGCGAACACGGAATGAAGGGTCTTCTTGCGCTAAACGACCTAAAGCCATACCCATTTTTTCTTGGTCAGCTTTTGTTTTTGGTTCGATTGCAACGAAGATTACTGGCTCAGGGAACTCCATACGCTCAAGCGTGATGATGTTTTGTTGATCACAAAGGGTATCACCGGTAGTAACGTCTTTAAGACCTACCATCGCTGCGATATCACCTGCACGGATCTCATCAATCTCGCTACGTGAGTTAGAGTGCATTTGAAGTAAACGACCAACGCGCTCACGACGATCTTTAACCGGGTTATAAACGAAATCACCTGATTTGATTACACCTGAGTAAACACGTACGAAGGTTAAGTTACCAACAAATGGGTCGTTCGCTAATTTGAACGCTAACGCTGAGAATGGCTCTTCGTCTGAAGAAACTCGCACACCGCGCTCACCATCAGGTAATTCACCTGCGATGTCTTTTACTTCTGTAGGAGAAGGAAGATAGTAGATTACGTCATCAAGAAGTGCTTGAACACCTTTGTTTTTGAACGCAGTACCACAGGTTACTGGAACGATTTCAGAGGCAAGTGTACGCACACGGATACCGCGACGGATGTCATCTACTGAAAGCTCACCTTCTTCAAGGTATTTTTCCATTAACTCTTCTGATGCTTCAGCCGCTGCTTCTACCATTTGTGAACGATAGTTTTCTGCGTCTGCTAAAAGTGCTTCAGGAATATCACGCTCTTCAAACTTCATACCCATTGACGCTTCGTCCCAGTAGATCGCTTTCATTGTTACTAAGTCGATCACACCTTCGAACTCGTCTTCAGCACCGATTGGAAGCTGAATAGGTACAGCGTTTGCACGTAAACGGTCTTTCATTTGCTCAACAACGCGTAGGAAGTTAGCACCGGTACGGTCCATTTTGTTGATGAACGCGATACGTGGAACTTCATACTTGTTTGCTTGACGCCATACAGTCTCTGACTGAGGTTGAACACCACCTACTGAACAGTAAACCATTACCGCACCGTCAAGAACACGCATAGAACGCTCAACTTCGATTGTGAAGTCAACGTGACCTGGAGTGTCAATTAAGTTGATGCGATGCTCAGGGAATTGTTGTTTCATTCCACTCCATGAACATGTAGTCGCAGCAGATGTGATAGTGATACCACGATCCTGCTCTTGTTTCATCCAGTCCATTGTTGCGGTACCATCGTGAGTTTCCCCGATACGATGACTTCTACCTGTGTAATACAGAATACGCTCTGACGTCGTCGTTTTACCTGCGTCAATGTGTGCGCTAATACCGATATTACGATAACGCTCAATAGGCATAGTTCGAGCCATAATAAATCCTTCTCTTTACAAAATTATAATTTTCTTAAAGCAATAAATGCGGTAACCCAAAGTTTGAGTAACCGCATATATAAACAGCAAGTGTCTGTTAGCTAATGTAACAATCTTACCAACGGAAATGCGAGAACGCTTTGTTCGCTTCCGCCATGCGGTGAACGTCTTCACGCTTTCTAACTGCCGCACCACGATTCTCGACTGCATCTAAAATTTCAGCTGCCATTCTACGAACCATTGATTTTTCTGAACGTTTTCTTGCAGCATCAACCATCCAACGCATTGCTAAAGCATCACGTCTTGACGCTCTAACTTCTACCGGCACTTGGTATGTCGCACCACCAACGCGGCGTGATTTAACTTCTACTTTAGGACGTACGTTCTCTAAAGCTGTCTCTAACGCTTCGATTGGATCTTCGTGACCCTTTTCTTTAACTTCTTCTAATGCACCATATAAGATGCGCTCTGCGATTGATTTCTTACCAGAAATCATCACCATATTAATGAATTTCGCGAGCATTTGACTTCCATATACCGGATCAGGTAGGACGTCACGCTTCGGGACTTCTCTTCTTCTTGACATGAGATTCTCTCAATAAATACTAAATCCAAAAATACCAAAAAACCTATTAACGAGGTCTCTTAGCACCATATTTCGAACGACCTTGACGACGTTTATCAACACCTTGCGCGTCTAATGCACCGCGTACAACGTGATAACGAACCCCTGGAAGGTCTTTCACTCTACCGCCGCGAACCAATACCACACTGTGCTCTTGTAAGTTATGACCTTCACCACCGATGTAGCTAGATACTTCATAACCGTTTGTCAATCTTACACGACAAACTTTACGCATAGCAGAGTTAGGCTTTTTAGGTGTCGCTGTATAAACCCGAGTACAAACTCCACGACGTTGAGGTGAACCCTCAAGCGCTGGAACGTCAGATTTATCAGTTTTTGATCTGCGCGGACGGCGAACCAATTGATTAACTGTTACCATTAAATCTAAATCCTTGCTAAAACAATAATTTATTAAAAATAAAATTCTTTGGGCATACTCCCAAAGAGATGAAATTTTATAAAGAGTTCACTGCTATGTCAAGAAGAATAAACATTTATTTTATTGACTCTTGAGAAAGCGGCGAGCTTAATTTGATGCTCTTTTGCCAAATTAACAGCCATTAATGTGGGCGCGGAGATCGCCACTAGAAGATTAAATTTTGCGCAAATTGCTTTTTGAACCATCTCAAAACTTGCGCGAGAGGTGATCAAACAAAACTTATCGTGCGTGGGAATCCCTGCACGAATGAGCGCACCGATCAATTTATCCATCGCAACGTGCCGCCCAACATCCTCTCGGACTAAAAGAATTTGACCCATTTTATCACAAAGAAACGCGCCATGCGCGCCTCCGGTTTTTTGATTGAGCGCTTGATAATCGGACGCCACTTTAAGCGCCTCATTAATCGCACTTATTTCAACCTCACTTTTAGTCTCAATTTTTTTAAGCGGGCGCACCACCTGATCAAGCGAATCAAGCCCACAAATCCCGCACCCCGTACGCGCACTCATTTGACGCTTACGCGATTCAAGCCGAATCATGCACTCAGGCAAAATCTCCACTTCTGCTACTACGCCATTTTCCCGCAGATCAAGATGAATGGAGAGAATCTCTTCCGCCCGATGCACAATCCCTTCGGTAAAACTAAAGCCATAGATAAAATCTTCCAAATCCTTCGGCGTACACATAATCACCACATGCGGATAACCGTTATAAACGATCGATACCGGCTTCTCATTGAGCAGAAAATCATCCTCAACAAACTCACTTTCGCCCCGATAACGCGTCACACTCACCGCTTCATAACTCGGAAGATCAGACATCTTAACTCTCATTTCCTCTATATTTCTATATTTATACCGCACTAGCCTTCCAATCGATGTAATTGGAACCGGATTTCCAAATCCTGCTTAAATTCCAAAACACAATCTTCAACTTTACTCTTATTCGCCTGAGTTTTCTTCATTCGCCCATCAGCACGAATATCTAAACAACGATTTTGACCTTCTAATTTTAGCGTAATTCCTAACGAATGCTGCGCAAATTTTTCAATCGCGACAGATTCACCTCTCTCCGAAAACTCAATTTCCCACGCAAACATTTCTTCATTCTCCGAAATCGCGTTATCTGCCAGCTCAATATCGATCCATTTATGCTCGGTATAACGGCGCCCACTATATAGATCAAACGCGCTTTTCTGTACCACACCGGATGACTGGTCTATCTTATATAGATGAAGCATCGATCCGATCTTTTGTAGGATAAAACGTGAATCATCTCCACCCGACGCATCATCAACCGCGAAACGGGTGATCCAAGTTAAACTCGCTCTTTTCGATGCAATCAATTCTTCTAAATCGATCGACCAAATATTTCCATCATTTAAATAAAGATAGTAAGCGTTTTCCGACAAAGCAGTTACGAGCACCTCTGTCCCATCATTTAAGAACAATTCGCCTGGAAGTTCCGCCCTATATTTTTCACTCTCTGACTCAACCACAATCGAACTCTCTTCAACACTCAATTGATAATAACGCCCGCCATGCAATACCCGCTCATCGAAGCCATCAAACATCTCAATGGAGAGATACGCAAAGCGTTGCTCAATCTCATCCAATCCCCACAGCTCAAAATAGGAGAGTTCCATAGGTGCGTCATGATAATTGATCACTAAATACTGCTGCCCGCTTTCCATCATTCGCATTTTTATTTCATCTGGAAACGTTTGATCAAAGCGATTAGCATAAGCCTTCTCTCTCCAACCAACCTTAATATCGCCTTGAATCTTTCCCTCTAAATCACAAAGCTTGTTACGACAGGTTTTAATTGTTTTCTCTAATTGAATCCCGCGCTCCCGGAGGCGCTCCTTAAACGCTATTGCACCGGCTTTATCGACCTCTATTAAATTATGCAGTCGTAGCGCACCGTTCACTCTCCAAGCGTAGTAGCCTCCCAGAATGGAAAGTAGCAACAAAATCCCGAGCATACTAATTAGCACAACACCTCGATTTTTAAATCTTATAGAGCACCTACTCATAATTCACCCAGATAAAAAAGTAGGCGACGAGCATCAACCCACTCAGGATGGCGATTAATTCCCGTCTTCATCTCAACCTCAGCCGATTCACGATATAAAAATTCAACGTCTGAGGATTTCCACGCTCCTACCCCACCGATAAGTTCGATTGAAATCAGTGCAGAATCTGTTTCATCTAAATCCCAATCATATTCCCAATACTGAGTATTTTTGTTAAAGACGGCAAGCCGAAAACGAATCATATTCGGAATCCGGATAAAGGCCTGCCCATCAAACCCATCGATCACAAGCCGATACTCGCCTCGCTCTTTTAATGTATAAAACTGCTTCGATTGAAGCTGATAGATAAAAACAGGCGTATCACTCCCTTTTAGCGCCGTTGCCGATAGCGCTCTAATTTGCCGTAAATCGGCAGAAGCAATTGGCAAAGAGGTTTTACGATTATTAATTTCCGCCTTAAACAAAACGCCCGTTTCCCCATTCGTTGCCCACAACAAAGGTGGATATTTCCCCGACACAATCTGCGCTCGCTCGATCACACTTTGCAAAACTTCCGCAAGAGACACCTCATTAGAGGGCTTCCAATAACCGAGCGGGACTTTTTCTGTCGCAATCAGCAAATCACTTTCACGCGCGACATATCGCACACTGCCGGTGTAATGCTCCGATTTCTCTTGATCTGCGCGAACTAACCTTAATCCACCTGTATTTCGATTCCCGTCTTGTAAGGATTGATCCTGTGATTGATCAGAAGAGTGACCCTCAAAGCGATACCAGTGAATGGGATAACGCAAAAGATTGACCTCAAACGCCGAGATATTTTCACCCGTGATAATTTTACCGATATCGCCACCATGATCTGTTCGATCAAACGCATCTCTCAACAAAATTTCCGCCATATCAAATTGATCAACGAGCTCAATCTGCTTTTGATCCTGATGAATCCGCGCGAGCATTGTGCTGTAATAGTGAAATCCTGCTGCAATTAACGATAATCCAATCGCCAAAGCAATCATTAATTGGAGCGGTGAAGCGCCTCGAGATCCATACAAACCCCTCATCGAGAGATTCGCTCAATGCACTTTTCCGCGAGATTGTCGGTATTCATACGCAACTTAACGGAAGTGTTTTGTGATCCTCGATACTGAAAAAGAGCTTGAGCATTGTGATTGCATAGCGATTTGAGATGCCCGTCACGAAGCACTACTTTCGATTCGATGCTCGATAAATAAAAATGCTGAAAGCCTAACACCGCAAAAAGAAGTAGCGCGAGCGCGATCATCAGCGATACCATCATATATCCCGCTTCAATACTCATTTTCGCCACAACCCACCTCTCTTTTAAATCAAAACGCCTATCACCCTCGCAAAATAGCAAATTAAAATCAAGCGGTTACACTAAATATAGGAACACTCCAAATAGTCAGGACAACAAAAAAGCACCCGAAGGTGCCTTTATCAATATCGATGCTCGGTTAAATCCCGCGATTTAATTTTGAGAGCGGCTCATTCACATTAAAATATTTAATCTCAATATTGGTTGCACCGATCGATTTTGCGCGCTCCACATGCATTTTTGCGTAATTTTGGGCATTTTCGAGCGTATCGAACATATAAATTCCACCACTCTCTTCCGTCTCCGCATTCTCGATCCACACTTTGGAAATAAAGCCCGGTTCTTGATTGATACTTTCCGCAAGTCCGCGTCCATTTTCCGTTAACGCATCGCCCATCGCCTCTTTTGGATAGCCAAAATTCATTTGTAATAAAATCATCTCAATACTCCTTATATAAATAAGACTTGAAATTGTTCCTATATTATAAGAGAATAACGGATTGATTGATAGGTAAATGGGCATTTGCTATAAACGGTTAAATCCTGCAAAGAATAGTTAATTTTATTCTCTGCTCTCTCTTTAATTGGGGAAAAATAATTGGTTAAAACTTGACTAATCAAATTTTAATCATTAAAATCGTTCCTCTTAAATTGGCAATTATAATGATTGCGACTATTAAAGAAGAGAAAGCAATAGCCAGTTTTCACACATTTTGTAAATTATTTTATGCGGAGCATTCAGCAAATGTATGCAGTTATAAGAACAGGCGGTAAACAATATCGCGTTGCGGAAGGTCAAATCCTCCGTATTGAAAAAATCGAAGGCGCAGAAGAAGGTTCAACAGTTGAGCTTTCAGACGTTTTACTTGTTAGCAATAATGGCGACGTAACCGTGGGTACTCCTGTTGTTGAGAACGCAAAAGTTACAGCTACTGTAAGAAAACAAGGTCGTACTCGTAAAATCGAAATTGTTAAATTCCGTCGTCGTAAACATTATCGTAAACGTCAAGGTCATCGTCAGCACTTTACCGAGATTCAAATCACTGGTATCAGTGCGTAACTAGTATTAAAAAAGGAACTTAATTATGGCACAGAAGAAAGGTGTTGGTTCTAGCCGTAACGGTCGCGACTCGGAAAGTAAACGTTTAGGAGTGAAACGTTTTGGTGGCGAACTCGTAACAGCAGGCTCTATCATTGTTCGTCAACGTGGTACTAAATTCCACGCAGGTATGAATGCAGGCCTCGGAAAAGATCACACAATTTTCGCAAAAACAGATGGTCACGTACAATTCATTACGAAAGGCCCAAACAAGCGTAAATATGTTAGCATTGAGCCAATCGCTTAATTAGCATATGCTACTCTTTTAATAAAGCTCCATTTTTGTGGAGCTTTTTTTATTTCTAATTAAGATAGATAGACGATTATGAAATTTATAGATGAAGCTCGAATTCGAGTAGAAGCAGGAAAAGGCGGTAATGGGTGCTTAAGCTTTAGACGCGAACGCTTTATTCCCTTTGGGGGACCCGATGGGGGCGATGGCGGCGACGGGGGTAGCATCTATTTAAAAGCTGTTGATTCCTTAAACACCCTAATGACATTCCGTTATGAACGCAGCTTTAAAGCTAAAAATGGTCGCCCTGGTGAAGGGTCAAACCGTACCGGCCGATCCGGCGAAGACCTAATTTTAGAAGTCCCGCGCGGTACACAAGTATTTGACGCGGAAACCAATGAATTTATCTGCGATTTAACCAAACACGGACAGATCGTAAAAGTGGCGCAAGGCGGTATGCACGGTCTTGGAAACGCTCGCTTTAAGAGCTCAACAAACCGCGCCCCTCGTCAAACCAAACCCGGTACCGATGGGGATATCCGCGAACTTCGCTTAGAGCTCAAAGTACTTGCTGATGTGGGGCTCTTAGGCCTTCCCAATGCCGGCAAATCAACGCTCGTGCGCGCAATTTCTGGGGCTCGCCCGAAAGTGGCTGATTATCCATTTACCACCCTAACCCCAAGCCTTGGCGTTGTGGAACTTGATTACGACAACTCATTTGTTGTAGCCGACATCCCAGGGTTAATTGAAGGCGCATCAGAAGGCACTGGACTTGGGCATCAATTTTTAAAACATCTTGCCCGCACCAGTGTTCTGCTCCATTTAGTGGATATCTCCCCTGCGAGCGATAGCCAAGATCCCGTACAAGATTATTTTACGATCTTAAACGAGATCAAAAACTATAGCGACGATCTCTACAATAAAAAGCGTTGGTTAGTGCTCAATAAAGTCGATCTCATCCCAGAAGATGAGCGTGACGAGCGCATTGCCGAGTTTTTAAAAGCGATCGATTGGAATCCGGAAGATCGTTATTTCACCATCGCAGCGGTTTCGAAAACGAATACCAAAGAGATGTGCTATCAGATCATGGAGAAACTAAACGAACTCCGCGCCGAGGAAGAGGCTGAGTAATCCTCCCCCGAGGCAGATCGATGAGTAATCGATAGAATAATAGAATACGCTCGATAAGTAGAGCCCCATAAAAAAGCCACTTTCCGCATCAACTGCATGATAGTGGCTTTTTGTTATCTCAACGAATATCTCAATAAAGGATCAATTCATTGGCATCGTTGTTACTCCATCGCTCCCTACATAAAACTCATTAACGCAATGACGATAATTAAGAGCGGAATGAAATATTTGATGTAGTAAAAGAGCGGTCCTGCAACTTTTTGATTGATGGTATTCCCATTGGTGATCTCATCGATCATCACTTTCTTACCAAGCACAAAGCCGATAAATACACAGGAGAGGAAGCTCGTTAACACAAAGAAGATATTCGCACTCACAAAGTCAAACGCGTCAAATACGCTCATGCCAAATACGCGTACATCCTGCCATAGACCGTCAGATAATACCGCTGGGAGGTTCCCTAATAAGAAGATTGTGCCGAGTGTGATAAAGGTTGCAAAACTACGACTCATGCTCGTTTTCTCCACAAGCGTTGTGATCACCACCTCATAGATAGTGAGCGATGTGGTGAGCGCCGCAAAGATCAAGAGCAAGAAGAACGCAATCCCCACAGCAGTACCAAAGGGCATATTAGAGAAAACTACCGGAAGTGCTTGGAATACAAGCGTTGGTCCTGCTGATGGCTCCATACCTGCCGAGAAAAGCGCCGGGAAAATTACAAAGCCTAATAAAAATGGAATTACCGTATTAATCACACCCGCCGATAAGCTGATGCCCACCATATTCTCTTTTTTATGTAAGTAAGAGGAGAGCGTGATCATCACCCCAAACCCAAGGCTGAGCGCGAAGAATACTTGCCCTAACGCCTCTAAGAAAATACCGGCATTAATGCGACTAAAATCTGGAATCAGATAGAATTTAAGCCCCTCTTTTGCCCCTGGAAGCTGGAGCGAATAGATCACCATCACCACTAAAATAATGAGGAAAAGCGGCATCACGCGTGAGATCAATTTCTCAATCCCTTGGATAATTCCCTTCACTAAAATGTAGTAGTTGATCGCCACAAAGATAAAGGTGTAGCTCAACATTTTCCAGGTATTACTGATGGATCCTGAGAAAAATGAGGAGATATATTCTCGCCCTAATGGCTCAGATAGGTTGATTGCGCCTCGGGTAATATCAGCAATGTAACTCATTACCCACGCCCCAAGCACCATATAATAGGCTAAGATTCCAAAGGCCCCGATGATCGCTAAAATTCCCACCCCTTTCCAAAGTTTGGAGATCGGTTTTTTAAGATCACCCTGCCCAAAGGCATCGACGGTATTGGTTTGTAAACGCCGCCCGATAATGTGTTCCGCCATCAACATCGGCACACCTAAAATAATCATGGCGAGCATAAAAACGAGTAGATAGGCACCGCCACCATTTTGCCCTACCTGATATGGAAACCGCCACGTTGCGCCAAATCCAATGGTCGCACCGGCAACGGTTGAGATATAGAGTATTTTATTACTCCAAGTTTCACGAGACATAAATTTCCCCCTGTTATTGTTATTATCATAATTCTTATCTGGTTGAATTTTTTCATTGTCAATGACGAAAAAACCGCCGGATATGAGCTACAATACTATAAATTGACCGAAAGAACTTGCTTATTAATTAAACAGATCTTGTACTAATCCTATGAAAGAAAAACCGAATAGTCCTCACTTTTTTCCGGAAGAGAGCCCGCCTGCCATTGCTGAGATTCGCAATCGTATCCGCGGCTATCGCCCGACGTGGGTTGAACGGCATAACCTCAAAGATTCCGCCGTCTGCGCCATCATTATTAAAAAAGATGATCCTGAACTTATTTTTACACTGCGCGCTTCCGATCTGACGACTCATGCAGGACAAGTCTGTTTCCCCGGTGGCATGCGCGAAAAAGAGGATAAAAACCTCCTCATCACCGCTCTTCGCGAAACGGAAGAAGAGATTGGCCTTGCGCCAAACAAGATCGAAGTGCTTGGCGATTTAACGCCGGTTGTCTCTCATCATGGCATCTGGGTGCGCCCCTTTGTCGGGCTGATTGACGATGCGCTCACCTTTGAGAAAAACCAAGATGAAGTTGCCTCGATCTTTAGCGTCCCGCTCTCCTATCTTAAGAATGCGCCGCAGCAAACCTATCATAATACACCTTGTTACCACTATCGCGACTATAAAATTTGGGGATTAACTGGCCAAATGGTGAAAGAACTGACGCAAATTATCTTATAAGCCCCCTATTCTCGCAATTTCTAGCTGTTTTATTCTTAAATATTAAAATATTCCGCCACGCAATAAAAAAGGATCGCCAAGTTCACTTATTCACTTAGACGATCCTTTAATCTTCACAAAACAGACCTAATTCTCTTTTAGCGACTCATAAATATCGAAATCGATAATCGCTCTAAACCCGCCATCGCGCTCTTCAATTTGAATGCCGTTGAGATAGGCATCTTCATTGGTTACCACAAGATTAACCCCATCAATAATGCGCGTCTTTTTCATCACGTTTTTGGCCTGTAGACGAAAGCGCTCGCTCGGAATTTTGAGCTCATTATCAAATTCAAATCCCGCCTTACTCTGCGCTGCATTAAATACGCGATCAATCTCTTGCGGCTCTAAATAGGGTTTTGAGAGATCGTGCAGATCGCGAAGCTCAAGCTCATCACGCTGATCGAGATAATTCTCCAATCCTTGATTAAAGGCTAAATGATCGCTTGGATTCTCGATTCGGCTCGACAGTCCACGGAGAATATCACCACTTGCTTTAAGTTCTGCCTCTTCTGTTTTTTTCGGCGCAACTTTTAAAAAGTCATCATGCCAATATTTCGTGCGTTTTTTTAGGATATCGATCGCAAGCACGGACATATCGCTTGATAAAATAAGTGCCCCTTTCTGAATCTCGCGAAGGGCAATCCCCTCTTTTTCAATGAGCTCAAGCGTGCCATTTTCATTACGGATATCGAGATAATCATCTTTCGACTCCACTTTTAATACCGCTAATCCCATCGAATTTGCGCTACCGACGGCAATGTTTGAAAACAGAATCACGATAAACTCACCACCCGCGATATTGGGGTGATTGGAAACGCTATAGAGGTGCTTCGCGATCTTGATTGATTGCTCTTTAAAGCTCTCCGGCGCGTTAAAAAGGCTCTCAGAAAATTGTGCAATGGCGTTGAGCTCAAGATCCGACTCATGATAGAAGATCGAGGGCTCGGTTACCTCAGATAGTGGGCGCAGATAATGTTCGGTGAGGAGCGTTTTCAAATACTCACTCGGCGTCGCTTCCGTTTCCGAAAAGAGACAGCCCTCTTCTTGCCCCTTATTGCCCACTTTATGGATAATAATATTCTCAATTTCGGCCTTAGTAATATCGATCACAACTCTCTCCTTGCACTCACATAACGAGCGGTTATTGTAGCAATAAAAATCCCCCGATGACGTTCATCACGGGGGATTATTTTTACGTTAAATTTTAACTTAAATTAACGGCGTTTTTTAGGCGGTAGATCCGTACACGCGCCCTCTAAGTTTTCCGCCGCCATTCCAAGCGATTCGGTCAAGGTCGGGTGCGGGTGAATGGTGTGACCTATATCGATATTATCCGCGCCCATCTCAACCGCAAGGCAAACCTCACCAATCAGATCGCCCGCGTGCGTGCCGACAATACCGCCGCCAATGATCTGTTTTGTTTCAGGATCAAAGAGCAGTTTGGTAAAACCTTCATCACGGTTATTAGCGATCGCTTTTCCGCTCGCTGCCCATGGGAACACCGATTTTTCATAGGGAATATTTTTCGCTTTCGCTTCCGTTTCGGTGAGTCCTGCCCAAGCAATTTCAGGATCAGCATATGCTACCGAAGGAATTTGACGCACATCGAAGAAACGTTTGTGACCCGCACACACTTCCGCGGCTACATGCGCTTCATGCACGGCTTTATGAGCAAGCATTGGTTGACCCACAATATCGCCAATCGCAAAGATGTGCGGTACGTTGGTACGCATCTGCTTATCAACGCTGATAAACCCACGCTCATCAACAATCACGCCCGCTTTTTCTGCATCGAGAAGATGACCATTTGGCGCACGGCCAACCGCAACTAACACGCGATCATACACCTCGTCAGCGATCGGCGCGTTGCCTTCAAAGCTTACTTTAATGCCCGCATCGGTCGCTTCCGCTGCCACCACTTTTGTGCCAAACATCACACGCTCAAAGCGGTTTTTATTGTGCTTTTCAAATACGGAAACAAGGTCACGGTCTGCGCCTGGCATAAAGCCATCGGTAAACTCAACAATCGACACTTTCGAACCAAGCGTTGAATAAACCGTCGCCATCTCAAGGCCGATAATTCCGCCACCCACAACGAGCATGCGTTTTGGAATATCTTCCAATTTAAGCGCGCCGGTTGAATCGATAATACGCGGATCTTCCGGCATGAAAGGCAAATTAATCGCCCGTGAACCTGCAGCAATAATCGCGTTATGGAAGGTAATTTCACGCACATCCCCATGATAGATCACTTTCACGGTGTGATCGTTTTCAAAGGTTGCGGTGCCTTGAACCACTTCCACATTGCGCATCTTCGCCATGCCGCCTAAGCCGCCTGTGAGTTTATTCACCACCGACTCTTTGTAGCCACGGAGCTTATCGAGATCGATTTTCGGAGTGCCAAAATCAACGCCGTAATCGTTCGATACTTTCGCTTCATCAATCACGCCCGCAACTTTAAGGAGCGCTTTCGATGGGATACAACCCACGTTCAGACACACCCCGCCAAGCGTTGGATATTTCTCAACTAAAATCACTTTTAAGCCAAGATCCGCCGCACGGAATGCTGCCGAATATCCACCAGGGCCGGCACCAATCACTAGAAGATCACAATCCGGCGCGACAACGCTTGATTTAATGCCTTCAGATGCCGCCGCAGATTTTTCAGCACTTGCATTTGCATCTGTATTTACATCAGCACGAGGGGCAGAAGCAGATTCAGCCGTTTCAGCGTTAGCATCCACAGTCGGCGCACTTTCAGAAGGCTCGATACGGAAAATCGCATCGCCCTCTTTAATTTGATCGCCTACACTTACTAAAATTTCTGTAATAGTACCCGCAATTTCTGCCGGCACATCCATTGAGGCTTTGTCAGATTCAAGCGTTAAAAGTGGATCATCCACTGCAACGCTATCGCCCACATTTACCAACACTTCGATGACATCGACACCATCAAAATTACCGATGTCAGGTAATTTCATTTCTATAGCCATCTCTCCTCCTAAATTAACGCACGGCGCATATCGGTGAGAAGCGCATTTAAGTACACAATAAAGCGTGCCCCGAGCGCCCCATCAATCACGCGGTGATCGTATGATAATGAGAGTGGAAGCATTAAGCGTGGCTCAAACTCTTTACCATTCCACACAGGTTTGGTCTCATTACGAGATACCCCTAAAATTGCCACTTCTGGCGCATTAATGATTGGAATAAAGTTCGTTCCACCAATGCCGCCTAAAGATGAAATGGTAAATGTTCCGCCCTGCATTTGATCCGGTTTTAATTTCCCATCACGCGCAAGACCAGCAAGTTCACGCATTTCAGCGGCAATCTCGATCACCCCTTTCTTATCACAATCACGAATCACAGGAACTACTAACCCATTCGGCGTATCCGCGGCAAAACCGATGTGATAGTACTTTTTAAGAATAAGTTTATCGCCATCAAGCGAGCTATTAAATTCAGGGAATTTTTGCAGTGCTTTCACACAAGCTTTCACTAAGAATGCGAGAATCGTTAGACGTGCACCTTCACGCTCAAACTCTTTATTGAGCTGTTTACGAAGGGCTTCTAAACTGGTGATATCCGCTTCATCAAATTGCGCAACATGAGGAATCATCGCCCAGTTACGCGCAAGATTGGCACCAGAGATTTTCTTAATGCGCGACAGTGGCGCTTCTTCAATCTCACCAAATTTCGCAAAGTCCACTTTTGGCCATGGAAGAAGATCGAGTCCGCCGCCATAAGATGCGCCTTGCGGTGCCGCTGCGCCCGCCAATTGCGTTTTACCTGAGAGCACATTTTTAATGTAGAGCGTTACGTCATCGCGAAGGATACGGCCTTTACGTCCGCTACCTTTCACTTGATTTAGGTCTGCGCCAAGTTCACGAGCAAATGCACGAACTGAAGGCGATGCGTGCGCCGTTGAGATATCAACGTTTGCCGCAGGCTCTGGCATGTGTGGCGCTTCTGGAATGGGATCTGCTGGGTGAGGCGCTTTGAATACGCCGGTGGCTGACGCGATCGATTCCGTACGCGCCGGCGCTTCTGAAACTACTTGTGCTTGCACGGGAGCAGATTGCGCTACTGCCGCAGGGGCTGCGCCTTCCACTTTAAGCGTACCAATGAGGTCACCCTCTTTGATTTTATCGCCCACATTTACCACGATCGATTCGATCACGCCCGCTTTTTCAGCCGGAACGTCCATCGACGCTTTATCAGACTCCAAAGTTAGAAGAGGCTGATCAAGCTCAACGCGATCGCCTGCCGAAGCAAGGACTTCAATCACGTCAACTTCATCAAAATTCCCAATATCGGGAACACGAAGTTCAATCACTTCCGCAACGGTTGAAACCGGTGCAGGAGCGGCTTGTGGCGCTTCTTGAGCTACGACAGGTGCATCCGCTTTGGGTGCTTCTACTTTTGGCTCTTCAGCCTTCGGCGCGTCTGCCGCACTCATATCAATGCGCGCGTAAACATCGCCTTCTTTAATCTTATCGCCAATTTTTACTAAAATTTCAGTAATGGTACCGGCTTTATCGGCAGGCACATCCATCGATGCTTTATCGGATTCAAGCGTTAGAATCGGATCATCGATTGCGACGGTATCGCCCACATTTGCAAGAATTTCAATTACATCGACGTCATCAAAATTCCCAATATCTGGCACAATTAAATCAACTTTTGCCATAATTTTTTATCCTTTTTTCATAATGAACCCAAAGGGTATTTAACGGTTAGAAGTACGCTTAAAGCTGTTCTTTTCTCTCTATATATAAGAAAGAGTCAGTCCGCTTTAAGCGCCTTTGCATCATTTAAGAAAGACGCGATTACACCGTTAAAGGATTGGGTTTATTAACATCAATGTTGTATTTCTCAATCGCTTTTGCCACAACGCTAGCTTCGATCTTGCCCTGTTTTGCAAGCTCGCTTAACGCTGCGATGGTGACGTAATAACGATCGACTTCAAAGAATTTACGCAGTTGCGCACGGGTATCTGAACGGCCGAAACCATCAGCTCCAAGCACGCGATACGGTGCTATGATCGCTGGGCGAATCTGCTCTGCATACATTCTGACGTAGTCGGTGGATACAATCACCGGCGCATCGGAATCATTGAGGCGTGAACCAACATACGATTCTTTCGCTTCTGCACCTGGATTGAAGAGGTTTTGACGCTCCACTTCATGGAAATCACGCGCCAGCTCAGTAAAGCTTGGGCAGCTCCAGATATCCGCTTCAACGTTCCAATCATTTTTAAGAAGATCGGCCGCTTTTAACACCTCTTGGAAGATGGTACCTGCGCCTAAAAGACGAACTTTTAGGTCGCTCTCATCGCCTTTACGGAAGAGATACATCCCTTTAAGAATGTCATTCTCAACGCCTTCTGGCATCTCTGGGTGCGCGTAGTTTTCGTTCATGATGGTGATGTAATAGAAGACATCTTCTTGGTCTTCCACCATGCGTTTTAAACCATCTTGAATGATCACCGCTAACTCGTATTGGAGCGCCGGATCATAAGATACACAGTTCGGCACTAAGCTCGCTAAGATATGGCTGTGGCCATCCTGATGCTGTAAACCTTCGCCGTTAAGCGTTGTGCGCCCTGCAGTACCGCCCATTAAGAATCCGCGTGAACGCTGATCCGCTGCTGCCCACACTAAGTCCATCGTGCGTTGCAGTTGGAACATTGAGTAGCAGACAAAAAATGGAATCATCGGGACATTTGAGTTGGCATAGGAGGTTGCTGCGGCAATCCATGAGCTCATCGCACCCGCTTCGTTGATCCCTTCTTGGAGGATCTGGCCATCTTTTGATTCTTTATAGAACATCAATTGATCCGCATCTTGCGGGGTATATTGTTGCCCTGCTTGTGACCAAATTCCAAGCTGACGGAACATACCTTCCATACCAAAGGTACGGGATTCGTCCACTAGGATCGGTACAATGTTTTTACCAAGCTCCTTATCGCGCACTAAGGTATTTAAAATACGCACAAAGCTCATGGTGGTTGAAATTTCGCGTCCTTCTGCGGTCGCCGCTAATTGATTTTTAAAGGCATCAAGTGCAGGGACTTTTAGTGCAACGTCAGTTTTTGGACGACGTTTTGGCAGATAACCGCCAAGCTCTTTACGGCGCTCATGCAGGTATTCAAGCTCTGGGCTACCCTCTGGCGGACGAATGAAGTTGATCTCTTCTAAATCTTCATCTGAGATTGGTACTTCAAAACGGTCACGGAAACGGCGTAAGGTCTCAACGCTTACAGATTTTTGTTGGTGAGCGGTATTTTGCGCTTCCCCATCTTGGCCCATTCCGTAGCCTTTGATGGTTTTCACTAAAATAACGGTCGGTTTGCCTTCCGTTTTCACCGCCGCATCATAGGCTGCAAACACTTTGTTTTCATCGTGTCCACCGCGGTTTAAACGCCATACGTCGTTATCGGACATGTGCGCAACCATCGCTTTAAGCTCAGGACTATTGAAGAAATGCTCGCGAACATACGCGCCATCGCGGGATTTATAGGTTTGATAATCCCCATCGACACACTCCATCATGCGTTTACGGAGAATTCCGTCATGATCTTGCGCGAGAAGTGAATCCCAACCGTTACCCCAAATGAGTTTGATCACGTTCCAGCCATTACCGCGGAAGCCTGATTCAAGCTCTTGGATAATCTTGCCGTTCCCACGAACTGGGCCGTCAAGACGTTGTAAGTTACAATTGATCACGAAAATTAAGTTATCGAGTTTTTCGCGTCCTGCAAGTGAGATTGCACCGAGTGATTCCGGCTCATCCATCTCACCATCGCCGCAGAAACACCAAACTTTACGGCCTTCTGTATCGGCTAAACCACGTGAGTGGAGATATTTTAAGAAGCGCGCTTGATAGATCGCTTGAATCGGGCCAAGCCCCATCGATACCGTTGGGAATTGCCAAAACTCTTTCATCAGCCATGGATGCGGATACGATGGAAGTCCATTCCCGTCTACTTCACGGCGGAAATTCATCATCTCTTCTTCGGTGATGCGTCCTTCAATAAACGCACGCGCGTAGATACCGGGGTCCGAGTGCCCTTGGAAGAAAATTAAATCGCCTTCTTGATTCTCATTCGACCCTTTCCAGAAATGGTTAAAACCCACTTCCCACATGGTCGCAAGCGATGCATAACTTGCAATGTGGCCACCAATTGAGGAATCTTCCATATTGGCTTTAACGATCAATGCCATCGCATTCCAGCGGGTATAGGAGCGGATTTTATGTTCCAATTCCGAGTTACCAGGATAACGAGGTTGTTTATCTGCAGGAATGGTATTGATATATTCCGTCGTTCCTGAGAATGGGATTTTCACTCCATCGCGATGCGCACGTTCGATCACTTTTTCAATCAAGTAATGGGCACGTTCTTCGCCGTCAGTGTCTAATACACTCTCAATTGAGTCTACCCAATCCTGTGTTTCCATTGGATCGACATCATGTTTTAACATCTGCTTAGACATAATCTTTTTCCTCAACTTGTCTACAATTTTTCGAATTTAATTTCTCGATTCCCCTGCATTATACCGAACTTCCAAGCGAAACTGATTAATAGTATTTATCTCGCTGTTTTTCATTATCACACCTGTGACAATGCCGATGTTCGCCCTATAACGCAACGAGGAGCGTTCGAAAAATGATTCCATTTGGGTGTATCGTCTATTTTTATTGCGCAATATACGTCAAAGACACAATAAAAAGCACAATCGATCACCCCACAATGGGGCTTGCTTTCTATAAAAAAAGCGCACAATGCGCTTTTATCCTCTTAATTTTTTTTCAAAAGCTCAGCGAGCTCGGTTTCATAGAGCTCTAAAATGGCTTTCTCTTTTTTGAGTTTGAGCTCTTTTTTCGCGATCGATTCTGCTTTTCCGCTAAGACGGGCTTTTTCGAGCTCATACTCAGCGTCAATGAGATCACGTTTTTGCTCAAAGACTCGTTTTTGTAACGATTCGATTCGACCCTTCTGCCCGTTTAATGACGTGGCTGTAGGCTCTTTTAGATCGGTATCCGATTGATCGGTTTCATAATGATGCGTACGCCCATCATTGCAATAACGGCGCGTTTTATTGAGCGCAATTTCAAGCCCCCGAATACGCTCTTGATTATTATATTTTTTTGCGTACTCAAGCTGCCTTAAAAGGTTCGCTTCTTTGTGGGCACAATCGGCCCATGATATTTGACTTAACGTGGCGAATCCGCACAATGTGCCGACGATTATCGTTCTTTTTAGGGTCATAATCTTCCTTCTTTTATCTGATTACGTTTCAGCCTATCGCCACACCGATCAGCCAAATAAATTCACGCGGCACTTGGGTAAAGCGCACCGTGAAATAATCCACGCTCCATTTTACATTAACTCACTGCCAAAGACTAACCTTTAAGTGTCTGAGTTTTTAACACTATTTAACATAGCGCTAGCGCATCGAACGTAAAAACCGAGTATACAGAGGGGATTTTACCGCGTTATTACGACCTTAAATTAACTTAACGGAAAGATAGATTATCCCTAAGATGAGCGTAAAATCGACAAATATTTAGCCAACTTTTCCCTCTCTTTTCGCTTCAATATATACCAACTTTATAAAATCGCCGTGCGTACTTTTACAAAAAAGCCGCCCCGCAAGACCAACAATTCCCCTAAATAGACTACGCAACTTGTGTATAATTTGGTATTGTTTCTAGATAATTAAAATTAATCCCACCTGCGCGACGATATCGCTCTACGCCCACTGATTGAATTCTCAAAATCGATCCGATTTACCGGGAAGCGAGCGCATCAATCGTCCGCACATCGTTTTAGGACGCATCATGATTCAGATTAAGAATTTATATAAATCATACCCCTCGGGCGATCAGACGATCACCGCGCTGTCAAACATTTCACTTGATATCCCTAAAGGGGAGATCTACGGCATTATTGGGCATTCAGGCGCGGGGAAAAGTACGTTAATCCGCTGTCTCAATCTACTCGAACGCCCCGACAAAGGGCAAGTTATGCTCGACGATACCGACATCACACAGCTCTCATCGAAAGAGTTGATGCTTGCGCGCCGTGGCATTGGGATGATTTTCCAACATTTTAATCTGCTCTCAAGCCAAACGATTTTCGATAACATCGCCTTCCCGCTTCGCCTGCAAAAACTCACTTCAAGCGAGATTGATCAGCGCGTCAATGAGCTTTTGGAACTGATTGGACTTACCGAGCATGCCCATAAATATCCCGCGCAACTCTCTGGTGGGCAAAAACAGCGTGTCGGGATTGCGCGCGCCATCGCTAATTCGCCAAAGGTTCTCCTTTGTGACGAGGCGACCTCAGCGCTTGACCCGCAAACCACGCAATCCATTTTAGCGCTCTTAACGGACATCAATAAAAAGCTCGGGCTCACCATTGTCTTAATTACCCACGAGATGGATGTGATTAAGAGCATCTGCCACAAAGTTGCGGTAATTCACGATAGCCAAATTGTGGAAGAAGGTCCGGTGGAAGAGATTTTCCTACATCCAAAACATCCGGTTACCCGCGATTTTATTCTCGATTCAGGGCAACAAAATGAGCTTCGTAAACATCTTGAAGCGGCGCTTTCTGAAGGGGCAAGCCTCTATCAGATTACCTATTCGGGGATGGAAACCTTTGAGCCTCATTTAAGTAACATCATCAAAAAAACCGATATCGATTTCTCGATTTTCTCGGGCAATATTAGCCACATTCGCGATCTTCCCTACGGGCAACTGGTGATCTCGATTAAAGGCGATGATGCGAAAAAGGCACAAGTGTTAAAAGAGTTTGAAGCCCGCGATATTAGCGCCCTTGAGATTCATCTCTAATTTAAAATACCTATTAATATAAAGGAGACTTCATGAGCACGATTCATGCTGCCGTCGTCGGTTTTGGTAACATTGGCCGTTACGTTATCGACGCACTCGAAGCCAGTTCTGATTTCACTGTGGCGGGGATTGTCCGCCGTACCGCGACGCCGATCGAGGGATTAAATTACCCCATCGTTACCGATATTCGCGATCTGCCGAAGGTGGATGTGGCCATTTTATGCGTACCGAGCCGCCATATTCCCGCATACGCCAAAGAGATGCTCGCTCTTGGCATTAATACCGTTGATAGTTTTGATATTCATAGCGATATCACAAGCCTTCGCCGTGAGCTTGAAACGGTCGCGAAAGCCCATAACGTGAGCGCTGTGATCTCCGCTGGTTGGGACCCGGGTACCGACTCCATTTTACGTGCGGTCTTTTTAGCTGCGGCACCAAAAGGCATCACCTATACCAACTTTGGCCCAGGCATGAGTATGGGGCATTCAACGGCGGTCAAATCATTTGAAGGGGTCAAAGATGCGCTTTCGATCACCATTCCGACCGGCACCGGCGTTCATCGTCGCCTTGTCTATATTGAAGTGGAAGAGGGCGCGAGCTTCGAGAGCATCAAAACCACTATCTTAAATGATGATTACTTCAAAAATGATGAGTGCATTATTAAAGAGGTCGATAACGTCGATGAGCTTAAAGATGCCGGCCACGGCGTCAATATCGTGCGTAAAGGGGTTTCTGGCAAAACGCAAAATCAACTCTTTGAATTTGATATGCGCGTTAATAACCCAGCGCTCACTGCTCAAATCCTTGTTTCATCGGCTCGAGCGGCAACGAAACAAGCCCCCGGCGCTTACACCATGATCGAAATTCCATTAATTGACCTTCTTCCTGGAAATCGAGATGACCTTATCGCACAATTGGTGTAAAATAGTGCAACCTTTCAAACCGAACTAGCTACAGATTAAACGATTGACTTTTGAATAAGTATTGACAAATCTTAAAAAAAAGTTGATCATATGAGATTAGTTGAATTTTATTCATGACGACAGCCTAGACTGTACGCATTAACTTAATTAGATTTATTACTGGAGTATTACCTTGGCAAATACAGCACAAGCAAGAAAACGAGTTCGTCAAGCGGTTAAAAACCAAGCGGCAAACGCATCATACCGCTCAATGACAAGAACCTACGTTAAAAAAACTATCAAAGCAATTAACAGCAATGATAAAGAAGCTGCGAACAAAGCACTCGTTCAAGCTCAAAGCGCGCTTGACCGTTCTGTTAAACGTGGCCTTATCCACAAGAACAAAGTAGCTCGTCTCGTTAGCCGTTTAAATTCACAAATCAAAGCAATCGCTTAATTTGTTGTAAGACGCTAGACGCGAAACGACGCACGTTTCAAAGCCCCAAACAAAGTGATTTGTTCTGGGGTTTTTTTATTGCCCGCCATTACATTATCTATCCCCTCCCCCTAGCTTCCTCTCCCTTTTCCTAATTTCACGAGACATTTTATGGGACAAAAAAATACCTGAGCATTTTTCAATACTCAGGCATCTTATCAATCTGGTTGAACGGTTGTTTATCGTTTATAAAACGAATCCTATAAAACAACTTCCCCTGAATGGATTTTACCAATCAAGTCTAAGGTCTCTTCCACTTTATCTCGTGCAGGCTTACGGCGAACCGACGTATATGCCGAAAGTTTTCCATCAATAAAGCATGGATTTACCGATGCATATACCCAATAATAACGGCCATCTTTACGGAGATTTTTTACATATCCGTACCAAGGTTTACCGCTTGAGATCGTATCCCACATCTGTTTAAAGATAACACCGGGAACGTCGGGGTGACGCAAGATTGAGTGAGCAGAGCCGACAAGTTCTTCTTCAGAATACGCAGACATATCAACGAATGCTTTATTGGCATGCGTGATTCTACCGGAAAGATCGGTACGGGAAACGATTAAACGGCCGTCAGGATAAGGAACTTCCTCATCGACAACATAGATACGACGGGCATCCCCATCATAATACGTTAATTCCATCTCTTCATACTCAGCGCCCTCGGGTAGGTCTGTGATTTCCATATCGGGCAACATTTTTTTATTCTCACTCATATCTTCATCCTATCTATCGAATATGTTGAATAAAATTCAGTGTATCACGACTATAATCTGAATGAAACATAGCCAATCAATATTTCAGAGGAGTTCAATTAAGATCAATAAAGCGTTAAATTTAGTTATGCATTCTCAGCATTTAAACGCTTAATTAGCTCAATTGTCTCTTCCACTTTTTCACGCGATGGTTTACGACGCACAGAGGTGACCGCTTTTAGCTCGCCATCGACGTAGGTTGCGTTCACCGACGCATATACCCAGTAGTAACGACCATCTTTACATAAGTTTTTGACATAACCGTACCAAGGTTTATTGGCCTTGATGTGATCCCACATATCTTTAAAGATCGCGGACGGTACATCGGGGTGGCGAAGTACACAGTGTGGCATGCCAATTAATTCATCTCGCTCATAGCCTGAGATATCTACGAATGCCTTGTTCGCTTGTGTGATCACCCCTTCTGGATTGGTGCGCGACACAATCAAACGGCCTGTAGGATAAGGAACCTCTTCGTCTACAACGTACACCTTACGCTCTTGACCACCGTAATATTTCATTGTGATCTCTTTTGCATTGGGCGCGATACACGCAAGGTCCATATCTGGAATCTCAATCATAAAAATTTTACCTCTCTACCTTTTCTAAACGGGGTGATTAACGAATTCGTTGACCGGTTTTCAGGTCGTCGATACGCGTTGAACGGCTCAATGTTCCAACGCTGCCCGCTAAAACACCCGCAATATCACTCTTAAATACATCAACAATCGCCTCAGCACTCTTAAGCGGTGCTTCACGACTAATATTGGCGCTCGTTGAGACAATTGCCCCGCCGAAACGCTCACATAATGAATGCGCAAGTGGATGGCTTGTGATACGGATCGCAAGCGATTCAAATTGCCCCGAAAGATACCGTGGACACTGCTCCGAAATTGGAACAATCCAGGTATAGCGATAATCGCCCTCGGTTGCATTCATAATTTTTGCCTCTTCATCCTCGGATAATGGCTTTAGCCACGGTTTAATTCGCGTCAGCGAATCCGCCATAACGATGAATCCCTTCTCTTCTGGACGCTTTTTAAGATCCAAAAGGGCTCGGACCGCTGCTTCATTTGCCGCATCGGCCGCCAATCCAAACACCCCTTCCGTGGGGTGCGCAATAATCTGCCCTGCTTTAAGCGCAGCAGCTGCTTCATCTAAATCTAACATCATACAAACAATGCGGTTCCTAAATAGTAGAGTCCAAACGACAAACCTGTGGAGACAGGCAGCGTTAGAATCCACGCAATTAAAATATTTTTCACCGTCGATTTTTGCAATCCCGCTTTGTTCGCTACCATCGTTCCCGCAACGGAGCTCGATAGAATGTGCGTTGTTGATACGGGGAAGCCTAAATGGCTCGCTGAGGCAATCGCAACCCCCGATACAATCTGCGCACTTAACCCTTGCGCGTAGGTCATATCTTTTTTCCCGATCTTGCCGCCAACGGTTTCAACCACACGTCGCCAGCCGATCATCGTTCCCGATCCTAACGCCATCGCCACCGCAACAATCACCCAAAATGGCGCGTATTGCGTCGTTTTCGTTAAATCCTGAGCAATTGAATGGTACGATTTACGATAGTTTTCAGGAATCTCTTTCGAAGACTCAAGCGTTTTCGCAACGCTCGCTAAACACATCACCTCATTACGCACTGCCCAACGCTGATCCACATCAAGCGCATCGTAATCGTGCACGCCTTCTAAAATATTCATCAATTTTGCTGCGTGAACATCCACTTCGGACATTTCACAGGAGAAAAGCTGCTCTTCCCCTTTTATAATTTGCTCTTTTTCACCGGCGGGAAAGATCGAATCGATCGTCTTTTGATTGGCATGATAATACTCAATCATATGCTCCGCCGCTGCCCGCGTTTGCCCAATTTCAAAGGCACTTGAATTCATATCTAAGACAAATTTTGCCGGCATTAAACTAAAGAGCACCAGCATTACAAGCCCAATCCCTTTCTGCCCATCGTTTTGTCCATGAGCATAACTCATGCCGAGCGCCGAACAGATCAACCAGAAACGGGGCCAAAATGGAGGACGTTTACGTTTTTCAATCACGTGGCGCTGATAAGGCGTTTTGTGAATGTAGCTTTTCGGTTTCCATTTAAGGAAAAAGAGCAGCAATAACCCCGCAAGCCCCGCCCCGATAATGGGCGAAAAGAGGAGCGACTCAAATACACCCATCGCTTTTGACCAGTTCACTCCCACAAAAATGGAGCGATCGGTCATGAGCGCGTTTGCAAGGCCCACCCCTAAAATGGATCCAATTAAGGTATGGGAACTTGATGCCGGAATCCCGAAATACCAAGTTCCCAAGTTCCAAATTAATGCCGATATCAATAATGAAAAGACCATGACGATGCCTTTCACCGATGATGCACTTGCTAAAAGGTCCATCGGCAGGAGGTTGACGATCGCGTAGGCAACCCCGAGCCCTCCTAAAAGCACGCCTAAGAAGTTAAAGATACCTGATAAGAATACAGCCATCCGTGGCTTCATTGATTTCGTGTAGATGACGGTTGCGACCGCATTGGCCGTATCGTGAAATCCATTAACAAACTCAAATGCGAGTACCAACCCAATCGAGAAAATGAGTACGACTGCTACCGAAAAATCCAATCCCTGAAATAAATCAAACATCAATTAGTCTCTACAAAATTTTAATCGGCTTTCCGCTAACGAAGCGTTGAAAGTTCTTCCGCTGAAGTTGGGTGAAGTGCAACGGTGTCGTTAAAGTCTTGACGAGTTGCGCCCATGTTAACGGCTACCGCGAATCCTTGCAGCATCTCGTCAACTTGCGGACCATACATATGAATGCCCACGATCTTCTCATCGCGCCCTTCACAGATCATTTTCATCGCCGTTTTTACCGGATGATCGCTAAAGGTTGAGTACATTGAGGTAAATGAGGTGGTGTAAACTTTAAGGTTTTCTTCACCATATTTCTCAATCGCTTCTTGCTCAGTTAACCCCACCGTTCCAATCGCGGGATGACTAAAGACGATGCTCGCAATATTTTCATATTTGAGGAAACGCCCTTCCATACCACCGTACATGCGATCGGCCATACGGCGCGCCGCTGCAATCGCAACTGGCGTTAACGGGAATTTACCGGTGATATCGCCCACCGCGTAAATGCCTTTCACGTTGGTTTCTTGGAATTCATCGGTCGAGATGGAGTCATCATCATTGATCACAACATCGGTATTTTCGAGTCCAATATTACGTGTATTGAGTCCGCGACCAATCGCCCAAATTAAGAGATCCGCTTCAACGGTATCGCCTTTTTTCGTGGTGATCGTGAGTGATCCATCGGCGTTTTTCTCCACTTTTTCCACTTCACTGTGCCGATGGAGATTCACGCTCTTTTCAAGCTCTTCTTCTAAATGCTCGGTAACAAATGGGTCAAATGAACGCAGCACCATTTCACGGCGGCAAAGAAGATGCGACTCAACGCCAAATGTACTTAAAACTTGTGCGATTTCAACAGCGATATAGCCCGCGCCCACAACGGCAACGCGCTTTGGAAGTTCTTCAATGGAGAAAAACTCGTTTGAAGTAATGCCATATTCTGCGCCCGGTACATTCGGAACAAGTGGATAGCCCCCGGTTGAGATCACGATTTTATCGGCGGTGTACTCTTTTCCATCGACGCTTACGGTATTGTTATTAACAAATTTTGCCGCGCCGTGAACAAGCTCAATCCCCGCCCCTGGAATATAGCTTTCGCCATACCATGAGGTGATATTGTTGATGTATTGATCGCTTTTTGCTTTTAAGGTTTTCCAATCAAACCCTTTTTTCTCAACGTCAAAGCCGTAACCCTTCGCATCCCCAATGGCATGGGCAACCGTTGCCGCATTCCAGAGAATTTTCTTCGGCACACAGCCAACGTTTACGCAGGTACCGCCCAGTTCGCTTTTTTCAATCAAAAGGCATTTCGCGCCGTAGCTCGCTGCTCGCTCAGCAAATGAGAGTCCGCCTGAGCCCGCACCAATTACGATAGCATCATACTTTTGCATATATTTTAATTCCTTTTCTTGTCTGTATTAATGGTTATTTACTGAATTTCAAAGAGTGGAACAATCTCAGCCACCCCCGACACGCCGCGCACAATATTGACTGCGATATCCGCCTCTTCACGGGTCACAATCCCCATGAGATAGACGATGCCGCGCTCAGTTTTCACCTTGACGTGAGCTGAGTTAAAGCCTTTTTTCTTAATTTGTGCTGTGAGCGCTGTCTTCACTTTTGAGGTGATGAGTGCGTCATTACTAATGCTAGCAACGGACGCAGGTTCACTAATAATTAGCTCATTAATAACATCTCTTACATGCTCAACCGACCGAATGTCTCGCTCTGCGCGAAGACCAAAATCACGGCTCGGGACTTCCCCTGTCAATAGCACCCGTTGGTTATAACTTAGGACGCTAACGTGCGCTTTTTGACGATCAGGATAATCTTTTATTTTATGCTGTGCTTTTACTTCGATTGACTGATCTTCTACTAAAACGCCGGAGGTTCGCCGTTCATTTACACCTAACGCTCCCGCACCAACACCGCCAGCAATCAGCGCTGGGGCACAGGCATTGAGCGTTAATAGCATTGCTAAACTTCCAATGATCATTTTTAAATTTTTCATTTTCATATCGTCTCGCTTTGTGCTTTCAAATGGATTTTAATGTTTTTTAAGGGATTCATTCCAAGCTTACGCAAATTCGTTATCCACCAATACACACCAGGTATGGATAATTAACATATGCACTTCTTGGATTCGCGCCGTGCGTTTACTTGGCACTTTAACGCGCATTAATGAATCATAGTCGAATCCATTCGATTTCCCGCCATCTTCACCGGTGAGTAAGATGACGCGCATTCCTTTCTCGATCGCTACCTCGATCGCATTATTGATGCTCACTGAGTTTCCGCTCGTACTAATGGCTACGAGGGTATCTTTCTCATCGCCCAACGCTTCGAGCTGTTTTGAAAACACCACCTCGTAGCTGTAATCATTGGCAATGGACGTTAAATTAGAACTGTCTGTGGTGAGCGCAACCGCGGGGAGGGGACAACGCTCTTTTTCAAATCGATTGATCAATTCCGCCGCAAAATGTTGCGCATCGGCCGCCGATCCACCATTGCCACAAATATAGACTTTGCCGCCTTGGTGGAAGGTATCGATTAGGGCTTGCCCCGTTGTCTCCACAACGTCTACCAAGCACTCAAGCGCTTTCTCCTTGACGCGAATGCTCTCGGCAAACTCGTTTTTAACTAGCATCTTTTCTCTCCCTATATAGAAAAAGACCCAAGTGTTCTCTCTTGAGTCTCTTTTAAATCGATTAAATGACTAATAAGCTTTTCATTCGACTCATCGCCTGATTCTCGATCTGGCGAATGCGTTCAGCCGAAACTGAATATTTTTCCGCAAGATCGGTAAGCGTAGGTCGCGCTTCATCTTCATCACGCATCCAACGCTGGACGATAATGTCTTTACTGCGTTCATCAAGTGTTTCGAGCGCCGCAAGCAATTTCTCTTGCGTGTGTTCCGCGTTATCATTCGCTTCTACAATCACCGACGGATCTTTACCTTCATCAGAGAGCCAATCAGATGGCGTATAACCCTCTTCATCCGCGCCCGATTGGGGAAGATCAAAGGCCAAGTCGTTCGAGAAGAGGCGCATCTCCATGCGTTTCACCTCTTCTAAACTCACGTTGAGCTCTTTGGCGATCTCTTTAGCTTCTTTTTTCGAGAGCCAGCCGAGATGCTCTTTTGATGAACGGAGATTGAAAAAGAGTTTTCGCTGCGCTTTTGTAGTCGCAACTTTAACAATGCGCCAATTTTGGATCACAAAGTTATGAATCTCCGATTTAATCCAATACACCGCAAATGAGATCAAACGCACATTAAAGCTTGGGTCAAAGCGTTTCACCGCTTTCATCAGCCCGACATTCCCCTCTTGTACTAAATCGATGAGCGGAAGTCCGTAGCCGGTATAGCTTTTGGCAATGTGCACGACAAATTTGAGGTGCGATAAGATTAAACTTTGTGCTGCATGCAGATCCTCATGCTGAATGAAACGATACGCAAGTTCGCGCTCTTCCTCAGCACTTAATGTAGGGATATCGGCAATCGCACTAATGTACGCATCGAGGCCTTCTGCGGTCGATGGTAATGTATTGGCGCGTAGCACTAAATCTTTAGTTTCTGGCATTATATGAATACCTCCTCAATCATTTGTCCCACTTAGTTTAGTCTAAGTAAAACGTTCTTTTTCTCTATTTCAAGTGAACAATTATACCATTTTTCTCACGGCATGTCGCTTCAATTCCTTTTCAAAAGAATAGGGTAATTTTAGTAAAATCCCGTCAATTTTGGAACTTTTTTGAGACTTTAATTGTTTCAATTGCAACGCAAATAGCCCATTAAATAAGCGTAAAGCAAATCCTTAACGAACCCTCACAAATCGTGCACATTACCTGATAGATAAACGGGCGGATTATTGTTAATATATTCCCTTCATATTCTAATAAGTATAATAAAAGGATATTTAGACGCGATGAACACTGAAGAAACAATGAACGAAGCAGAAGAGCTCCGCAAGGAAGCGCTTCTCTATCATGCTCGCCCTGTACCGGGCAAGATCTCTATTACCGCCACAAAACCGATGGTGAACCAGCGAGATCTATCGCTTGCCTATTCGCCGGGCGTTGCGTATGCCTGTGAGGAGATTCAAGCAAACCCCCTAACCGCTCTTGACTACACCGCCAAAGGGAACTTAGTTGCGGTTATCAGTAACGGAACGGCAGTATTAGGCCTTGGAAATATTGGCGCCCTTGCCGGAAAACCGGTGATGGAAGGAAAAGGCGTTCTCTTTAAAAAATTCTCCGGAATCGATGTATTTGACATTGAAGTTGATGAGACCGATCCCGATAAATTAATCGACATTATTGCGAGCTTAGAGCCCACCTTTGGCGGGATCAACTTAGAAGATATTAAAGCGCCTGAGTGTTTCTACATTGAAACCGAACTCAAAAAACGCATGAATATCCCCGTATTCCACGATGACCAACACGGTACCGCGATCATTGCCGCAGCGGGCGTATTAAACGCGCTCAAACTTGCGGATAAAAAAATCGAAGAAGTTACCCTTGTGTGTAGTGGTGCAGGCGCAGCCGCGATCTCATGCTTAAACCTCCTTGTACAACTTGGCCTTCGTAAAGAAAATGTCTTTGTATGTGACCGCGATGGCGTGATCAATCATACCCGCGCACCGGAAACGCTCGACGAATACAAGAGCAAATATATGCGCGAAACCGACAAAACCACCATGGCGGAAGTGATGGAGGGAGCGGATATTTTCTTAGGTCTTTCAGCGCCTCGCGTTGTGAGCCAAGAGATGGTGAAAACCATGGCGCCTAATCCATTAATCTTCGCCCTTGCCAATCCTGAGCCAGAAATTCGCCCAGAGATCGCCCTTGCGGCGCGCCCTGATGCGATCATTGCAACGGGCCGTTCAGATTATCCTAACCAAATTAATAACGTACTCTGTTTCCCGTATCTTTTCCGCGGAGCCCTTGATTGTGGCGCCACTGAAATTAACGAAGAGATGAAATTGGCGTGCGTAAAAGCGATCGCAGAGCTCACCCATCAGCAGGCAACGGAAGAAGTGCTTCATGCATACCAAGGGGAAACCTTACGCTTTGGTCGTCAATACATTATTCCAAAACCATTCGACCCGCGCTTAGTGACCGAGCTTCCTGCAGCGGTTGCGAAAGCGGCGATGGATTCAGGTGTGGCTCAACGTCCGATTGCCGATTTTGAAGAGTATCGTCACCTTCTAAGCCTTCACATCAACAAAACCAACATGACCATGCGCCCGATCTTTGCTCAAGCGAAGAAAAATGCGCGTACGATTGCCTATGCGGAAGGGGAAGATGAGCGCGTTCTTCGTGCGGTGCATATTGTTAAACAAGATCAACTTGCGAACCCTATCTTAATTGGCCGTCCTGATGTGATCGCGGAAAAAGTGGAAGAGCTTGGCATTAACCTTAAACTTAAAGTGTTAACCACCGGCGATGAGATTAGCAAAGATATTGGCGCCGACTATATTCAAGTAGTCGATTATCGCAATCCGCCCTACTTTGAAGAGTGCTCTGAGAAATATTATGAGGTGATGCAACGTAAAGGAATTACCCCTGAACTTGCGCGCCAACGCATGCAAACTCGTGGAAATCTCCTTGCGGCAATGTATATTGAGCTTGGCATTATTGATGGTCAAATCAGTGGTGTGCTTGGTCAATATCACCGCCATATTCATCATATGGTGGATGCGCTTGGTCTTCGTGAAGGAATCTCTCAGCCAGCGGCGATTAGCGTACTTTTATCACCAAAAGGCCCGATCTTCTTCTGCGATACACATATCAATGAAGACCCGACCGCGGAAGAACTTGCTGACATCACCTTAATGGCGGCAGAAGTGGTGGAACGCTTTGGTATGACGCCGAAAGTCGCCCTTGCCTCTCACTCAAACTTTGGTTCACGTGAATCATCGTTCTCAGTGAAAATGCGTAAAACCCTTGAGCTCCTGCGTGAACGCGCACCGGAACTTGAGTGTGAAGGGGAGATGCAGCCGGATCTCGCGCTTTGGGATAAATATCGTAAAAACTACTTCCCAAGCTCGCGCTTAGAAGGCATGGCAAACCTCTTTGTCTTTGCCAACATCGATACGGCCAACGTCACCTACAACTTCGTACGCGGCATTACCGACAGCGTTGTGGTAGGCCCGATTGTTGCAGGTCTTGCGAAATCATCCCACGTGTTAACCAATGCGGCCACCCCTCGCCGAATTGTGAATTTAACCGCGGTGTGCGCAACGGACGAATTTTTATAAGTCCGGCCGCATAAAACGCATTACGGCGCAAATGCTCACCTAATCATAAAGATAGGAATCTTTGAGCTGCGTCGTAAAATGCGCAATATCGTAAAAATCGCCCCTCTAAATATTGATAACATGATAATATAATTTGTTGTGACTGTTTAGAGGGCTTTTTTTGCCCAAACAAAAGGACGATCAATCAGGCATGAGAAAACGAACGCTATATCTAACCGCCCTGACCGCAGCCCTACTCTTTTTACAAAGCTGCGCTTCCAGTGGTAAATATACAGTGAAACGAGGCGACTCTCTCGGCGCTATCGCAAGTCGCTATAATATGAGCGTGAATGATTTGGCACGGATGAATAACATCAACAATCCCAACTTCATTCACCCGGGGCAAGTGCTCCGCGTCAAAGGCTCGAACGTGCGTGGTCCTCGCTCCTCTTTTGGTAGCGTAAGTCAACCTGCGCCTCGTACGGCCAATGCTCGCTCATCAGCGCCAAGTCGCGCAACGGCCTCAACGCCAAACCGCGCCATCGCCCCTGCAAAAGCCCCCGCGCCACCGCAAGATCGTGTAAAAACGGGGATCAAAGGCTGGGCACGCCCAACGCCGGGAACCATTGTTAAGAGTTACAATCCCAATATTCCAGGCCAAAAAGGAATTCACATTGCCGGTCGCCCCAATCAAAGCATTGTCGCCTCCCATAACGGTGAAGTGGTCTTCGCAGGACGTGGAAATACCGGTTACGGTCAGCTAATTATTATTAAACATAATGGTAATACTTACAGCGCTTACGGCTATCTCGCGTCGATCTCTGTTGATGAGGGCATGAAAGTAAATCGCGGCCAACAGATCGCCACAATGGGACGCAATACCGAAGGAAAAGATGTGCTCTACTTTGAGATTCGCACCCAAGGACAAACGGTTAACCCCGCAAACTATATTTAATCTAATAATCTAAGGGTTGTCGGTTAACCCGATTTAAGTTTTCAATTTTAATTCGCCTGCTTGTGTATTCCATAAGCGGGCTTTTTATTTTGATAAAAACCGATCATTAGCACGCGATAATTACCGGCTATAATAGAGTTTTATGGAAAATCTCAACCTTTTTTAATCGACTTTTTCCCACAATCGACTACACTTCTCTCTTCAAATTAATCTCTCTTTCGGAGCCATGGCATTATGCACCACTCAGCCGTCACCGACCGCTCACTCTTTTCCCTTAGCTGGCCGATTTTTATCGATCTTTTTCTCCATCAAGCGACAATCTTAATTAATATCGCTATGGTGAGCCACCTTTCGACCAACTACGTCGCCGCCATGAATGTGGGCAACCACCTCTTTCATCTCTGCGTGACGATCTTTAGTTTTATCAGCGTCGGTTGCAGCGTGGTCGTTGCTCAATATTTAGGGGCGCAAAAACGGGATACCGCACGCAACGTGATCCATATCTCCATCGCGCTTAATATGCTGCTCGGCACTTTTGTCGCGCTTGTCATCTTCTTTTTTGGCTGGGATGCGCTCAAGCTGATGAATACGCCCGATTCGCTTATGCAAGATGCCTATAATTATCTGCATATTCTCGGAATCTGCCTTTTGTTTGAAGCGATCTCTCTTATATTAGCCGCCTGTATTCGCGTCTACGGTAAGACTCAAGCGGTGATGTATGTGTCGCTCTTTATCAATATTATTACTGTCTTTGGCAATATTTTACTGCTCTACGGATTTTTTGGCCTTCCGCAATTAGGGCTCATTGGCGTTGCCGTCTCCACCGCGTTTGGCCGCCTTGTGGGCATGGGGATTCTCTTTTACCTTCTCTTTCATGGGCTTAAGATTCATTTCGATTATCATCTTCTATTTCGCTGGACAAAAAAACAGCTTGGGCAGATTCTAAAAATTGGGCTTCCGTCAGCCGGTGAAAACCTCGTCTGGTTTCTCCACTATCTCACCGCCCTGGCCTTTGTCGGACTGATGGGCGAATTGAGCCTTGCTGCCGAATCGATCTACTTTGCTATTGCAAGTTTCATTATGCTGCTTGGCGCATCGGTCAGTATCGCAAACGAAATTATTGTGGCCCATTATGTAGGCGCGTCCCAATTTGATAAGGCCTATAAACAAGGATTCCATGCGATCCGCACGGGCTTTATTACATCGCTCATTGCCGCCGTTTTAATCTATCTTGCAAGCCCTTTGATTAGCCGGCTTCTTACTGACGATCAATCGGTGATTGCGATCATGGCGCCGCTCTTTTTGCTCGGCATTTTGCTCGAGCCCGGGCGCTCGCTTAATATCGTGATGGTCAATGCGCTTCGCGCCTCTGGAGATGCCGCCTTCCCGCTTAAAACCGCCATTTTGTTTATGTGGGGAATTTCCATTCCACTCGGATATTATCTAGGGATTAAACTTGAGATTGGGCTGCTTGGAATCTGGATTGGCTTTTGCGCCGATGAGTGGATTCGTGGCTTAACCAACACCTATCGCTGGTACTCGAAAAAATGGCAAACCAAACGCCTCAATATCGACTAAATATCGATTAGTTATCGATTAAAGCTCGGCTCAACCACAAACGTACCGACACAAAAAAGACGACTCATTCATCTTATTGAAGGTCGTCTTTTTTATTGCCTAGCGCTTAAATTAATCTAAGCTCGTGAATCTAAGCTCCATTAGGACTCATCGTTTCCGCGATTTTCTTTCGATTGATTCCGATTTCTCGGACGGCGACGACGGGTCTGCTCGCGGGTAATTCGCTTCGGCTCATCACGCTCTTCACGTTTTTGCTTCTGCTCGAATTTTTCCCAACGCTCTTTCCAAAAGTTGGCGCGTTCGATAATGGATTCCGACTCACCCGATTCTGCGCGAAGGAGAATAAAATCATAGGCCGGCTTAAAGCGCTCATGAGATAAAATGCGACCAATGCGGCGCACGTTATTGGCGGTTAATCGGCTCTGGAAGGTCCAAAGCTCGACGATCAGATCTTTCACATAGCGTGGAAAGACGGTGATATCGCGCTGCTCGCGGAAAAGATCTTCCGCCGCTTTTTCAACAGCAGGAAACTCTTGCAAGCCTTCCGCTTTATAGCCATCATAACGCACCTTAAAGTCCGCCCACATAAGCGATGCGTAGAGGAAATAGGGAGAGCTATTGCGCCCGATTTTATGGCGCGCATCAGAATTACGGAGCGCCACCTCAAGCAGATGATTTTCAGGAAAGCCCTCTTTAAAGGCCTCCGCCGTTCCCGGAAATAGATATTTAAAGAGATCATATTTCACAAGTGACTGAAAACTCGCTTCCCCATGGCCGGTCAAGAAGAGCTTAATCACCTCATCATACATTCGCGAGGGCGACACATGCATTAAAAGAGGCGCAAATTCTTTGAGCTTTGGCACCAATTTAGGATCGATGGTAAAGCCTAATTTTGCCTCAAACCGAACCGCGCGAAGGAGTCTTACCGGATCTTCTTCAAAGCGCTGATCAGGATCGCCGATCAGACGGATTTCACGGCGTTTGAGATCTTCAAATCCGCCGCAATAATCGATAATCTCACCGGATTCAGGATTATAATAGAGCGCGTTAATGGTAAAGTCGCGACGCACTGCGTCATCATCAATTTCACCATAGATATTATCGCGCATCAAAAAGCCCGTATCACTCTTTTGAAAGTGACGGGATTCTTCCTCTTTATCGGCGCGAAAGGTAGCTACCTCGATAATATCGCGACCAAAGAGAATGTGTGCTAAACGGAATCGCCGACCGATAATTCGGCAATTATTAAAGATCGATTTGATCTCATTGGGGTGCGCATTCGTTGCAATATCAAAGTCTTTTGGCTGATGGTCAAGCAGCAAATCGCGCACGCCGCCGCCGACTAAATACGCCTCAAAGCCCTTTTGTTGGAGCCTTTTTAAGACTTTTAATGAATTTTTGGAGATGGAGCGATTGCTAATGGAGTGCTCTTTCTCACGATAAATTTTTGGTTTCACAGCGTTTTTGTCTTCCCATAAGAAAAGCCTTTCGAGATGAAAGGCTTTTATCAATTTCAAAGCGTGTAATTTCAACAAATGAAAAATTAACGTTTTGAGAACTGTGTCGCACGACGTGCCGCGCGAAGACCAACTTTCTTACGCTCAACGCTACGTGGGTCACGAGTTACAAAGCCCGCTTTACGTAATGCTTCACGGTTAGCTTCATCATAGTCGATTAAAGCACGTGTAAGACCGTGGCGAATTGCACCTGCTTGACCTGTCATACCGCCGCCTGCAACCGTTACGATTACATCGAATTGTTCAGCTGCTTCTAAAAGCGCTAAAGGTTGACGTACGATCATGCGTGATGATTCTCTTGAAAAGTACTCATCAAGTGGTTTGTTGTTTACAACAATATTGCCCGTACCTTTACGTAAGAAAACGCGTGCTGATGAGCGTTTGCGTCGTCCTGTACCATAGTTTTGGTTAGTTGCCATAATTAATACTCTCTTATCTAATTAGATGTCTAAAATTTTGGGTTGTTGTGCAGCATGATGATGCTCAGCGCCAGCATATACTTTAAGCTTTCTGAACATTTGACGACCTAAAACGTTTTTAGGAAGCATACCTTTTACCGCTAATTCTATAACCATCTCTGGTTTTGACTCTAACATTTTCTCAAGAGAGGTTTCTCTTAAATGTCCAACATAACCGGTGTGTTTGTAATAAATTTTTTGAAGCATTTTATTACCAGACACACGAATTTTATCCGCATTAACTACGATAATGTAATCACCTGTATCAACGTGTGGTGTGTATTCAGGTTTATGCTTACCGCGTAAACGTCTTGCGATTTCGGTCGCTAAACGGCCAAGTGTTTTGTTTTCTGCGTCTACGACGAACCACTCGCGTGTTACTTCAGCAGGTTTTGCACTAAATGTTTTCATTGAAAACTCCAAATAAAAAAAATCTCTAACAAAAAAATCCAAGCCAACAACACTCATAAGGTTGCATCTTATAAGCCTTTTCGTTGAAAGCTTAAATCATACGTTAGGGGTCGCTGGTAAACGATCCCGCTATTCTAATCAAAAATCATACAAAATACAAGGCAAAATCAATTGCTATCTCAGAATTTAACCCAGCGAAAAGTCATTACGCTATAATTGAAGCATAATCACAACAAACAAAGGAGTCCCTCTATGAGTTCGATGAAAAAAACCTTAATCGCCTCTGCCTTACTATTTGCGACAGCCCAAGCCGATACTCATCTTGTGGAGAGTAATCGTCAGGCGTCCGATGAAATTGCGATCACACTCTACAATAATGGGACCGCACTTGTAAATGAGTCGCGCTCAGTTCTCCTTAAAAAAGGCATTAATCAGCTTTTATTAAAAGATGTTTCAGCGCAGATTCGCCCGCAAACCACTCATCTTAAAAACCGTGGGAACTCTGCCCTACAGCTCATTGAGCAAAATTTTGATTACGATCTTCTCTCGCCGCATGCGATGCTTGAAAAATCACTCGGCACATCGATTGAAATTCGTTCATTTGATCCAACCGGTCAAAAAGTCCAAGAGACGGCCACCGTGCTTTCCACAAATGGCGGACTGGTGCTGCAATATCCCGATCGCATTGAAACCGGGCTTCCAAAAGACGCGCAACTTATCTTTAAACAGATTCCCGATGGCCTTAAAGCCTCGCCAACGCTCTCTTTATTATTAGCGAGCGAAACCGATGAAACCGCGCCCCTTGAGATCACCTATCTCACCAGCGGATTTGACTGGCAAGCCGATTACATCGCAACCCTTTCAAAAAATGAGACTGAGTTTGATCTCACCGGCTGGATTACCCTTAAAAACAATAGCGGCACCACCTTTGAAAATAGTAAATTGCAACTTGTGGCGGGGGATGTGAATCAAACGCCCAATTATGGCTCACCGCGCATGATGAAAGCGAGCATGGCGGTTATGGATGAAAGCGCTTATCTTCCAAGTGAAGAGAGTTTTTCCGACTTTCATCTCTACACCTTGCCGATGAAGACAACGCTCAAAAACAATCAAGAGAAACAGCTCTCTCTGCTCTCAGCAAACGCGATTCCACTCACCAAAGAGTATCGTTTTACCCATTACGTCCAAGATCATTCAGAGAGCAAAAACCGCAAGGCGGCGATCTATCTTCTAATTGATAACACTGAAGCGAGCAATCTTGGCATGCCACTTCCGCAAGGGGTGTTCCGCGTCTATCAAGAGCGTGACAATGGCGAAGCGCTCTTTATTGGTGAGAACCGAATCCCCCATGTGGCGACAAATGAAACCTTCGAGGTCAATACCGGTAACGCGTTTGATGTATCCGTTTCTGAAAGCGTAACGCAATTTGAGCGCATCACTAAAACCCGCACCCAATCGTCCCATCAAGCGATCTTCAAAAATGCGAAAAAAGTCCCCGTTGTGGCGAAATATACCGAACAATTTGGCATGAAAGGCTGGCGTTTACTCTCGGTTTCACATGAACCCTCGCAAAAAGTGGGCACCTCGGCCACTTGGAATATTGAAATTCCGGCAGAATCGAGCGTGACGTTGACCTATAAAGTCGATCTTGAGACGGAATCGAAATAGCCGTCGTTCAAACCCTCAATTAACATATTAATTAAAAAGCCACGAGATTCCTAAACAGGATCGCGTGGCTTTTTTTTGCCCGCAAAATCTTGCATGAAAAATAAAAATGCGGCTACCTAAAAAAATCGCGCAAAATGGCAAGGTTTTTTCCCTGCGAACGCCTGATTTTTTCGCTATGATGGGAGTAATGAATCTCAATCATTAATAAGGAGAGCCCATGAGTGCGGCAATTGTGTTAGGTGTCATTGCGATTTTAATTATTAGCGTCATCAAAATTCATAACGGCATTATCAATCGTTATAACGCAACCGTGCGTGCGTGGGCCGATGTGGTAACGGAAGAACGCAATAAAAATCAGCTGTTTCCCGAGATTGAACGCCTAGCAGAATCCTTTAAAGAGCATGAAGGCTCGGTCTTAAAAGGCGTAACGGAACTTCGCGCTGCCATTTCACGCATTAGCGAAAATGATATCGATACCAATCAGCTCAAAGCGATCCAAACGCAAACCTCATCGCTCATTAAAAACTTAGTCGCCGTCTCTGAGGCCTATCCTGAGCTTAAAAGCTCCGAGGTTTTTAATAATGTGATCAATAAATTCACGCTCCAACAAGATAATATTACCGCATCGTTGCGCATTTTTAACCGCAATGTGGAGCTCTTTAATAGTGGGATTGAGATTTTCCCCAATTCAATTGTGAATAATACCTTTACTAAAAAAGTCCGTCTGAACCGCTTTCATGATCATGCCGCCGAAGCGGGATTTGATTATAAGCCCAATTTTTAACCGTTTGACCTTGCGAGTCCGAAAAAAGATACCATGCCCCTACCCCGCTTAAGCGATATTTTTCAGCATAATCGCGCGCTCAACGAAGCGTATCGCTCTGCCGATCAGCTGCTCTCTCAGTCACCGAATCATGAGGCCATTCATTCGGCAGTCCAGCGTTTTTCAACCATTCGGGGCGGAACGGAGTATGATAATCGCTTACTCTATCTCGCAGGCGGGAGCGCCATGGTTCTCACGCTTATATTGGTCATCATTAGTAAGCTTCCCCTTCTTTTTTTACCACTCACCCTCTTTTTGGCCGCGCTTTTAGTGGTGGCAATTTTGCGTAAACGCCGCCTTGATCGCTATTCACAAAAAATCTTTGATGCCAATTTAGTCCTCGATGAGGCGCTTGAGATTCCGAAATACAATTCAAAAGAGCTGATTGGGCGCTACTGCGAATATTACCGTATCTTTCGCCGAGGCGATCAGCGTGATCTCCCTTTTTATGCCAAAGGCCGTTATGAGGGCGAAACCCTCTCTTTTAATTATTCGCTCTTTCACCTGCGCTATTTAGAAGAGAAAAACGAAAAAACCGGCAACACCCAATTTCAGCGCCATGATCGTTACGGCATTGTGATCCGCTCGCCTTTTGTGAAATATCAGCTCTCCTTTCTTAACCGGCGTGAATCGGCATTTAAAAAGCTTCAATCAAATTACGAACCGGCATCCATTCGCTTTAATCGTCATTTTAGAACCCTTGCCGCCAATGAAAAAGGAGCCGCACTCTTTTTAACGCCGGTGGTTGTCGAAGCCCTTACTGATGCGGCGGATCGCTACTTAAGTATCAATTATGAATTTATTCCTGGCGCGCTCTGCGTCTCCTTTAAAGAAAATCTGCTCTTTACCCCAACGCCCGAAGCTTCCCTTCGCGATCCTGCGGCGTTTTTAACCGAGCTTACGAAAAAGGAGACAACGCCCCTTCATGAATTATTAGCCCATATCGAACGGCTCTTTATTCATACCAATGCCCAAGTCGGCGCGCTCAATTCACCGAGCTTCGACAGCACAAGTGATGAATCGTAGCGAGTAAATAACAGTCTTTACACTTCTTTTCTCTATTTTTCACGCTTTTATCCCGTTTAAGATGAATGAGTTAACGCCAATTTAATCAAAATTGTAAAAATCGCGATACTACAATTTGACAACAAAATTCAAAGGCGACTATAGTGAATCTATGCCGATTTGATTCAGCTTGCGGGCATTAACAGCTAAAGCGAGGTCACCACCCCACACGATGGTGATATACATAACTGACATTATTTCGCCCGGACACATTTGTGCACGGGCTTCTTTTTATCTAAAAAACTCTCCGGAAAAATCGGCACCCCCTACTCCGCCTGATTAAAGCGCGCCTTTTCCCCATTCGAGCGCAAGCCAATCCCCGCCATTTTTCGAAAAATCCCCAATCGATTAAACGAAAATTCGTATCCCCTCAACTCTTTTATCACTTTTCAAACACAAACCTAGTCAAAATCAAACGCTGATTTAATACCCCCTATGAAATTTTAAAAGTAGGCTAAACTGATTCAATCATTACGACGCTCGAGGAGGCATCCGATGGGAAAACCTTTAGTTGTGATTACAGGCGCAAGCAGCGGCTTTGGTCGCGAAATGGCCTATCTCTTTAGCGAAAAGGGCTACCCGCTCTTATTGCTCAGTCGCCGTGTGGAAGTGATGGAAAAATTCAATCTTCCCAATACGCTCTGCCGCGCTGTGGATGTTGCCGATTATGAGGCATTTACCCAAGCGCTCAATGAAGCCGAAGCGCTCTACGGTCCGCTCGATCTGCTCATTAATAATGCCGGGCAAATGCTACTGCAAAAAGCGTGGGATCAAGACCCGCAAGAATGGGATCAGATGATCGATGTGAATCTGAAAGGCGTCTTAAATGGCTCTCAAATTGCCCTCAAACGCATGCTTCCACGAAAAACCGGCACCATTATCAATGTCTCGTCCACCGCGGGATTTAATATCTACCAAAATCACGCCGCCTATAGCGCAACCAAATTTGCCGTTCATGGATTAACCGACACGCTTCGCATGGAGGCCGCGCACCACAATATTCGCGTGATGCTGCTCTCTCCGGGCGCTGCAGAAACTGATCTATTAACTCATACTACCGATGAAAAGATTCGCCAAAGTTATACAAAATGGAAAAAGAGTCTGCCTGAAGGGGCGGCAATGGATCCCTATGAAGTAGCGAAAGCGGCTCTTTTTGTCTATGAGATGCCCCAAGAGATTTGCGTGCGAGAACTGGTAATTAGCTCCACTCATCAAGCAAATTAATCCTTCAAAAGAATCAATATAAAATATTTTTATATTAAAGATAAAAGATTGCGCAAAGGAGGCATCTTAATCAAGAAATATGATCCATCGCAAGATTAATTAATTAAATTATGTTTATATATTTACACATTTCTTTACCTACATAATCACCGATTATATTTAGGAGATATTATGAGTAGTACTTTCTTTATGCCCCCCGTCAACGTCATTGGTGAAAACGCTTTAAATGACGCTCTTGCAACCCTTAAAGGCTACGGCTTTAAAAAAGGATTAATCGTAACCGATACATTCCTTGCAAAATCAGGCATGGCGCAAAACGTTGTGGATCTATTAGCGAAAGACAGCATCGAAGCTGTGATCTACGATGGAACGCACCCCAACCCCACCACGAAAAACGTGGCTGACGGTCTTAAAATCCTTAAAGAGAATAACTGCGATTTCGTTATCTCCTTAGGCGGTGGATCGCCTCACGACTGTGCAAAAGGCATCGCGCTTTGTGCAACAAACGGTGACGATATCAGCGAATTTGAAGGCTTAGATAAAACTAAACACCCTCAACTTCCGATGGTTGCGATCAACACAACCGCAGGAACCGCGAGTGAAATGACTCGTTTCTGCATCATTACCGATGAAGAGCGTCACGTGAAAATGGCGATCGTTGATAAAAACTCAACGCCGATCTTATCAGTAAACGACCCACGCCTCATGCAAGGTATGCCAAAAGGCTTAACCGCAGCCACCGGTATGGATGCATTAACTCACGCGATTGAAGCATATATCTCAACAGCGGCAACGCCGATTACAGATGCCTGTGCTCTTCAAGCGATCACTCTGATTATCGACAACCTACAAACTGCGGTTGAGTATGGCGATAATATGCAAGCGCGCGACAATATGGCCTACGCTCAATTCTTAGCGGGCATGGCGTTTAATAACGCATCGCTTGGCTACGTTCACGCAATGGCGCATCAGCTTGGCGGCATGTACGACCTTCCTCACGGCGTGTGTAACGCAGTGCTTTTACCGCACGTATTAGACTTCAATAAACAAAATGCAGCCGCACGTCTTAAAGATGTAGCGAAAGCGATGTATATCGAAATTGAAGGTTTAAGCGATATGGATGCGGCCAATGCAGCGATTGCAAAAATCCGCGAACTCTCTGAGTCGATCAACATTCCTGCAAACTTAACGGCGCTCAATGCAAAAGCAGAAGACATTCCACTTCTTGCGAAAAATGCACTGTTAGACGTCTGTTCAGCAACGAACCCAGTTCAAGGCGATCAAACCGACGTTGAGAATATCTTTAAAGCAGCAATGTAACACCAATTTCCGAACGTAATAGTAGTATAATCAACTAAGCCCTACCCTCGTGGTGGGGCTTTTTTATTCGGGCTTTTATCTAAAAATCGTAACAAAGAAACTAAGATCAAATAGATCGTCTGAGGTAAAGCGACTCTTCCGGAATTATCGGGCTATTAATGATAAAATCATTATGACAGAGCCCCGCTCAACGCATCATCAACTGCGTTCATGTAAATCTTAATCGGATGCTCTCCGATCCCACTTTTCTATTTTCTGCCAAGAGGACCGCTTGATTCATGGAAATCACCACGCCGCCCCCAAAAAATATTGACCCACTCCAACCGCCAATTCCCGAAGAAGGCCGCCTACCAACGTTACTGGAAGCGATGATTCCTGTGCTATTTATGATGGTTGCGCTTGTGACCGGGATCTTTTTTCTGGAAACGAGCCCACACATTCCGCTTCTTGTCAGTGTGATGGTAGCAGCGCTCGTGGCGCTTCGCTTAGGCTATACCTGGAGCCGGATTGAAAAGGGGATGCTCGATGCGGTGCGGCTCGCGCTTCAAGCGATTTTAATTTTGATGGTGATCGGGACGATTATCGCCTCGTGGATCGCCGCCGGCATTGTGCCGACGCTCATCTATTACGGGCTCAATATTTTAGAGCCGAAATATTTCCTCGTCGCCGCTTGTGGAATCTCGTGCATTATCTCCATCGCCTCTGGAAACGCTTGGACGGCAGCAGGAACGATCGGAATCGCGATTATGGGAATCGGTTACGGCCTTGGCATGAAGCCTGAAATGGTGGCGGGCGCGGTGATCTCAGGTGTCTACTTTGGCGATAAGATCTCGCCCCTTTCCGAATCCACGAACCTTGCACCTGGGATCGTCGGCGTGGATCTCTTTGAGCACATTAAATATATGCTCTACACCACCATTCCCGCCCTTGTGATCTCACTTATTTTATTTACCATTTTAGGCTTAAATTATTCGAGCGAAATGGTCGATAGTGCGAATGTCACCCTCACGCTGCAACACGATCTAAAAGAGCTCTTTGTGATTAGCCCGTGGCTGTTACTTGTTCCGTGCCTCATTATCGTGGTGATGATCTTCCGTATTCCTGCATTCCCGGGGCTGATGATCGGCTCGCTACTTGGGGTTCTCTGCGCGATTTTTATTCAAGGGGCCGATGCCGGCATGGTGATTAATGCGCTCTATGATGGATATTCCATCCAAACCAGCAACGAAACCTTAGCCAAACTCCTCAATAACGGAGGCATTACCTCAGTGCTTTTCACGGTATCGCTTGTGATGATTGCCATGTGTTTTGGCGGAATTTTAGAATTTACCAAGATTTTTGAAGTCCTGATGCAGCAGATCGTCAAAATCGCAAAAACCACCAAAAGCCTCATTGTCTCCACCGTTGCTACCTGTATCACCGGAAATATTGTTGGCTGTGATCAATATATGTCGATCATCATTCCCGGACGCATGTACGCCGATGAATATCGCAAACGGGGCATTAAACCAAAAGTGTTATCGCGAACGCTTGAAGATGCGGGAACTATGACCTCCCCACTCATTCCTTGGAATACCTGTGGCGCTTTTATGACCACAACCCTTGGCGTGAGCTCCTTTGCCTATCTGCCCTATACCTTTTTATGCCTCTTAAGCCCGATTATTGCGATTACTTACGCGCTTACCGGCTTTACCATTGAGTATTATGAAGAGGGTGAAAAACCGAAGAAAATTCGCCGATTCCGTATGGGAAAACGCCTCTAGGATTTTCGATTTATATAAAATCCACCCATAAAAAAGCCCCTTCACGTGAGTTAGAAGGGGCTTTTTATTCGTCGTAATAAGGTTAAATATAACGTTGAGTTATTGGGTTAATCTTATGATTATTCTTGGGTGAGATAGCGCGCGACCATGGTCATCTCATCGGCTGGGCCAATATCGGTATAGACCACATAGGGTGAGCCTTTAGCCACATCTACCACATTGCCCTCTTCATCTTTCATCTCACCGATGACGATATCGCGATTGCCATGTTGGTTGATAATTTCAACGCGATCGCCGGTTTCAAAGCGGTTTTTCGCCACTAAACGTGATAGACCAGTTTCAGGATTATACTCCGTCACTTCAGCGACATATTGCTGGCGTGAATGGATCGAATTCCCGGTAATGTAATTTTGATAGGCGTGCGCTGGGTGACGTTCGAGGAAGCCCGCCGTATAACCGCGGTTTGCCAGACCATCGAGCTTACCGTAAAGCTCAGGATTAAACTCACGGCCCGCTAACGCATCATCGATCGCTTGACGATACAGTTGCGCCGTACGCGCGACATAGTAAGGGGATTTGGTACGCCCTTCAATTTTAAGGGAATCAACGCCAATCTCGATTAAACGCGCCACGTGTTGAATCGCACGAAGATCACGCGAGTTCATAATATACGTGCCGTTCTCATCTTCTGAGATCTCCATCCACTCGCCTTTACGCTGATTATTTTCTTGAATCAGATAGACCTCTTCCGCTTTCGGATGAGGCGTGTAGGCTTTGCCCGAAGTCAAGTCGGTATACGCCGGCTCATTCATGCCATCTTGGATAAATTTCACCGCGTTAATCCCTTCGTGAGGATGCGCACTGCCGGAGGTGTAGATATTATTCATATCTGCGTGAATCGGGATGAGCTCGCCTTCAGGCGTCTGTTTCGCTTCCGTTAAACCATAATTCCAACGGCACGCATTGGTACAGGTGCCTTGGTTCGCATCGCGATGATTAAAATAACCCGAGAGCAGACAACGGCCCGAATAAGCGATACAAAGTGCACCGTGAACGAAGACTTCAAGTTCCATATCGGGGCACTCATTACGAATCTCTTCGATCTCATTGAGCGACAATTCGCGCGATAAAATCACTCGCGTTAAGCCTTGCTTTTGCCAAAATTGAACCGTTGCGCTGTTAACCGCGTTTGATTGTACCGATAGGTGAATATCAATATCGGGGAAACGCTCACGCACGAGCATAATTAGACCAGGATCTGACATAATTAGCGCATCAGGATTGAGCTGAATGATCGGCGCAATGTCGTCGACGAAAGTTTTCAATTTTCCGCCGTGAGGCATGGTGTTTAGCGCTAAAAAGAATTTTTTGCCGTGCTCATGGGCATAATCAATCCCCATTTTAACGCGCTCAGCATTTCTAAAGTCATTATTGCGCACACGCAGACTGTAACGCGGGAGACCGGCATAGACCGCATCCGCGCCATAGGCGTAGGCATATTGTAAATTCTTAAAGGTACCTGCAGGCGCAAGTAGCTCGATTGATCGTTTCATAATTATTTATCCTTACAGGGGATCCGTGCCGCAGCACAAAAATAATGTGATTTTACCAAAAATTCCCGCCCTGTCATCTCAAAGATGGGCGATAATTTCCATTAAACAGCGTATAGACAACAAAAAAGCTCTGGACGCAATATCCAGAGCTTTAAATGTATGGTGGGTAGTGAGGGGATCGAACCCCCGACCCTCGCCTTGTAAGGGCGATGCTC
>CALZBJ010000002.1:0-214379 GCA_945619025.1 uncultured Ignatzschineria sp. | reverse complement strand
GAGAATAAATGGGGGTATATCCATGGTGTTTCCTTAGCTAGGTTTAATTAAATTCATAGAGATGAGTATATCTTTCTATCTCTAGGTTATCAAAAATAATGAAACTAGAGAGACAAGCTGTTTAGCATCTCTTATATGATAGACAAAATACTTAGGTTATCGTTTTTAATCTTTTATGAGAGTCTATTCGTTTTGTGTATTCAAAGTGAGAGGCTAAACCATTAGTGTCTCATATTTTATTCGTAAGCTTACCGTCAAGCGCACAGTTCATAACTAGAGACTTTTTCGGTTAATTGTTTTTTAAACTCACTGGGAGGTAAATTTCCCAGTGACTCATGAGGTCTTTCTTCGTTATAACTTAACATCCAAGCCCAACTAAGTTCCCGCACCTGCGCTAGTGAAGAGAATAAATGGGGGTTTAATACTTCTGTTCGATAACTGCGATTAAAACGCTCGATATAAGCATTTTGATTTGGCTTTCCTGGCTCAATATAACAGATCCTAACGTGATTATTTTCACACCATTTTGTAAAAACTGAAGAAGTCATTTCACTGCCATTATCGACACGAATCATTCTAGGAACACCTCTTTCTTCTTTAAGTTGCTCTAAAACTCTCACAACTCTAGTGGCCGGTAGTGAGGTATCAACGACAATATCTAAAGCTTCTCGTGTACCTTCATCAATAATATTCAAAACTCTAAAGCGGGTACCGCTATAGAGCGCATCACTCATAAAATCGAATGACCAACTATAATTAGCCTTTGCAGGTACAGCTAAAGGTGCAGGATTACGCTCTGGTAACCGTTTTTTAGTACGTCTCTTTTGATTTAAATTCATTGCACAGTAAATACGCCACACGCGTTTAAAGTTCCATAAATTGCCATCGAGTCTTAATCGGTGAAAACACTTCCAAAACCCCCAACGAGATCGTGTGGGATCCTGAATAATTGCATTAAGCGCATCGACTATAGGCCGATCACGCTTTAGACGGTTTTGTTTCGGATCAGGCCGGTACCAACTGCGACGAGAAAGTCCTGTCAATCGACAGGCCTTAGCTATCGAAAGTAATCCTTGATATACCAAGTGTTGAGCCGCTTCTCTGCGTCGTTCCGGCGTTACAGCTTTCCCAATAAATCCTTAATTGCCGCATTTTCTAAAGCTAACTCAGCATACATTTTTTTGAGCTTGGCATTTTCAGCTTCAATTTCCCGTAAACGTTTTAAATCAGAGGCCTCTAAGCCACCATATTTACTTTTCCATTGATAATACGTAGCACTACTAATGCCGTGCTCTCGGCAAATATCGGTCACTTTAACTCCCTTTTCTGCCAACTTTAAAATGCTCACAATTTGTGTTTCTGTGAATTTTGATCGTTTCATGATTTCCTCCATCTAAATAATGATGACAGAAATCTCTAGTTTTGGCTTGTGTCTTTTTAGGGTAAGTTTACGATTTAACATTATGATTTAAAAACACTATATTAAAAATATAAGTATTTTACCAACAGAATTACCAACATATTAATCCTACTCACTCAAACATTATCTTTATACTTTAGCTTAATAACTCTCTTAAGTTCCTACGAAAACTTGAAAAGTCCACATGTTCTTTAATATCTACTATCAGTTTTTCTATAAATATTTCCTCTGATATTTTTCTACTTTCCAAATCTTTCTTTAATTTAAAATAAAACTTCTTATCAGCCCCACTAGGTTGGGTCTTATATTTTTTATTAAAATCGCTAATAAGGTCATCTAGGGATCTTAATGTAAAGTATTTATCATTAATTTTCTTTCTTAAAATCATATTACTCTTGTTATAGATCACTTCATATAAATACTTTTCTATGCTCTTGATCGGAAGAAATATTTTTTTTAAATTTTTGTATTCACTATTTTTATTAACCTCTACTTGGATATCCCCATCTAAAATACTAAATATTTGCTTGTGAATACCAACCACATTATTTGACAATAGGTCAGTATGTAGCTGCAATACATTTTCATAACCTCCAACTGGAGAAACATGTATAAGTTTATTGGAATTCAAGTTTTCTTCAAAAACAATAGAATTTACTAGTTGTGCTGCCAACTTATCCTCTACCAATATTAAATAATCAAAACCATCGTGACGATATACATCTCTTATTGCATAGCTTGGATAACAAGGATTACAAACTTTTAACTCCCCATCCTCATTTTTTAACAAAAACATATTCTCTGCTTTTAAGGACCTAATTACCTCAGGGGAATGAGAAGTTAAATATGTAACTAAAGTTGGGTACTCCATTGATAACTCTTGTAAAAACTCTATCAATCTAGCTATAGCTATTGGATGTAATGCTAGCTCTATTTCATCAATCAAGATTAAAATTGGAGTATCAGCCTTCTTCCCCTGATTAATGATGGTATAAAATATGTAGTTCAATAATGATACTAATAGACATTCCCCTGAACTCATTCGGTATTGGCTAACTAAATCTCCACTAGGGGTTTCTATAAAATAAGGAATATTTATTAATCCAAAATCTGAAGCTGTTTTTTTATTCTTAATTCGCTTTAAATTTTTATACAACTCTCTATGTCCATGTAATATATAACTCATATTCTCTATAACATATGGATCCGCATTGATAATTTTATCTTCTAAATTTTGATCTCCAATAATTTTATCAATGGCTTTAGAATTATCAAATCTAGCTCCGTAAAATAAACTTCCCTCATAAACGCCTCTCCATTGAATCCATTTTTCCTTACATTCCCATAAATTTCGATTATTCACCTTCCACGTGTTACTTAAAATGCTACCTTTGTAGTTTGTTTCAATACTAATAACTGAATTCGATTGATAATCTTCCTTGTGAAACATTGAATACCTTCGAGGACTAGCTAATACTGAGAAAATAAGCATAAGCGTACTTTTACCACAGCCATTTCCTCCAATGATACTATAAACCCCATTCTCTAATGGCAACTCAATCTCAGCCTTTTTAAAACTTTTTATATTTTCAAATTTTATTTTTACTGTATTCATTTCTACCTCTATCTAAATTATACCCCCCGAGCGATCCCCTTAAACTTCTCAATAAATGCCGAAATCTTTTGAAAAACACTCTGTTTCTTAATAAGATATTGGGGATTTAATGGGCTCATTCTTGGTAGTGTTTCATTAAGTTCAGTACCATTTTCACTTGCGTACTCACGCTTTAATGAAGTCGTGATATAACGCTTAGCAGCATCTTCATTTAAGCCTTCTGACTCTATTAGCTCCTCTGCCTCACGTTTCAACTCTGCTTGTGCAAACTTGAAGAATGCATCAATGATGCTCGCCTTATCTGGAATATCATCAATATTAGTCTGATTAATAAAGTCTACAATTAAACTTTCCTTCGCCCTGTTCCCCAAGCTTGCACGAATTAATCGGCGAATCTCTTCAACAAGCTCCGCTTTATTCTTCGTTTTCTTGTTCCGCTCAAATATAAGCTCAAGAATATAATCTAAGTTAATTTCTTGAGACTTAAGAAGATCTACTTCAAAAACAACATCATCCCAACTTTCAGTTATATTATCAGCTTCTTCTCCTGCTTTCTCTCGTCGTAACCAATCTCTTATATCATTATAAGTTGATCGATAATCTTGGATCTCTCGCTCATTTGGAGTCTGAACTCCTTGCATCTTATCAAGATCTTCATCCGTTAAGTAATGAAGCTCTTTAAACGCTTCTACAGCGTTTGGATCTGTAGTATCTAAATCCTGTAATGCCTGAAGACTTGCATACTCATCATAGTTTTGCAAAATATTATCAACTCGCAAGTACTCTCCGAAAAGTTTAGCAAAATCTTTTTTATCCTTTTCTGTCACGATGTCGTCAGGGTTCGGGAATCTATCTTGCAACTCAGCAACAATATCTAAGTATCCTCTGCAAGCTCTACCAGTTACCGCATCGATATAGCCTTCCATATACTCTTCATAGCTCTTTTCTAACACTACGTTTTTAGTATTCTTATCCCCGAATAGCGTAATAGCATCAATCGTCGCTTGCTCTAAATCTCTAAAAGTAACGATATTCCCAAAAGTTTTAGTTGCATCATAAATGCGGTTAGTACGAGAGAAAGCCTGCAATAAACCGTGGTAACGAAGATTCTTATCCACAAATAATGTATTTAAAGTTGGCGCATCAAATCCCGTTAAAAACATACCTACAACAATTAATAGATCAACTTCTTGACGCTTTACTCTTAAGGCTAAATCTCGATAATAATTCTGAAATGCTCGACTTTCTACGCTGTAATTAGTTTTAAAATGACTATTGTAATCATCAATCGCCATCGTTAAAAACTCTTTAGCACTCGCATCCATGGCTGTCGGTTCAAACGTTTCATCGGGGATATCACCTATGGCATCCTGCTCTTCATTTGCCGCGAATGAGAAAATTGTTGCTATTTTCAATGGCCGATCGACATCTTGTTGTAGTTTATTTAATGCTTCATAGTAAAGCTTTGCAGCTTCAACACTACTTACTGCAAACATCGCATTAAAACCCTTACCATTTGATTTTAAACGATGAGTTTTTTGCCTAAAATTATTAAGTATATATTGTGATATCTCTCTGATTCTTTCAGGATGTAATAATGCTCTACGGTTCTCTGCGGCAGTTAGCTTTTTCTCATCTTCTTCTTGTTCTAGAGCTTTAAAGCGCGGACGCACATCATTGTAATCAACTTTGAATTTTAAAACTTTTTCATCACGAATTGCATCCGTAATAACATAAGAATGTAACTCTCTCCCAAATACACTTGCTGTTGTTTCTGCCCCTAGAGCATTCTCAGGAAAAATGGGTGTACCCGTAAATCCAAATTGATAATATTTTTTAAACTTTTTCTTAAGATTTTTTTGCGCTTCCCCAAATTGAGAACGATGCGCCTCATCAAAAATAAAGACAACTTGCTTATCATAAATTGGCAAGCCTTCTTCGCTCTTCATCAGATTATTCAATTTCTGAATCGTCGTAACGATAATTCTATTATCATCTTTCTCAATATTTTGTTTCAAGCCGGCAGTATTATTTGAACCATTCACACTATCTGGTGAGAATCGTTGATACTCCTTCATGGTCTGATAGTCTAGATCCTTACGATCCACGACAAAAAAGACCTTATCAATAAAGGGTAATTCTGTAGCTAAACGTGCGGCTTTAAAGCTAGTAAGCGTTTTTCCTGATCCTGTTGTATGCCAGATATATCCGCCACTTTCTCGACTGCTCCAGTTCTTAGCATTATGCGCACTTTTAATTTTCCATAAAATCCGCTCAGTTGCAGCAATTTGATAAGGACGCATAATCAAAAGCGTATCACTCACATCAAAAATAGAGTAGTTAATCAGAATGTTAAGAAGCGTATTCTTTTGAAAGAAGGTTGCCGTAAAGTCTTTTAGATCACGAATCAATGTATTATCAGACTTTGCCCAATTCATCGTGAAATCAAAACTATGCTTATCTCGCTTTGTGGTATTAGAGAAATAACGCGTATCTGTCCCATTTGTAATGACAAATATTTGCAGGTACTTAAAGAGTGAGTTATCAGCATTAAAGCTCTCTTTCGTGTAACGATGCACCTGATTAAAGGCTTCACGAATCGCAACGCCTCGTTTTTTTAACTCAACCTGAACTAACGGTAAACCATTCACTAAAATCGTGACATCATAACGATTCGCATGAGTCCCTATCTGTTCCACTTGCTTTACAACTTGCAGACTATTACGAGCAATATTTTTTTTATCCAGTAAGGCTATATTTTGGATTCTACCATCATCAAATACAAAGTCATGAATATGGTCATTGTGAATTTTACGAGCCTTATCTGTACTATTTTCACTAGGTTTATCTAAATATTCATCTAAAAATCGTTGCCATTCACTATCAGTAAACTCTACGCTATTGAGTTTCTGCAACTGAGCTCTTAAATTCCCCATCAATTTTTCATGATTCGTTAAATCTTTAGCATAGATATAGCCTTGACTTATTAAATCCTTAATCAGCTCATTTTCTAAATCTGCCTCAGTCTGGTAACTACTGCCTGATTGATCAATCTTGGTATATTTTTCCAAGATAATAAAGTTATTCGATTCTGCAATAGTTTTTGTTTCAGTCATTCTTATTATCCTTACAACACAGATTCAAGGAGTTTGAGCTTCAATGTTTCATTAAATTCATCTTCATAAATTATCGACCCAATGATTTCCAATAATAAATCATCTTTGATTTTACCTTCTGCAAGCCATACAACTATCTCTTCCATTTCATGGATAAACTTACGAACACAATAACCATAGCCATTTAATTCTAAAAAATATGCACCCAAAACCAAGCTAGAGCGCTTATTACCATCATTAAAAGGATGGAATTTATTCACAGCATAAACGAGATGTTTGAGCTTTTCTTCAAATGTTGGGTAATACAAATCATTTTGAATGTGCATTAAAGCACTTTCTAATAAACCAATCTCACGGCAGCCGCTTAACCCACCACTAACCTCAATGATCCAATCATGCTCATTAATGGCGTGTTCTATATCAAAATATAAAATTAAATTTTCCATTTAGCGATCTTTTAAGCGCTTTAAAACCGCTAAAGTTTCAGGGTCTGAAAGTCGTTCTTCAAGGGATTTGCTCGTTTCCCCTAAAAACTTATCAAAATCACTTTGTGGGACGGATTGGATATAACTTTCTAGCTTGTGGTGTAGCGCATCCCTAAAACATAAATCACGACTTGCCATTTTGACTCGTGCATCATGAATATGCGGTAGTAAATAAGGATTCTTTGCCGCTTTTTCAATGAGGTCATCCAACTCAGCTGTTGTTAATTTTCGCCCTAATGCTTGGGCTACTTCTTTCATTTCAACGGCTAAACCATGTTCAAAGCTAGCGATCGCATTAAGCACTTCGGTATACATCGTTTCTCTTACCTTATCCTTTTCAGTAAGCGCCAAAATTTTCTTATACTCCGTTGCCTTTTCTAAAAAAACAATCTCATAAATTTTATTGGTATATCTACTATATTTCCACTGATTAGAATCTAGATAATGATTCAGTGCATTCGTAAATTCTTTACGATAATTGTATTCATTATAAGCAGAAGGTAAGTAGGCTTCATCCCTTTGATTGATGTATTTAGTATGCCCGCCTGACTTTTGAGCAATTACATCAAGAACAATATCTAATATCTTGCTTCTAATTTGTTTCGCTTTATCACTTTCAGTGACAAGCATGGCAAGATTCAAAACTGTTTTAAAGGAAAACACGCCTAACGACGGGGTTTTGGATATGTCTCCGACATCAATGTCGGAGACATAATTTTTAAAATCTTTAAGATTTTTTCCCTTTAAAACTTTATATCCATTACTAGAAAGCTCTTCATGATTGCTTTCTAAATATCGCTCAATCGTCCTAACATCAACATCTAAAATCTCTGCAACCTGCGCCTTCGTAAAAACGGCTTCATCATGCCAGTGGATTCCACCCAAATCTAAATGAGATTCCACTTGTTCAAGTGCAACATGATTATTCAGAATATTTTGCCGACTGACATTTGAAGTTGTTAAATCTTTCGCCATCACTTCACCTCATCAGGCTTCGGGAAGCTTAATAATAAATCACGATAATACTCATATTGTTGTTGCCTTAACTCAATTTCTCTTGGCAAACCTTCAGTAATTGAATTGGTCAAAGCATCAAATTTATCTAGAATTTCAACAATCTGAGCTTGCTCAGCTAATGACGGAATTTGTATTTTTACTTTTTGTAGGTCGCTATTATATAACCTACTGATAGTCCCACCATCAGAAGCTCCCCACTTTGCAATCTTATAGAAATGCCATAAAAAATCATTTAAAACAATGCTTTCATCATTTTCAATCCAAACAATATTACTATCTTGAAAATAAGCATCCTCCCCATTGAATCTAACTGTTCGACCAATGGTTCCGCTAGCGGAAATCAAAATATCCCCTTTTTTAGGATAATTATATTTTTCACGATACTCTTCAAATAATTCTTGAGAAATATAAGCATCAGGCTCTTTACCAAATGTACCAATCTTATAAAAAGGTACATCTCCTTTCGAAGATGTTTGATTCTTTAAAACTCGCTTACACATACGAACAGGTCCAATATCATTCAAAGTACTCCACTCAACATCATCCCCAAACGTCAGCAACTCATCACGATAATATTCATATTGTTGTTTTCTTGCTGTAAGCTCTGCTGTAAGCTCTGCTGTAAGCTCTGCTGTAAGCTCGGTGAATTTATCGAGTATGTCAACGATTTTTTGTTGAGTCGATAAAGAAGGGATAGGCACTTCAATATCCTTAAATCTAGCCTTAGATATATTAATTCTCGTAACCCCATTTCCTGTCTTGATAATTTGAGATCTAATAAAATTGCTACGAAATAAGTATTTAGAGAATTCTGGTAATATTTCAATTTCTTTCTTAAATCTAACAGCAAATGAAAAACTATTTAAATATACTTTTTCTGTAAAATTAACCGTTATAACAGAAGACATCCCAATTTCGAGGGCCGTTTCAGAGGATGCCGTAAATAGCACATCTCCATATTTCAAGTCGTGTTGCTTTTCAGTTGGGGCAACATCAACAAGTTCAAATTGATCAGACTGCTCGTCTGTTATTGCAATATTATTAAAAATACTTTTATATGAGATATATTTAGCATTACCATTCTCGAAAGACGCTTTATTTTTACCAGTCAGTCCATTGTAAAAATGTGAAATTTCATGCAACTTATACCATTCAACTTCTGATTGATTTAAAATCTCATCCAATAGTTTACTTTTAAAATTTATCATCATTCAATCTCCGCAATAATTGCATCGATATCCGATCGTAATTCGTCTATGTGTTTCACTGTTATTTTAAGTTCTGCATTAAGCTCAGTAATATCAATTACTGGTCGAGTATCTTTTGCCTCAACATACGCACTAACTGAAAGATTGTAATCATTCTTCACAATATCATTGTAATCAACTAATTGAGCAACATGATCTTCATTCTTTTTGTTAATAAAGAGTTCCATAATTCTTTTAATATGCTTAGGTTCTAATTCATTATTATTAGTAACTTTCTTAAAGAACTCTTCACCACTCGCATCAATAAATTGAATATCAGTATTTTGCTTATTTTTTGCGAGCACCAAAATATTTACCGAAATGGATGTGCCAAAAAATAGGTTAGGTGGTAATGAAATGATTGTTTCAATGTAGTTATTATCCACTAGATATTGGCGAATCGTTTTTTCACGACCACCACGATAAAAAATACCTGGGAATGTAACGATTGCCGCACGACCTTTAGCTGATAAATAGCTGAGCGTATGCATGATAAATGCAAAATCTGCTTTAGAATTCGGTGCTAATACGCCAGCAGGCGCATAACGTTCATCATTAATTAATGTAGGATCATTATCTCCCACCCATTTAATTGAATATGGAGGGTTTGAGACAATTGCATCAAAGGGCTTATCGTCACCAAAATGAGGATTAATTAAGGTATCACCAAGCTTAATATTAAACTTATCGTAATTGATATTATGCAAAAACATATTCATTCGAGCTAAGTTAAAAGTCGTATGGTTAATCTCTTGACCGAAGAAACCATCTTCAATAATATGCTCATCGAATTGTTTTTTAGCTTGTAGCAAAAGAGAGCCTGAACCACATGCTGGGTCATATATTTTATTAATCTTGTCTTGCCCATGAATTGCTAGTTGTGCAATCAAATTAGAAACAGACTGAGGTGTGAAAAACTCCCCTCCTGATTTCCCGGCATTAGCAGCATAATTCGAGATCAAATACTCATAAGCATCACCAAACAAATCAATTTGGTTCTCATCAAACTTGTTTCCGAAGCTTAAACCTTCAACCCCTTTCAAAACAGCTGCTAAACGCTTATTTTTATCTGCAACTGTATTACCTAGGCGATTACTCGTGGTATCAAAGTCTCCAAATAATCCTTTGATATCATCTTCAGAGGGGAAGCCCACTGCTGAAGATTCAATACTCTTAAAGATCTCAGCTAAATCCGTATTCAAACTATCATTGGTATTTGCATTTTTTGCGACACGCTCAAAAAGCTGACTAGGATAGATAAAGTAGCCTTTTGATCTTATAGCATCTTCTTTAATCTCAGGTGTGACAACTGTATCAGGTAAATCAGCATATTTAATAGAGTCATCACCGGCTTCAATATACGCAGAAAAGTTCTCACTGATAAATCGATAAAATAGTGTTCCTAGCACATATTGCTTAAAGTCCCAACCATCTACTGATCCTCTAACATCATTGGCGATCTGCCAGATCCCACGTTGTAACTCTTGGCGTTGTTGCTGACTTGTCATAAAAAAATACTTCCTCTTAATAAATTTATACACTTCAAATACTATGTTCTATTCGTATCATAGCAAAATATCTATCTTATTAATTGCTGAAGTAATAACCCCATATCGTAGATCTATAGACACTTTACCAAAAGTAAAACGTCCCATCAGCTCCAGTTGTCAAGTATTCTTTGACAACTGACGACTCCAGTAATTCTCGGTCTTCAAAGATACTTTCAACATGATTACTGATGTTTTGTTTAGAGGTGTCAAAAAATTCTGAGAGCTGTTTTTGATTCATCCAAAGATTAATATCAATTGATCTATTAACATCTTTGATAGAGCAAATAATGGTCTACTAGTTACCAATAATTAGGGTCTGTTGAACATTCAAAAATTAGTAACTATAACCTACTGAAAATATATCGATTATGACGACTTTCAGCAAACTCATCATAATCTTTAAAAACAGTAAGTTACACACCAATGTTCAACAGACCCTAATTTAGCTACCAAAATTAGAAAACCTCAGTCTTATGTATCTAAGTATGAGAGTGGGGAAAAACTACTCTCGGTAGTTGAGTTTCTAGCTGTTTGCGAAGCATTAAATATTGAGGCAGAAGAAATAATAAAAAAGTTGAAGTCCGATGGTAAATTATAGAGATATACTACAAGAAGCTAATGCGAACTTATACAGGCTAAACCATCATGTCTTTGACGTAATTGAAGTGAAACAGCCGGACTCGGTCCAATCAGTAATGAGTTTGAGTAAAACTATTTCCAAGCTGTCACCTTTAGTAGGAAATATGATTGAATTCCAAGTCTGTGACTTCTTAAATGAATACTCTCAATATAGAGATATAGGCAAGTGGTACCGGCAAGATCCAGGATTTCCAGACACTATTTTTAGGGAAAATCCTCACTCCCAAAATAATACACCTCTTGATCCACTACCAGGTATGGAAGTAAAGGCTTGGTTTCCATTCTCTACTGAAATAACTGCTAGATTTAAAGACAGCCAAACTCATTTTTTATATGACCAAACTAATGTAGCTTTAATAGCTTGGTTACCTGAGTTTATTATATTTGGCAGACCACTTATTATTAAAGCAGTCTCTATACCAGCTTCTAAAATAGCTTATTCTAGAGATAATCACTATAATAATCCTCCTGACTACTTAGTATTAGAACCAGAAGATACCACTTTAAGGACTAGTAACTTACAACAGACTAATATGAATGGCCTCAAATTCCAAGGAAATGAAACAGAACTAGAAGAAGCTAAAAAGATCGTTAAATCATGGGGATTGGAGGGCAAACCTTATAGCTCTTCAGTAGATTATCAATTAAGGCTTAGATCCTTAAGTCAGAAGTATAATTATAGACTGGATACTAACTTCGCAAAAATTGATAGAATTAAAAATCCTGAAATAGCACAGTTCAAATCCGAAGTTATGCAAACCTATTTTCATGGTCAAACTATTGATGAGTGGAGAAGAATATTAACAAGTAATAATACTGAACTAATTATTAATAAATTAGTTCAGGCTCTAAAAATTACGCTTACGAATTAAATGAATCTATTCCTCCCTAGGTTATAGATAGCAGGAACTACTTCTGCAGAATACGAAACCCTTCCTAATTCTTTAGCCGCTAATGAAGCTGAAAACAACCCTCCAAAAGGCTCCCATACAACATCTCCAGGCTCACTACTAGTTTCAATTATTAGCTTCATTAGATCCAAAGGCTTTTGATTCAGATGTGCAGCTTTAGAGTTAAATTTTGGTGCTTTGATCCTTTCTTTACCGGCCAATGGCTTTCTATTCCATACGTTAGTAAAGCCCATGGGACAATTAAAAGTGCTTCTCATTTTACTCCATTCACCAGCAGTTAATGGAAACTCTCCATCAACTGAGAAATATGGTTTACCATCTGCTTTTCCATGTAAGTTAGCATATTCCACCATTTTTACGAACATATCAACTGGGGGAAAGTACCATAGATGTCCTTGATCCAAATATTTTCTTGTAGCTACATTTTTTACATTGCAAGCTTCATTAGCTCTATTAAGCGGAAGACCAGTCCTCTTCCACTCATCGTATAACCACTTCTTAAGTTCTTTCCCTTCAATTTTCGCTTCAAATACGTAATATCCACAAACCTCTGTAACTACTGGAAATCTTCTAATAGTTTTAGTATTTACATTACCAGCTATATGAGCTTTGCCCTTGTCCCAAATATTTAAGTTAACGTACTTCCATCCATACGACTCTAGTATGGGATGAATTGTAGCCCAACCTACTTCCGTATTCCAAAACCATAGACTTGTAAAAGGTTTAGCAGCTCTGCTCCATGCTGCTATATGCTCTTCATACCAATTAGCTAAAGTCTTATGATCAGCAGTATCACCTTGAAAACCAAGAACTCCATATGCCCCGTCAGAAATTATAATATTTGGAGTATCCCAATTGTCATAGAAATCTAAAACATTTCCATGATATAAATGAATTCCATCCTGCTGAAAACTACTTAAATCATCGTTTAAACTATCATCGAGCAATTTACTTGCTCTTCCTACTGTACTAGTAGCTTCAGCATCTTTATATGAATATTTATCCTTCATGAGTTCCTTTACCTTTACCTTTTCACTTTAAATATACTTCAGCGTACTGATTCGTCAGATCTTTCTCGATCAATCTTAGGCATAGCGGCATTTAAACTATCCTCGGTCATACCGCGCTTGTATGCATTGTACTGCCATACAACAAACATCTGCTTATACCTCCTATTTTGTTCCTTTAGCTCTGCTACCTCCGCTTCTAGATTAGCTATTCTTGAAGCAGCTGCGTTTAAACTGGCTGGCCTAGGTTTTGCAGGTGCTTTACCCTTAATCGAATCTTTTTTGGATTGATATGCGTCTTTAATAGCCTCCTGTGCGCTTAAAGATTGTCTGGTAGGTCTCTTCCCTACTAAAGACTCTGCTTCGTCGCAAATCGCAGACCACGTAATTTTAGGTTCATCCCAACCACGAATTAAATTTACAATAGCCTCAATATCTTGCCTGTTAAGATGTTTAGCCAAAACCACCTCCTAGCAAACTCGTTAAGTCTTCTAAAATGAAACTTTCATCTTTCTTATTTTCATTATCTATAACAGATATTGACTTTTTCTTTGCTACTCGTTGCAATTGTGAGAAATCACTTCCGCGTAGCTTAACTTGCGCACCATTTCCAATAGATGGATTTTCTAAAATCTCAATAAGCTCTTTAAGCCTTTTAGATGTTTTAAGTTGGTAATCAAGCCACCTATCCGATCCGTAATCCTCTTCTTCATACGATTTTTGGGCTTTCGAGACAAGATCTTCAATGTGAGCCAACCTCTCCTTCATTCTTAAAAGCTTAACATCATCTCCTTTGATACAAACCTGTTCAGTGCAGTTAATACAATCTCTAAATTTTTCACAAGGGCTCATAGTATAGTCATGCACACAGTAGCCATACTCTGTTACATGTACAGCAGCTTGCTCTAGTGTATTAAATTCCTGAGATGTAACAGGTAGGTGCTTTTTAACCTCTCCTAATGGTCCATATAAGGACTTTGATGGATCTATGCTCTCAGCCATAGACACTAATTCATACTCTGTCATATGGTTATAGGTACGATTTTGATTAACATTAGCCCTTCCAGACCACTTGGCTATTTCTAGGTTAGATAATCCACCAAGTTGGGCAATCGTATTTAGTAAATGCCTTGCCTGATGTGATGTTATTTTCAATCGTTCTCCATTATCACCATAGTATTCATGTCTATCAAAAATATTTTTATACGCTTTACCTAAGTTTGGTCGTGTGCCAATATCATTATTAAAAAAGTTAGCATCTGGTGCCATAAGCTCAGTTAACAGTCGCGGGCGATTGCCATGGAATTGGTTCTTATTTAATACGAAAAGTGCGTTCGAGAACTTAATTCCTTTTTCTTCATCTAACCACGGAAAGCTTTTAGGAAGTCTGTCGTTAAGATGCATACATAAGCTATCTAGAGTATTAGCTCCATCATGATGATCTAAGCCTCTATTGTTAAGGTTAGAATATACCGTATCCTTATTCGTATATGATAAACCAAGTGCTTGACACGCTTGCTCACCGGTTAATGGTTCATCATCAAGAACATCTGGACAGTTTTCATGACGATAAAACTTATTAGGATTCTCTTCTATCCACTTAGCAAGCTTCCGAGCCTCGAATGAAAGCCCTTTTGCTCTTTTCACAGCAGTTTTTGCTGTTTCTACCATAACAGTAGGTATCCACTTAATATCTCTTCCATACCCTTTGCCGGCATAAAAGCGCCATCCATATCGCTCTATACCTTTACTATCCATCTCAGTAACCTCACAGTCGACAGGCAATGCTAAAATTTCAGATATGCGAGAAGGGGCCGACATGAGCATGGCAAAAACAGAGGTTGTAAAGATATCACGGCTTTCTGTAGGGTTGCTTGCAAATATCTCTGCTAAAGCCTCTAAAGCTTTAGCATTAGGTAATTTTTTCTCTCTATTTTCTTTAGCCTTTTTGCCAGTTTTAACAACATCTGAAGGTCTTGGAATAGGATTCACCCATTCTTTAAGATTTGCATTGATTAGATTATTTTGAGACACAAATTTAGCTAATCTTTCAATTTCTCGACCACAAGCATAAGCAGTTCCTGCACTATAATAATTCCGTGCTAAAAGAGCGGCTTCATCTAAACAAGTGATAGATAATCCTGATATAAGCGCCTTACCATTTTCCTGTACTAGTGCTGACTCAATAGCGCGTAACGCCTTTAACTCATTCTTTGTACCTGTCGGCTTGTGCCCCTGTTGATAACGAAAGTATGCTTTTGCAAAATCCAAGAAATCGTTTTCCATTACTTGGCTATCGCTTGGAGTACGAGTTTTTACGCCTAACTTTGCAAACACAGCAAGCTTGGGCCACACATTAGCGTACCAATTCAAGTCAGATCCAAAAACGGTTAATTCATCCCTGCACATAGCAATAAATAACTCTAAATTCACTTCTGCAGTTAATTCAGATCTAGACCTGAATTGTATGATCTTACTCATAACTAACCCCACGCTCTAAATCAATCTCGGAACGACGTTTTTCACAACGTAAGATTACCTCAGCTACAGCTAAGATACTTCTATCCAATATTGCTGCTACCTCCATATCGCCGGTAATATTTTTTACTCGTTCTCTTTCGCTTAAAAGATCTCCATATACCTTCTGATGCGGACCATCTAACCAAGGTTGAAAATGCATACAGGTATAGCAGGGAATAGGAATATTCGCACCACAGAAACCATGTTCACCACATGTCCCAATACCAGATCCTTCCTTAGTACGAATTCTACTGCTCGGATCATTACCGCGTTCAGCATCTTCTTCAGAGTCAACTAGAACACCAGCAAATGCTTGAGCATAAGGTGCTAGTTGAAATCCAACAGCTTTATCAAGACTCTCAACATGCTCGGGAACATTTTTGATATATACTCCAGCATTTTGAGTATCACTATGATCAAGTAACTCTGCAATTACTAGCTCACCAAAACCCTCTCGAGCTGCCCTTGTACCTGTTGTGTATCTAAATCTACGTGCATGAATATTTAGCTTCGCTCCTGTTCTCTCCGAATGTATATCAGATATACCTACTACAGATTGAATTATATCTGTGATTTTAGATGATTGAATATGTAACTTGTCCATCTGTAATAAGCCTTTTAACTCAAAGAGAGAGTCGATACTTTCAAATAGCTTGTAGTCCGGGAATAGAGGTAATTCAGATTCAACATTATTATCAATAGGAAAAGTGATTATGTTCTCGATTCTCTTTATAACATCATTAGCTTGGGCGTTTAGCACCATCCATAAATCATGGGAGGTTGCAAATGATTTAAAATAATCTCTAAACTTACCCCCTTGCTTAACACGAGGTATATTCAAGAGATAATAATCTTCTCCTCTTTTATTAACACCACGCATAATATCTTTAACTTTTAATTGGGATACTTGAATCGGACGTCGACCTGTATGACTAACAACTAGGGAAATAGCTAATTGTTCAAGAGAAATTTTATTAAGCTCAAATGCACTAACAGCCCCCTCATTAAAAGCTCTCAGTTCATTATCACTAAGAGGACCCATAGCAGGGTCTAAGCGTTTTATCGCATCACCTTTTGAGCACCCCTTTATTCTCCAACTATAAAGAAGTTCAATTATGCTCTCATCAACACCTTCATAACCCAACTGATACCATTTATTTAAAAAACTACGTATGGTACCTAAATAATGCTCTCTGTTACTAGGAAGTGAGTAACGATAATTAATCAGCTGTGTAGAGGATATTTCTGATGTTCCGTTAGTCCTAAACATGTGTAATAGATGTTCAGAAATTTGAATTGTGTAGCCAGGGGATAAGTTAGATGCATAGAAACTCAATACTTTTAAAAAGCTTTCGAGCTGAACTTCATCTGATATTTTCTTCTTTATTCTGCTTAAATATACAGTACTGTTTTTATCTAGCTTCCATTTGTCATCGTAAAGATTAAAATAGTAACCCTTTGCTCTAGCTTTTAGCCTTCCATCCTCTTTGATAGAAGCTTTTTCTGGTAAATTAATTTCTTTTATAACTATACTAATCATCTCGTAAAGTCCTACTCGACAAGCCTATACCTATGTCTGATTGCAATTTAATGGCTGCAGCTTTAGCTTGTTCTTCGATATATCTTTTGTTGTAAATAGCAGCAGTTTTAGAACCAGGTTTCCAGCCCATAAGAAATGATCTCATTTGCTCTTGCTTTTCCTCGCTAGGTACGTTGTCCAAAGAATCCATTTTTTCTGAAAACTTTCTATTCCATGTATGTCGTAGCTTATGTCCTGTTAACTTATATAAATCTGGGGAAACCGATCTAACTACGTTGATTACTTTGTAATAACCAGATTTAGTTATCGGTTGCCCAACTGTAGGACCTAACTTATGAGTTATGAATAAAAAATCATTCTTCTTCGCATTTTTTATTTTGCGTCTATCTAGGGTTATATAGTCATGTAACTCTTTGACTAAAATATCGCCAAGAGGAATTATGCGCTCTAAAGTTTTAGCGTTTGGCTCAAACACTCTAGGATCACTTTTTTCATCTGCTCGTCTAACTACTCGTAAGATTTTTTTAGAAAAGTCAATATCTTGAATTCTTAGATTAAGAAGCTCACCACCCCTAAGACCAAGATGATATAGCAACAAAATAATTAGCCTATTCCTACGCTGAACATCTTTGCTAAATGGGTTGAAATCTGAGTTGATCCTTATCAATTCAAATAATACTTCAAGCTGTTCGTCATCGAGAGACTTGTCCTGTCTATTATTTCTTCCTTTCTTTGCAGGTCGCCTAGACTTGATTTGAGATTCAAGTCTCTTAATCTGCTTTGATTCATTAAGGTTTGGTTGTCGAATCAAATAATTAGCGTACCATCTACAATAATCCGAAATGGTAGTCAGCCTCATATAGTGAGTTATCGGACTAACAAGCGTATCCACACTCCTTTTATTTTTCGGTATCTTTCTTGGCAAGCTTAAAGCCTTTAATTGCGTATAGTCTCGTAGATCATCTATTTCATTAACCGTAAGAAAAACTCGACTCAAGATCCTCTCTTCAAGATTAATTCTACGGTCATTCAAGAACCTCAAAAAAACAACTAAATTATTTGCAGCAGATACCATTGTGGAAAAAGAGTCTGACTTATTTCGCAGCTGAGTAGTAATAAACAAATTAGGGTGATACAGCGGTAATCCATTCAATTGATCTATAACTAAGCAGTAACGTTCACCACTATCTAAAATAAATGATGTTGTTGAAGGTAGAATATTCATTAATTTGTTCTAATACTTTACATATGTTAAAGGTACACTATATCCACAAACACCTCAATAATTTTTTACATTATTTTTGTTATTTTAATAGCAAGAAACCCCGCTAGTGGCGGGGTTTCAAAGTTAAACTTTACAATACCGTCTGAGGTAAACGTCAGAAGGGGATATCATCATCAAATGAATCAAAATCAGGCATGTTGTTTTGCTCTTGAGGCTGATTGAAACCGCCTTGATTTTGTTGAGGACGCTGCTGCTGTTGCTGCTGCGATTGGCCACCTTGATTCCAATTTTGTTGGGGCGCTTGTTGTTGCGGTTGTCCGCCGTAGCCTTGATCTTGATTGAAGTTATCGTAGCCACCTTGTTGTTGACCCATGCCGCCACCGCCGCCTGATCCACCGCCGCCGAGCATTTGCATTTCGTTAGCGATAATTTCGGTTGTGTAGCGATCCATCCCATTTTTATCGGTCCATTTACGGGTCTGTAAACGGCCTTCGATATAGACTTGTGAGCCTTTTTTGAGATATTGTCCCGCAACTTCCGCAAGACGGCTAAAAATAACGATGTTGTGCCATTCGGTACGTTCTTGCATTTCGCCACTGTTTTTATCGCGCCAGCCTTCTGAGGTTGCGATTGAAAAACTTGTGACAGCTGCGCCGCCAGCGGTATAGCGCACAGTTGGATCTTGCCCTAAACGGCCTAATAAAATAACTTTGTTTACACCACGAGCCATAATTAAAATACCTAAATTTGCTGTTGATTAATTGTGAATAAAAGATGAATTTTCTCGAATCACTATACGCTATTTTGCGTTTTTATTCAGTGAAAAGCTTAATAGTTCACCTCGAAGTGATCTATGTTATGCGTGCGTAATTGTGCTTTAATTTCAGTCATCTCTTTGGGAGAAAAGGGCCCAATAATAACGCGATAGACCGATTTTCCGCTCGGGATTTTTCCTTCGATCACTTGTGGATTATAGCCATAAGATTCGAGCTGTTTTCGGTGAATGCTCGCTTCATGAGAGGAGGAAAAGCTTCCCACTTGAAGACGCTTTGAGAGCGGCACATCGGGCTTTTGCACATTGACCACGCGCTTAGGCGGCGCTTCGACGGGCTTAATTTCAGGGGTCGGTTCGAAATCATCACTGATATATTCAACGCCGCCCTTTTTTTCTTCACCCTCCACTAAAAAGGTGCGCGATTCAAGGAGATCATAAAACGAATAGGGGTTTTCGATCTCTTCAAAGACAAAGACATCGGGTTGCGCTTGTGCCTCTAAATCATGCTGCTCCTCGATCAGTTGTTCCTCTTCAAACTCTTTATTTTTATTGAGCGTTTTTGAAATAGGGTAGGAGATCAGGATAAAAAAGACCATCGCAAGCAAGGTTGCGCGGGTCGCATTGCGAAGCGCAAATTGCTTGATAATGGCATAGAGGCGCTTAATGGTCGCGCCTCGTTCTTTTGATTTTACCTGTTGTCTTGGTCTACGACTCATCGCGGAACTCACCGAGAATTGTGCGCCCGATTACATGCGGGTTGGCGCAGAAAGCCCTAAGAGATGAAGTCCATTAGCCACCACTTCGCGCGCTGCCATTAATAGATAGAGGCGAGCATCTTGAAGAGCTTTATCATCGCCTAAAATGCGAATTGCTTGGCCTTCTTCATCTTTTGCATTGTAGTAACTGTGAATATCACCGGCGAGCGCTTGTAAATAATTGGCCACTAAGTGGGGTGCATTATTACGACATGCAGCGCGAACGAGCTCGCCAAAACTTGAGAGTGTGCGCATGAGCTGATATTCATGGTCACGATCGAGTTTATCGAGGTGCTCGATGGCAAATGCCGCGTTAAATGGAGTCTCTTGCTTATCACGTTCTGCTAAAATTGAGCAGATCCGTGCGTGGGCATACTGAATGTAGTAGACCGGATTATCGGAGGTTTGCGAGCGAGCAAGATCGATATCAAATTGAAGCTGCGAGTCGGGATTGCGCGCCGCTAAGAAGTAACGCGTTGCATCTTTACCCACCTCATCAATTAGATCGCGAAGGGTCACATAGGAACCAGCACGTTTTGAGAGTTTAACCTCAACACCATCGCGCATCACCATCACCATTTGGTGAAGGACATAGCTTGGCCAGCCTTCAGGAATGCCGATATCGAGTGCTTGAAGCCCCGCACGAACGCGAGCAATTGTCCCGTGATGGTCCGCGCCTTGTTCGTTAATCACATATTTAAATCCGCGTTCCCATTTACGTTGATGATAGGCAACGTCGGGCACAAAGTAGGTATAACCGCCCTCTTTTTTGCGCATAACGCGATCTTTATCATCGCCGTAATCGGTGGTTCTAAGCCAGAGTGCGCCGTCCTCTTCGTAAGTTTTACCGTTTTCAGTTAAACGACTCACCACACGATCAACAAGGCCGTCGGCATAGAGCGATGATTCTAAGAAATAGACATCGAAGTTGATATCAAATGCTTTGAGATCAAGATCCTGTTCGCGACGTAAAAACGCTACCGCAAAGGCTTTAATATCCTCAATGTTATTTGCATCACCTGAGGCAGTAATTTCGCGGTCATCTGAATTGACCGTGTCCCCATTGAGATAGCTTTTTGCGATCTCTTTGATGTATTCACCGGCATAGCCATCTTGAGGCCACGCTTCATCTCCGGGGGCAAGTCCATCGATACGCGCTTTGACAGAAGCGGCTAAATTATCGATCTGAGCACCGGCGTCGTTATAGTAAAACTCGCGGGTTACATCAAAGCCATTGGCTTCTAAAATACGAGCGAGTGAATCGCCCACTGCTGCGCCGCGACCATGACCTACGTGAAGCGGTCCGGTTGGGTTTGCCGAAACAAATTCCACCTGAACTTTTTCGCCATTACCGTCACGGTTATGTCCGTAGGATTGACCATTTTCCACCATTTTACCGAGCTCATTGTGATAACAATGTTTTTTCAAGGTAAAGTTTAAAAATCCTGGGCCTGCAATCTCAATTTTCTCTAGGTCTTTATGAGGCTGTTCAATCGCATCGATGATACGGTTTGCAAGCTCACGAGGATTGGTTTTAAACGGGCGCGCAAGCATCATTGCAATGTTACTTGCAAAGTCGCCGTGGCTAAGGTCTCGGGTTCGCTCGACACTCTTTTCAATTTGTGCCGGATCGAGGGTGATATCGCTCTCGCGTGTTAACGTCGTGAGCGCTCCGTGAAGTAAGGTTGTGACTATTTGTTTCATAAATTACTGATTAAATTTGTCTAAAAGCGACTGCATTTTTTCGTCAAGAGTTTGGGTGTTTGCTGGCGCTGATTTGCCGGCAGCTTTGTCGTTACGTCCTGCGTTATTATTGGGACGACGTTTCGCCTGGCCTTGACGACGCGGTTTTTGAGTGCGTTTTTTCGGCTCTGCACGTTTAAGCGCATCAGGACGATTTTCGCTCAACCACGCTTCAATCTTAGCGATGTTCTCTTTCGCGAGCGTTTTGTGCTCTTCTAAGATCTCTTCCGCATCCGATCCATCTAAATTGGTGCGATGCGTTGCGTGTAAAACGGCGTTTTGGTAGCGTAATTGTTTGGTGTACCATGCAAGCGCTGATCGAAGCGTTGCAGGCGAAAAGCCCCACTCTTTTACGATCGGTTGAAGCTCTTTATGGAGGCCAATCGCAAGGGCAACCGGGCGACCATCTTTCGGATGAGGAAAGATTTTTGGGTACGCTTCAGCGAGCTTAGCGAGCAGTGCACGTGAGTCCTCAACGCGCTTTGCACGGGCTTCTTTCGCCTCTTCCGCCTGTTTTGCTTCGTGCTCAAGGGGAGCGGTGTTTTGTTGTTCAGTTGTCATAATAAAAATAAAAACCTAGAGTATAAATAAACAGAAATTAACAATTTTATTATATCTGAGCAGCAATTGCATTAAGGTGGTAAAATTCTTACTATTATTGTGATCAGATATAGATCAACACATATTACCATTAAATTTTATTGGATTGGCATTATTGAGATTAAATTTATGATGAAACGTCTACTTTTTATTGTGCTGACCGCCTTTTCTGGGTTCGGCTATGCTCAACAACAACTCGACCAGATTGCCATTATTGTGGATACCGAAGTGATTACGCAAAAAGAGTGGCAAGGTGCCATGCGCCAAGCGCGTGCGGAAGTCGGTACCATGCCTTCGAGCATTCGTCCGACCGATGAGCGTTTAAAAGAGGAGGTGTTCCTCATGCTTGCGGCGGAAAAATTGCAACATAAATATGCCAAAGAAGTGGGCATGAGCGTGAGCGATGCGCAAGTGGACGCAGCGATTAAAGACATTGCCGATCGTAATGGCGCAACCGTTGCCGATCTAAAAGCCTATATGGCTTACATGGGCATGAATTTTAATGCCTATCGTGAAGATATTCGCCGCCAAATGTTAAGCGCGATGCTCCGCAATGAAGTGGTGCGCGACGTGAAAATTAACGAGGCAGAGCTCGATGTCTATATGAATTCAAAAGAGTTTAAAGACATTCAGCGTGAGCTCTTAAAAGACAATACTGCGCAATATAAAGTCAAGCATATTCTGATTAAGATTTCGCCCAGCTTATCCGATGAGCAGGCACGCATTCAGATCAATCGTCTCCGCGAGCGAATTGCCGGCGGTGAGAGCTTTGATGATCTTGCAAGCGCACAATCGCATGACCCGATTTCAGCGGCCCGTAAAGGGGAACTTGGTTGGGTAACACGCGGACAGCTTGCACCTGAATTTGAGCGGACCATGGTTCGTCTTAACAAAGGGGAATTAAGTCAGCCGGTGAAAACGGTGTTTGGCTACCATTTAATCTTGCTTGAAGATCAGAAAAATGGGGTCGTTGACGAAGAGATGATGCGTAATATCGCGCGTGAATATTACTTTAAGAAAAAAGCGATGCAGACCTTCACCTTATGGGTTGAAGAGCGCGTAGCCGACGTCTATATCGAGCGCCGCATCTAGCAGACACAATTTACATTTAATGGGGCCTCTTCGGAGGCCTTATTCATTATCGTGTAATCACGATGAAAATTAGCAACACAAGAGAAGAGATACACTCCGCATGAGTCAATCACACAGAGCAAAGAAGCGTTTTGGGCAGAACTTTTTAATTGATGCCGGCATTATTTTTCAGATCGTCGAGGCGATCAATCCTCAAGCGGGCGACCCATTAATCGAAATTGGGCCAGGGCTTGCGGCGATGACAAAACCGGTCTTAGCGCGGGCAAAAGAGATGACCGTCATCGAGCTTGACCGTGATCTGATTGAAAATTTAGAAAAGATGGAGGGGTTACGGGTTATTAACGAAGATGTTCTTAATGTCGATCTTCCCGCGCTCTATCCGGATCAAAAATTGCGCATTATAGGGAATCTCCCTTATAACATTTCAACGCCGATCATCTTTCATCTGCTTGAAGATCATCACGACATTCTCGATATGCATTTTATGCTTCAAAAAGAGGTGATCGATCGTTTAGCGGCTGAACCTAATTCACGCCAATATGGCCGGCTTTCGGTGATGGTGCAGCGTTATTGTGATGTGGTTCCGCTCTTTGAAATTCCGCCAACTGCCTTTGATCCTGCGCCGAAAGTGATGAGCCAATTTGTGCGATTAGTGCCCCATACGGAGCCAAAATATGCAATCGCCGATGATAATCGATTCTTTGAGGTGGTAAAACTCGCCTTTTCGATGAAGCGTAAGATGATTCGCAACAACCTCAAACCGCTGATGAGTGAAGCAGAAATTGAGGCGGCCGGCATTGATCCAACGGCGCGGGCGGAAAATCTCACCATTGATGATTTTGTCACGCTCAGTAATGCGTTAGTATAGAAAGCATTAGGATAAAGGGTCAGCCAAAAAGCGGGCGTAACGAGCAAAGGAGGGGCGATGAGCAATCAACTCTATGCAGTGATCGATCTTGGATCGAACAGTTTTCACATGGCGGTTATGGAAGAAGATAACGGCCGAATCTTGGTGGTCGATCGCGTTCGCGACATGGTTCAGCTCGGATACGGTCTTGAAAAAGATGGCACGCTCTTAGCGCAAACTCGTGAAAAAGCCCTCAATTGCCTGCGCAAATTTAACGAACGTCTTGCTAATATTGATCGCGAAAATATCCGCGCGGTCGGGACTTTGACGCTCCGAAAAATGAAAGATCCCACCTTTTTAAAAGAGGCGGAAGGGGCGCTTGGCGTTCCCATCGAGATTATTTCGGGGCGAGAAGAGGCGCGGCTCATCTATCTTGGGGTGTCGCAATATGTGCACGCCGCTGAAAAAGAGCTCTTTGTAATCGATATCGGCGGCGGCAGTACCGAGCTGATTTTAGGGGAATCCGCCGGCATTAAGCGCGCTTTTAGTAAGGAAGTGGGCTGCGTTAATATCGCAAAGCTCTTCTTTAAAAAGGGAACATTTACCCAAAAACAGATGGACCGAGCACTCCTTCATATCGAGCGAGAACTTCATGATTTAACCTATCTCATGCGCTATCAAGATGCTTACTTTGTTGGGGCCTCGGGGACGATTAAAACCATCTTAGAGTTGAGTGAATATTTAGGCTTTCAAGAGGAATTTATCACGCTTGAAGCGATCGAACGCTTAACGCAAAAGCTCCTTACCTTAAAACATGAGGATAAAATTGCGCGCTTTTTTGATCTCTCGCCTGAGCGGGCGTCGGTGATGGGCGCGGGGCTTTTAATTCTCTATACGCTCTTTAATGTGCTGTCGATTAAAAAGATGGCGATCACAAGTGCCGCGCTCCGTGAAGGAATGCTTTTTGACCTGCTTGGACGGGTACAAAAACAGGATCGTCGTGATAAAACCATCGCAAGTTTAGTGGCGCGATTTGGCGCCGATGAAGCACAAGCGATTCGGGTGCGAGATACCAGCATGATGATTGCCAAGGTAATCGATTCGCCGCTTTTGGATGAAACTGCGCTCCGTTTTTTAGGGTGGGCATCGCTGTGCCACGAGATTGGGCTTGCGGTATCGCATCATCGCCATTTTAAACATTCAGCCTATCTGATTGAACATGCCGATCTCGATGGATTTAGCCATCAAGACCAGAAAATTCTTGCTACCATTATCTATAATCATCAGCGTAAATTTGAGTTTGAAGATTTTGAATCGCTCCCCCAGTTTGCGCCGATTGTCACCATGATTTTACGCATGGCCGTGCTCTTTAATCGCGGGCGCTATACCCGTAATGTGCCCGATTTTAATATGCGGATCGGGAAGCGCAATGTGAAACTCTATTTCCAAGAAGGCTGGCTTAAAGCCCATCCGTTGGTATTAGAAGATCTTAAATATGAAGAGAAACAGCTCAAAAAAGCCGATATCAAATTGGCGTGGAATCTATAATCGTCTGATGATCTGACGATTAAATTGTTACATCGGCACACCGTTCCTCTATCGGCCTTTCATAGAATTGAATTTACGCTTCAAGCGTTTGCGAGATAATAAAATCCGGTGTAATGAGGGACTCTTCAATGCGAGGCCTTGGGTCATGATCCCGTAGGAATCCCCAATCAGTTTTCAGTGCCGTTTTCATCCCCGCCATATTGCCGCCTAAAATATCGGTATGAAGCGTATCGCCTACCATTAGCACACGGCTCGGATCGATGGTTTTTCCTAGGGTTTTTGCCATCTTTTTAAGGCTCACCTCATAGGCATTTTTAAAGGGTTTTCCACAATAGGTGATGGAGAGATCCGGGAAAGCTTTTAAAAGATCGATCGCATAAAACCCAGGCTCCACCGAGAACGAATTTTCCATCGGTGCGCTAATATCGGGGTTTCCAATCATTAACGGGCGCAGTTTTTTCGCCATCGCATCATGCAGTTTTAATTGTTGATCCAGATCCCATGTCATTGTCCCTAAAAAGAGAAAGCCATCCACGGTATCGATATTGTCATCGGTTAAATAGACGCAATTGGCCGGAATGGTCTCAATTTTTGCATTGAGTACCGAAATTACGCCCCATGTTCCGCCATTTTTAGTAACCTCGTGCTCGGTGATCGTCGCTTCCACCGCATCGCGCGATGAGATAATGTGGCTCGCCGCAAGGTCATAGCCCAATTTCGGATAGCCTTCTGCGCGAATATAAGAAGGATGGGAAGCCCCATTGGTCAGCACAAACGCCTCTTTCCCAAGCGCCTGAAGCGTTGCGATGGTTTCGGGCATATGAGGCACCGCCGTCGCACCGACATTTAACACGCCAAATCCATCGAGCAATAAAATATCGTACTCATCTTGAATGCTGAGGAGCGAGTCGGTAATTTTAGGCGTTTTTTGCGGGATCGTCTCGCCGGGGTAAAGGCGATGCGGATGATAATAAGTATGATAGAGATTCCAAACGTCTTTAAACTGTAACACGATAAATTCCTACAGGTTGAGATGATGCCGGGCGTGCCCGCTGAATGTGATTGATAGAGAAAGTATAGAAGATTTTAACCGGTATTTCTAATTACGCCCTCAACGCGGCAATAACGCCTCGTAATTTTTTAACGCTCCGGTTTGGGTGATGGTGTTGACTTTTCCCTTCAAAAAATCAAATTGAATCTCGCAAAAGCTCACCACTTCGCGCTTAATCCGGGGAGGGGAGACCATAGTGGGACTACCATAATAGCGTCCGCCGTAGTAGAAATCGTCATCATAAAAACCGCCGTAATAGCTGTAACGGGCGGGAATATGGGTTTCGCGGATGGTCTCATCGCGGTAGACATATCGGTCGCTGTAAGCGGTGGGATAATTAGAGGAAGGGGTTCCAAAGGCGCTACGAATCGTGCTTTCTGAGGCGTTTAGATAGGGCTGTAACGGTTTGATTAATTGAGGCGATGCGACCGAGAGTTGAGGGTGACTCATCGATTGATCTGAGCGTTCACGTTTTGCTTGATTCTCTTCAATGGATTGGCGCTCGTTTTCGGGAAGTGAGCCACTTTTCGGGGGCGGTAGCTGCGCACAGCTACTGATGATAAGACCGATTAACAGGGAGAGAATGAGCTGTTTTGGCATCGCGCTAATCATCATGCCTCCTAAAAAGTGACGCGTTAAAACGGTTATTCCGCTACATCCGCAACGGCGCCGGTACGAATCGCAGCAAGTTCTTTATCGATAAAGTAGTTTGCATTCGCTTCGCCACGGAGCATTTCAAATTTATCTAAAATTGTGCGGAAAAGATCTTCCTCTTCGCGCTGTTCAACGATATACCACTGCATAAATTCAAAGGTTGAATAGTCGTGGGTGGTGATCGCTTCGTGAGTAATTTTATTGATTTTTTCGGTGATATTGAGCTCTTGCGCGTAGGCTTGTTTGAAGATCGCTTCGAGGTCATCAAAGTTTGGATTGATGGTGGGCATATCGCCTAAAATCGGCATGTGGCCCGTTAATAACACATAATCGAAGATTTTTTGCATGTGATCACGCTCTTCGTTGGCTTGCGCCATTAAAAAGCTCGCCGCTCCGTGAAATCCGTTGAAGTTTGCCCACGCGGACATCTGCTGATAGACGTGTGCAGAGCAGAGCTCATGGTTGATCTGTTCGTTTAAAAGTTTGGCCATTGATTCAGTAATCATAAAATATCCTCATGGTTGGTGCCGGCGTGCGGCGGAGATGATTGAATTTAAAATCGTTTCCAAGGATTAATTATAGCACTGCCACTTCGAAGGCGTAGCGAAAGCGATGATTGAATTGCCAAATGATGCGGATTAAGGCGGAAAATCGCGTCATCTTTTTTCCGTTTGGGAAGAGGTGTTTTTCAGCATTCTAGACTATACTATGCGCTATTATCTTGATTTGAGGTGTGTGTGAAGCATCGACGTTTACAGCTGTTGTTTGCAAGTTATGTGATTCCGACGGTGGGTGCCATGCTAATTAGCGGCGCGTATCAATTGATCGACGGATTCTTTATCGGGAATTTTATCGGCGCGGCGGGGCTTGCGGGTGCAAATATCGGCTGGTCTTACATCACGTTACTTTTGGGCTTTGGGCTTTTGGTCGGCGTTGGGACGGGCAGTCTCTACTCGATCGCCAAAGGGGCCGAGGAACATGAGCGGGCGCTTCGAATCTTAGGGCAGACGCTCGTATTAATCGTCATCCCGGGGATTTTACTGGGGCTCTTTTTATATCAATCGGCTCCCTTTTTAGTCTCCATTTTGGGCGATCCATCGCAGGCGGCTTCCGCGGAATTTTTAGAAGCCTCGCGCCTTGCGATCGATTTTGTGCGCGTCTTTGCGGTGAGCGCCCCCTTTGTGATCGGCAGCCTTGCACTCCCATTTTTAGTGCGCAATGTGGGCAGTCCCTATCGGGCAACGCTCTACATGGCGATCGGCGTGTCGCTCAATATTATCTCCTCGTATCTCTTAATTGTGGTGCTCGAATGGTCGGTCTTTGGAGCGGCACTTGCGAGCGTGATTGGGGAAACCTGCGCGATGCTCTTGGGCTTTCGCTTTGTGTTCTTTAAAAGTGGCGAGCCGATACAATGGCGTCATGTTAAGCCTGATTTAAAACTGATCGGTGAGATCTTATTAAACGGCGGGTCGGCCTTTTTCATGTATATCTACGTCGGCTTTATTATGGCGCTCCATCACAAGATGCTGGTGAAATATGGCGGAACGCTCGCGGTGTCGGCCTATACGATTACCGGCTACATTATTACGGTCTACTATTTTGGGATCGAGGGCGTTGCCAATGGGATTCAGCCGGTGATTAGTAAGCTCTACGGCGGTGAAAAACATCGTTCCGCGCGGGCAATTATCCGCATGATGGTTTTTGTGGGCATGCTCTACGGCATCACGCTCACCTTAGTGTTACAGCTGTTTCCCGGGTTTTTCACGCTCTGGTTTACTAGCGACCCGGCGCTGACGGAGGTGGCCGTTCACGCCATTCGCTTTAATCTTTTTGTGCTCTTTTTGGAAGGGGTCTTTGTGCTGGTGACCGTCTTTTTCCAAGCGATCGGCGAGGGGGCAAAGGCGCTCGTGATCTCGATCGGGAATCTTTTTATCCAAGTGCCCTTTCTCTTTATTTTACCGCGCTTTTTAGATTTAGATGGGGTGTGGCTCACCATGCCGATCGCCTCCATCGTGCTCGCAATCCCCGTCACTTACTGGGCGTGGCAACGTTATCAAAAAATTGGTTAACGATTTTATAAAATCTATCAAGGCTCAATTTTTAGCGCGCGATTCCTCACGTTTTCAGGCAGAATAATCAATTAAATTCCACCTTAAAAGTGATAGGATAGGGAAGTTGAATCTCATTGATTATAAAGAGGAAGCGTGTGAATTATTTTGAAGCAAAGCGGAAACTCAATCGCGAAACATTTTGGCTCTATGTGGTCTTTAGCCTCAATATTCTGTTTTCGATGAGCATTGCATTCGGGGCAGCGTATTGGGTGGAGGCGCGCTATTTTGAGGTGCCGACGCTCTACAGTGATGGTTCGTATCGCTTCTATTCCGAGGTGGGATTGTGGGCGGCAGCATTAACGCTCGTGGTGATTATGTTTAATTATGGGCGCGCCTATTTTTCAAATGGTGATGGCTCGCTCTTGCCGCTTTCAATGCAGGCGGTGGATGTGTCGGGCAATTATGATGAGGCCGATTACCGCAAGCTCAATCAAGTGGTCGATGAGATGGCGATTGCCACGGCGCTTCCCGTTCCGAAACTTTATGTATTGCCGAGCGGGGCGCTCAATGCCTTTGCGACGGGGACAAATTATCACAATTCCGCGGTGATCGTGACGACCAAAGCGCTTGAACTGCCTCGTGATGAACTGAGTGCGCTCATTGCCCATGAAGTGGAGCATATTAAGAGTCTTGATATGCGATTCAATCTTCATATGGCGGCGATTTTAGCGGGCTTTATGGCGATTACCAGCATCGGGTTTCATGTGATTGATGGGGTGCTTCGTGCTCGTCCGCGTTCCGGTAATAAAAATCAAGGGCAAGCGCTGATTGCGGGTATTGCGATCGGGGTCGGGCTCATTATTCTCGGCGCGTTTCACTACTGGATTGGTAAATTGCTTCAATCGCGCATCTCAATTCGGCGGGAATATCACGCGGATCTTAACGCGGTGATTGCCATGCGCCAAGCGATTCCGATGGTCTCCCTCTTAAGACGGCTCAATAAAGAAGATCCTCTGGATTCAGCCATTGAAGGCGCAGATGCCGAGTACGCTCACTTTTTCTTCTCCAATCCGCTCACGGTAAAAGCTTTCTCCTTCCCAACTCATCCCCCGCTTGAGGAGCGCATTAAGCGCGTCAATAGTTATGTGACGGAGGCGGAAATTTTGGCAGAACGCTCTCGGAGATCGAAGAAAAAGCGCGAGAAAGCCGCGGATGAATCTACTAATGAAACCACCCATGAAAAAGCTACTGCAGAGCCGGCGAAAACCGCCCGTCAAACTACGCCAAGTGGTACCGACTTTTTAGGAAAAGTGGTGGGCACGGCAATTATTCACGATGCCATTCAAGAATCAGCCAATAAAGGGGAGTCGTCACTAGAGCCAAATACTAGAACGTGGCGTGATACGGCACTTAATCAGCCCTCCCTTGAAGAGTTGATGATGCTGATTCCTTCCGAATTTTTAAAAGTGATGTCCCATAAAACCGGCTACATTTTGTTTGCTCTCCTACTTGTAAGTGATGATCCTACCGTGCGTGAGCAGCAGTACAGCCGATTGCGGGAAGCGGAGGTGAAGTATCTCGATTATCTCTATAAAATTTATGCCGAGCGCGAGATCGAATATGGTTATCTGCTCATTGAGATGCTCTATTCGTCGCTCCGGGATTTGGATGAAGCGGGGTCTGAAACATTGCAACGCTATTTTTCGTCACTGACTCGTGATCTTTCTGCGCTAACCTTTCAGCAATGGGGAATGTTTTATGCGATCGACGGCTATCTCGATCGGTTATTGGAATATGAAGAAGAGACGCTCGCGCGCCCCGTTCGAACTCGTAAAAAAGAGCGGGTTACCGAGCTTGAAAAGCGGGATGCCTATCTCTTAATTGCTGCCTTTTTAACCGAAGCGGGGGAGTATGACGATGATGAAAAAGGAATAGCCTTTAATGCGATATTGCAAGCGATTGCGCCCGGCGAGTCGCGCTACTTTCCGGTGATAAATAAGGCCTTTTGGGAGGATAATTTGCCCTATGCGTTTACCGTGTTAAATCGGCTTCCGGAGGTGGAGGCTAATCGAGTGCTTGAGGCGCTGTTAACCGCGGTGGGAATGGATGATTATCTCACCTTAAAAGAGTATCAAGCGATGCGGCTTGTTGCGCTTCATTTAGGCGAATTATTACCGCTCTCATTCCACGATTGGTTTAATGGAAAATGGCAAGTCGACGAGTAGGGAGAGGGTGCTTTAAATGATTAAAGTTTAATCACTATATAGAAATATATAATGATGAATGCTAGAGTAAATTCATTCGAAGGCGTACCCTTTTTTGTTCTCGTTTTGATGTGAAATAAGATAAGAGCGCCAAAAACAGGGAGTAAAAAACGCTATCAAAAACATCGGTAGTATGAATGTAGTTGATAGACGATTTAAATCATGTTTTGGTGGATTAACGGTTAGAATTAAGGAAGGGTTTTAACAGGATGCGTATAATTGTAGCGTACTTGTAGCCTTTGATTTTGTTCCATACATCTCAAAAGAGAAAAGGAAACCAATATGAAAAAATTAGCTGACTTAAACGAAAACCTCCGTCCTGCGTCAAACTATCAACTCCTCATTAATGGTGAGTGGCGTGACGGGGCATCGAAACAGACGTATGAAGCAACGAACCCCGCAACAAACGAAACCTTAGCAACCATCGCGGTAGCCGATAAGGAAGATGTGGATGCAGCGGTAACGGCAGCTTGGGATGCATTTGATGCGTGGAGCCAAGTATCGCCTCAAGAGCGTTCAGCATTACTGCTTGAAGTCGCCGATCGTATTGAAGCGGAAGCGGAGCGTTTTGCGACGTTAGAAACCCTTGAAAATGGTAAGCCGATTCGTGAAACGAGCAATATTGATATTCCTTTAGCAATCGATCATTTCCGCTATTTTGCAGGTGTGATTCGTGGCCATAGCGACGAAGCCAATTTAATTGATAAAAACAGCTTAAGCATCGTATTAAGCGAGCCGATCGGTGTGGTTGGGCAGATTATTCCATGGAACTTCCCCTTTTTAATGGGCGCGTGGAAAATTGCTCCGGCACTTGCGGCAGGTAACTGCATTGTTATCAAACCCTCAAGCGATACCTCAATCTCTCTTTTAGAGATGGGCCGTATCTTAAATGAAGTCTTACCAAAAGGCGTGGTGAGCGTCTTAACCGGTCGCGGATCGACTACCGGGGATTACATCTTAAAACATGAAGGATTTAGTAAATTAGCCTTCACCGGTTCTACGGAAGTCGGTTACACCGTAGCTCGTGCTGCAGCGGATAAATTGATCCCTGCAACCTTAGAGCTTGGCGGTAAATCAGCGAATATCGTCTTTGATGATGCACAACTCGATAAAGCGATTGATGGCGCACTGATGGGAATTCTCTTTAACCAAGGACAGGTCTGCTGTGCGGGCTCACGTCTCTTTGTTCAAAAAGGCATTTACGATCAATTCATCACGAAATTAAAAGAGAAGTTCGATGGCGTAAAAGTGGGCGATCCACTCGATCCAACCACGCAAATGGGTACGCAAGTGAGCGTGAAACAAATGAACCAAATTCTCGACTATGTGAAAGTTGCTACCGACGAAGGCGCACGCGTTTTAGCGGGTGGAGAGCGTTACGGTGAGAACGGGGCATTTGTGAAACCAACGCTAATAGTTGACGTTAAACCCGGCATGCGCATCGAGCAAGAAGAGGTGTTTGGCCCCGTAGTGGCGGTAGTGGTATTTGAGACTGAAGAAGAAGTGGTCAAATACGCAAACAACTCTGAATATGGTTTAGGAGGAGCGGTATGGACACGCGACATTAACCGCGCACTACGCGTAGCACGTGGCGTTCGCACTGGACGCATGTGGGTGAACACCTATAACGAACTCCCAGCGCACGCACCATTTGGTGGGTACAAAAAATCGGGAATCGGCCGTGAAACGCACAAAATGATTTTAGATGCATACACTCAAAAGAAAAACATCTATATCAGCATGAACGAGGAATTAACTGGCTTCTATTAAGAATGCGGTTACCTTGTAAAGTCAAAATAAGAACCGACTTTTTACAATAAAAAACGAAGAGCCATCCAAACGGGTGGCTCTTTTTTTGTGGCATCAATTAATGGTTAACATTGATGGTGAAAACTGATCGTTAAAAGCGCGCTTCCAGTGAAATGGAGAAATTGCGTTTCGGCGCTGAAAAACGATTAAGTCCACGGCCTTCTCGGTCAATGCGATTGGTGGTGCCGTAGGTGGGCAGATCGCGGAGACTATCCCAGGTGCTGTAATCTTTATTAAATAGATTAAAAATGCCGATATTGAGGGTAATATCCTTATCAAGCTGAATCTGGCTAGTGAGATCAACAACGAAATAAGAACCACTTAAATAGGGCCACTCTTGCTCCTCTTGCCCGCGCCAAGAATAGAGCGTTTCTTTGGTATCTTTCCCTTTTTTCGCGGCGCTATAGCGTCCGGTGAGCTGCATATTCCAGCGATCTGAAGGCGCTTGATATTCAATATTCATCAGCGCACTCCAAGGCTGGATCGATTTTAACGGATCGCCATCTTGATTTTTCCCGCGGCTATATTGCGCTTTAAGGCCAAAGGTCCAATCGTCGGATAGCCCTAGGACTGAGCCATTAATTGATCCGCCAATTTCCACGCCAGAGATGCTTGCTTTGGCGACGTTAACAAATTGGATCTGGTTCACAAAGAGATATTCATCGCCACCCCACCATGGATTATTGGGATCGTACCAAGGGTTTTTCGCCCGCCCCTCGGTAACGCGTTCATCAATAAAATTACGATAGCGACTGTGAAAGATGCCGATGCCAAATTGGCTGGATTCATTTTGGAATTGATAGGCAATTTCATGATTCAGCGAGGTTTCTGGTTTAAGGTGTGTGTTGGGCATAAAGTGATTGGCGCCGCCTTTCCCAAATTCAAAAAACATCTCTTCAACGCGGGGCGCTCTAAAGCCGGTGCTAAGGGTGTAACTGAGTTGATGTTCGGGAGTGAACTGATAGGCAAGTCCCGCTTGCCAGGAGAGATTGGAAAAGCGTTTTTTACTGCCATCAAAACTTACCGGAAATTTATTGCTCCCATCCATCTTCGGCGTATATTGATAATGATCGTAGCGAAGCCCGAGTGTGGCGCTTAACTGATCGGATAAATTAAACCGATCTTGCAGCGAAATCGCGCTAATATCGGAGGCTATAGGTTGATGGGTGGGCGGTGCCGCTTAGATAGAGAATGTCGTGATTGTAGTTTGAGAGTTTTGCGCGCCTGTGTTCAATTTTTCCTTGCAGGTGATGTTCTGTATCAAATAGTGTGATCGGTTTAGCAAAGAGTTGGGCTTGAAACATCGTCTGTTGTTGCTCAAATTCACGGAAATAGTGCTGATCCATAATGCTATGATCATCTTTTTTGACATTATAGGTATCCGATTGCATCTTGATGGTTTGTTTAGCGAGCACGGCATTAAAGGTATCGATCAGCGTTGAATCATTGCCAAAATAATCATACTCCAAGCCATAGCGTTTATAGGGCGCAGTATCGGCGGCAAAGCGGTGAGTGCCCCAACTATCAAAGCTTTTCTCCTCGGTCTCTTGGGTCTGTTTTCGATCTTCATAAAACGCGGTTATGCGATGATTTTCCCCGAAATTATATCCGAATTTGGTAAGCCAAGCGGTGGATCGATTTGAGACGGGATCGGGCTTTCCTCGTGCGGAGCCATAAATATCCTCTCCTTTGCCATTATTAATCATTTCATGGCCACGGCGTTTGGTCATTTGGGCAAATCCAAAGAGGCCATTTACCTCAAATCCCGAGCCGACCACTTGTCGCCATTCATCATTTTTAGAGGCGTAGCCGGATTTTAAATAGAGCCCAAAATGCTCACCCGGACGAACAAAATCCTCAATATTTTTCGTCTTAAAATGCACCGACCCACCAATTGCACCGCTCCCATCGCTGACGGAATTGGCCCCCTTATTAACGCCCACTTGGCTAATATTTTCATACTCGGTGTTATTAATACTGCCATTAAAGTAGCCATATCCCTTGTAGATTGAGGGCATAAACGTTTCGGCTTGCGGGAGACCATCCACGATCACGGCCACTCGATCCTTGTCGACCCCGCGGATCGCAAAACCATTACTGCCCGAGCGTCCACTTTCGCTAATGCCGATGCCGACCTCGTTGCGAAATAGATCGCGCTCATCTTGCACAAGATTTTTACGAAGATCCGTCGCGCTCTGTTTTACCTCAAAAAGAGGCGGGGCATCTTCGGTTGCGATCACCACAACCGGTCGGAGTTCAATCGGCTCTTCGGCCTCATTCTTACTGGGTTCTGCCATGGATAACGTAGGAATCATTAAGGTCGATAGCGTCGAAATGGCCATCATCTTTTTAATCGTATAGGGCTTATTCATGAATTTATCTCATATGTAAATGTAAATTGTTCGCATTTGGGAATATATCAGAACAACTTACAGTTCACAATAAAATTAAATGTTTCTTTACGGATTGATCCGAGCCCATTCATGAAGAGCGGGAAAGGGAGGGCGTAAGAATGATGATGGGAAGAGTCGTGATGGAGGAAGAAAAGGGAGATGATTGATTCGATACAATTGATCGATTATTGATCAATGCTCAAAGAGCGGATAGTTAGCGGGAAGAGGACAATACCCAAGCGCTATCCCAAATGTTATCCACAGCTTTTGGGGAAAGTCGGGGATAACTATCAGGAATAACTAAAAGAGCGAGGTTTGTTCGCCGAGAGTCAGCCCTTCAAGTTCGAGCAGTTTTCGCTTCATCGGAAGCCCGTAAGCGTAGCCGGTGAGCGTCCCATCTGAGCCAATCACGCGGTGGCAAGCGCAGAGAATCGGGAGTGGATTATTATGATTGGCAAGCCCCACGGCGCGATAGGCTTTCGGATGACCAATCGCCTCGGCAATCGTTTTATAAGTAACGAGGGTGCCATACGGAATGCCGGCCAAATAACGCCAAACGGCTTGCATAAAGGGCGTTCCATGGGAGAGATCTAATGGAAGGGTAAAGGTTTTTCGTTGCCCATTAAAATATTCAGCGAGCTCCCTTTCAGCACGATCAAGAAGCGCAATTTCTTCCGCTGTTTGGGGGATTTCGGAGGAGCTGATCGGCGCTATTAATTGATCCGGAGAATCGAGCTCAAATTCAATGGCTGAAATGCCCGCAGGTGTTGCGGTAATGGTCATGATGCCGAAGGGAGAATGAGAAATGCGCGTCGCCATAAACGATCCTTTTGATCAATTATAAGTCAATTAATCCTCATAATGACAGAAAATGGGCGATAAAGATATGGGCAAAAAGAGATCAATCAGAACGAATCGCCAACAATTTAACGATCTTTTCGGGGGAAAGATTGACGGACTCGATAATTCAGGCTAATAATAAAAAAGACAGCCCTCAAGTTCGGGAAAACAGAGGGTTTTACTTACCAATAACATAGTATATCTAAAGGTTAACCGTGCTTGATTGGACATACATCGAAGGTGTGCTGCCAACGCTGACCAGCGCATTTTTTTTGACGCTTAAAATATCTGCGATCGGGATTGTGATTGCGCTGTTTCTTGGCGCTGTGTGCAGTATGATTCTCTATCGGCGCGTGCCGGTTTTATCGGCATTAGTGAACGGATATGTGGCCTTTTTTAGAAATACGCCGCTCCTGCTTCATCTCTTTTTTCTCTATTATGGATTGCCACGGATATCGCCGATTTTACTCAGTTTTGAGACCACTGCGCTGATCGGATTATCCCTACTTGGCGGCGCGTTTATGACGGAGAGTTTTAAAAGCGGTTTGAGCGCGGTGCGTCCCTCACAAATTGATGCGGCAAAAGCGATCGGTTTATCGAAGTGGCAACAGATGCGCTATGTGATTTTCCCGCAGGCGCTCTCCTATTCGGTACCAACGCTCGGCGCTAATGCGATTTTTCTCTTTAAAGAGACCTCGATTTTTACCGCCATTGCCGGCACCGATATTACTACGGTGGCGATAGGATATATCAATATGGATTATAAAACCTACGAGATGCTCTTTATGCTGGTCATGGCCTATCTTATCGTGATTTTGCCATTTATTTTTCTACTGAATTTTTTAGAAAAGCGGGTGCGTTATGCTGAATTCGGGAATTGAATTATTGACCGATCCGCTCATTTTAAAACGGCTACTCGGCGGATTTTATTTTACCTTAAAAGTCTCGCTCATCTCCATTGTATTAAGCGGGCTATTGGGGACACTATTTGGGGTGATTCGGTTAAGTAATAATATGGTGATTCGCGCCGTTTTTAGACTCTATCTGGAAATCGTACGAATTTTGCCGACGCTCGTTCTCTTATTTGTGCTCTATTTTACCTTGCCGATGCTGCTGAATATCAATATTAAAGGGGAATGGGTTGGCGTCATGGCCTTTGTATTTTGGGGCGCGGCGGAGATGAGCGATATTGTGCGAAGCGCGATTATGTCACTGCCGAAACATCAAACCGAATCGGCGCTTGCCATCGGGCTTAATCGGTTTCAGCTCTATCGTTATGTGCTGTTACCGCAGGCCTTTAAACAGATTATGCCGCCGAGTTTAAATCTGGCGGCGCGCATTATTATGACCTCCTCGCTGTTAGTGTTAATTGGCGTTCGCGAGGTGATTAAAGTGGGTAAAGAGATTATCGAAGTGACCGCTTTTACCGATCCTGCCGCCCCTTTTTGGATCTATGGCGCGATTATGATTCTGTTTTTTGCGCTCTGCTATCCGCTCGCCAAAATTTCACACTATTTAAGCCATCGTAAAGGATAAAAGATGACGGACGACGTTACAAACAGCCCTGAAAACGCCTCAGCAGAAGCGCTCTTAACCGTGAGGAATCTCCATAAATATTTTGGGGAGCGTGAGGTATTAAAAGGCATTGATTTAACCGTATGTCGCGGTGAAGTGGTGGTGATTTTGGGCCCATCAGGCTGCGGAAAGTCGACGCTTTTACGCTGTCTAAATGGTCTAGAAACGATTGAAAGTGGCAGTATTATTTTTAAAGAAAATGAGCTCACTGCAAAAAACGTAAAGTGGGAAGCGGTGCGCGAGTCGATCGGGATGGTCTTTCAAAGCTACGATCTTTTTCCCAATATGAGCGTGATTGAAAATATCTTGCTTGGCCCGTTAAAAGTACAAAAAAGAGCGCGTGTTGAGGTGGAAGCGGAAGCCGATGCGCTGTTAAAGCGGGTGGGGCTCTTTGATCGAAAACATGCCTATCCGCGAGAGCTTTCCGGCGGGCAAAAACAGCGAATTGCCATTGTGCGAGCGCTCACCATGAAGCCTGAAATCATGCTATTTGACGAGGTGACCGCCTCGCTTGATCCTGAGATGGTACGGGAAGTACTCGATGTGATTCAGGAGCTTGCGCGCGAGGGCATGACCATGATTTTGGTGACCCATGAGATGAGTTTTGCGGAGCGGGTCGCCGATCGAATTATTTTTATGGATGGGGGAAAAATTGTTGAAGAGAGTTCGCCACAACAATTTTTCAAAGGGCCAACGGCAGAGCGGGCCCAACAATTTCTCTCTGTCTTTGACTATTAAACTATTTTTAAGGAGTTATCTATGGCACAGTTATTTAAGCGCCTCTCTTTTGCCCTATTAATCCCATTGGCAGCGATTCTTGCAAGCTGTGGCGATGATGCGGCAGAGACGAAAACGAGCAGTACACCGAGTAAAGAAAAAACCGCGATTGAAGTGATTAAAGAGCGTGGTACATTGCGGGTTGCGGTCTTTAGTGACAAACCGCCGTTTGGTTATATCGATCGCGCAGGCACGCCGCAAGGGTATGATATTGAGCTGGCAAAACGCATGGCAAAAGACCTTTTAGGCGATGAGAGCAAGGTTGAATTTGTTCCCACCGAAGCGCAGCACCGCGTCGATGTTTTACGTTCCAATAAGGTGGATATTACGCTCGCAAACTTCACCGTAACGCCTGAGCGTGCTTCGCAAGTGGATTTTGCAGCGCCCTATATGAAAACGGCGATCGGCGTTGTTTCCCCGAAAGCAGCTCCGATTGTGACGGTATCCGATCTTGATGGAAAGCAGCTGATTGTCAATAAAGGCACCACTTCCGAGAGCTATTTCGCCAAAAATCATGCGAACATTCCGCAGCTTAAATATGACCATAATACCGAAGCGTTTGCGGCGCTAAAAGATGGCCGCGGTGCGGGGCTTGCTCATGACAATACGCTCTTATACGCATGGACGAAGGAAAATCCTGAGTTTGAAGTGGCGCTTAATCAAGTGGGTGATGTTGATTACATCGCGCCGGCAGTGAAAAAGGGCAATACCGAGCTTTTAGAGTGGATTAATCAAGAGATTGAAGCGCTCCAAAATGAGGAGTTTTTCCATCAAGCTTATGACAAAGCGGTGAGTCCATTTTATGGTGAAGGCGTGGATCCCGATAATATCGTGATCGATGCGAGTAATCGTTAATTAAGCGTTAAAATCTTACATTTAAAGTAAGCCCGAAGAGATATGGTCTTTGGGCTTTTTTATAGTTTGAAAATCAAGAGTGCCATGAGTGAGAGCGGAATTAATACGAGGCCAAGGGAGCTTGTCATACCCGCAAGGATGAGCCCAAGACCAATTAATGCATAATAAAGTAACCCTAAAATAGCTCCCGCAGATCCGAGCGCATGTTGATAATCCTTGAGCGCAATGGTGAGGAGATTGGGGATCGCAATGCTGTAGGCGATCATAATGCCCATCATTGGCAGGACAAAAATTGGCTCGGATTCCAATGCTTTCACTAAGAGACTGCTTAGCAGACTTAGCCCAATGGCGAGCAATATTAAGCGGTCGCCATCGAGGGAGCGTTTGATCAAATATTGATTGCCATACGCCCCGATAAAGGTGCCGACTCCGAGGAAAATCCCGCTAAAACCATAGAGCGAGCGAGGAAGATTTAAACGGTCAAACATAAAGGGCGCGAGTTGATAATAGCTAAAGAGCATAATATTAAAGCTCGCAATTAAGAGTGCACATTTCCAAATGTGCCGTGATCGAATCATTGAACCCAAAAGGGGCATAATCTTCGGCATAGAGGGCGGTTGTACCTTTGTTTCAGGGAGAGAAAACATGCACCAGTAAAACAGGATAACGCCGATCAGACTGAGGAGGAAAAAGATCGCGTCTACGCCACCGAGTGAGCTCATGAAAGCCCCTAGAATTAGGCCGACCATCGGGCTTAAGGCCAGCGCAATGCCAATGACTGAAAAGAGCTTTCGCAGGGCATCGCCACTTAATTGATCGCGAATCATCGTCTGTGTGCCGATCGAGCCAATTGCGGCAGAAAACGCCATCGCAATTCTGGCAAGAAGTAGCATGGAAAACGAAGGCGCCAACAGTGCGATCAGCGTTGCGAGTGTATAGAGGAACAGGGCGAGCAATACTGAGAGACGGCGGCCGATGAGATCGCATAAAATTCCCCACACCATCACCCCTAGGGCAAAGGCGAGAAAATAGCATGAGAGCGTTTGCGTTGCGACGATTTGTGAGACGTTAAAACGCTCAGCAATGAGCGGCAATGCAGGGCTATAGATGGTTTCAACAATCTGTGGAAACATCACGAGCGCAATGAGAAGGACCGGTGAAAGCGCTCTGCGTCTGATGGTTTTGAGGGTGATGGAAGGGATCATAATGCCTCCTAAAATCGTAAAGGCCTTATTGTAATGAGATTATAGATTGCGTAATATCTATATTTAGACAATATATATGTAAAATCGGACAGATATTAAAATGGCGTGGATTGATGCAGATGTTGAATTTAATGCGGATCGTATTGAGCGCCCGATTGTTGGGATCGCCTCGAAATTGTTGCGACACGATTCGGGGGTGCATTGCCATGCAAAAGGGCAACTGCTTTTTTCTGAAAAAGGTGCGATGACCATTATGCTGGGGGGTTTACTCTCCGTTCTTCCGCCGCAACGGTTGGCGTGGATTCCGCCTCATTTACCGCATCGGGTGCAATTGACGGAAGTGGTGAATTATCGCTCGATCTATGTGGATCATGAGGCGTTTCCGGCATTACCCAACACGCATCTTATCTGGAGTGTTTCGCCTCTGTTGAGGGAGATTTTAGAGGTGATCGCTGCATCGCCTTGGGAGACCGATTGGACGAGCGCTCCTGCAAAAAACTGGCTTTCAGTGTTGTGGGATGAGCTCGATTATGGCCGTGTAGAGAATATGTATCTGCCACTGCCGACGGATTATCGCTTACAACGGATCGATTTTAATGCGCCTCCTCCACCACTTCACGAGCTTACGCAAACGATTGGGGCTAGCGATAAAACCATTACTCGAATTTTCCAAAAAGAGACGGGATTAGGCTATCAAGCCTGGCGGCAGCAATGGAGAGTTTTGAAGGCGGTGTCGCTCTTAAGTGAAGGGCTTCCGTTAATGGAGATTGCCGATCAATTGGGCTTTGCGAGCGATACTGTTTTCGCCCAATTTTTTAAGAAAATGACGGGGCAAACGCCTAAGCAATATTGCAAATAGAGCGGTTATTTTTGTAAGTCTGAATCATCATTATTGTGATCAGGTTCGGGATCGGGACGATTTTTCTCCGCCTCTTTTTGCATCTTGCGAATGGTTAAAAAGGGCAGAATAAAGGCCCAGTAGATGATGTAGAGCCCGCCTAATAACGGATGAATGATAAAGGCGACGACGAGAAGCGTCATATGTCCAAGGCCACTTAAGAGCATTTTGGTGCCGCCGAGGGTTTTTAGATCGTTCTTTTTTGCGGGATCGCTCATGGGCGTGTCTCCTTGTTGAGGTTGTCGCGGGTTCTGTTTCTGTTATCACCATTATATCGGCGTTGGAAAAGGTTTCAGCGATAGATCTTTGTCATTAATTTTAATCATTAAAAAACCACCCGAAGGTGGTTGTTGATTATTTGTTTGATGATCGTTGATCGTCGATCGGTGAACAGCGAGGATTATGCCACTGATTGCTCACTGGCGATATTTGGCTCGTTCACAGCGGCATCGGGCAGTAGATCCGGATTTTCCTCACCGAGCTCCCCTTCCCATTTTGCAATGGCGACCGATGCAAGACCATTTCCGACGACATTTGTCGCAGAACGGCCCATATCTAAGAATTGATCCACGGCGAGAAGAAGCGCAACGCCGCCTTCAGGAAGGTTGAAGGTGCTCAAAGTTGCCGCAATCACCACAAGCGCTGCGCGTGGTACTCCGGCGATCCCTTTTGAGGTGACCATTAGGAGAAGTAACATCGTCACTTGCGTTCCGAAGCTTAGATCAATGCCGGCGATTTGGGCGATAAAGATCACCGCAAAGGCGCAATACATCATCGATCCATCGAGATTAAAAGAGTAGCCGACGGGAAGCACAAAGCTGGAGATTTTTTTGCTTACGCCAAATTTATTCATCCCTTCTAAGGTTTTCGGGTAGGCGGCTTCACTACTCGCGGTGCCAAAGGCGAGTAAAAACGGCTCGCGGAGATAATGCACCAGGCGGAAGACGCGTTTTCCCACCATTAAAAAGGCGATAAAGCCCATTAAGAGCCAGAGCATGGCAAGCGAGAAGTAAAACTCACCGATGAAAATTCCGAGCTTTAAGAGCGGCACTAATCCCTCTTTCGTCACTAAAGCGGCGATCGCGGCAAAGACGGCTACGGGCGCGAGATTCATCACATAGCTGGTCACTTTGATAATGACAAAGGAGAGCTCTTCGATAATATCAATGAGGCGGCGCGCTTTCTCCCCAACGGCGGCGCAGGCAATGCCAAAAAAGACCGAAAACACGACGATCTGAAGCACAGAGTTTGTCGCCATCGCTTCCACAACGCTCTGCGGGACAATCTCATGCATAAAGGAGCGTAGCGAAAATCCTTCATTGGAGATCCCGGTTTCACGATCGGCGAGGGTATCTAAAATGTGCGGATCAAAATATTGCCCCGGATTGAAGAGGTTAATAAAGAAGAGTCCGACTAAAATCGAGACAAAGGAAGCGCCAACAAACCATAAGAGCGTTTTAAGCCCGACGCGGCCGACCACTTGCATATTCCCCATGCGTGCGATGCCCACTACTAAGGTAGAGAAGATGAGCGGGGCGATAATCATCTTAATAAAGCGCAGAAACATCTCACTTAAAATGGAGATATTATCAGCAAGCGCAAGGCGTTTTAAATGAGCGGGATCCTCCATCGGGTCGAGCGCAGGATTGAGCTCCGGAAGGAAGAATTGATCATTTAAATATCCCACGAACGCCCCTAACACCAGCGCGATCACGATCCATGTGGTTAATTTAAACTTAAACATGTAAAGGAGTCCTTAAATTTGTAAAAACATCTATTAGATTCCATTCGGACGGGGCTTTCAATTAAAGTTTTAAATGTATCCGCGCGGGGATGAGAGGTGGTTTCACGGCTTAATCGGCACTATTTCGGGCCATAAAAAAAATTGCTTTATAAGCGAAATTTATAAAGGGCTGATCTTGATCGATTCTTTTAATGGGAAATTAGTCGGGTTAGTCCGTGATGGTGGGATTGCCGGGATTGAGCTGGGTAAATTCATTGACGATAAGATCGGCAAGGAGGCGACTGTCGGAGAGTTGGTGCTGGCGATTCCACGCAATGGCGGTTTTGTTATAAACGGTGTCCGTTAAATAACGATAGACAACGCCGGGATGATGGAAATATTGGGTCGCCTCGGGAACAATCGCGATGCCAAAATTGGCGGCCACAAGGGAGACAATCGTCGTTTGCTCTTGCGCCGTTTGCGTCACTTTCGGGCGGAAATTGGCCATCTCGCAAAGGGTCATCACTGCATCATAATATCCTTTTCCGGCGGATTCAGGCGCCATCACAAAGGGCTCATTTTTAAGATCGCTAATGGCGATATGGGTCTCTTGCGCGAGCGGATGCATGAGGGGAATGCAGATAATATAGGGCTCTTTACGAATAAGCGTTGTTTCGATGGAAGGATCAAACACTGGGGGCACGAGTAACCCCAAATCAATGCTGCCATTATTGAGCGCTTTAATCTGTTGCGTTGTGGTGAGTTGGCGTACGTGGACTAAAAGATCGGGATAACATTCGCGGGATTTTTTTAAAATAAGCGGGAGCAGACTGGGCATCGTGCTGCCGGTAAACGCTAAGGTGATAATCCCCGATTTTCCCTCATGAATGCGGATCACCGTATCGATATCTTTATCTAAAATTTGGAACATGCGCGTGCTCGCCTCAAGGAGATATTCGCCGGCTTTGGTGAGGGTCACTTCTCGATTGGTGCGATGAAAGAGCGTCACGCCCAAGGATTCTTCGAGCTGTTGAATCCGTCTTGAGAGCGGTGGCTGAGTCATATTTAACGCATCGGCAGCCTTGGTAAAATGCTGATATTTCGCCACATAATAGAAATACCTAAGCAGATGCACGTCTAATGCGTTTTTTATATTAATTAAGTCCATATATGCATTATACATATTACGGCAGGATTGGTAAGATCTTCTAGCTGAAAAGTGATCTACTCACGTTTTAGATCAATCATGTTGCACCATAACCCATCGATCAGGATGATCTTTGGAGATGTCAGAGCAAGTAAGCTCCCTACTTATGGACAAGTAGCGAAAATGGATTTTAGCATCGTTATGGCACGGATTGATTTCAGCGTTTCTATTTTGATGGAGTGGAATAGAAACATACCTCGTTCAATCGGGGGAGTCATACCCCGCATCTGTGTCGCAAGACTGAAAATTTCGGTATTTTAAAGAGTAAGCTACTTAGGTAGAGGGCTTTTCTTTTTTGATCAATTAATGGAGTGATCGATCACGGGCGACAAGTGCGGTGGGATTGGTTTAATCGCCTTAATCACGGCCAACTCAACAATGAACCTCAATATATTATATAAAATTCAATAGTCATGCATTGGAAGTTGCGGGAAAGTTGCTTTAACGCAAACATCTTAAATTTTCCTGAAGTGAGCGATCGGTTCGGCATAAGTTGGCACGATTTTTGTATTTCGCACCATATTTCATCTTCATCCCGCATTTATTATTATCAGGCAATAAAAAAGCACTCACCAGATTGGATGTGAGTGCTTTAGCTTTTTTTAAAGTGATAGACAAGGTGGAGGAGGCATTTGGCATGTTACCTCTTCCATGCACAACGCTTTTCAGCGAATTGCGCTCTCCTTTTACAAGGAGATTTTCTCAAAAGTAATAAAGATGGACGGTGCTTTTGAGAAATAGCATTGAGTGCCATATTGATTATAGAGCGTTGGCAAAAAATTGCGTTTAAGATGGTTTTAGATCGGTATTGATTTGTAAAAAACGGTTTTATTGTGTGGGAAAAGCGCCAAGATTAGCCCTTTTTTAGGCTTTACAAAATATTTGTATTGATAAAATTCAAGTTTCTTTTTTTTATTAGATGATTGATTTTTATTCTGCTGAAAATGCGCTATAGTGAGGGTGTAAACAATTCTTTACAGCCCTTAGGAGGAGAAGATTAATGAGTTTAAAATATGAACGTATCTTAATCGCAATTGACGGGTCAGAAGCGGCAGAAAAAGCATTCAAAAAAGCCGTCGAAGTTGCAAAAGAGAGCGACTCCACGTTAGTTTTAGTCCACGTTGTCGATATCAAAGCGTATCCCATTGCAGCTGCCTACGGTCGCACCGTTGAAAAACACGCGCGCGAAAGTGCTGAAGAGCTGTTAGAAAAATATGAAGATAAAGCGGAAGATATGGGCGTTGACAAGGTGGAGAAAGTGATCGAATACGGTTCACCTCGCGCACTGATTGCTAAAACCATCGCACCGAAAGAGAAAGTTGATCTCATTATCGTCGGCGCAACCGGTTTAGGCATGGTCGAACGTTTCATCATCGGTTCAGTGTCTGAAAGTACCGTTCGCCATGCACGTTGTGACGTACTCATCGTTCGCTAATGATCCGTAAAAGGCTCATCTATTGAGCGATTTAGTCAGTTTCAAACCTCAATCATACATAAATGGTTGGGGTTTTTTTATGCTGTAAATTTAGGACGAACGCAGCCATTGCGTTAAACTGGTGGCTTTCCTTATTATCCATTTTGAGTGATTTAAACATCCCATGCGAAATCTCCCAGCTCTTTTTACTGCGTTAGAGCGCTCTGCATTTCGAAGCCGTTTTCATCTTTATGAGGGCGAGCGCGAACAGCTTAAAAACAAGGGCATTGAGCTCATTTTATTAGAGGGACGGCGGTTTTTAGAGACGCGACTTGCGCCTAAATCACCGAAAAATGATGGCGCTCAAACACCGATGAAGGGGCACCCGATCTTTATCGCGCAACACGCAACGGGGAGTTGTTGTCGGGGATGTTTAGCGACATGGCATGGAATTCCGCCCGGGGAGGCATTATCGCCGGCAGAGATTGAGTATCTTCTTACCGTATTACGCAATTGGCTTGAGCGGCAAAATATCCCGTTTGATCCGATTCAGCCGAGTCTATTTTAAGGTTTAATATTAAAAAGCCTCTATAATGGAGGGTCTATTTTAGAGGAAATATAACGATTATGAAGCAGATCTGGGTCGATGCGGATGCCATTCCAAACGTGATTAAAGAGATTCTTTTTCGCGCCGCCAATCGTGAAAAAGTGCTCACCACGCTGATCGCCAACCAATGGATTAAAGTGCCACCATCGCGCTATCTTAAATCGATGCAGGTGCTCCAAGGATTTGACGTGGCCGATAATAAAATTGTGGAGTGCGTGAACGCGGGTGACCTTGTCATCACCGCCGACATTCCCCTTGCGAGCGACGTACTCGAAAAGGGCGGCGTGGCGCTCAATCCCCGCGGATATTTTTACGATAAAGGCACGATTGACGCAAAACTCACCATGCGCGATTTCAACGAAACCCTACGCTCAAGCGGCATTCAAACCAAAGGCCCCGACCCCTTAAGCCAAAAAGATCGCCAAGATTTTAGCAATGCGCTTGATCGCTGGTTGAGGCAGGCGAAGGCGTAAATCGAGCAAGATCATTTATTTTGTAAAGTGCTTACTTTTTCAATATATCCACTAACTTCTTTTTCTCGTATTAAGTGGAGGATCATTTTAAAGCAGATATCGTAATATTCGATTTGTTCTGCTTCACTCTCAAAGGTTACTTGCTGTGTATTGTTATGACGAATGTTAATGTTATTAAACAGATAAAATATGCTACTAGTTAACCCTTTATTAAAGGATTCATACTCTTTTCTTTTAGGTTCTAAATAAGCAGCCAAGCGTTTTAGAATAGTTTGCTTTTCAATTAAATTATTTTCTAGACGAAAGTCTAGGTAAGAGAGGAGGTCTATCCTGATATCAGGCGTAACAATGGGAAGTACGCTATCAACATCAGCATCTCGTTTTGTGAAAATAATCTCATGAAAATCATTCTCTCTGTCATAGTGCCCGAGTTCCTGCTTATAATTGAACAATTCTAAAAGACGTTCGATCCGAGAATGATAAACAGTATACTTTATCTCTGATCTGACGTAACTGGCAATGCTTTCTATTGTTGGTAGAGGTCCTCGGGAATCGCATAATATGGCTGTTATTGTATTCATAATAAAGTTGGTAACATACAGAATACTTTTTGTAGCTTCTTTTTCTGATTGAGGATTTAAATTAACTCCTATCTCTTCGCAGTATTGCTCGAATGTATTCGCTGTTTTAGAAAAGGGCAGTTCGAGTATATGTTTTTTTATAAATTTTAAAAAAGTTAAGTTTTCCCTTGGTTTATATAGTAAAGGTTGATAAAAAAGTTCTGTTTGAATAAATTCCTTGAGTTTCTCCAACTCTTTAATAGCATTGGTTCGTTGTTCTAAGTTTACAATTGAGATTGGTCCCATATTTTCTCCATCATTGATATTTTAATATTATATTATTTAAGGTATCAATAATTTAAAGGATTAACAGTATTACGATTAATATCCTTTTTTGCTATTACTCCTCCGGCTCATATCCCAGATTCGGGGCGAGCCAGGTTTCGGCGGTTTTGAGATCCCAGCCTTTGCGTTTGGCGTAATCTTTGACTTGGTCGCGATCGATTTTGCCGACGCCGAAATAGTGTGCATCGGGATGGGCGAAATACCAACCGGAGACTGATGATTGAGGGTTCATAGCGAAGCTGTCGGTGAGTGTCATGCCGATGCGTTTATCCGGCTCTAACAGCTCCCAAAGCGTGGCTTTTTCCGTATGTTCGGGGCAGGCGGGGTAGCCAGGTGCGGGGCGAATGCCTCTGTATTCTTCACGAATGAGCGCCTCATTATCGAGGGTTTCATCGCTCGCGTAGCCCCAATAATCTTTCCTTACCTGAAGATGGAGATATTCCGCAAAACTCTCAGCAAACCGGTCGGCGAGCGCTTTAAGCATGATGGCGCTATAGTCATCATTATCCGCTTCAAAGGCCTCAATATAGGGCTCGATCCCGATGCCGGACGTACAGGCAAAGGCACCGATATAATCGTGATCACCAATAAAATCCGCGAGCGAACGATTGGGCATGCCGTTTGGGCGCTCGGTCTGTTGACGAAGATGATGAAGGCGGGTGAGCTCAGTTTTTCGGGAATCATCGGTATATAAAATGGTGCTTTCGCCGGCATTTTTAGCGGGGAAAAATCCGATCACAGCTTTCGCGGTGAGCCATTTTTCTTCTAAAATACGCTTGAGCATCGCTTGTGCGTCTTGATGTACTTTCCGCGCTTCTTTCCCAATAATGGGATCATCGAGCAGTTTGGGGAATTTCCCTTTTAACTGCCATGAAGCGAAAAAGGGTGTCCAATCGATGGTGGGAAGGAGCGTATCTAAGGGCACTTCAATCTCAAAAATTCCTAGCTGATTCGGCGTTTTCACTGCATCAAAATCGAGCGCTAATCGATTATCAACTGCCGCTTTAAAGGGAATGAGTTTAATGTCGCGCTGACGGGCCAAATAAGCTTCGCGCCGTTTTTCGTAATCGGCTTTAATTTCCGCCTTAAAATTATCTCGAAGCTCCGGACTAATGAGCGATTGCGCCACCCCCACAGAGCGAGAGGCGTCGCGCACATAGACAACCGTATGATCATAATGAGGCGCAATGCGAACGGCGGTGTGGGCAAGCGAAGTGGTCGCGCCACCGATCATCACCGGAATATCGAGCCCGCGACGTTGCATCTCTTTGGCAAATCCGACCATCTCTTCAAGCGAGGGAGTAATGAGGCCGGAAAGCCCGATCACATCCACCTTTTCTGCAAGAGCGCGTTCGATAATATCCGGCGTTGGCACCATCACGCCCATGTCGATCACCTCAAAGTTATTACACTGCAGGACAACGCCGACAATGTTCTTTCCAATGTCGTGTACATCGCCTTTAACGGTAGCGATCAGGATTTTGCCATTGGATTGACTGGTATCGCCCGAGCGCGCTTTCTCCTCTTCAATAAACGGCACGAGATAGGCGACGGCACGCTTCATCACTCGCGCGGATTTCACCACTTGTGGGAGGAACATTTTTCCATCGCCAAAGAGATCGCCAACGACATTCATGCCCTCCATTAACGGCCCTTCGATCACTTCAATGGGACGATTAAAACTTTGCCGAGCAAGTTCCGTATCGTCCTCGATAAATCCATCGATGCCGTTCACAAGGGCGTAGGTGAGACGTTCGCCAATGGGAAGCTCGCGCCATGCAAGATCCTCTTCTTTGCGTTTTCCGCCTTCACCATGATATTTTTGCGCAATCTCAAGGAGCCGCTCGCCGGCATCCGGGTCCCGATTAAAGAGCACATCTTCAATGCCGGTTTTAAGCTCTTCGGGAATGTCTTGATAGATCGCAAGTTGCCCCGCGTTAACAATCCCCATCGACAGTCCGCGTTTAATGGCGTGATAGAGAAAGACCGCGTGAATCGCCTCACGAACGAGATTATTTCCACGAAATGAGAATGACACATTGGAGATCCCGCCGGAGATATGCACATAGGGCAGGTGTTTACGAATCCACTCCACTGCGTCTAAAAAGTCGAGTCCGTAGCGATCGTGCTCGGGGATACCGGTGGCAACGGCAAAGACGTTCGGGTCGAAAATAATATCTTCCGGTGGAAAGCCCACCTCATCGACTAAAATGCGGTAGGCGCGTTCGCAAATCTCCCTCCGGCGCGCGAAATTATCGGCCTGTCCGGATTCATCAAACGCCATCACCACGGCGGCAGCGCCATATTTTTTCACGAGTCGCGCGTGCGCTTTAAACTCTTCCACGCCCTCTTTCATCGAGATGGAATTGACGATCCCTTTGCCTTGAATGCATTTTAAGCCCGCCTCTAAAATTTCCCACTTTGAGGAGTCGATCATAATGGGGACTTTGCAGATATCGGGCTCGGAGGCGATCAGATTTAAAAAGGTGACCATCTCCTCTTTTGAATCGAGCATGCCCTCGTCCATGTTGATATCGATAATTTGCGCGCCATTTTCTACTTGATCGCGGGCAACTTCGAGGGCTTCGGGATAGTTTTTCTCTTTAATCAGACGCTTAAATCGAGCCGAACCGGTGATATTGGTGCGCTCGCCGACGTTCGCAAACAGCGATTCGCCCGCAGTTAAATTACACGCTTCAAGCCCTGATAATCGGAGCGATTTTGGAATCACTTTGGGCGCTCTTGGTGCAAATCCTGCTACAAGTTCGCGAATTTTGGCGATATGCTCAGGCGTTGTGCCACAACAGCCGCCGACAATGTTTAAAAAGCCCGATTCGGCCCACTCTTTCATCTCGCTCGCCATCTCATTGGCACCGAGATCATAATCCCCAAAGGCATTTGGGAGACCTGCGTTTGCGTGCGCGGAAAGGCGAAATTCTGAAATGCGATCAAGCTCGGCAATGTAACCGCGCAGCATATCCGGCCCTAAGGCGCAGTTAAGCCCGATGGAGAAGGGTTGAATATGGCGGAGCGAATTGTAAAACGCTTCGGTGGTTTGCCCTGAAAGGGTGCGTCCTGAGGCATCGGTAATGGTGCCAGAGATCATCACAGGAAGGGTGGTATTCCGCGCTTCAAATACCGATTCGATGGCAAAAATCGCCGCTTTTGCGTTGAGCGTATCGAAGATGGTCTCCACCATTAAGAGATCAGAGCCGCCATCAATAAGACCATTAATTGCCTCTGTGTACCCCGTAACCAGCGCATCAAAGGTGGTGTTACGAAAGCCCGGGTCATTGACATCTGGGGAGATCGACGCGGTTTTTGAGGTGGGACCCAGCGTTCCAACGACAAAGCGGGGATGAGCGTCGGTACTATATTTTTGCGCCGCTGCACGGGCGAGCTTTGCCCCTTCAAGATTGATCTCGTAGACAAACTCTTCCATGCCGTAATCGGCCATCGACATTGAGGTTGCGTTAAAGGTATTGGTCTCAATTAGATCGGCGCCGGCTTCCAAATAGGCTTCGTGAATGGCCTTGATAATGTGCGGTTGGGTGAGGTTTAAGAGGTCATTATTGCCCTTTAAATCTTTATGCCAATCGGCAAAACGCTCGCCCCGAAAGTCCGCCTCCTCGAGCCTCTCTTTTTGAATCATGGTGCCCATGGCGCCATCTAAAATTAAAATCCGTTTCGCGGCAATCGCTTCTAATTGCTTTAATACGCTCATGCTCCAGTCCTTTTTCCTTTCGATTATTCGTTATTTTTATTGTGATCGCTCTGTGGGGCGATGGTTTGCTCGATGTGACCGCGCGTAAGTTCTTCTTTGAGATCGGCAAGCGCTAAGGCGCGCAAAATGGCGGCGCATTCAGAGGTTGGCTGATGGCGATACCAATGATTGAGTTCTTGCAATAATGTGTCGTGTGATTTCATAAAAACCTCGTCGTTTGTAAAATGGCTTAAGTGATTGAATTTGTGAATCTTAAGACGTAAAAAAGCTCTTCCTGATCCAAGAAGAGCTTTAACAAACTAAAGGTCTTCTTATTTCTCAGACCGTGCAATTGCGGGCGATCTGTTGGATTTAGCACAGTACGCAAAGTGCCTGTTGCTGAGACTTCGCAGGGCCAATTCCCTCCATCTCTCTCAATAAGATTCGAGCTTTTTCACTATATCACTGATTATTGCGATTGCAACCCTTATTTTGGGCACACGAATGTTGAGGAAAATCACCACTTCGGCATTGATATTCACGCATTTTCTGCCACCGATCGCATTTTTATATATAATCAAAGCATGTCTAGTTAGATTGGGAGCACAGCGACATTGGTTGAGAGAGAAGAGGGAACGACGGAACTTGCGGCAGTACTTGTGGCGGTTTCGGACAATGAGGCGAAGGTATTGACGGTGGAGAAGGGGACTTTTTTACCGAGCGGTCCTTTGACGCCGATTCACAGTTCATTGCAGGCGGGCGTGCGCGAATGGGTGGAAAAACAGACCCATCAACCGTTAGGCTACGTTGAGCAGCTCTACACCTTTGTCGATACCCATCGAACCACTTCAAAAGGGCATTTTCTCATCTATATCGGCTATTTAGGGCTGGTGCGAGAAGAGGTGGAGTTGATTGATTTTCAAGCAAAATGGAAGAGCTGGTATCTCTATTTTCCGTGGGAAGATCATCGACAAGGTCGTCCCGATTGGATCGATACGCACTTTATTCCGCCCCTTTTGGCGTGGGCAGAACGAGCGCCGAATGCGCAAGAAAAACGCCGTCGTCATCAGCGCATTAATATGTGTTGGGGACTCGATGGATTTGAGTGGAATGAGGAGTATGTGCTCCAGCGTTACGAGCTTCTTTACGAGGTGGGATTTGTGCCCGAATCGCCCACGTTTAATGACAAACTCGCGCCCCCTCATTATGTCGGCGCGATGATGAAACACGATCACCGCCGCGTTGTGGCCTCAGGGATTGCGCGTCTGCGGGCGAAGATTAAATATCGTCCGGTGATCTTTGAATTGATGCCCCCTGAATTTACCTTGCTCCAATTACAGCAGAGCATTGAGGCGTTAGCGGGGATTATTCTCCATAAGCAAAATTTCCGCCGCATGATCATCAATCAAGATCTCATCGAAGAGACTGGCGAGCTTGATACCAAAGGGCCGGGCCGTCCGGCAAAACTCTATCGCTTTAAACCCGATATTTTGCTCGAGCGTTCACTCTCGGGCAGTAAATTGCCAGTGCAATAGGGCGGATTCCCTTCTTTCTTCACAGATCATAAGAGACTTATCTTAAGGGTAAGTCTCTTTGCGTTAAGCTAAATAATCTTGACTAATGAGTCTAATCGGCATATGCTCAGGTTGAGCATAATATTTATGTTCAGTTTGAGTATAAATAAATAGCACGAGACTCCATTATGAAAAAGAATTTAATCCCTCTACCTGATTTACTACTCCGCCCTTATGTGGAGTTTGCTCTTTTTGAAGATTTAGGTCGCCGCGGTGACGTGACGAGCTATGCAACGATCGACCCAAGTGCCACCGCTTCACTCCAAATTGTGGCGCGTAAAGCGGGGATCATTGCAGGCTTAGCGCTCGCGCGATTAACCTTCGATGCGCTCGATCCCAATATCAAATTTACCGCTCGCGTTAATGATGGCGATAAGGTGACTCCGGGCACGGTGTTAGCGGACGTTTCGGGCAATGCCCAAGCACTCCTAACCGCTGAACGCACCGCGCTTAACTTTTTAACCCATTTAAGCGGAATTGCGAGCCAAACCGGCGAGATGGTTGAGCTTGTTTCTGGCACAAATGCGACCATTACCTGTACCCGAAAAACCATTCCTGGCATGCGTGCACTCCAAAAATACGCGGTCAGAGCCGGTGGTGGGCGCAATCACCGTTTAGGCCTTGATGATGCGATTCTAATTAAAGATAACCACGTTGCCATTGCGGGCGGGATTAAAAATGCCTTAACGCAAGCAAAAGAGGTGGCGGGGCATCTGATTCCCCTTGAGGTGGAAGTTGATACGCTTGAGCAGCTCAATGAGGCGCTTGAAGTGGGTGTCGATCTGGTTTTATTAGACAACATGACCTTAGATGAGATGCGCGAAGCGGTGGCCCTTTGCCAAGGAAAGGCACGCACGGAAGCCTCGGGCGGGATCAATCCTGACACGGTGCGCGGCGTTGCGGAAACCGGCGTTGATTTTATCGCAATGGGCTGGCTCACGCATACGGCGCCATCACTCGATATCGGCTTTGACTTCTTAGAGATGCCAACGGCGTAATCGCAATAGGAGAATAAGATGCAAAAGGGACTGTCGTGGGCTGTCATGGCGTTTTGTGGCCTATTTTTAGTAGGCTGTGGCGCCGATGAAACGGCTAGTGAAACGCAAAATACTGCGCAAATAACGTCATACCCAACGGAAACGGTGACCTTAGTGGTGCCTTTTTCAGCAGGCGGCGGGACCGATATTTTAGCCCGTCATATGGCGAAAAATTTAAGCGATGCGTGGAGTGTGCCGGTGATTGTGAAAAACGTAACCGGCGCAAGTGGCCGCGTTGCGGAGAACTACGTGATGACCCGTCCGGCCGATGGTTATACGCTCTATTTAAATAACAGCAGTTTTGCCACCGTTCCGCCGATTTTAACGCCGGATACCCCTAAAGTGGACGGATTTACCGCCCTTGGTTCTCTTGCAAAATCGGCCTCCCTGTTGATTGTCCCTGCGGATTCAACGTTTACCTCCATTGAGGCACTTTTAACGGATAGTAACGATCTATTTGTCGGAACCTGTGGACTTGGAACGCCGCAACATTGGGCGGTTAAACGGTTAAAACGACATGAGGCGACAACCCACGTGCCCTACGGTGGTTGCTCCGATGCGCTGTTAGATGTGGTGCGCGGAGAGCTCTCCGCCGGCATTGTCACCAAAGCATCAGCTACGCCGATGATTGAAAGTGGTAAAGTGCGCGCGCTTGCGATTACTAGCGCCGAAAGTCTTGATCCTGCGATTGTTCCCAGCGACATTTGGTTGAATGATGGCCCGAATCTTGATCAGTGGTATGCGGTTTTCATTCATGAAAAGGCGCCGGATGCCATTAAAGAAATTATTAGCGATACCTTAATGCGTGTCTTTGATACGCCGCAATTTGAAGCAGAACTCGCGCCCTTATCGCTCACGTCTTATTTACATAATGGCACCGAATTTGATGGCGCACTTAAGGCCGAACAAGCGGCGTTTATTGAATCTGCCAAACATAATTCCAAATAACCCCAAAAAAAGTTGGAGAATTCACCATGATGACATTTGAGCACAATCCTGCGTCATCCCTGACTAGCCGGAATGAACGCAATGACCATAGTGGCCAGAACGATCACAATGATCGGGCGATCCGTAAGACAGATGGCGATGAGCGTAATCTAATAGTGGCGCTCTGCTATGCGCTGCTCGGCATTTTAGGTACTTATCAAAGCGTGACGCATTATGAGATCGGCACATTATCCCACATGGGTCCGGGATTTTTCCCGCTGTTGGGGTCGGCACTGGTGGCCTTGGTGGGTATTTTAATGCTTGTGAAAGAGCGTGCGTTATTGACGAAAAGTCTTGCGATGCTTCCTGAAATTAATATTAAAAGCCGCCTCGATCAAGCGGGATTGGTGGTATTAAGCTCACTTTCGCTTATTTTACTCGGTTATGCGGTGGCGATCTATTATCTTGGCTTAATGCTTGGCATTGTGCTCCTCGTGGTGAGTACACGCATTTTTTATCCGGAATCCTCATGGAAAATCACCGCTCTGACCGCGAGTCTTTGTTGTGGATTTACCTATCTTTTGGTGGCGGTTGTCGCGCCTTCGGGCATTGCGATGTGGCCCCCGTTTATCTCGATTTAACCAAAACTTTGATCACCGCGCGCTATGCTTGATACTTTGATGCTCGGCCTTGGGATTGCTCTTGAGCCGCAAAATCTTTTTTATGCGTTTATCGGCGCACTGCTCGGCACCGTTGTGGGTGTGATTCCCGGAATTGGGACGATGTCGGTGATTGCGATGTTACTGCCGCTAACCTATGTGGTCTCGCCGGTGTCGGGGCTGATTATGCTCGCCGGCATCTATTATGGCGCGCAATATGGCGGGAATACGTCGGCCATTTTACTCGGGATTCCCGGGGAGAGCTCCGCTGCGGTCTCGGTCTATGATGGCTATCCGATGGCGAAAAAAGGCCGAGCGGGCGCAGCCCTTGCGATCTCAGCGTTAAGCTCCTTTTTTGCCGGTACCATTGCAACGTTATTGATGTTTCTCTCCGCGCCGTTACTTGGCAATATCGCTCTCTCTTTTGGCTCCTCTGAATATGCGCTTCTCATGGTGCTTGGGCTTCTCGGTAGCATGAGTTTTGCGAGTGGGGCTTATCTTAAAACACTTGGAATGATCGGCATTGGCCTTTTTTTAAGCACGGTGGGAATCGATCTTTATACCGGTACGCCACGCTTTGAATATGGCATTATGGCGCTGAATGATGGCTTTCCTATTGCGGTAGTAGCGATGGGCGTTTTTGGGATTGCGGAGATCATCGAGCAGCTTGTGGAACAATATGGGATGCGCCGTGATGGACGAAAAGCGCCTAAAGTGACGCCGATCCCGTTTAAATCACTCTATCCATCAAGAAAAGAGGTCAAACAGTCGATTTTCCCCGCCTTTCGAGGGACGATTTTAGGCATTATTCTAGGGGTTTTCCCCGGAATTGGTGCGACGATCGCCTCATTTTCAGCTTACAGTGTGGAAAAACGGGTCAATCGTGAGCGCGACCAGATGGGGCACGGTCATCCAGCAGGGCTAGCCGCTCCTGAATCCGCCAATAATGCCGCGGCGCAAACCTCGTTGATTCCGCTCTTAACGCTTGGCATTCCCGGAAGCGCCGTGGTTGCCCTTATGATCGGCACCATGACCGTTCATAACATTCAGCCCGGGCCCAGCCTTGTGACGCAACACCCCGAGCTCTTTTTTGGCGTGATTGTTTCGATGTGGATCGGCAATCTTATTTTGTTGGTTCTCAATCTCCCTTTAATTGGCATTTGGGTGAAGTTATTGCAACTCTCAAAACCGATTTTACTACCGGTGATTCTAGTGGCATCAACGCTGGGGATTTACCTCCTAAATGGATCGAGCAGTGACATTGTGTTACTCCTACTTTTTGGGCTCTTTGGCTTTTTTATGCGCCGCTTTGGTTGCAGTACCGCGCCCTTTATTTTAGGGTTTATTTTAGGCCCGCTCCTTGAAGAACATCTGCGCCGCGCCCTCCTTTTGTCGAGCGGTTCATTTTCAATTTTTATTGAGCGCCCGATCTCGTTTGGGCTTCTGCTGATGATCCTCGTTTTAATTATTCTGATGGGAGTGCAAGCCTTTCGAGCGGCAAAAAAGGTGAGCGGCGCGTCAAGATAGGCTAAGATATCGCTTCAAACCGTAAAAAGGAGTGGATATGTTTTTTAAAATTGTGCGTACTGTGCTTGGAAATCTAATTCTTTTTTTTGATGCGATCTTCCCGCCACGCCGCCTAAAACGCTCGGCTGAAGCGCAAGCAGCACTTGATGAAAAGACCAAAAATATGGCGCTCTATCAATTTAAGATGTGCCCCTTTTGTGTGAAGATTCGCCGTGTGATTCGTCGTCAAAATTTAACGATTGAGATTCGCGACGCGCTCGGGAATGAGACTTTTGCCAAAGAGCTTGTGGAAGAGGGCGGTAAACGTCAAGTGCCGTGCCTTCGCATTGAAGAAAATGGCAAGGTCACCTGGCTCTACGAATCGGATGCGATTAAAGCCTATTTAGAGGCGTTATAACTTCCCGCATAATGTGCGCGAAAGGGATTTAGGTTAAAGCTGATGTCGATACTGATCGAGTCAGCTTTTTTGTTGCTCGCGAATATAAATATGATAGGCAAAAAGAAACCCTCGCATGTAAGCGATCTTAAAGTGACCGACTTACGATGGAGGGTTGTGCCGTTCAAGTTTGAAATAGGTTTGAATGGCGTTTAACGAGGGTGAATCGTTTTAATCCGGGTGGATTATTTTAATTTATCAAGACCGTCTTTAACGGTTTCTTTGGTTTTGTCGATAAGCGCGTTGGTGTCGTCTTTTACGCGGTTTGCATCATCTTTGATGGTGTCAGTAACTTCTTCAAGTTTTGTTTTCGGTTCAGCGACTTTTTCAGCAGCATCCGCTTTTGCTTTCTCTTCAAGGGCTTTAGCGTCATCTTTTACCGCGTCAACTTTGTCAGCTGCCTCTGTTTTTGCATCTTCAGCGAGCGTTTTAGCATCCTTTTCTTCACCAACGAATTTCTCTTTTAGTTCATTCACTTTTTCATTGGTAGCATCTTTGAGCTCTTCCGTTTTTTCAGCGACTTTTTGTTTCGCTTCGTCATACTCTTTCGCCGCTTTTTCTTTTAACTCATCGGTTTTATCCGCTGCTTTCTCTTTAAGCTCTTTGGCTTCTTCCGATACTTTATCTTTGAGTTCTTTCGCTTCGTCGACGACTTTGTCTTTCAGTTCTTTTGATTCATCGACCACTTTATCGGTCATCTCTTTCGCTTTATCACCTAAGGTTTGCTCTTCTTTTTTAGGCGCTGCGTCAGTGGCTGCGTCGTCTGAACATGCGGTTAATCCTAATACTGAGATCCCCGCGATAAGTAATGCTTGGTTTAATTTTTTCATAATAATTCTCTCTCTTAGTTTTGATAAATAGACGAATGAACGAAATATTTTTACTATTATAGTAGAACATGTGGAATTGTTTATTTTAGTTCAATTTAAATCAAAGTGATATTAAATTAATGAATTAAATTATAGAATTATTATAAAAGTGGCACGATTATTTAATAATGCCGAATAATATTGATTTGATTGTGTTTTAACAATCGTCAGCGCGGCAGGGTGAGGAAAAAATGAGAAAAACGAGGGATTTAACTGGGCAAAGATTGGGCATCATGCGCCTATTTTTTATCATCTCGATCGTGGTGTTAAGTGCAGGATTGTTGCCGGCGTGGGGGGAAGAAGCGCTCGATGCGTATGAGATCGCCCCGCCAACGGAAGCCGATTATGAGCGTTTAAATCGCGTGCGAGCGGATCTCAATGAGATGATTGGCAAGCAAGAGGCGCTTAAAAAAGAGCTCGCAAAAAGTTCTGATGAGGACAAAGAGGAGCTTGAGCAAGCGTTTAATCAGGCGCGGCAAAATAAGCGTGAATATCAAAAACTCTTTGAGCAATTGTCCCTTGGCAATATCGACACCGCGCGATTTAATCAACCGAAAACCTCCGAAGCACCGCTCACCGAAACCTACAATTGGCAAAATGAGGTGCTTAAAATCTTGCAACCGGTCTTTGCCGAACTGCGCCGTATTACCGAGCAAACCTGGCATAAAGATACCTTAAAAGAGGAAGAGAAGGAGCTCAAAGAGCGCCTGGTGATTTTGGACGCGGGGATTGAGTATCTTGAGGCGTTAAACCCCGAACTTCTCTCAAAAGAGGCGCTTGCGTCGATTAAAGAGTTTGACCGAGAGTGGAAAGATAAGAAGAAAAATTTAGAACACGAGCTTAATATCGTGCAGCATCATCTCTCTGAATATGTGGATGATCGCAATTTTATGGTGAAAGTCTCGCAAAATTCGTGGGATTTTATGAAGGGGCGCGGGCTCACCATTATGACGGCGATCGGTGTTTCGGTGGGGCTTTACTATTTTGTCTCTTACACCTTTGGCGCGATGATTCGCCGCTATGAGCGCAAAAAATGGCGCACCACGAGCTTCTCATTTCGTCTATTTTTGCTAGTGACGCAACTGGTGACATTTCTCGTGTCGCTGGTGTCGTTTTTGATGATTCTCCACTCCTCGGGCGATATGGTGCTGTTTGGCTTTGCGGTGCTGATTCTCTTCACGCTGCTTGTGACTTTTCGCAACACGATTCCGGCGTATATTCGTAAACTTCGCCTCTTTCTCAATCTCGGGCAGGTGCGGGAAGGGGAGCGCCTGATCTATAATGGCCTGCCGTGGAAAGTGGATCGCATCCATCTTTATGGCATCTTTTTAAGCAATCCGCGCCTTGATAACGGGGAGCTGCGCTTGCCGGTCGATGCGGTGGATAAGCTCCAATCGCGCCCAATTAAAAATGATGAGATTTGGTATCCGTCGAGCGTTGGGGATTCGCTCGTTCTGCCTGATGGGAAGGTGGTTAAAGTGATTCGTCAAACGCCGGAAGCGATCTATCTTGATCATCAAGGGAGCCATATTATCTATCCGACGATGGAGTTTATGAATCTTAAAGCGCGCAATATTTCGCTCGGATATTCGCGTTCGGTAAGCTTTAGCATTGAGTGCGATCCGCTTTCGGTCACGCCGAAAAAGGTGAGTGAAACCCTCTGTCGCGCCATTCAAACACGCTTAAAAGAGGCGTATCCCGATATTTCACTCTCTGAGCGCCGTATTAAGGTGCATTTAAAGCAGATTGTTGGGGGAAAAGTGATGCATTTTACGGTGATGTTTGATATGCCGGTGCAGACAGAAAAGCTCTACTTTGAGATGCCGAGCATTGTGCAAGAGGCGATTATTGGCAGTGCGCAAAATGAGCAATGGACGCTCCTCACCATCGATATGGCGGTGTAGTTAACTAAACGGAATCGTCGTTTCAAAACGCATTTTCTCACCACTAATAGGGTGGGTAAACTCAAGAACGGCGGCGTGCAATAAGAGACGTTCGGCAAGCTCGAAGGCCTCTGGATGAGCGTAGAAATTATCGCCCAAAATCGGGTGGCCAAGCGCAAGCATATGGACGCGAAGTTGATGGGAGCGCCCGGTGATTGGCGTGAGTTTGACGAGCGTTGTTGGATAATCGTTTTGATGAGTTTCTGAGATCACTTCATAGAGCGTTTGCGCCGGTTTTCCGCGCTCAAACGAGACCATCTGTTTCGGGCGATTCGGCCAATCGCAAATTAACGGCAGATCAATTAATCCCGATGATTGTTCAAAATGACCCCAGACGCTCGCGTAGTAAACTTTCCCCGTTTCCCGCTCGCGAAATTGGCGTTTAAGCTCCCGTTCCGCCGCTTTGGTAATCGCAATCACCATCACGCCGCTCGTTGCCATATCGAGCCGATGCGCTGCTTCTGCGTAGGGATGTTGCCACTGTACGCGCGCCATGACGCTATCGTGTTTATCGATCCCTTTTCCCGGCACCGACAACAATCCACTCGGTTTATTAATCACGAGAATATCGTCATCTTCATAGAGAATATCGAGCCACGGCTCAAAGGGTGGGTTGTAATAAAAGGGCATAAAAAGGGCGTTTGAATGATTGAAATGGGTCACTAATTATAGCAGATTTCGCGCGATTTCCGGTATTCTCGAACGGCTTCTAATGAGGATCTTTCGGCAGAATCTTTCAGCAGAACTCTTCAGCGTCTAATCACTTAATTTAAAGATAGATTATTATATATTTTGTTTAGCGCTTGATTTTAACTCAAGATCCGTTCTATAGTAGAAATGTCGCACACGATAAGTAGATTACCAATGCATCGTGCGATCTTATCAAGAGTGGTGGAGGGAAAGGCCTGTCGAAACCCAGCAACCTGATGAATAATTAAGGTGCTAATTCCTTCAAGCGGTCGTTTTTGAGGCTTGAAAGATAAGTTGAGTGAAGCCAACACGACTTGATGAGATTTAAGGAGTGCTGGCTTTTTTTTCGCCCCTCCAACACAGGTAACCGAGCGACTAAACCCATAAATAATATCAACAATACAATATCAATAAAAAAGATCGATTAAGCCTAAGGAGCCCATATGAGTTCGCAGTATGTAGAGATTTTAAACCAGAGTTTAGCGGAATTTAATCAGCCCATTGAGGTGTCGTTTGAGTTTTTTCCGCCCAATAGTGAAGCGATGGTCAAAACCCTGTGGAACTCCATTGAACGGCTCGGGGTGCTCTCGCCCAAATTTGTTTCGGTCACCTACGGCGCGAATGCTTCCACCCGCGATCGAACCCACAAAGTGATTCGCGATATTATGAAGCATACCGCCATTGAAGCGGTGCCGCATCTCACCTGCGTTGATACCAGTGAAGCGGAGCTTGTGGAGATTGCGCAGGATTATTGGAATAGTGGGGTGCGCCATATTTTAGCGCTTCGAGGTGATGTGCCAAAAGGTTCGCCAAACCCGGATATCTACGCCGATTATTTGGTAAAGCTGCTTAAAAAGACCCACGATTTTGAAGTGTCGGTCGCCGCGTATCCGGAAACCCATCCCGATGCGAAAAATGCGCAAGCGGACCTCATTCATTTAAAACGTAAAGTCGATGCCGGGGCCGATATCGCGATTTCGCAATTTTTCTTTGATATCGATTCATACTTACGCTTTCGCGATCGTTGCGTTGCGGTGGGAATTGAGGCGGAGATTGTGCCGGGAATTTTACCGGTATCGAATTATGAAGCGCTGATGAAATTTGCCGGATCGCTCAATGTAAAAATCCCTAGCTGGTTGCATAAACGCTATGAGGGATTGGAAAATGATCCGGAAACGCGGAAATTAGTGGGCGCGAGCATTGCCATCGATATGGTGCGCGTCTTAAATAAAGAGGGGGTGAAGAATTTCCATTTCTATACGCTCAATCGCTCGGAGCTGACCTACGCGATCTGCCATACGCTTGGTTTGAGACCGAATGCCGCGGGGCGGATTTAAGAGCAGTGTGAAGAATAACCCCCTTTTCGGTTTCGCAAAGTGATTCATGAAACGATGAATCGGGGGATTTACTCTCTATATATATTTATGGCGCCCTGATTTTAATTCATTTTGAAGGGATTGGGAATAGTAGAAGGCACTAAGATTTTTTCATCCACTTGATTAATGTCCGTTAACCCGCAGAAAGCCATGCTTAAATCGAGTTCGTTTGCGATAATTTCAAGCGCCTTTGTCACGCCTTTTTCTCCATATGCGCCCAAACCATAGAGATAAGAGCGCCCAATCATCGTCCCTTTTGCTCCAAGTGCGATCGCTTTTAACACATCTTGTCCTGAGCGAATCCCGCTATCGAGGAATACTTCTGTATTGGAGCCACGAAGCGCCTCCACAATGGAGGGTAATACTTCAATCGAGGAGAGCGCTCCATCGAGCTGACGGCCGCCATGATTACTCACCACAATGGCATTAGCGCCGGCATCGCGTGCGTGTTTCGCGTCTTCGGCATCTAAAATGCCTTTCAGAATGATTTTCCCGCCCCAAGCGTTTTTAATCCATTCGATATCGTTCCAATTTAAGGTAGGGTCAAATTGTTGGCTCGTCCAAGCGGCAAGGGAACTGGGGTCATCAATATCTTTCACATAGCCCACAATATTGCCAAATTGACGGCGTTTTGTTTTGAGCATATTCCAGCACCAGCGCTGTTTGGTGAGAAGATTAATCCAGTTACGAATCGTCGGTTTAGGTGGCACTGCGAGCCCGTTTTTAAGATCCTTATGACGTTGCCCAATCATCTGAAGATCGAGCGTAATGACGAGCGCATCACACCCCGCGGCTTTCGCCCGCTCAATCAGACTAAGCATAAATTCACGATCGCGCATCACATAGAGCTGGAACCAAAAAGGTTGATTGACCTCGCGTTTAATATCTTCAAGGGAGGCAATGCTCATGGTGGAAAGGGTGTAGCGAATTCCAAAATTGGACGCCGCCCGTGCCGCGAGAATTTCCCCATCGGGATGAACCATGCCCACCAGCCCCGTCGGTGCAATGCAGACCGGCATCGACATCATGTCGCCGAGCATCTCCCGCTTTAGCCTTCGCCCTTCCATATTGCGTGCGACTTTTTGAATCAGTTTAATTTTCTGAAACTCAGATTCATTCGCACGATAGGTCGACTCGGTCCACGAACCGGAATCGACATAATCATAAAACATTTTAGGCACGCGACGCTTAGCAATCACGCGGAGGTCTTCAATATTGGTTATTACAGTCATGGTTTTTGCACGTTTATAAAGTAAATCAATTAAATTTCAGCATAATCATTCAATATACGCCTCAAAAATAGAGCCTTCAAGCGCCGATCATTCCTAGTTCTGAATTTATTTAGTATTAGTCCTCGTATTCTGAGGCACGTTCGCGCTCAAAAGATTTGCCGTGCATTTTGAAATATTCAAGCTCCTCGCGAGTGATCGGGTAGCGCTCCACATCGTTTCTAAATTGGGGAACCGGGCTTTTATAGACAAACCCCACCGCGCTCTCTTGATTGAGAAGTTGAGAATATTCGGTATAACGCTCGATCGAGGCATCGCGATAGCCCATCAGATTCATAATGATAGAAGGGACCATCATCTGTGTTTGAATCCCGGAATTGAGATGCGTTTTTTCAACCAACGGCGCCGTTAAAATGGACTCATCTCCAAAGATTAAAAACGGAACGGTTCCCTCTTCAAGCGTCGTATCACGAAGGTCACAATGGGTCTTCTTACCTTTCGGATCTTTGAGTTCTTGCCCATGATCGGAGGTGTAGATCATTGCAATGTTGGGGCGCTTTTCTAAAAGTGGGCGAATATTATCAAAAAACTCATTGGTGTTGGCGCGAATAAGATTTTTATAGGAGTTCATCACCTCGATCGGTTCAGCGCTTTTGAAGTTGGTATTTTTCATTGCCGGGGTGAAATGCTCTTCAAACCCATAATTTTGAAACGGGAAGTGGGAGCCTTTCGTGCTGACATAGATAAAGGTTTTGTTGCCCGCCTCTTTTTGAAGAATTTCTTCGATCACCGGAACGATATCCCCATCGCTTTGAAGGTGGCTTCCGGGAATCACATTCACCGCTTTTAATTCTTCATCGGTATAGAAATTGTGACCTTTAGCATTGTGTTGCGCGTCGATTAGATAGGGAGTGTAACCGGCTTTGATGGCGATCTCCCAGATCGATTCTTTGGTTAAAAAGAGATCGCTCGGTTCTTTGCCAAGGCGCGGAGCTTTTCGCATGGCAAGATTTGATGATTCACTGCAGTTCCCAAAGGACATGGTATAGCCAAAATTTAAGTAGTGCGCAGGGTCAAACTCAAGGAGTGCCGGCGTTGTGCCTTGCGGGTTATTGAGGTCAATCATATCGGCGCGAATCGATTCATCAATCACAAATAGGATGGTGTCGCTAATGGGTGCATCGAGATCGTTTTCGGTAAGAATTTCGCGGGGGTAATAGATAAAGCTGCGATCTTCCGCGCCGGGGCGATTGAGATAACCGTAGGTCACCGCGTGGGCAACAGGCACGAGATAAGAGGCGCGCCCCGATGTTCCGCGACCATTTTTATGAAAGATAAAGTGAAGCATCGCCGCAATGCCGACGCAGTAGAGAAAGATCGCAAACCCTGTCCACTTCCAATTGAGATAGGTTTTGGGCATTAAAAGAATCGCAATGGTGATGGGAATGTGCATGAGCACCACTTTAATAATATCGCTCTGATAACTTTGCGCGGCGTCACTCATCGTCGCTTTTGCGGAAAAGAGCGTGCGGAAATCCTCATAGGTGAGCTCTGTGGAGGTGGAATAAAAATAGATGAGATAGGGAATCGATCCTGCAAGAAAGAGGATTAAAAACGGAATCCGAATCTTCATGCGGGTAAACGCCAGGAGCTCGACAATCCCGAACACGAGCACAAGCGAGAGGAGGTAGACGGCAAGACGATCGTATCGCTCGATATTGATGTAATAGATGGCGCGATTTTCAATAAATACTTGGTTAATGACGTAAAAACAGAGCGCGACCAGTACGATTTTTCCAAAGACTCGCATGGGGAGAATATCCTTATTCAAATGAATGACGCAAATGGAAGAAATTATAGCGGAAAGTTGATTTTGACGGTAATTTTATAATGATATAGGTAAAATATTGTAAGGGGTTTGGGTGCGAGTGGCTGGTCGAATCACCCCTATAAATTGTGTTAAGATAACGCTATTAAACACAAGCACAATGACGGTATAGAGTATGATGCAGTTTCAGGATTTGCGTGAATTTATTGCCTATTTAGAAGGAAATGGGGAGCTTAAGCGGATTGGTCATGCGATCGATCCGGTGCTTGAGATGACCGAAATTAGTGATCGGACCTTGCGGAAAAAAGGGCCGGCGCTGTTGTTTGAAAACCCAACGGGCTTTGAGATGCCGGTGCTGACCAATCTCTTTGGAACACCGGAGCGCGTTGCGATGGGAATGGGGCAAGAGAGCGTCGAGGCGCTCACGGATGTCGGTGAATTCTTAGCTTTTTTACGCGAACCTGAACCGCCGGAAAACTTTAAAGATGCGCTCGATAAAGTGCCAAAATTTAAGCAAGTCTTATCGATGCGCCCGAAACGGGTGAAAAAACCGCTCTGCCAAGAGGTGATTATTGACAAAGAGGCGGTGGATCTTTCGAAACTTCCGGTGATGCACTGCTGGCCTGGAGACGCGGCGCCACTCATTACTTGGGGGCTAACGATTACAAAAGGCCCGCATAAACGCCGTCAAAATATCGGGATTTATCGCCAACAGGTGATTGGTAAAAACCGCATTATTATGCGTTGGTTGGCTCATCGGGGTGGGGCGCTTGATTTTCGTGATTTTCAGCTTAAAAATCCGGGGAAACCTTTCCCGGTAGTGGTGGCGCTTGGCGCTGATCCTGCGACGATTTTAGGGGCGGTGACGCCGATTCCTGATCCGCTTTCTGAATATGCGTTTGCCGGCCTTTTGCGGGGGAAACGTACCGAGGTCTCAAAAGCGACGCTCCATCCCGAATTGTCGGTGCCGGCGCGTGCGGAGATCATTTTAGAGGGCTATATCTATCCCGATGATATGGCGGAAGAGGGGCCTTATGGCGATCACACCGGTTACTATAATGAGACGGATTTTTTCCCAGTGATGACCGTTGAGCGGATTACGCATCGTGAAAACCCGATCTACCATTCAACCTATACCGGCCGTCCGCCCGATGAGCCTGCGGTGCTTGGCGTTGCGCTGAATGATGTCTTTGTGCCGATTTTGAAAAAGCAATTTCCGGAGATTGTGGATTTTTATCTTCCGCCGGAGGGATGCTCCTATCGTATGGCGGTGGTGTCGATTCGGAAGCAATATTCGGGGCATGCCAAACGGGTGATGATGGGTGTTTGGTCCTATCTGCGCCAATTTATGTATACCAAGTTTATTGTGATTGTGGATGACGATATCAATTGCCGTGATTGGAACGATGTGATCTGGGCGATCACGACGCGGATGGATCCGATTCGCGATACGGTGATGGTGGATAATACGCCGATCGACTATCTCGATTTTGCTTCACCGATTTCAGGGCTTGGCTCAAAAATGGGACTCGATGCCACCAATAAATGGGAAGGCGAAACGGATCGTGAATGGGGGACACCGATTGTGCAAAATCCGGATGTGGTCGAAAAAATCGACGCGCTGTGGGATGAGTTAAAGATTTTTGATTAGCCACCTCAAAAACGCCTCAAAAATTGCGGGTCGCACTATACTTATTAGATCAATGATAGAGATAGAGAGTCCTTTTTAAGGGCTCTTTTACCCTCAACAAGGGGAGAACCTAAGTAAGGGGTAAAAACGGTCGGCACCCCTTAAACGCAAAAGGAGTCAGCATGAAACGGTTGGGATTACTACTGGGAATGGGGCTATGGGTGACAGGTTGCGCGAGCACCTCACTCATCGATTATGCGCCCGATGCGTATCTTGATGCGGAGGTGTCGGAAACGACTAAAGCGGAATTGATCGGACAAAAAGGTCTTTTCGGTGGTGAGATCGCCAGTGTCACTCATGAAAATGGCGATACGCTGATTGAATTAACCCGTTTTGAGCTCAATACGCGCGGGTATCCGATGCGATTTAATCCGGTAGATGGCCATAAAGTGGTGGTACGCGTTGCCAATTCTCGTATGAATCGAAATTATTATGAGCCGGGAAGTCGATTTTCTGCGGTGGGCGAAATTACCGATATCCAATTTGTCACTTTAGCGGGGCGCAAACAGACGCTCATTATGCTCGAATCGGAATACTATCGTTTTTGGCCGCGGGAAGACCGATTATGGCGCGATGATGATCCATTTTGTTTTAACGCATTTGGGTGCTCATCTTATTATGGAGCGGGATATGGATTTTGGCGCTAATCAAACAAGGTGTATAATTGAGCCTGCGCTGACCTGACTCAAAGGATCGTTGTTAGGTCAAACGAGTAGGCGCTCTTTTATTTCCTAAATTATGTATAATATCGCTTTATTTTTGAATCGTCCTATACGGAATCAGAGATAATTTGATACTATTTAGGGTTTCTACGGTATACAATTTTTTAAAAGATAATCAATGAGTTTATTGGCTTTAGGGATAAATCACAAAACAGCTTCAGTGGATGTGAGGGAGAAAGCGTCGCTCGTGCCAGAGCAGATCGAAGCGTTTCTTCACCATGCTAAGCAAAACGGAATTGCAGATGAAGTCGTTGTGTTATCGACCTGTAATCGCACGGAGTTTTATATCCAAAATCTCCGCTCAACGTATGATGAGTTTATTGAGGTGTGGGCAAACCACTCGAATCTGGAAGCATCCGAGATTCGTGAATATCTCTATGAGCTAAAAAACGATGAGATGGTCTTTCACCTTTTTGAAGTGGCATCGGGACTCGATTCGCTCATTTTAGGTGAGCCGCAAATTTTTGGTCAATTAAAACAGTCGCTGGCCAATTCCGTCCGTCATGGCATGGTTTCAAAATATCTCCAGCGCCTCTTTCAGCTGAGCTTTTTTGTGGCAAAACGTGTGCGCACGGAAACGAATATCGGTGCCTTTGCGGTATCGGTGGCGTTTACGGCGGTGCAACTTGCGAAACAGATTTTTGATGGCTTAGAGCGTCATCACGTCCTGTTAGTCGGGGCGGGGGAGACCACTGAACTTGTGGCGCGTCACCTGTTAGAAGCGGGCGTGACGTCAATCGATGTGGCAAACCGTAGCCTTGATCGTGCGGAAACGATGATTGAGAATTTAGGGCTAAAATCGAATGCCCATACCCTCGATGAGATTCCTGAGCTGTTAAGCCGTGCGGACATTGTGGTGAGCTCAACGGCGGCCAATCACGCGCTCATTACTAAAGAGATGGCGAAAGCGGCGCTTAAAAAACGTCGTAACAAACCGATCTTAATGATCGACCTTGCGGTTCCGCGCGATATTGAAGCGGCGATCGGATCGCTCTCTGATATCTATCTGTATACCGTCGATGATCTCAATTCCATTGTGGAAGATAACCAAAAATCTCGTGAAGAGGCCGCCGAAGAAGCGAAAGCCTTTTTACACGATGGGCTTGCGCGCTGGAATGCATGGTATGAGCTCTCGGATTTAGGTGAGGTATTAACGCCGCTTCAAGCGTACGCCGAAGAGAAACGAGCACAAGGGGTGCGCCGTGCAAAGAGCCAATTAGCCGCAGGGCATAGCATGGATGAGGTGCTCGATCAGCTCTCGAATCAATTGCTTGGGCGTGTGCTTCATCCGCTTGTGAGCTATCTCAAAAAAGCCGATGATGACACTCACGAAGCCTTCCTTAAGAAGATTCAGGACGAGTTTAAGTAATTTAATTCGAGCGGTTCAAATCTGATACAATAAGCGGTTTATCTTTCTTTTAATTTTAGGTAGTTTTATGTCGATTTCATTTGAAGAAGCTCAGGAGATCATTGTCCAATCGGAAGAGATCACCTCACCTGCGGAAGTGCAAAAAGCGTACGACGAGATGGGAAAACAGATCACTTACGATCTTGAGCTTGCGGACCCTGTGGTGTTTGTTGTATTAAACGGGGCGCTGATTCCTGCGGGGAATCTCTTACCACGTCTCAATTTCCCTTTCCAAATTGGATATTTACACGCGACTCGTTATCGCGGTGAGACAAAAGGGTCAGATGAGCTCGTTTGGATCGCAGAACCGAGCATCGATGTGAAAGATCGCGTGGTGCTGGTGGTGGAAGATATCTTCGATGAAGGCACAACGTTAGCGGCAATTGTGAAGAATTTAGAGGATCGTGGCGCACAAAAAGTCTACTGCGCGGCGTTAATAAATAAAGTTCATGATAGAAAGCCAAAAGAATTTAAAGTAGACTATATTGGGTTAGACGTTCCCGATCGATATGTCTTTGGTTGCGGCATGGATTATAATGAATATTGGCGCAATCTACCCGGGATCTGGGCCTTAAAAGAATAACCAAACAAGACTCTATATGCGAGGTAACAAGACGATGGCAACCCCTAAAAAACGAACGTATTTACAATCACTCTTTCAGGTCTTTATTATTGCTATTTCGATGCTTACCCTGGCAGAGGCGCAATTGAAGCTCGATGTCTCAAAAGAATCAGAAAAGAGCCGTCCGGTGGGACTGGTTCAATCTGAAGGCGTCTCAGCAAAAACCCTTGAAGTGGTGATGAATGACTTACAGCGTTCTGGCCGTTTTTCGCCTAAAAACCTCGCCTATGAATTAGGTCACATTAGTGATGTCAATGCGATCAGCCCGGATCGTTGGCGCACTTATGGCGTGAACTATGTGGTGCACTTTAATAAAGTCAATAACCGCGCATTTCGCGTTAGCGTGAGTGATGGGATGACCAATCGCGCTTGGGGCAATCGTGAATATACTTTCACCTCGCAAAATTCTTCAGAAGAGCGTCGTCAAGCCCACCAAATCGCCGATTATATCTATGAGAGCATCTTAGGTAAAAAAGGCGCATTTGATTCACGCATGGCTTATGTCTCGCAAAAAGGGCGTCACTTTTCCCTTGTGATCGCCGATTCTGATGGAGCAAATCCTCAAGTTATTTTAGAATCGCGTGAACCGATTCTCTCACCTTCCTGGTCGCCCGATGGCTCAAAATTAGCCTACGCATCGCTTGAAGGTCGCCGTAACCAAATTATGATTCAAGACCTTTATACCGGTAAACGTTCGGTAGTGATCAGCATGCCTGGGATTAACTCAGCGCCGTCATGGTCACCGGACGGTCGCCGCTTGGTCTTTACTTTATCGAAAGATGGGAATCCTGAAATCTATACCGCTAATATTGATGGCTCGAACTTAAAACGACTCACCAATCATTGGGGGATTGATACGGAACCGGTTTGGTCGACAGATGGAATGATCTATTTCACCTCAGACCGTGGCGGAAATCCACAAATTTACAAAATGGACGAAAATGGCGGGAATGCCACTCGAGTCACTTTCCAAGGCAACTATAATGGGAATGCAACGATCTCTAGGGATGGAGGTAAGCTTGCGGTGATGCAACGCATCGATCAACGTGGATTTGGTATTGCGGTGATTGATCTGAAAACAGGCGCGGTTAAGCGCATCACCAACGGCGGGAAAGATGAATCTCCAAGTTTTGCGGGCAACGGGGATATGCTTATCTTCTCCGATGGACGCGGAACGTTAAAAACTATCTCGAGTGATGGCAACAATCTTATGAACTTCCCGGGCATCAGCCGTGACGTTCGCAAGCCAGATTGGTCACCATCGATCAAATAAATTTTCATAATTAATGAGGTTAAGAGAATGATCAAGAAGCACTTAAAATGGGTATCGTTAGCTGTGGCAACCATGGTTCTATCTGCGTGTACAACGACAGGATCAGGCACCTCGGGTAACGCAGGCGGACAACATGGCGATGATGTGAGCGGGTATTACGGCGTAGAAGCGAGTACCTATCACGATGCCAACTACGGTCAACGAGGCACAGCAGACCGCGTTATCTACTTTGATTTCGATTCCGATCGCTTACGTTCAGAATCTTACAATGTAGTAAAAGCGCACTCGGATGCTCTTAAAAGCACTCCAAATCGTGGCGTATGGTTAGACGGTCATACCGATGATCGAGGATCACACGAATACAACATGGGATTAGGCGAGCGCCGTGGAAACTCTGTGCGTGATGTGATGATCTCAAACGGGGTGAATCCGGCGCAAATTCGTGTACGTAGCTACGGTAAAGAATTACCAGCAGTAGCGGGATACGATGAAGGCGCATGGGCGCAAAACCGTCGTGTTGAGATTGTTTACTAAACGGTTTACCCATTCGATAGTGAGTTAATTTAACTCAAGAAGCACTCAAGGAAATGCCATTGAGTGCTTTTTTCGTTCATAATAGAGGAGAATTTCTCCAAACTGATTAGGTGATGGATCATTGAAGACGCAGAATATAGCACTCTATAAACGGATATTATCTTATACGCTGGCCTATCCCGGCACGCTTATCTTAGCGATGGTGGCGATTGCTCTTTCGGGGCTTCTTGAAGCGGGGCTCTTTTGGCTGCTAAAACCGATTCTTGACGAAGGATTTGTCGGGAAAAATGAGGCGTTCATTAAAATGATGCCGTGGATGATTATCGGCATTTATGTGGCGATGAGTACGCTCTCGTTTACCGGAAACGTGGGCATGCAGTGGGTGGCGCAAAAAGTGATTGAAAAACTGCGCTATCAGATGTATGACCGACTATTAACGCTCCCGCAAGCGGAATATGATAAAAAATCCTCCGGCGCATTTCTCTCAAAGCTCACCTATGATGTCAATCAGCTTCTCACCATCAGCTCGATGGCGCTGGTGACGCTCATTAAAGATTCGTTTGTCATCGTTGGCCTTCTCTGCGTGATGTTTTTACAAAACTGGAAGGTGAGTGCGCTCGCCTTTATGATGGCGCCCTTTATCTATTTGGTGCTCAAAATCGTATCGAATCGCCTTCGCCGTCTGGCGCGAACGATTCAATCTCAGATGGGAACGCTCAATCACATTACTGAAGAGACCATTCGGGGTCACCGCGAAATTAAGCTCTTTTCTGCCTATAAAGAGATGCGGGATCGTTTTCGTAAAGTGAATAAAGATATTCGCCATCTCAATATGAAAATTGTCTCTGCCTCTGAATTATCGAGCCCACTTTCGCAAGTGTTATTGGTGATCTGTGTGGCGGTGGTGATCTGGTATGCCTCGCATCAAGCGGCGCAAGATGAATTTACCGTAGGGGGCTTTTTATCGCTCTTAGCGGCGATGATCGCGCTTCTCAACCCGATTAAACGTCTTACCCGATTAAATGAAGCGCTGCAACGGGGCTTTGCGGGGGCGGAAGGGGTTTTTGAGCTCATCGATTCCATTGAAGAGCCCAACCGTAAAGGCCATACTTTTACTAATCTTGAGGGAAAAATCGCCTTTAATGAGGTGGAATTTTACTACCAAGACCGAGAGCGAAAAGCCCTTCGTGGGATTGATCTTACAATCGAGCCCCGAGAAACGGTGGCGCTTGTCGGTGGATCAGGAAGTGGAAAGAGTACCTTTGCCAATCTTCTCGCGCGATTTTATGAGCCAACTTCCGGTGAGATCCTTGTTGATGAGGTGAATCTATCAGAGGTGGATCTTGAGAGTTACCGCAATCAGATCAGTTATGTGGGGCAGAATGTGATTTTATTTGCCGATACCATTGCGAACAACATTGCCTTTGGTCAATCAAAGGTCACAAAAGAGGCGATTATCGAAGCGGCGAAGCAGGCAAACGCGTATGATTTTATTATGGAATTGCCCGAAGGCTTCGATACGATGATCGGAGAAAATGGGGCAAGACTCTCAGGCGGGCAGCGTCAGCGGGTGGCAATTGCGCGGGCGCTTCTCAAAAATTCGCCCATCTTAATTTTAGATGAGGCGACGAGCAGTCTTGATACCGAAAGCGAACGTCTCATTCAAGAGGCGCTGGTAACGCTTTGCCAAAATAAGACGACGATTATTATCGCGCATCGATTAAGTACGATTGAACACGCCGACCGAATCGTGGTGTTTGATCATGGAAAAATTGTCGAAGAGGGGACGCATCACTCCCTTTTAGATAAAAATAGTTACTATTCAAAGCTCTATCGAGTTTCTGAAGAAAGTGCCGAGTAGAGTGGATAAAAAACGATTTTCCTCAAGGGTTGGAAATTGAATGATTTAGGCCAATCCGAGGGAAAATAAAATATGTTTTTATCTTGTAAATAGGGTATTATAGGAAACAAATTGAGCTGTTAAGGTTACAGTATATTTGTTATCTATATTGTTTTTATTAATTGGAGAGAATTTATGAAAAAGAAATTAACAATCGCTATGCTTTCAGGCTTAATCCTTACAACATCAGCAATGGCTCAAGATCACAAAGGCCTTACTGATCGTCAAGGACAAGGCGTTACTGACCGTCAAGGCGAGTGCGTATTAACTATCGGTGGTACAGCGGACGCTTGTGGCGCACCTGTACAAGAAGTTAAAACTTATGAAGCAGACGCATTCTTTGATTTTGACAAAGCAACGATTAAACCAGCTGGTAAAGCTAAATTAGACGAATTAGTTGCAGAATTAGGCAGCAAAAAAGTAAACAGCATCAGCCTCGCAGGTCACACTGACGCAACAGGTCCAGCTGCTTACAACCAAGGTCTTTCTGAGCGTCGTGCTAAATCAGTTGAAGCATACTTAGTATCAAAAGGCGTTGATGCAAACTTAATCAACGCAGTAGGTTACGGTGCAAACCAACCTATCGCTCCTAACGATACGCGTGAAAACCGTGCGAAAAACCGCCGTGTTGACATCACAATCAACTAATTAAAGACGCTTAACCGCGTTAATTAGTGATTCAGATCTAGTTTTAGATCTAAAAGCCCCTCTTCGGAGGGGTTTTTTTGTGCTTTTTTTATGCGCCTTCATTTTAGATTTGATATAGTACGGGAACGATATAGATAATAATGATTGCGTTAGATAGAGTTTTTTGACTATACTTAAGAGTAATTGTAAGATTAATTCGTATTAAACAGATACTTATGAGGAGAAAATATAGTGAATAAGTTAAAGTTTGCATTATTAGTGGGTTCTTTAGTGTTCTCCACATCTGCAATGGCCGAAGATAAAACCTTAACCGACCGTTGGGGTAACTTCATTACAGACCGTCAAGGCGACTGCGTACAAACACGTGGTGGTACTGAAGGCTGTGGCGTTACAGTAAAACAACTTTCGTTTGAAACCAACACCTTCTTTGATTTTGACAAAGCAGACCTTAAACCAGCTGGTAAAGCGAAGCTTGACGAAATCGTTGATGAGTTAAAACGCGTTCAAACTAAAGGTATCGCAGTGGTAGGTCACACAGACTCAACCGGTCCTGCGGCATATAACCAAGGTCTTTCAGAGCGCCGTGCGAAATCAGTAGCTGATTACTTAGTTGCACAAGGCGTTGATGCAAACGCAATTCGTTCAGAAGGTCGCGGTGAATTAGAGCCTGTAGTACCGAACGATACTCGTGAAAACCGTGCGAAAAACCGCCGTGTTGACATCTTAATTGATGTTAAGAAAGAAGTGGTAAACAAATAATTTCATTTGGTTAAGACCAAATAACTCTCCATATTTGTAAAAACAGACACGTCTCTTTGAACGTCACTCGTTGATAAATCAAAGAGACGTTTTTTATTGTCTAAAATAAAGAGAGATTACAGGTTACTGTGGCGTTGTTTTTATGCTGTGGGGGGGGAAGTCGAAAAGACTTGAGAGTTGGTGGGGAGAGGTAATAAGAAGGGAAGGACTGTCAATGATGACATTCGGGGGAGGAATTATATGGGAGGGAGAAAAAGGATGCGTCCCCATAGTAGCCGTGGCTCGACACTAAGACTCTTGAACGCTTAGGTTCAAGTGGATTCCTAGATGGACTTCTTTAGGCTTCTGAACTAAATCAGCTTGCACACCAAAGGCCAATTAAGGCATTCCAAAGTATAAAAATTAGGATCAAGAGGTGTATAGTGTAAACGCCCGTACATAACAGGAACGCACCAACCTCAATATGCCATAAATTCGCGATTTTTTCAACCTACGCGCGGGCGATAAGTAGGCCGTGAACGGAGTTCGCGCCATTGTTGATGAGTGTTCTTGCTGATACTTCAAGGGATGTCCCTGTTGTAATCACATCATCAAAAAGCAGAATATTTTTCCCTTTGATAAGGGGCTTAAGAGATCGTTTCGTATAAAATGCTCCATTTAGGTTTTCAAGGCGCTCTTTTCGATTCAGCTCGCTTTGAGGTATGAAAAATGCATATTTGTGCAGATAATTGGGCAAAAAGGTGATAAGTGATTTAGGTGATGATTGGCAGAGCTTTTTTAGTATCTCAAGGGTTGGATTAAAGCCCCGTCGTGCTAAGCGAAATCGGTCGGAGGGCATCGGAATCAGCGTCATTGGCGCGCGGTATTTTTGCGTGAGCTCTGTGATTCGGTGATCAAAGAAAGGTTGCATGAGTGAAGCAATGAGAGAGATCAGTTCCGGCCGATGATTAAACTTTAATCGCTGAATGATCGATTTAATGCCCTCTTTATAACGAAAACGTACCGTTAAACTAGAAAGAGCGCTCTCTTCATTACAATTTCGGCAAAGCTGTTGCGGTACCGTTAATGGCGATGAAAGTGCCGTTTGGCAGATAAGACATTCCGAGCCGGCGTGGGGTAGATCATGCGCACAATCATCACACAGAAGTGGATGAGATACTGCATCAATAAGTGCATTTTCGCATAGCGTACAGTGGCTTGGAAGCGCGTGACGCAAGAGCCCTTGTAACCAATGAAGTGATCTATTCTTCATTGAAATACTCTAAGATCAATTCTTTTGAAGGGATTTTTAAGGATTGCTCAGGGTTGATCTGTTCAATCACGCCGCTATCGCTCTCTTTAAAGGCATTGGGATTGAGGCGAATGAGCGCACCGAGGGTTTTATCAAACGGCGTTCCCATTGCAGTGGAGAGGCTATTGACTAAGCGTTCCACCGCGTCACTGACGGGTTTGTGCTGATTGAGGCTCTGCTCTTTAATCGGAATCACACGGCGCGGGCGCAAAATAGTCGCGTTTTCATATTCCCCCAATGTTTCTAGTTGCGGGCGATAGATCGTCGTTGATGAATGCCCAAGTTGAGTGGAATAGGTGCGTGATTTGGCTTTAGGAGGCGGCGCAAGGGTTGGTTCATTTTGTCCATTGTACTGATTAGTGTGATCTTCATAGGCGTTCGAATCACCCGCATCATTGAGCGGCGTGCTCGTTTGCTTTTCGGTTTCAGAGCGGCGTTTTAATAGTGAAAATCCATCTGGAATATCAACACCCCCAATGGATTGGGCTTTGTTATCGGTCATGGAAGATCTGTCTGATTCAGAGTGAGTGGGGCGCTCTTGAATGCCAGTATAGGCTGATTTATCCCGACTTAAAGGAGAGAATCCCGCAGGAATCTCGACGCCATCGATCTTATAGCTATTCTCTTTCGTTGGCGTCATCGCCGTGTGAGCGGCGGCATTTTCGCCATTTTTATAGCCGGATTCAAAGGCGAGTGTTTTTTTAGGCTCTTTTACTAGTGTGGGATAGTTGGCATGAGCCTTTGTGTCTCCTTGGGTATCTCTTTGGATATCCGCATTGGAAAACGCGCGATTGGCTTCCGGATCTTTCACTTTTGCGGCGGGCGTGAAGAGTGGATTGCGAAGCTCAGAGGGGAGCATCCATGCAAGCGTTACCTCGTATTGGCCAAGTCGCATCAGCACTTTTTGCGCGAGCTCATGAGCTTGTTTAATCTCGTTAAGAGTGAGTTCTTTGCGAAGCGCATCACGAAATGCGATTAGGTCACTGGCGCCATGGCGAGCGGCAACAATACTCCACGCGTACGCTTCCGGAATATTCTTCGGCGTTCCCATGCCAAGGCGGGTGAGGTTTGCAAGATTGTAGGCGGCATTAATGTGGCCAGTAATCGCAGCTCGTTTATAGGCGCGTACCGCTTCAGGATAGCTCCGTTCCACTCCTTTTCCGGTCTGATAGAGCGTGCCAAGATTGTTGAGCGCATCGATATGTCCGCGGGCGGCGAGCTCACTAAATTGAGAAAATGCTTCGCTATAATTTTGCTGATCGTAGGCCTCAATCGCTCCTTTAAAGGTTTGAGCATTGAGCGGCGTACCGAGCACGCTGATTAAAATGAGCGTTACGAGCGGTTTGTTAAAGTGTAAACGTGGCAACAACTGGGTCATGATCACTAAATCGCGTTGGGCTTAAATGAGGCGTATTGAGCGGCGGCGCACTCACCTCAATCAAGGTAAGATGATGATTGTAAAGAATATAATCGAGTACAATCGGCTTGTTTTTATAGCGATAAGTATAGCAAGGTTTCGGGGTGTCATTCCAGATCGACGCTAAGCTTTGATGATCACGTAGAATCTCGATGGTTTTTGATTGAGGCAGATCATTAAAGTCCCCAAGGACCATTAGCGGTTCATTTTTATGGTTCTGAATGTCCTGTCGAATCTGTTCCGCTTGAGCATTTCGCTGACGCCGGGCGATCTTTTTACGATCATTGGTTGGCGCATTCATCGATTTAAGATGGCAATTGATGAGATGAAGCGGTGTGCCGTTGAGATCAAATATCCCATGCAGTGGGCGACGGGAAGGGGAGAGTGCTTCTTTCCCTTCAAGTGTGTTGCCGGTAAAGAAGGGAGAATCCTCTCCAAGTGTGCGTAACTCGGTGAGTGTAATTGGCGCGCGATAGAGAAAGGCGGAGCGAATGTGGTGATTGCGTTCACCGCCTGTGGTAAAGGGTTTTGGCGCAATTTCTGCATAGTGGTATTGCGCCTCGAGCGGTTGATCCGAATTGAGATAATCTAGCAGCGTTTTATCAATGGTTGCCGGAAGGGGCGCGTCGAGATTGACGTTTTCCTCCTCAGCAAAGGCGCCGATCTCTTGGAGCGCAATAATCATCGGACGTTTGAGGGCGGTATTCACGGCTTCTGTTAAGCGCTCAAAGCGAGTGGCGTGGCTCCATTCCCCTAAATTATCGAGATTGATGGTGGCGACAGAAAGTTCAGTCATTGAATCCTTATGATCGAAAAATATTAGTCGTAATAGTAGTGTCGGCAACTCTCAAGCAGTGTGCGCTGATCCTCGGTTAGATCGCTTTCAAGGAGCGTCTCATAAATTGGGCGAAACGCCTCTTTATAGCCATTACGGCGAACTTTGGCGAACTGATTCCAGATATCTTGCTCCACCTTATTTAAGGTAAACGGCGCATTTTTGGCGCGATAACGGAAGAGAAGCGGCGATAAACGAGCATCTTCAAAGAAAAACTCCGTCTCGGCAATCTCATCAAAGGAGAGGCGCAAAATTCGCTCCATCTCTTTTTTATCCTCATCGGGGAAAAAGCCATCATAGAGCTGCGCTTCAGGATCTTGCGGTTCAAGGGCAGAAAAGTCGCGTTTTTCTCGGTAGACTTCGGTGAGCTTCTGCATTAGTTCAAAGCGATGATTAAAGAGCATTTCAAAATTTCGCATCACCGTTTCCACATCGACGCTGGTTTGATCAACCCCTTTTAACACCCCTAAAGGCGCAATAATGGGCGTTCGATTAAGATGAATAAGTTTTAACGGCATCCGCTCAATGCCCTCGGGAAGTGCTTCATCTTTGGTATAGAGATAGGCGTGAATGTCCGCGCTTGAAAGCGTGAGAAGCTGCTCAACATTGCCCATGAGATTCACCGCAATGAGTCCATTTCGATTCCACGGGTGCATCGCGATCGGCATCATGGCGGCGAGATATTGATTATCTGCCCCAAACATGCCGGAAACATGGGTAAAAGGCGTATGATTATCGAGGTCGATCTGCCGTTTTAGATCGCGCGCTAGGCGATTCTCAAAAAAGAATTTAAAGAGTTTAGGCTGATGGGTTTTTAAAAGTTTGGCAATGGCAATCGTGGCATAGACATCGCTTAAGGCATCGTGCGCCTTTTCGTGTAGGAGGTTATTCGCTTTTGTCAGATGCTCAAGACGAAGGCTTGCAATGTTTGGGTTCTCTTCATTTTTCGGCCACTTAATTCCTTCAGGACGTAGAGCGTAGGTCGCGCGGACCACATCTAAAAGATCCCAGCGAGAATTGCCATTTTGCCACGCGTAGGCGTAGGGATCGATAAAGTTGCGATAGAAGAGATAACGGATCATCTCATCGTCAAAGCGGATATTGTTATAGCCCAAAATGGTGGTGTTGGGGACTGAAAACAGCGTGTGAATCGCGCTTGCAAACTCCGACTCGGGAAGCCCTTTCTCCTCACACTCCTCAAGGGTAATGCCGGTGATTAAGATCGATTCCGGGTTGGGAATATAATCGAGTGCGGGCTGGCAATAGAGATTGACCGGCTCGCCAATGATATTGAAATTATGATCGGTGCGAATCCCCGCAAATTGGGCGATGCGATCCTGTTTTGGGTCGAGCCCAAAGGTCTCTAGATCATAAAAAAAATAGCTCGGAGTCTGCTTCATAGGTGGCCTATAGGTCAATGGATGAATCGTGTTAGAGCGAGAAATTTTCGCCAAGATAGACACGGCGCACATCTTTATTGGCAAGGAGCGCGGTGGTATCGCCTTCTGCAATGACGCGTCCGGCACTTAAGATATAGGAGCGCTCACAAATGCTCAAGGTTTCGCGAATATTGTGGTCGGTGATGAGAACGCCGATCCCTTTTTTCGCAAGGTCTTGGATGATCGATTGAATGTCCGCAACGGAGAGCGGGTCGACGCCGGCAAAGGGTTCATCGAGGAGTAAAAATTTGGGGCTCAGCGCAAGGCTTCGCGCGATTTCGACCCGACGACGTTCACCGCCTGAGAGTGAAATCCCGAGTGAATGGGCGATATGGGTAATTTTAAACTCTTCGAGAAGGCCGTCGGTTAAGACTTCTTGCTCTTTTTTCGAGAGATCTTTGCGCGTTTGGCAGATCGCTAAAATATTCTCACGCGTCGTCATTTTACGAAAGATTGATGCCTCTTGTGGTAGATAGCCAATCCCTAGATGGGAGCGCTCATGCATCGGGAGTTTGGTAATCTCTTTATCATCAATAAAGATCGCACCCTCATCGGGGGTAATAAGCCCGACTGTCATATAAAAACTGGTGGTTTTTCCGGCACCATTCGGGCCCAAAAGTCCAACCACTTCACCGCAACTGATATGGAAAGACGCGCCATCGACGACGGTTCGTTTTTTAAAGCGTTTAACGAGTTCTTTGGCTTCAAGCTTCATTACTTCGCCCCTTTTCCGGTCTGAATGGTGATCTTAATCTGTTCCTTTTTCGAGCGACTCGCGGTGACTTTTTTGGTATCAAGGCGATAATCGATCTGTTCGGCTTTGACCACGTCGTTCGCTTGAATCACTTCCGCATTGGTTAGAAGCGTCAACAGCTCTTTATTGGGATAATAGTGCAGGGTTTTCCCTTCACCAAAGACCCACGGATCATCGTGATTGGGGAGATATTTAATCTTAACGAGCTTCCCTTTTTGTAGGCTCTCGGCCACCACATAATCGAGTACGCCCTCTTTAAGATAAAAGGTCGCTTTATCGGCTTTGATCTCTAACGTGCCTTGGGTTAATACTACATTGCCGGTATAGATTCCGTAGCCTTCCTCTTGGAAATATTCGCCGGTATCGGAGACGATATCGACGGGTAGATCGCGATCTTCAGGCAGTGCCCACGCCATTTGAAATAGCCATAATCCCGCAAGGAGGGGCAAAAAGAGAGTGCGTTGTTTAAGGTTTCTTCGTTTCATATTGACTCTTAGTTGCGTTGTGCAGTCGATATTCGCCGCGATTCGGAAAGCCGGTTAATCCAATGCCTTCTGTAAAATAGCTAGGGGATTCAAGGCGGATAAATAGATCCGTTGAGATGCGTTCCCCTTTATCGTGAATAAGGAGTTTCTCCGTTGTCACCGTCTCTTCATCGCGATTTTCAAGGGGCGGACGATAGAGCACCACGTTATCTTTTAAGGTAATGAGCGAGCTATCCTCGTTAAGATGGGCGTTATCGCTCTTTGCGGTCCAGCTGATGATGCGCGTTTGATCCGGCTGTAATTCATATTGAACAAGATCCGGATCTTGGAGAAACGTGCCCATCTCGCCATCAAAATGTTTAAGATAAGGACCGGTTAAGATCGATGCAAGCTCTCCGTCGGCATTATATTGCTTTAAGGTGTATCCATACATCTCAAGTTGAGGCTCTTCAGGCTTAATCTCTTTATCGGCAAAGGTTTGCGTGTTGAGATACCACGTGAGATAGATTAAAAATCCCACGAGGGTTAGAAGGGCGAGCCGTTTTAGGAGAGCAAATAGTGTCATGGCATCTCAATTAGTCGAGTGAATAACGCTTTACACCTTGAGGCGTTGCAAGCAGTAAAAGATCCGCTTTGCGCATGGCAAAAAGACCGTTTGTCACCACACCCGTAATTTGATTTAAGTGCGACTCAAGCGCGGTGGCATTCTCGATCGTGAGTCCTTTGACATCCACAATTAAATTACCATTATCGGTAATAAACCCTTCACGAATGGAGGGAAGACCGCCCAGTTTTTCCACTTCACGCATCACATAATGAGCGCTCATCGGAATCACTTCGATTGGAAGCGGGAAAGCCCCTAAGGTATCGACGAGTTTACTGCTATCGGCAATGCAGATAAAAGATTTTGCATGGGCCGCCACGATTTTTTCACGAGTGAGCGCGCCGCCGCCGCCTTTAACCATCTCAAGCGCGTGATTGATCTCATCGGCACCATCAATATAGAGATTGATCTCAGTAATCTCTGAAGGTTCAATAATGGGGATGTTAAGATCGATAATCTGTTTCGTCGTGCGCTCAGAACTTGAGACGACGCCCTTAATTTGATCGGCGATCGGGGCAAGCTCTGCGATTAAACAGTCGACGGTTGAGCCGGTGCCAAGGCCTAAAATTTCGTTGGGTTGAATCAGTTCACAGGCCGCTTTTGCGACCAATTTTTTTTGCTCTAAAATGTCCATTTTTGATTAGCTCTAAATCGGGTAAACCCTAAGAAGTTTGCGAATTGTCTATTTATCTAACTCTCATATTATTGTATAGTAGAATTCGGAAATAAACCCTCGAAATCTATAAAGGATAAATATGATTATTGAAAAAGACCAAGTAGTAGCGGTTCATTATACCTTAACTGACGACAATGGCGCGACTCTTGATAGCAACGTAGGCGGTGAACCTCTTGCGTATATTCACGGCCACGGCATGATGATCCCTGGATTTGAAAAAGCACTTGAAGGGGCAAAAGAGGGTCAAGAAGTTACCTTCACCGTAGAACCTGAAGAGGGCTACGGCGTACATCACGAAGAGAACATTATCGATGTGCCAAGAGAAGCGTTTCCTGAAGATGAAGAGATCACAGTCGGTCTACAAGTAACCGGTAGCGCGCCTGATGGCAGCATGCATATGTTCCGCGTATTAGAAGTCTCTGAAGAGATGATCAAACTTGACGGAAACCATCCTTTAGCTGGAAAGCAATTGCATTTCGACGTTGAAGTGGTATCTGTACGTAACGCGACGGCGCAAGAACTTGACCACGGTCACGTTCACAGCGGCGGACACGATCATTAATCTTCTGAAAACTTGTATAATAAGCTAAAAAATGTCAAAGTATTTTGATTTAAAAGGAGAGGTCTTCACGACCACCGTTCTCTATCTTAAAACGATCGATCTTAAAGCGGTTGAAGAGGCGTTAGTTGCGAAAATAAAAATCTCTCCTGCTTTTTTTAATCAAATTCCTGTGGTAGTCGATCTCTCTGAAATCGATGCTCGTGATAATCTTGATTTCACGTGGCTCAAGAATCTCTTGATCTCCAATCGGATAATCCCTGTTGCGTTACGCTCGGTGCCTGAGGCGCTTGAGAGTAAAGCAATGAAAGCTGATTGGGCCTTTTTGCCAGAACAGAATGCCCAAAAAACGGTCAGTCAACCTGCGCAAAAACCGCAAGAGCGTCCGCCTGTTGTGGAGCGCATTGTGGAGACGAAAGAGGTTGAGGTGATTAAAGAGGTGGCGGTGCCATCGACGGTGGTCACCCATCAAGTTCGTTCAGGCCAACAAATTGCGATTCCAAGTGGCGATCTCATTATTATCAATACCGTCAATGAGGGCGCAGAGCTCTTAGCGACCGGGAATATCCATGTGTATGGACCGCTCCGTGGGCGTGCGCTTGCGGGGATTAATGGGAATCGTTCGGCGCGTATTTTCTGCCAATCACTGGAAGCGGAGCTTGTCTCCATTGCAGGGCAATATAAGGTGATTGATGAGGAGATCTCGGCCCTTTGGACGGGGAAAGCAGTACAGATCTATCTAGAGCACGACGAAATTAAGATTGAGCGCATTTTTTAATTTATTTAAATAAAATTTTTTAAGAGGGAGAGTATTGAGTGGCACGAGTAGTAGTTGTTACCTCCGGTAAAGGTGGGGTCGGAAAGACCACCACAAGTGCAAGCTTAGCAGCGGGTCTTGCGAAAAAAGGCCATAAAACTGCAGTGATCGACTTCGATGTGGGTTTACGTAACCTAGACCTTATTATGGGATGTGAGCGCCGCGTCGTTTACGATTTCGTTAATGTGGTCAATGAGGAAGCGAACCTTCAGCAATCGCTCATTAAAGATAAGCGTTTAGATAATCTATTTATTTTGCCTGCATCGCAAACACGCGATAAAGATGCGCTCACGAAAGAGGGTGTCGGTAAAGTAATTGATGATCTTAAAAAGATGGATTTTGAATATATCATCTGTGACTCGCCTGCGGGGATTGAAAAAGGGGCACAGCTTGCGATGTATTTTGCCGATGACGCCATCGTGACGACCAATCCTGAAGTGTCATCTGTACGAGATTCTGACCGTATTTTAGGAATTTTAGCGAGTAAAACGCTCAAAGCGGAAGAGGGCTCTGAAGTGTCGCAACATTTAGTGATCAATCGATATGATCCTAAACGTGCCGATTCAGGGGATATGTTAACGGTAACCGATATTCTCGATATCCTTGGCATTCCACTTTTAGGCGCGATTCCAGAGTCAGAAGCTGTACTTCAATGCTCAAACGCAGGTCAACCGGTCATTATGGATGAGCAGTCCGATGCGGGCCAAGCGTATATCGACATTGTGGATCGTTTCTTAGGAGAAGATCGCCCACACCGTTTCATCGAAGCTGAGAAAAAAGGCTTCTTCGGACGACTCTTTGGAGGCTAGGAAAAGTATGTTAAAGCGTATTTTTGGTCGACGCCGCCAATCAAATACGGCATCGATCGCAAAAGAACGCCTGCAGATTATTGTTGCGCATGAGCGTATCCGTAATGCAGATGCGCATCCTGATTTTATGCAGGATCTTCAGAAAGATATTTTAGAGGTTGTGCGTAAATATCTTCCAGTAGATGGCAAGCAGGTAAAAATCGAAATGGATCGCGAGGAAGGGTGTGATGTTTTAGAGTTAAACATCATTCTTTCTGATAATGAAGATGAGGCTTCAGAAGTCTCTGAAAACGTTGATCAATCTGAAGCGAAAAAAGTCTCTTCAGATCAAGATGAAAAAAACTAAAAAAGTATTTTGCAACGTTTAACAATTTATGTATATTGACTAGTAGCCACATATTTGTGGCTCTTTTCTTGTATTGTCTAGCAATCATCTAAATTAGCGTCTAATATGAGATAAGTATTGGAGGTCTTTTTGTGCGTTTAGATAAATGGTTATGGGCTGCCCGGTTTTATAAAACACGGCGACTGGCCACCGATGAGATCAATAAAGGGCGAGTCCTTGTTAATGAGCAATTAGCAAAACCCGCACGCATGATCGCAGAGGGGGATGTTATCACCGTGCGTAAAGCGCAAATGATATTTGAGGTGACGGTGTTAAAACTGTTACCGAATCGCGGACCTGCGTCCATTGCGGCGACGATGTATGAGGAGCTTCCTCAAAGCATTGAACGGCGTAATCGGGAGCGGGAACTGAGACGTCTTGCGCCGACCATCCGACCAGAAAAGCCAGACAAGCGTGAAAAACGAGAATTACGCAGAGTCAAACAAGGTTTGCATATTGATTAAATTTTAAGGAGATATTAAATGGGGTATCGTAAAGAGGTAGATCTTTTAGGTGAGTTAAACGTTCCAAATCATGCATATTACGGCATTCACACGGTGCGCGCGATGAACAACTTCACCCTCTCTACCCAGACGAATAGTGACACCCCAGACTTTATTCGTGGGATTGTGTATGTGAAAAAAGCATCCGCACTTGCGAATAAAAAGCTAGGGACGGTAAAACCTGAAGTCGCAGATGCGATTATCAAGGCGTGCGATATTTTATTAACGGATGATTCATACTTGAATCAATTTCCGATCGATGCCTTTCAAGGCGGTGCGGGTACGTCGCTCAACATGAATGTGAACGAAGTGGTTGCCAACGTTGCACTTGAGATTTCAGGATATTCCAAAGGGGATTATGTTCACATTAATCCAAACGATCATGTCAACGAATCACAATCAACGAACGATGCCTATCCAACCGGATTGCGTCTGGCGATGTATAAATGTTCTGAAGATCTGATCGAAAGTGCACTCTATCTTCGTGATGGATTAATGGCGAAAGCAGAAGAGTTTGCGTCGGTATTAAAAATGGGTCGTACACAGCTGCAAGACGCCGTACCGATGAGTCTTGGGCAAGAGTATGCCGCCTTTGCAAATCTTATTACCACCGCAGTAGAAGATGTGCGTGAAACACGTCGTTCGCTCTTATCGGTGAACCTAAGTGGTACAGCGATCGGTACCGGTGTCAATACGCCAAAAGGTTACGGCAAAGTGGTGATCGAAGAGTTATCACGAGTGACCGGGTATCCATGCCGTTTAGCGGATAATCTCATTGCTGCGACCTCAGATCTCACCGATTTTGTGAAGTTTCACGCAACGCTTAAAAACCTTGCGGTTAAACTCTCAAAAATTGCCAATGACTTACGCCTATTATCGTCAGGTCCGCGCGCGGGATTAAAAGAGATCAACCTTCCTGAACTTCAGGCGGGGAGCTCTATTATGCCAGCAAAAGTGAACCCGGTATTACCTGAAGCGGTAAATAATGCCTGCTTTAAAGTATACGGCAATGATGTGACCGTAACTGCTGCTGCGGATGCGAGCCAATTGCAGTTAAATGCGATGGAGCCGGTGGTTGCGCAGGCGACTTTTGAATCGATTATGCTGCTTAAAAATGCATGCCGATCCCTTCAAGATAAATGTGTGAAAGACACTACCGCAAACGAAGCATATTGCCTCAATTACATCTTAAATTCAGTGGGCATTATCACCTACCTTAACCCTGTGATTGGGCATGGTGAGGGCGATATCGTCGGCCGTATCTGTATTAAGACTGGCAAAAGCGTGAAAGCTGTGGTGCTCGAGCGTAATTTGATGACGGAAGAAGAGTTCGACGAATACTTCAATCTTGATGCGCTTCGTCGTACAGTAGGCCTTCCTTAGGATTAATCGTTAATGTGATCGCGGACTTGAGAGCAATTGAGTGCGCGATCATTGACCTTTATGAGAGATAACACGCACAATTTAAACCGATCGCCTTGGTCTTCGCTTCTTGCGGATATCGAGGATTATATTGAGCGTTACCGGAAAGCGTATAGCCCGCACAGTGCGGAGATTAAAGCCTATTCGCTCCGGCAATTTTTAGCCTATCTTCAAGAATATAGTATTTCCGAATGGACGCTCTGCGATGAGAAGGTCATTCGGAATTATATTATCTATCGTTCTAAAACTTCGCCCGCTTCTGGGAAAAAGCCCCTTAAATCCTCGAGTATGCAGACGCAGCTCGCTTCGATTCGCCTCTTTTTTGATGATCTGGTGGAGCGGGGCATTATTTCCCATAATCCCGCTAAATTGGTTAAGCCGCCGAAATCCTCAAAACGGCTTCCGTCTGTGGTGGAGGTGGATCTGTTGGAAAAGATCCTCAATCGTCCGCCCACAAATGAGCATGAGGTGCGCGATCGGGCCATCTGCGAGCTATTTTATTCAAGCGGTTTACGACTTGCGGAGCTTCACGCGCTCAATCTTCACCATATCGATTTTGATGATTATGAAGTGCGCGTCATTGCGGGGAAAGGCGATAAAGATCGCATTGTTCCGGTAGGGCGCAAAGCGATTGATGCCATTCAAGCGTGGCTTCCGATTCGCCAAGAGTGGATGGCAGAAAAAGGGGTGTTAGGGTTTGAGAAGGCGCTTTTTTTATCTGAGCGAGGTAATCGGTTAAGCGCCCGGCAGATCAGTACTCGAGTCAAACGTTACGCTGAAGAGTCGGGGGTGAATATTAATCTTCATCCTCACCTGTTACGGCACTCGATGGCAACTCACGTACTGGAATCGAGCCAAGATATTCGCTTAGTGCAAGAGTTATTGGGGCACGCGGATATTTCCACAACGCAAGTCTATACCCATCTTGATTTTGGGCATCTGACTAAGGTTTTTGATGCGGCTCACCCGCGGGCACGGAAGAAAAAAGAGGATGATTAATTCGTCGATCTCAGATCGCATAACTCCTTCTCCTTTTGTTCTCCCTCTCAATCCTGATTTAAATATTTGCTAATGTTCAGCCCATAAAAAAGCCCACTTGATCACTCAAGCGGGCTTTGTCGTTCTCTATTATTTTAAGAATGTAATGTCGATAAATGTTTATTTAAGGCATTACAGGGTACTCAAATTAAAGAGTTTCGCCACCAACTGCACGGTTACATGGGCAGAGTTCGTCTGTTTGTAACGCATCTAAGATACGAAGAGTTTCTTGTGGGTTACGACCAACGCTGTCTGGGTTTACAGAAACGTGTTGGATAACGTTGTGTGGGTCAACGATGTACGTTGCACGAAGTGCTACGCCTGACGCTTGGTCACGAGCACCTAACATGTCAAGAAGGCTACCTGCTGGGTCGCCGAAAGAGTAGTGACCTAATTTATCTAAATCAGGATGCGCACGTCTCCAAGCGAGTTTACAGAATTCGTTATCGATTGAACCACCCATTAATACTGCATCGCGGTCTTCGAAATCTTGAGCAAGTTTGTTGAACTCAACGATTTCAGTAGGGCATACGAATGTGAAATCTTTTGGATAGAAGTAAATGATTTTCCATTTGCCTTCGAACGATTTTTCAGTGATTGTTTCAAACGCTGATTCGCCGTTTTCTTCGGGTTCGTTAAAACCTGGTTTTGCAGCAATTACTTCAAATGGATCTAATTTATCGCCAACTGTTTTTGCGATACCGTAAGTGAATTCATTATCAAAAGTCATATTTGATACTCCTTTTTTGGTTGCTGTGATCTAAACTGTTTAGGAGGAAATTTCATCTCCTCGCTACCCTTTCTATAATAGGGGTCAGATCGCTTTTTTTCAATCTAATCCCCTATTGAATTAACAAAATAGGCTGATTACCCTTTTTAATAAGTTACTGTTGTGGCTTACTATTCTCAGGCGTTTCGGCATTTTGTGCTGGTTTTTCAGCGTGTTCCGGTGTGCGCTCATCATGACTTGATGATTTCGCTTCCGGCGCATCGGACTGACTTGACTCAGCGCTAGGTGCTTTCTCATTGGTTTGAGCAGGTTTTTGCGCAGATTTATCGGCGTTTGCATCATTCGCGTCCACCGTTTTCTCTGCCGCTTTCACCTCTTTAGTTGTATCAGCTTTGGATGACGATTCCTTAACAGCCGGTGCGGATTCTTCCGTTTTCACCTCTGCCTTCGCAGTCTCCGCTTTAGGAGCCTCGGTTTTGGCAGGTTCAGCGGCTTCCGCTTTCTCTGTATTAACCGCTTTTTCTTCCGCTTGAGGACGCTCTTGTCGCTCATTGCGGTTTTGGCGCGGTCTACGATTACGCTCTTGATTGCCACGAGACTCATCGTCTTTTTTAGCATTTTCTGAGGCATTCGTTTGAGGCGTTTCAGCAGTTGCATTTGCCGCTTTATCTTCTGCCTTTGGAGTATCCGCTTTTGGCGTTTCGTTAGCCGTCTCTTTTACCGTTTCGACCGGTGCTTTGTCCGCTACTTTGGTCTCAGGCGCTTGAGCTTCAGTCTCTTCAATGCGTGGGCGACCGTCACGGATTTTACGCGTGCGTTTTTCACCGTTAACATCTACGACCACTTCACCTTTACGCTCGGTTTTTTGAGGCGCATTTGCATTAGACTCTTGCTCATTTGCCTCATGATTACGATCATTTTGGCGATTGCGGCGGTTGTTTTGACGGTTGTCGTTGCGATTGTCGCGCTCTTGACGCTCTTCATTACGATCATTGCGTTCGTTACGACGATCGTTATCGCGAGATTCCCCTTCTTGACGGTCATCGCGTCGATCATCACGGCGATTACGGCGCTCGTTTTGATTTTGACGATTGTCATTACGGTTATCGTTACGATTATCGCGATCTTGACGATTTGAACGATTGTCTTGACGTTCACCTTTTTGGTTATCACCACGTTCGTTGCGGGCCTCATTGCGCTCTTGGCGGTTCTGATTATCCTGACGATCACGACGATTTTGGCGCTGATTGCGATTGTCGTTACGCTCATCATTGCGGTTATCGCGACGATTATCACGGCGGTTGTTATCTTGCGCTTGATTCTCTTCCGCTGGGATAAATTCCGCTTTTTGATCCACATTGCGCTCAACGGTTTCAATCGTATTATTGCGATTTGGGCTCATGCGTACGTTGCGATTGCGATTAGCGTTATTGTTGTTACGACGATTGTTGCGACGCTCATTTTGCTGATTACGGCGTTTGTTTTTGCCGTCCTCTTTTGCATTCTCGCCTTTTTTCGCCTCTTTCTTACCGGATTTTTCCTCTTTTTTATCAAAGAGATCTTTTAAGAAGCTAATAATGGTCTGTAACACAGTGGGTTTCTCGGCCCCTTCACGCACTTCTGTTGGTGGAGGCGTGGTAGGTTTAATGCCGGTAACCGCAGGCGCTGAGAGAATTTGACGATTGAGATTGAGCGCTTTATTGCGCAGATCTTCCGTGGTTACCTCTTCAACAACGACGTGCGTTGAGCTGTCTTGCCCAATCGTACCACTGTCATTTGTGCGATAACGGGTGATATTAAAGTGTGGCGTATCCATCTCTTTATTGGGGATAATGATGACGCGCGTTTCAAGACGGGTCTCAATATCGAGCATGTCATCGCGTTTTTCATTTAAGAGATAGATGGCGATATCGATCGGCACCTGCACGATAATTTCAGCGGTTTTCTCTTTTAAGCACTCCTCTTCAATGAGGCGTAAAATCGCAAGGGCAAGGGATTTGGTATTACGAATCGTACCTTGACCGTCACAGCGTGGGCAGCTGATGTGCGAGGTTTCATCGAGTGACGCGCGCAGACGTTGGCGCGACATCTCTAGAAGGCCAAAGCGTGAGATTTGTCCCACTTGAATGCGAGCACGATCCGACGCGAGGGCATCATGGAAGCGATTTTCCACTTCGCGTTGATGTTTGGTTTCGATCATGTCGATAAAGTCGATCACAATCAGACCACCAAGGTCACGGAGTTTAAGTTGACGCGCGATCTCTTCGGCGGCTTCTAAGTTGGTGTTAAGCGCAGTCTCTTCAATGTCCGCACCTTTTGTTGAGCGGCCTGAGTTGATATCGATCGATACCAGGGCTTCAGTATAGTCAAATACGAGCGCGCCGCCTGAAGGAAGTTTCACATCGCGTTGATACGCCGTTTGGATTTGCGACTCCACTTGGAAGCGAGTAAAGAGCGGGATATTGTCTTTATAGAGTTTAATCTTGTCGCGGATTTGCGGCATGATGTTATCGATAAAGTTTTCCGCCTCTTTATAGACCTCTTCGTTATCCACTAAAATTTCGCCAATGTCGCCACGATAGTAGTCGCGAAGCGCACGCACGATGATATTACTCTCTTGGAAAATTAAGAAAGGCGCAGGTTCTTTACTTGCGTTTTGGATCGCTTCCCACAGCATCACAAGATAGTTTAAGTCCCATTGAAGCTCTTCAGCAACGCGACCCATACCGGCGGTACGGACGATAAGACCCATGCCTTCCGGCACTTCAAGATCTTCCATCTGCTCGCGTAGATCGGCGCGGTTTTTCCCAGAGATACGACGTGATACGCCGCCTGCACGGGGGTTATTCGGCATCAAGACTAAATAGCGGCCGGCAAGGGAGACATACGTTGTGAGCGCTGCTCCTTTGTTGCCGCGTTCATCGCGCTCAACCTGAACGATCACCTCAGTACCCTCTTTGATGAGGTCTTTGAGCGGTGCGTTTTGGTTGTTGCTTTCCGCTAAATATTCGCGCGCAATCTCTTTAAACGGTAAAAAGCCGTGGCGTTCAACGCCATAATTGACAAAACATGCTTCAAGTGACGGTTCTACGCGGGTAATCGTTCCTTTGTAGATGTTGGATTTTTTCTGACGATTGGCAATGTTTTCGATATCTAAATCATATAAATGCTGACCATTGACCAGCGCAACTCGCATCTCTTCTTCTTGAGTTGCATTAATTAACATTCGTTTCATGGTGTCTCCCAGTAGGAGGAACCCTTTTTCCATAATTTACGGACACGCAGGCCGATAGAGCGGAGGCGCGTCGCGATGAAAAAGGCGTTCCATTAATCTTTGTAAATATACATTGTAAAAATCGATCAAAAGATTATAGGTAGCCAAAACGAGCAGCCGGAGCGAGAAATATCGCAGGGGCTACCCTTTTTAAAGGCCAAAAAAAGCTTTTGAGCGTTTATTTGTTTTCTCTCGCAGCGCGGGCGCCATTGTAGTCATGACGGGCCTCGCGTGATAAGGCAATAATTTCCCAATTGTTGCGAATTAATTCTTGGTTGTTGCCAGCAAAACTGATCGATTTGCTAGCGAGTTGCTCCGCCTTAGCGTACTCCTTTTGATGGAGGCTAATTTGGGCAAGGTCGAACCATATACTCTCGTTGGTGGGCTCAATGCGTACAGCGCGATTGAGGAGACTGGCCGCTTTGGTTAAATCGTTATTATTAACGGCAGCATTCGCTTCATTGAGTAACGCACGAATCGGGGTGCTGTCCTCGGTTTTCGGTTTAATGGCCGGCGCTGGTTTTTCAACAGGGGCTGGCGTGTAAGCCGCTTGAGTTTGCTGCGCTGGCGCTGTGGTTACAGGCGTCGGGGCAGGGCTCCAAGTGGATTCACGGTCAGGTGACTGATGATATACAGGCGGTGCTGACGAAAACGTCGGTTCAGCGGTGGAAGCTTGTGTTGTGGCTAAGAAATCATTTTCATTTTGCACTTTCGGGCTGTTGTTCGCGCCATAGCCATAGCTAACGGAAGAAGCTTCTTCAGGGAAGCTAATGCCGCCATCCATTGGGCGTACGCGTGGGCCGTTCGGTGGAGTTGTGCCAGCACAAGCAGTCAGAAGTAATACTGAAATAAGTATCGCAATATTTTTCATTTTCATGCTTTCTGTCCTTTAAATTAGGATAAGAGGATCGGCGTGAGTCGATCGGATCTTACCAAATCACGGTATTTTTAAATCGATGTTAGTCCCAAATAATCTCGAAATCGTCATAATCATCATTAAATGATGGGTCATAACATTCCGTTGAGATGGTGGGCTCGTATCCCTTGATGTATGGAACAGAGCGGATAACGCTCGATTCACACGGTACAGCAGGGGGGAGTAATCCAGTGGATAGATCGACGCGTTTTACGACAATATCGTTTAATTGCGGCAGCGTCAGATCCGTTAAGGGTAATTTTTTCATCACATTCGCCCAGAGATTTAATGCGCCCGACGAGCCCGTTAAACCGGTGGGTTTATTGTCATCCCGTCCTACCCAAGCGACGGTGGTGTAATTGCCAGTGAAGCCTGCAAACCAACTGTCACGGTAGCCGTTGGTGGTTCCCGTTTTAGCGCCGAGTTTGGTTTTGATGCCATGTTGCCAGCGCACGCGGCCTGCCGTTCCGGAGTCTGGAATCTCCATCATAGCAGTATTAATGAGGTAACTTGCTGCAGAATCGGCGGCCTGTGATGGGGCAACCTCATTTCGAGCAAGGGTTCGTCCATCCATGGTGGTCACTTCGCGAATGGTATTGAGCGGCATACGGTAGCCCATATTCGCAAGCGTTGAGTAAATTTGAGAAACTTCAAGCGGCGACATCTCAACTGATCCAAGTGATAGAGCCGGCACAGCCGAGATCGGTTTTGCCGGATCAATCCCCATACGATAGAGAAGGTCCACCACGTTTTCTTCCCCAACGCTCATGCCTAAGCGCACGGTGGGAATGTTGTATGATTTTGCCAGCGCCGTCATCAATGGAACCCAGCCATGGAGGCGTCTATCAACGTTATTCGGTGCCCAAACTTTCCCGTTATCACGAATCTCTAAAGGCGTTTCATCATCTAAAAAGGTGGTCAGCGAGAAACGGTTCGGCTCCTCAAGCGCTTTAAGATAGACAAAGGGTTTAATGAGCGATCCAATTTGACGCTGAGCCTGTACCGCGCGGTTAAATCCAACTTCTCGCGGATTCCGGTCGCCGACAATGGCAGCGATCTCACCGGTCTGATTTTTCGCAATAACGAGCGCTCCTTGAAGCGTGCCCTCAGGGTGACGTTTCTCTTTTTCAAGGACGGGCAGGGTGTCGATCAGCGCTTTTTCAGCATATTCTTGAATGGTCGGATCAAACGAGGTGAAAATTTTGAGTCCGCCACTCGTTAAATCGTCATTGCTGTAGAGGCTTTTGAGCTCTTTAAAGACAACGTCAATGTACGCCGGGTATTTAGTGTTGCTCGATACCGGTTTTTTGATGATATTAAGAGGAGAGGCTTTAACAATCTCGCCATCTTCCTGAGAAATAAGATTTTGCTCCACAAGCACATCGATCACAAGATTGCGGCGTTTTAGCGCGGTCTCTGGATTTCGGCGCGGATTGTAACGGGTCGGGCTTGGAATCACGCCAACGAGCGTCGCGATCTCACTTAAGGTGAGGTCGGCAATCGGTTTGCCGAAGAAAAATTCACTTGCAAGGCCAAATCCATGAATCGCACGATCGCCATCTTGTGCCAGATAGATCTCATTAATATAGGCTTCGATAATTTCATCTTTATCAAAACGCCAATCGAGCACGATCGAATAGAACATCTCTTTAATCTTACGATCAAGGGTCTGCTCGCTGGTTAAAAAGTAGTTTTTAATGAGCTGCTGAGTCAGCGTTGAGCCCCCCTGAACGGTGTGTCCCGCTTTAGCGTTCGCAATCATCGCACGAATAATCGCTTTAGGATTGATCCCGTGATGGCTATAGAACTGACGGTCTTCCATCGCAATGAGCGAATCGATCAAAATTTGTGGAATCTCTTCCCGTTTTAATAAAATTCGGTCTTCATTGTGCGCCGGATAGATCGACGCAATAATCATCGGTTCAATGCGTAACAGCGCGATCGCATCGGTGGTTTCACTATTTTTCACCCCGGTGATGCGATTTTTCTCTTTATTAAAGGTGATTGTCACTTTTTGCGAAGGTTCAAAACCATCGCTGTAACTAAAGTGGCGAGTAAAGACATCAAGCTCATTGTCGCGAACGCGATAGGTTCCCGGCTGATTGAGCCGTTTTTCAGGGCGATAGAGAATATCGTCGAGCTCTTTTTCAACGTCTTTCAAACTAACGCGCGCACCTTCAAACACTTCAAGCGGGCGTGCATAGACTCGCGCAGGCTGTGCCCAGCTACGATTTTTAAATTGAGGAGTAACCTCTTGGTCTGCCTGTTGAACATAGTATCCAAAGATCGGAAGAGCGAGCAGCGCTAGCCCTAAAACAAGATAGATACAAAGTCTAAGCAAATAGCGAATGGCTCGATTAATTTTCGCGCCAAACGTTAATCGGGTAGGGGTGAATTTCATATTATTTTCTAATTTTACGTAAAATATACTCTCAAACAGGCGATTAGACTGTTCAAAATACGGGGTCATTATATAAGATAATCGGTGCAATGAGAAATAATGTTTTTCCATAGAAACGTTATCTTCGCTAAAATAGTTGTGTATAATAAAAAGCTCTTAATTCATTGAGGAAATAAAGTAATCGATGGCAGATGATAGTAGTAAGAAGAGTGAGTCGTGGCTGAGGCGCTTAGGCTTTGATAAAGGAGATGATTTAACCCTCTCCTCACTGGTAGAGAAGTGCGAGAAATTGCACGAAGCTGGGCTCCTTGGTGAAGACTCTGCACGGATGATCAAAGCGATTGTTCAAAGCTCTGATCTTATTGTTCGCGATATCATGGTTCCGCGGGCGAAAATGGTGATGCTCTCCATTGACGAGCCATTTTCTGAAATGCTCGCAAAAATCATTAAATCCGGTCACTCCCGTTTTCCCGTTCTGTCGGAAAACCACGAAGAGATTATGGGGCTCCTGCTCTCAAAAGATCTCCTCCCCCATGTGGGCGAAACCGATATCGATATCTATCCCCTCATTCGTCCCGTTGAATATGTGCCTGAGGGCAAATTTGTGGCTGCGCTGATTAATGATTTCCGCGCAAAACGCTCGCATCTTGCTCTTGTCGTCGATGAATATGGCTCGGTTTCGGGGCTGATTACCATTGAAGATCTCATTGAGCAGATTGTCGGTCAGATCGATGATGAGCACGATATTACCCAGAGCGATGAGGTCTTTATTAAAAAGCTCGACGATGGGCGCTATATCATCAACGCGCTGATTTCGCTCAAAGAGTTTAATGAATATTTCGAAGTGCATTTTGATACCGAAGATGTCGAGACGATTAGCGGGCTGTTAATGCAGCAATTTGGTTCGCTTCCGAAAGAGGGCGACCTTATTGAGATCGATCATTTTGCCTTTGAAGTGCTTCCATTTGAGGGAAATTACCTTAATTATGTGGAGCTTACGATCAAGGTAGATGAGTGATCAATCTTTCATCAATCAATTTGTTTGACAACTTTGGAAATCACGCTATAATGTGAATCCTTAATTCCTCGATAGCTCAGTTGGTAGTAGCACTTGACTGTTAATCAAGGGGTCCCTGGTTCGAGCCCAGGTCGAGGAGCCAGACCTAAAAGCCTAGTGAGAGAAATCTCACTAGGCTTTTTTCTTGTCTAAAATTTCCTTGCCGGCATTTTTTTGCGATATCATAACGCTATGTCAGATTGAAAAGGAAAGCTTTGATGAGAAAGAGGGTTCAACGCTGGGGCGCGGTTTGTATGCTGTCATTTATGGCATTCGGCACACTTAGCAATGTCGCCACAAGTGCGCCTGAAACGAGTACTCAACGGCTGTCGATTTTGGCGTCTACCAGCTCGAATATGAATCAGCAGCTCACCGATTTTATCTGTCTGAGTTATGAGCTTGAGCATCCCTTTAATGAGTGTCATGTCGAGATTGCGACCGAACCCATTTCACGGAAAACCTTGCCCACGCTTCAGCAATACGATTTCATTATCCTCTCTGAGCAGGTCTATAACGCTCATCTAACGCGGGATTTTGAGCTTCTATTTCCGCTCTATGAAAAGTCATTTACCGCCATTGCCCGAACCGATCGGGAAGGATTTTCCGGGATTTTTAATCGCGATAATACCTTTGGGGTTCTTGATAAAGAGGACCAATTTGAGCGGGTTGGCGATGTCTTTAACGCCGCAGGGCTTCCCATTAATTCCGTTAAAATCGATAAACTTTCAAGCGATGAATTAGCAGAGGATTTTTGCCATTTTGATCTCGATGTGGTTTTTGTGATGGGGACGCATCCCGATCCACTCGTGCGAAAACTCAACACCCTCTGTGATGGGCAAATTGTGCCGATTGCGAGCGACCTTCCGCCCAACTTCTTCCAGCGCAATCGCTATCTCTATAAAGCGATTATCGATTCTGATTTTTATTGGCGTACCGCGCCCAATCTTGAAACGTTGAGCGAGCGTTATTATCTCGCCTATAACCGCAAGCACAGTGCGCAGAGCCGCGATAAAAAAGCGCTTGGGCAATTCTTTAAACATTTCTTTAGTGAAGTGAAAGCCGATTCCCGTGCGGAAAAAGGGCTCTTAACGGTGCTGAAAAAGCATCGCCAAAACTCTCAAAGTGAATTGAGCGAACGGGGCAAGTGGCTGCTCGGGCTCTTTATTCCGAATGAAACCATTGTGACCGATATCGATTTTGATGAAACCGATAGCATCGATCCAGAAGCGCTCAAATCCCTTGATTTTGAAACACCGCTCGATGCGGAATGACTCTGAGTCTAAGAGTCTGTCCAGGCGCTTTTTCTAAACGGTTTCTTCTAAAAACGCGCTGACTTTGGCGAGTGCCTCTCCTTTATAATCATTTCCCGCCACCTCAATGGTGGTGAGATTCTCTTCTCGGCGTAGCCAAGTACGTTGGCGTTTGGCATATTGGCGCGTTGCAATAATTGCCAGTTCCACCGCCTCGTCTAACGTATGATCGCCCAAAAGATGCTCGTAGATTTGACGATAGCCCACGGCGCGCATGCTCGGATAATCAAGATTGAGCTCCGGGTAGGTTTTCATTAGCGTTTCCACTTCCGCAACGAGCCCCATCTCAATCATCTCTTCATAACGCTCCGCAATGAGCGCGTTTCGCCACGTTACATCCGAATTTGAGAGCGCCAATTTTAACGCAGGATAGGGCAGCGCCTCTTTTTTCGGCAATGACCAAAAATGTGTCAGCGTTTTTCCCGATGCATGATAGACAGAGAGCGCCCGCATAATGCGTTGACTATCGTTAGGGTTTAACCGTTTTGCACTCTCAGGATCGACCTTTTCGAGCTCTTCATGGAGATAGTCAGAACCGTGAGTATCGAGGGCTTGTTGCAATTCATTTAAAATCGTATCTGGCGTTTGCGGAATCGGGGAGATTCCTTCTAGTAGCGCTTGAAAATAGAGAAACGTCCCACCGACTAGAAGCGGAATTTTTCCCTCGCTAAAGGCATATTCAATCTCGCGCGTTGCATCAAGCCTAAATTGCGCCGCCGAATAGCGTTCAAGGGGATTGATGATATCCACAAGGGCGTGGGGATAGCGTTCGAGCGTGGTTTTATCGGGCTTTGCCGTCCCAATATCCATCCCTTTATAGATAAGTGCCGAGTCAACGGATATAATATGGAGCGGCAGATGATCTGCAAGAAAGAGCGCCGTGCTCGTTTTGCCCGAAGCGGTCGGGCCCATTAGACAAATCACTTTTTTATGCATAGTTTGATGGTGCGCGGTTTTGACTGAATGAAAAGGGATAGTATAGCGTAATGAAGCGATATTGGACGAATTTGAGTGACCTCCAAGCGGTCGGAATGATCGAATCGATCGAGCCATTAGCCGAGGTTGAGAAGAATTTTCAGACAAAGATCGGTCCTCCCTTACAAGCGCAGATCGCCTCGTTTTCAGAGGATGATGCCGCGTATCGTGCGCTCACTCGCCAATTTATTCCCGCCATTGAGGAAAAAACCATTTTACCGCGCGAGCTTGACGATCCCATCGGGGATCATCGCCATTCGCCGGTAGAAGGGGTGGTGCACCGTTATCCCGATCGCGCGCTCCTAAAAGTGACGCAGCTGTGTGAAGTGTATTGCCGGTTCTGTTTCCGTAAAGAGATGATCGGCCATAAGGGTGAGAATTTATCGCAAGCGGAACTCGATGCCGCTTATTGCTATTTTGAAACCCACCCCGAGGTGCGTGAAGTAATTTTAACCGGCGGGGATCCGATGATCTTATCCAATCGCCGTTTAATGACGATTATGCGCCGTCTTGCGGAGATTCCTCATATCAAAGTAATTCGAATTCATACCCGAATTCCGATCTTAAATCCTGAGCGAGTTGACCGTGAATTGGCCGAATTTTTAAAGTCGCTCCGGATGGAAAACGGAGTGCAGATTTTAGTGGTTATTCATGCCAATCACGCGGCAGAGTTTAGTGAAGCGGCGCGGAAGGCAATGAATCATCTGCTCGATCATCGGGTAATGCTGATCTCTCAATCGGTGATGCTAAAAGGGGTGAATGATAATTTTAAAGCGTTGTCGGAGCTGATGTACACCCTCGTTGATTTTGGCATTAAACCGTATTATCTTCACCAGATGGATTTAGCTCGCGGAACGAGCCATTTTGTGGTGGAAGAATCCCGTGCGATTGCGCTCATTCACGAGCTACGGGAAAAGGTTTCGGGCATTTGTGTGCCCCATCTTATTCAAGAAATCCCAGCAGGTGAAGGTAAAAAAGCACTCTATTAGGAGTGTTTTTTAAATGCTAATTGGATGCTGAATTGGTGTTCTTATAAATTTTGTAAAATTCGGCGCGCTTCATCGCCAATTTTCCGCTGAGAAAAACCCAGTTTAAAGCGTGATCCGCCATATTGCGTCCATAAAACGCCGGAGCGAATGCCCGCAAGCAGAATTGCACGAATACGATTTTGCACATCGGTTTGACGCAGAATATCTTTCTCGCCACGAATCATCACCCGAGGTAAAAGATGGCTAATGGTTTGGGTATAAAGATCAGCAATTGCCGCCAAAATCGTATTATCGGTGATCTCAAAAAAGTTAAGTCGCCCCTTAATATCTTCAATGCCGCGGCTAATAATTTGGCAATAATCATCGCGATCTAACAGCGGAGAAGGGAGATGAACCATGCTCGCAAAATACTCCTGCACATAGCGCGATTGCGTGGCAACGCCCCGTTCGAGCAGCTCTAATCCCATGGTCAAATCGGCAGGATCGGCGTAGATATCGCGAATCGTATCAGGTTCGGTCACCAAAATACTCTCAAGAAGGGCGCGCTGCTCAGCGTCAGGCGCACTGCCACGCGTCGCTAATTGATCAGCAATGGCCGCCGCTTGGGCAACCCCCGCGAGTGCGATGGTCTGTTTGGTAAAAAGGGATAAATTGCTCGTTGCCATAGATTAAATTCTTACAAAATTAGACGTTAAAAAAGAATGAACTGCTCGGTTATCATAGCAAATTAGCCTTCTCCGTACAGATTATTTCCAACGTTTCGATTAGCTCATTCCCGTGCGAAACAGATCATAAATAAAGATCCCGACAATAATCAAAAATGCGAGATTAATCAGAACCACAATCGGGCGCGAACCATCTTTTTGCTTTTTAAACAGATAAACCAGTAGCCCAATCACGAGCAGTTTCTGCAAAAGACACCCATCATCATTCGAATTATCATCATCAAAATTGCTCATACGCCATCCTTTCATGCCATCCATCATTAAATCCATCAAGGGCTTTAAGTGATTGTACGAGATTGGGAAAGATATGCAACAGCTAGCATCCCTTAGAGATCAATCCGTTATTTTATTTATTGGTTACGCTCCTGTTTATGCTCAGCGTTATCGGGGGCATGATGGAAGAGGGAGGGGAATGGATGGATCTGAGCAGACATTTTCAGAGTGGCTGATAAGTAACTTAAAGATTCTTGGTGTATTGATTGTTATCTTTATTGGCTTTGTTATCTATGTGAGGATTAAAGATTCTATTGATGAAGATAAGTAGAATAAGCTCCAAGATGAAAAGCTTTTACCTCATATCGAGTTTGGGTACGTTAAGTATGTGGTTGAATGTTTGCATTAAAGATATGATTAATTAATAAGGATTTTATTTGGTAAGGAATAAATATGAAACGACTGTTAATAACTTTATTTATGCTATTTACTCTCAGCTTTACCCCATCATTTGCAGATATTGATCAGATCAAATTATCGGCAGAGCAGGGGGATGCTGATGCTCAGCTTGAATTAGGCATTGCTTATTATTTAGGTGAAGCTGTTCGTCAAGATTATGCCGAGGCGGTTAAATGGTTTAAATTAGCGGCAGAGCAAGGAAAAGCATTGGCTCAGTTCCAATTAGGCGCTGCTTATGATACTGGCAGAGGCGCTCCTCAAGATTATATCAAGGCGGTTAAATGGTATAGATTATCGGCAGAGCAAGGAAATGAGTGGGCTCAGTTCTTTTTAGGCAGGCCTATTATGATGGTAACGGTGTTCGTCAAAATTATGCCGAAGCAGTGAAGTGGTTTAGTTTGGCGGCAGAGCAAGGAAATGTACTGGCTCAGTTCCAACCAGGCTTAGCTTATGCGTTGGGTCATGGTATTCGTCAAGATTATGCGGAGGCGGTTAAGTGGTATAGCTTAGCGGCAGAGCAGGGAAGTGCAAAGGCACAGCTTAACTTGGGATTCGCTTATTATAATGGTAGTGGTGTTCGTCAAGACTATCATGAGGCGGTTAAATGGTTTAAATTATCGGCAGCGCAAGGAAATGTCGAGGCTCAGTTCAACTTAGGTATTGCTTATTCTTTGGGGGTTGGTGTTCGCCAAGATTATATTGAAGCTAAAGAGTGGTTTGGAAAAGCGTGTGATAATGGTTTACAAGATGGCTGCGATGAGTACAGAAAATTGAATAATAGATAAGATTTTAAGTATGAGTTGAACATATTGACTTATGCTTTGTATTTATCTTTTCCATGAATGCATAAAACGAGATTCATCAAGGCTTAGTAAATAAAAGGCTATCTCGCCAAACCTATTTCCAGATAGCAAAAAGCCCGATGTTTAGCGGGCTGTCAGGCTGTGTGATAGTGTATTGAGTGTGGTGTCTTAATTATTTATAGGGTTAGAGAAAACCAAGGGGCGTAAAATGAATAGATTCGCGCAGGCTCGTATCGCGTTTGATTATACAGTGGAACAAATGGCCGATTCCCTATCAGTGTCTATTGATGAGGTGAATCGCTGGGAAGCAGATAGCAATCTAATAGAGAGGACAACGCTTCAAAATATGGCGCTCCTCTTTAATACGAGCATCGATGATTTACGTGGCACGAATCCGTTTGAAACTCAAATTTCAACTAATAGTTTTTTTGTGGATAATTCTGAGATTAATGCATTTTGGGGGCATGTTGGTATTGAGTTTCAAGATGAGAAAGAGGCGGTTTGGTATCCGATTTCTCAGCGGGTTGAAAAAGGGCTTAAAGCCGCAATAAAAATCGCTACACGAAGCCATTCTTGGGTGGCATTTCAGACATTAAACAATGGATTTATATTGTTAAATCTCGTAAATATCCAATCGGTCATGTTTTCGAATAAGCGTCATCCTGAGATGAAAATTAATCTACCAGATACTTGGGATATACAGGGGTATCCCTTGGATATTTATCGGGCATTAAGCGCTTTATATACGAAGCCATATGCTTATCAGTGGGATAGTAATTATAGTGATGGCTTTATAGAGGCGGTGAAGCGCATTTTAAATCAAGAAAATATCCATCCCAGTCATTTTGAAGGGCTTTGCAATACGCGGATTGACTATATTAACTCAAAAGTTTGTGATGGGTATCGAATCACTGCTGAAGCATTGTATACGCTCTATCAAACGATTGAGTCGGGCGCTGTTCCCTTTATGTATAACTTGTATGATCAAGATAAGGGGATTGATCAATTTGTTTTATTGAACCAAATCGCAATGATTCAAGGGCCGCTATTTGAGGTGGTTGATTATATCAATAGCACAGAGGAATTGAGTGAGTCGCCTAAATAAAAATTGATCTTAAAAATATAAAAGATGATTAATCTTCATTAAAGTTGGGAAAACATGAATACAAATTCAGAGCTGGAAAACCTTTATCGAAAGCACTTAAAGGGTTTATTGGAAACCACTATTCGCGAAAAAATAAACTGCACATCTCCGTTATTATTAAAAATAGATGAAGAAAAATGGAATGGCGAAGATGCTTATAATGTAGTTGTTTTTGGACAAGAAGTTAGGGGATGGGGGCCAGAATCTTATACGAAATTTGAAGAGATATTAAATGGAGATATAGAGATTTATTTGCAAGGCTTGTTAAATACCTACTATAAATATTTTTATCGAAAGACGAGTAATGACGTTCGATCAATCTCTGTTTTTTTGAAAGCATTTGAACGCATTGAAAAAATTTTAAAGCAACGCTCTGAACTAAAAGATAAAAAAATTAATATTATTTGGAACAATATTAATAAGCTAGGGAAGAGTGGGCAGCGTAAAGGTATGTCTAATGAGTTAAGGAAAATAGAAAAAGAATCTTTTTTAGTGATTCAGAAAGAGATAGAAATATTAAGACCTGATTTACTTGTTTTCTTAACAGGACCATACCGAGATAGAGATATTAAAGCCAATTTTCCCGATGTTATCATAACGAAATCAACCATTTGTGACGATAAAGAGAAGACGGTCTTTAAGAGGAAATATGCTTTTTTACAACATCCCTCTTTTAAGAAAGCCGTAAGGTTATATCATCCAAACTATTATCGAGGGTGTACTAATCTCTATTTAGAAGAGCTGATCAATCAGCTGTTAGATAAGTAGGCGTGCTTTTTTATATAAAGATCGATTAACGTCTATAGTTGATCAATATTCATTCAAACACCCTAAAAAGCAGACCAATCAACACCTAATGATTGGAAGGGGATTTCGCCAGAAATCCCGCCAAACCGATTTCCAGACAGCAAAAAGCCCGCTAAATAGCGGGCTTTGAGACTTTGTGATGGTGCCTAGGGCCGGAATCGAACCGGCACGACCGTAATAAGGGTCGGCAGATTTTAAGTCTGCTGCGTCTACCAATTTCGCCACCCAGGCAATCTATGTGTGTCGTTAGTAGAGTTGAGATAATACACGCTCCTTTTTTGAAATGCAAGCGTTGATTAATCTTTAATCATACTTTTTCGTGTCAGACTTTTGTTATGCGGATAAACTACTATAATGAGTTAACCGAATCACGCGATCAAAGAGGATATTGAATGACCCTAAATCAGAATCATATTGTGCTCGATACTGTCTTTAATTTTCGAACGCTCAGCGGCATTAAAACCCGCGATAATGCACGAGTTAAGCCAGGTAAGCTATTCCGCAGTGCAACCCTTGATTTTGCATCGAATGAGGATCTTCAAACTATCCATAATTATAATATCGATCGGGTGGTGGATTTTCGTTCAAAAGGGGAAAAAATTAAGTCGCCGTTAGAGCGCTTAAATGCTCTTTTTAACCGTTCCGAGCTTGAGATTGATGTGGGCGACTTTTTTAGCGAAAAACGGCTTGAAGCGATCCGCAATCTCGATATTAAGGCCGCTAATGAGATGTTCCATCTCCTTTATAAAAGCTTTCCCAACGATTATCCGTCCGTTTATCGCCGTCTTTTTAATTATCTTGAGGCGGGCGAAACGCTGATCTACCACTGCAGTGCGGGCAAAGATCGTACTGGCATGGCGAGCTACCTTATTTTATCGGCGCTCAATGTGGATGAGGATACGATTATGGAGAATTATCTTGAATCCAATCTCTATGTCGATCGGCTCTATCGCGCGTTTAAGAGCGATATTCAAGAGTCGGGCATTGCGCCTGAATTTTATCGCGAGCTCCAATTTGTGAAACCGGATTATCTGCTCACTGCGAAAAAAGAGATTATCGAAAATCACGGCGGAATCGAGCATTTTCTCCGCGATGAGATGAAGGTGGATTTCGATAAAATCCGTGATGCGTATCTGGATTAGTCGATCTTAATTCGCCTGACGATCCGTTCGTTATGGCTCGGGGCGTGATAACAGTACAATGGAGATAAAAATCGCGATCAGCCCGATGATCCCTAAGCCGGTTAAACGTTCTCCAACCACAATAATGGCAAGTAATGTCGCGACAAATGGTTCAAAGAGCGTGAGCGTGACGGCGCGGCTTGTTGTGATGGTTTGTAGCCCAAAGGCAAAGAGTAGATAGCCTAAAAACATCGGCACGAACACCATATAGAGCGCAACGGCGGTATTGATTCCATAATCGAAAAAGCCGCTTCCACTCATCAGAGCGAGCGGAATTAACAGCATAGCGCTTAATCCAAAGAGTGATCCCATCGCCGCTTTTGAATGAACGCCGGCGGTGATGAGCTGTTTGGCGATCCACGAATAGAGCGCATAGGTGAAACCGGCAAGCACTCCTAGGCTAATGCCGATGATTTTATCAAGATCACTTCGCATAAAGGTCTCTGTTGCCGGCGCTTTGGCAAGGGCTAATAAGGTGATGCCCAAAATGCCGATCAGACTGCTGATGAGCCAGAGTTTCGAGAGTGGCTTTTTCTCAAACACAATCTCAAAAAGCGCTGAAAAAAGGGGCGCAATGCCGATGGATACCACGGTACCGATCGTTACGCCCGCAAAGTGCATCGAGGAGTAAAAGGCGAGCGGATAGATCGCGACTGAGAGCATGCCAAGGAGTAAAAACCAAGGGTGCTGCCGTAAGACTTTCCTGCTTTTTTTGATGGCGGGATAGGCAAGAATGGCTTGTAATAAACCCCCGCCTCCGGTTGCAATCGCGCCGATGGTAAGCGGGCTTAGCTCAATGCCAAATGAGGCAGCCGTTCCCGTCGTTCCCCATAAAATAGACGCCACTAAAATAGCCCAAATGCCGAGGCGATTATCAAGTGCGCGAGTAGGAGCGATTGCGGTCGTTTTAGCCATATAAATCCTTATTCTTATTGTTGATCAGCGATTAAGAGCGGTTAAGCTGTTTTAATTTCGGCGAGGAGGCTTGCGGCGATCTCCCGGGCTTCGTGGGTTTTATCGCTTTTGCATTCAAGGCCGGCGCGCATAATGGCACCTTCCAATAAAAAGGAGAGATGTTTTGCGAGTAATTGGGCGCGGTCGGCGTCATGGGTGAGCTCAAAAAGTGCCTCAAAGATCATCGTTTCGATCGATTCTTTATGACGGCGCACGGTCTCCCGCTCAAGGCTTCCGGCCGGAAATTCAGCCGCCGCATTTAAAAGACCGCACCCACGAAATCCATTCTCATAATCCCATCTTGCGTGATCTTCATAGGCATCAAATATCGCTAAAATCCGTTCGCTTGGGGAGGAGGCGTTATTGAGCGTCAGGCGTTTTTTATACAGATCGAGCCATTCATTGTGGCGCGCCTCTAAATAGGCGGCAACGAGCGCGGATTTTGATTCAAAATTATTATAGAGCGACATTTTAGCAACGCCCGCACGCTCGGTAATCGCTTGGATTCCGGTTGCGGTGATGCCCTGATTGTAAAAGAGGATTGCGGCCGCTTCGAGGAGTTTTTCTTTGGTGGAGCGTTTGGTAGTCATAGTTAAATTAGGTCGATCGGTATAAATAATGAATTTAATTATAGACCAGTCGGTATAAAAAGTCGATCCATTTGATTTTATAGACAAATATCGTCATTATGAGCGGTCATTCTAATAGTTAACCTATTGAATTAATAACGGTTTTCAGATTGAATGCTTAGTTGAGCGATCAATCAGGTGATCCATCAAACGAAAAAGGAGCGAATCATGTCAGTTGCGGTGATCTATACGCGGGCGCAAAATGCCCTCAATGCCCCGAGTGTGCGGGCGGAGGTTCATATTAGTAATGGACTACCGGCGTTTGCGATTGTGGGCATGCCGGAAACGGCGGTGAAAGAGAGTAAAGATCGGGTGCGTGCGGCGATTATTAATTCTGGTTTTGAGTTCCCGAATCGTAAAATTACCGTCAATTTATCGCCGGCAGATCTACCGAAAGAGGGCGGCCGTTACGATCTTCCCATTGCGCTTGGAGTGCTGTCAGCATCGGGGCAGCTCGATACGTCGCGCCTTAAGGAGACTGATGTGGTCGGAGAGCTTGCATTAACCGGCGAGTTACGGCCGATTGCAGGATTATTACCGACGGCGATTCAATCGATGCAGTTATCGCGCGCGCTGATTTTGCCCTATCAGGAATCCGATGAGGTGAGCTTTTTAGAATACGATGCCTTTTTTACCGCCGAAACCTTGCGGGATGTGGTGCATTATCTCAATGATCAAGAGGGAAATGTGGCGCTGATGCCCCCGAAAGAATTTACCAAAGAGCGGGTGATGGAGTGGCGAGATTTTGCCGAAGTCCGCGGGCAACATTTTGCGAAAAGGGCGCTCGAAATTGCCGCGGCGGGCGGGTATAACATTTTATTAATGGGGCCGCCGGGAACAGGTAAAACTATGCTCGCGTCGCGTTTTGCCGGCATTTTACCGGAGATGAATCGAGAGGAAGCGGTGGAAAGTGCGATGATTGCTTCCATCAGCCGGCAGGGTTTTAATGCCGAAGATTACGGCGTTCGTCCCTTTAGAGCGCCGCATCATACCGCCTCATCGGTTGCGCTCGTCGGGGGTGGTTCGCATCCAAAACCTGGTGAAATTTCGCTTGCCCATAATGGGATTCTCTTTTTAGATGAATTTCCGGAATTTAATCGCAGTGTGCTTGAGGTTTTGCGTGAGCCGCTTGAATCGGGGAGCATTCATATCTCTCGGGCGATGTCGCAGGTGGAATATCCCGCGCGATTTCAGTTAATTGCTGCCATGAATCCCTGTCCCTGTGGATATTACGGAGATAAAGAGGAAGCGTGCAGCTGCTCAGAATTTGCGGTGCGCCGTTATCGCAGTAAAATTTCAGGCCCGCTTCTTGATCGAATTGATCTGCATGTGGAAGTGCCACGAATCGATACCGATGAGTTGCAAAGCGGTGAAACCGGTGAATCAACGGAGGCGATTAAAGCACGCGTTGATGCAGCGCGTTTTCTTCAATTAGCGCGTCGGGGGAAAGCCAATGCTCATCTTGAGGTCTCTGAGATCGATGATGATTGTGCGCTTGGGGAGAATGAGTGGGCCTTATTGGAGCGTGCGCAACAGCGCCTGAATCTCTCCCCGCGGAGTTTTCATCGGATTTTACGCGTTGCCCGCACCATTGCTGATCTTGCTGGCGAACCGAAAATATCAGCGCCGCATCTAACCGAAAGCCTCGCGTTTCGCGCACTCGATCGGGGCTAATTTTTAATAATGTAGACAATTTGATAGCATAGACCTTTTTTGATGGCTCGGTAACCGGTTCAATTGCCGAGTAAAAATGGAATTTTAGATCAAGGAGAAGGCATTATGCAGGAGCAATTGCGCGATCAGGCACTCGGGATTCGTACCGCAGGATTAAGGGAATGGCATCGGCGGGAGCGGCATTATCATCGTTACGAGGCAACGCCCTATGAGGCGCTCGATCAGCTCTTTAAACGTTACCGGTTAAAGCCCGATGTGCAGATCGTCGATTTTGGTGCCGGTCGTGGGCGCGTGTCGTTCTATATTCATTCGCGCTTTAATGTGCCGGTGCGGGGGATTGAGGTGAATGAAACAACCCTCGATGAGGCGTACGTCAATCTCGATAGTTATCGTTATACCTTTAAAAAGCGCTGGCAGGACGGGCATGAAAAGGCGCCGCTTCGCTTTGAATATGGGGAGGCGGAGAGTACCGACGTGAGCGAAAATGATAATTGTTTCTACTTTTTTAATCCCTTTTCACTGACGATTTTTAAACAGGTGATCAAAAATATACGGCGCTCCAAACAGAGCTATCCACGGGCGATTGATCTGGTGATCTATTACCCGCTTCCGGAGATTAAACAGTATCTTACGCGGAAAACCCCGTTTCGCATTGCCAAAAAAATCCCTGCATATGATGGGCACGGGAAATATGGTAAATTTGTGATATTCCGTTATCTTCCCGAAGCACTTGAGGTGTCCGATGTCCTCCATACCAAAACCGACCCAAAAGCCGATCAAAAACTCGCTCCAAAAACCGCTCGATCCGCCTAACGATTCGCACCATAAAGGGGAGGCCGTAGCGCCGATCCGTTGTGATTGGTGCACGAATGATCCGCGCTATATTCGTTATCACGATGAGGAATGGGGGCGGCCTGAACACGATGAGGCGCGTCTCTTTGAGCTCTTTATTTTAGAGACGCAACAAGCAGGGCTCTCGTGGTGGACGGTGCTGCAAAAGCGAGAAGCATATCGGCAGGCATTTCGTGGATTTGATCCGCATTTTTTAGCGAGCGCCGATGAAGCAATTTTAAATGAATGGCTCAGTAATCCTGAGCTTATCCGTCATCGTAAAAAGCTTGAAGCGGTGATTCACAATGCGCGCTGTTATCTCAGTGAGTTTCCCATTCAGGATTCTACCGAGGCGACGGGTGCGAGTGGAAAAGGCGGTTTTCATGATTATTTCTGGGGTTTTGTAGACGGAACGCCAATCGATACGCCGTGGAAAACGATCGATGCAGTGCCGGCAACCACACCGCTTTCAGACACCATTAGTCGCGATCTTAAACGGCGCGGATTTAAATTTATTGGGAGCGTCACCGTCTACGCCTATTTGCAAGCAATCGGGGTGGTGAACGATCATCTTGAGTCTTGTATAATACGAGAGTTGTGACCGTTTTGAGTTAAAAACCACTTGTCGCGCCTTCCTTACTTTATCTTTGAGCCTTAAATTATGACCGACTCTATTACCGCCCCTATTAATAATAGTAATGATGCTTTTTATCCCATTAAATTTCGTAAATCGGGCACGCTCGAAACGCTTCCAGCGCTTGCGGTTACGGTGAAAGAGGTGCATAAAAAAGAGCAGTGCAATCATTTTTTATGGGATGGCGAGACCCTTAAATGGGTGGATCTTGAGGCGGGGAATTTAGAGATTGATTTTCTCTCAGCGAAATTAAAATGGCGTTACGAGCGCATTAATCGGGCGCAAGAGCCGTTACTGCGCGCGCTTGATTGGCATAGTGAAACCCCGCAAACGCTCTTTGATTTAACCGCAGGACTCGGGCGCGATTCTCTGATGCTTCTTCATGCGGGGTTTACCGTGACGATGTTTGAGCGCGATTCGGTGTTGCAAGTGTTACTAAGTGAAGCGGTAAAGCGTTTCCAAGCGGAAAAGCCGATTGAAGCGAACCGGCTTACTTTTATCGCTGAAGATGCGGGCGCGTATTTAACGTGTTTAATTGAGGGGAGTTTGAGTGAAGGGAGTGGTGATCTAAATGGCAATGCATCCGTGCCCGATCTTATCTATATGGACCCGATGTATCCCGAAAGAGAGAAATCGGCACTCGTAAAAAAAGAGCTGCGCATCATTCGCAATCGAGTTGGCGCCGATCACGACAGTGAAATCTTACTGGAAAAAGCGTTGCAGACGGGGGCAAAACGGGTGGTAGTAAAGCGGCCAAGTCATGCGCCATTTGTGGGCGATAAATCCCCGCATCACAGCGTAGAATCGCCCAATACGCGCTTTGATGTATATATGAATCACGGCTAAAAAGGGCAGACGGGTTAAGAAATTTATCAATAATGATCGATCATGTTTGATAACTATTATCATTTGCATTATCATAGCCAATAACAATCACAAATGAGAATCATTATAAAAGGAGCACGAATAATGCAAAAGTTCATGACCAAACTCGGTGTAGCACTTGCGGGCGCACTTTTCATGGGTAGCGCGAGCGCGGTGACCTTTACCGACGTTGCTGGACGCGAAGTGACGATTCCTGATGATAAAAAAATTGAGAATATTCTTCTTGGCGAAGGGCGCTTCTTGCATGCGGTAGCTCTTTTAGAAGGGGATAAACCGTTTGCGCGTATCGCAGGCTGGCAGGGCGATTTCAAAAAACTCGACCCACAAAGCTACGAAGTGTATAAAGCGAAATTCCCTGAGATTGATACCATTCCGCTGATTGGTAACTCAACGCCCGAGAGCGTGAGTTCTGAAAAAGCGCTCACCATCAATCCTGATGTGGTGATTTTCGGTGTATCGGGGCACGGTCCGGATATTGAGAGCGGCTTAGTTAAGTATTTTGAAAAGATGGGCGTTCCGGTAGTCTTTATCGATTTCCGTTCACATCCGCTTGAAAATACCGTTCCTAGCATTCGCGCACTCGGAAAAGCCATTCAGCGTGAAGCGGAAGCGGAAAAATATATCGAGTTTTACGAAAGTGAGCTCAAAAAAGTGACCGATATCACCAGCAAAATTCCTGAAGATCAAAAAACCTCGGTATTTATCGAGCTTAAAGCGGGTACGAGCGATGATTGCTGCTCCACCGCGGGTAACGGGAATATGGGCGACTTTGTTGATTTAGCGGGCGGGAATAACATCTCTAAACCGCTTCTTCCGGCGGCGCTTGGTAAAATCAACCTTGAGAAATTGATCGTTGCAGACCCAGATGTCTATATTGCGAGCGGTTCAATTTTACCCAATAAAGGTTTAAGCGGTGTCCCCTTTGGTATGACAACGACCAAAGACGAGGCGCGTAACGGTCTTGAAAGCGTTTTAAATCGTAACGGAATCTCAACTCTAAGCGCGATCAAAAATAAACGCGTCTACGGCTTGTGGCACACCTATTACAACTCGCCTTACAACATTATCGCGATTCAAAATATGGCAAAATGGTTCTATCCGGACGAGTTTAAAGATTTAGATCCAAACGAGACACAACAACGTCTCTACGATCAATTCCTTCCTGTGGATCTTGAAGGGACCTTTTGGATTGAGTTGGAGTCTAAATAAGGGCTATGCAGGCAGCTGAACCATCGAAAAACGTGAGCGGATATAGCGACTTTTATCAAAGCGTGCTCCGCAAGCGATTCTTACTTATGGGAGCGGTGATTCTGTGTATCATCGCTTCTTTGATTTTTGACTTTACCTTAGGCCCATCGGGAATTACGGTAAAGGAGTTCTTGACGGCCGTCTTTAATCCCAGCGCCGTGGATGCGAAAACGCAGGTCATTGTGTGGGATTTACGTCTTTCGAAAGCGTTGATGGCGATCGTCGTTGGCTTCGCGCTCGGTTTAGCCGGGGCTGAAATGCAGACGGTGCTTAATAATCCGCTGGCAAGTCCCTTTACTTTAGGCGTTTCATCGGCCGCCTCCTTTGGGGCAGCGCTTGCAATCGTGCTTGGCATCGGTTTTGCGGGAATTCCATCGCAATGGTTTGTTTCGGCAAATGCGTTTATCTTTGCGCTGATGTCGGCGCTTTTACTCGACCTTGTCGCGCGCGTCACTCGGGCGATGACCTCGGGAATTGTGCTCTTCGGGATTGCGCTCGTTTTCACTTTTAACGCACTCGTATCGCTCATGCAATTTATTGCAACGGAAGATACGCTCCAGGGCTTAGTCTTTTGGACAATGGGAAATCTCATGCGCGCTGAGTGGCCACAATTGGGGATTTTAACGCTGTTAGTGGTTTTAATTTTCCCATGGTCGATGAGTAATAGTTGGAAATTAACCGCCTTTAGACTCGGTGAAGATCGCGCGTTAAGTTTCGGGATTAATATACGAAAACTTCGCCTTAGCACCTTAATCCGCATCAGTATTTTGGCGTCAGTATCGGTAGCTTTCGTGGGGCCAATCAGTTTTATTGGGTTAGTGGCGCCGCATATTTCACGCTTTTTATTTGGGGAAGATCACCGTTTTTACCTCCCCGGAAGCGCGCTCATTGGCGCATTGATTTTATCGCTCGCCTCGATCGCTTCCAAAAACATTCTCCACGGCGTTGTGATTCCGGTGGGAATCGTTACCTCGCTCGTGGGCGTACCATTTTTCTTAACCATCGTTTTACGTAATAGGGGGCGCATATGAGTCATATGTCGATCACCAATCTTTCAGTGGGCTATCTTAAAAAATGCATTATCGATAATCTTAATATCGATCGGATTCCGCGCGGAAAAGTCACCGTGTTACTCGGGCCAAATGGCTGCGGCAAATCGACGCTAATGCGCGGGCTTGCGGGATTAGGGAATGCTAAGGGTAAACTCTATCTCGATGAAGAAGATATTATGAGCATGCCGTTAAGTCAGCGGGCAGAAAAAGTGGTTTATCTGCCGCAATCGATTCCATCGGGGATTCATCTCCATGTGTTTGAATCGGTGATTGTCGCGGCTAGAGCGACGGGAAATGCTGAGTACGCAACGGAAGAACGGGTAATGAAAACCCTTGAACGCCTTGGCATTGAGCATCTTGCATTTGCCTATTTAGATGAGCTTTCAGGCGGGCAGAAACAGCTCGTGGGCCTTGCGCAATCGCTCATTCGTAAGCCGGATCTGCTCTTATTAGATGAGCCGTTAAGTGCGCTCGATTTAAACTATCAATACCATGTGATGGATCTGGTGAAAAAGGCGACGCAAAAGCGCAATATCATCACCATTGTGGTGGTGCACGATATTAATATTGCTCTGCGTCACGCCGATCACGTCATCATGATGAAAGCCGGAAAACATGTGGCAAGTGGCGCGCCGTGCGAGGTGATTACACCCTGTAATTTGGCGGAAGTTTATGGTATAAAGGGAAGAGTTGAATGCTGCTCTTCGGGCTATTCCCAAGTGATTATTGATGGCGTCTTGCCGAAACACTCCTGTGAAATGCTCAAAACGGGCAGCTGATTTCGTTTAGATCATTTAATCTGTGAGTGAGATGTCGCTATGAGTGGAAAAAAACCGAGAATTTCGGCGTGGGGCGTGAATAATCCCATTGCGCGGAAATGGAGTATTGCGGAGATCGTACGCGAGTTTGAAGATACGATTAAAGCACTTTGGGGCATGGGCCTGGCGGTCAGTATTTTCGGCTCAGCGCGATTAGCGCCCGATTCTCCCTATTATGAGATGACGGTCAAGATCGCAAAACGCTTATCAGAAGCGGGCTACATGATTATTTCAGGCGGCGGCCCTGGCATTATGGAAGCGGCGAATAAAGGTGGGCAAGAGGGCGGTACGCCAACGATCGGCTTAAATATTAAGCTCCCCCACGAACAGGTGCCAAACCCCTATCAAGATATCGAAATTCACTACAATCATTTCTTTTCGCGCAAATCGACCTTTATCGAATGCTCGGAAGCGTTTATCTGTATGCCTGGCGGGTTTGGGACGCTTGATGAATTAACGGAAGTGTTAACCCTCATTCAGACCCAGAAAAAGCCGGCAGTTCCAATCATTTTGGTGGACCGTAAATTTTGGGCGCCGATGGTGGAATGGTTTAAAAGTTCGCTCCTTCGCGAGGGCACCATTGCCGAAGAAGATCTCTCTTTATTTCACATCGTCGATACCTATGATGAGGTGATCGAATGCTTCTTTAAACTGTGCGGCGAAAAGATCGGTTGCACACCGGGACAAGACCCCGCATAATAGAGGCATAGATGTAACAAAACATTCAATCCATGGAGTGCGGTGAATGTAATGAAGCTTAATTGAATCGAATTAACATCTTAAGTAAAACTCCAGTGAATCCCCTTTAGGTCAAACGATCTAAAGGGGTTTTCTTTGCTTGGGATTTTTTAGATGGCGGGAGGGGCGTGAGAGGGAAGCGAAAGGAGATTAATCCCCATTGGTGCCGACTTCAATCTCATGGAGAATCGACATATTATCGGTAATTACCGAATCAACGCCCATGCCTAAAAGCCGCTCAATATCGTAGGGTGCGTTGGCGGTATAGACCATCACAAAGCGATTGTGTTGATGGCAATGAGCAACGATCTCCGGCGTCATTATCTCAAAATTGGTAATCAGCCCCGAACATCCATTTTGCTCTAAAAAAACGTAGGCTTCATCATGCCACGCATCGAGCAGTAACGCCCGCGGCAGTGACGGATCAACATCGCATACTGCGCGGAGTGCTTCAGGTTCAAACGATGAGAGCAAGAAAGGATTGACCGGAGTAAAGGCATCGGTAAATTTTTGCAAGAGTGTGGCGACCGCGTGCCCCGTTGCATAGGCTTCCCCGGGACTCGGTTTAATTTCGATATTGAGGAAAAATTGATTGGCAAGGCAGAAATCGATCAGCGAGCGTAATCGCATGAGTGGCTCGCCGGTAAAATGCGCCGAATGCCAGCAACCAGCATCAAGGGTTGAGAGTGTCTGCCAAGTGAAATTTCCGGCCGTTCCCCGGCCGTTAGTCGTGCGATCGAGTAGATCATCATGATGGAGAAACAGTACCTGATCTTTTGAGAGTTTTGCATCGCACTCAAACATGGTAAAGCCAAATTCAGCCCCTAAGCGAAAGGCAGAAAGCGTATTTTCAGGAGCGAGTGTCCCTGCGCCGCGGTGAGCAATCAGACGGGGATAGGGATGGGCGCGCTCTGTTTTCGTCACGGTTGACATCGGTGTTGAATCTCTCGTAGGCATTGAATGGGATAGGGCATTGTGAATGGAAGTCGGCATGGATAGATTCCTTTAAGGATTATATTTTATCAAGAAAGGCGTTGTTCGGTCTCCGGATCAAACCAGTGGAGTGCATCAGCTTTCGGCGTAACCCAGAGCGATTCCCCCATCTTAAGCGTTGCGAGATGCGTGAGTGAAGTGCTCGGAATGCGGAGCGTGATCGGTGTACTGCCGAGCGTTCCGTAAAGAAGCGCTTCCGAACCGAGGGTTTCATGAAGTTGAAAGGTGATCGGCCAGATCGGCTGATGGGGCGTTTCGATACGTTTTGCATCAGCGGGAGATAACAGATTAAAATGCTCGGGGCGAATCCCTAGGATCCAGCGTTTATGGGGCGCATCGATCACAGGAGCAGGGAGCGGAATATCGGTTAGCGCTGTACCATCACTGTGGGGAATCAAATCTTTCAGCGTTACCGGAATGAGATTCATCGCCGGCGAGCCCATAAAATTGGCCACAAACATTGTCGCAGGGCAGTGGAAAATCGCCTCAGGCGTATCAAATTGCTCGATCTTCCCGCGATTCATCACTATAATACGGTCGGCAAGGGTCATCGCTTCGGTCTGATCGTGGGTAACATAGAGCGAGGTGGTTTGAATGGTGTTGTGGCGTTTACGGATCTCAAGGCGCGTGGAGGTACGGAGTTTCGCATCGAGGTTGGATAGCGGTTCATCAAAGAGAAAGAGTTTCGGTTTGCGCATAATCGCGCGCCCCATGGCGACCCGTTGACGTTGCCCGCCTGACAGTGCGTTGGGCTTTTTATCTAAGATCGCCTCAATGTCGAGCATTTTTGCCGTCGATGCGATGCGTGCATCGATCTCCGCTTTCGGCATCTTGGCCAATTTCGCGCCGTAGGCCATATTTTTCCGCGCGGTCATATGCGGGTAGAGCGCGTAATTTTGGAAGACCATAGCGATATTGCGCTCTGCTGGCTCAAGATGGGTAACATCGGTATCGTCAATGTGAATTTCGCCGCCGGATGGGGTTTCTAAGCCCGCGATGACGCGAAGAAGTGTGGATTTCCCGCATCCTGATGGGCCGACAACGACGATAAATTCGCCCTCTTTGATTGAAATTGAGAGATCTTTTAAGATCATCGGACCGGGGGATTTTGGGGTACCGTAATGTTTTTCAATGTGGGTTAATGAGACCTGTGCCATAATAATTTCCTTAAACTAGGCGTTATTTTTCACTATCGATCAGCCCGCTGACGAGCCATTTCTGCATGGATAAAATGACGATCATCGGCGGAATCAGCATTAATACCACCGTCGCCATCACAATGTTCCACTCCACGGAAACATCGCCATTGCCCATCATTTGCCGGAGCCCGACCGAGAGGGGATACATCTTTTCTTGCGTGGTCATCAAAAGCGGCCAGAGGTATTGATTCCAGCCATAAATAAACTGAATCACAAAGAGCGAACAGATACTTGGAATCGAGAGCGGGAGCAAAATATCTTTGAAAAAGGTCATTGCGCCGGCACCATCGATGCGGGAGGCTTCCAGCAATTCATCGGGCACGGTGTGGAAAAATTGGCGAAAGAGAAACGTCGCTGTCGCCGATGCAATGAGCGGAATGGTGAGCCCGGCGTAACTGTTGAGCATTTTTAAATTCGCCACCACATCAAAGGTGGGAATAATGCGGATTTCAACGGGGAGCATCAGCGTAATAAAGATGATCCAGAAGATCAGCATGCGAAAGCGGAAGCGAAAATAGACCACTGCAAACGCCGACAGTAGCGAGATAACAATTTTCCCAACGGCGATGAGTAGCGTCATCACCGACGAAACAAACAGCATGCGCGAGGCCGATAAGGTAGTGCCTGAACCGCTTTCTGATGAGCCAAAGAGTGCGGTGCGATAATTGGTAAACCACTCTCCGCTTGGTAAAAGTGAGATCGGGACCGCGACGAGATCTTGCGCCGATTGCGTTGAGGCCACGAGTGCAAGATAGATCGGAAAGCAGACCAAAAAGACGGTAAACAGCAGGCTTAAATGTGAGAAAAAGGTGAGAAATGGACGATTTTCAACCATGATGCGTTACGCTCCTTTTTTGTCGATGTAGCGAAATTGAATAACGGTCAGGACGAGGACAAAGCCCATTAAGACCACTGATTGCGCCGCCGATCCGCCGTAATCCATCGCTTTAAATCCATCAAAATAGATGCGATAGACCAGCGTTGAGGTGGCTTTTCCCGGACCGCCTTGGGTGAGCGCGTCGATAATGGCGAAGGTGTCGAAAAAGACATAGATAATATTGATTACCGAGAGGAAAAAGGTGGTGGGAAAGAGGAGCGGAAATTGGATCGAGGTGAAGCGTTTCACCGGCCCCGCGCCATCAATCGCCGCCGCTTCAATTAAGGATTTTGGAATCGCTTCCAGCCCGACGTAGAAAAAGAGAAAGTTATAGGAGATCTGCTTCCAGATCGCCGCCATAATGACGAGCCACATCGCTTGTGATTCGTTTAAAAGATGATTCCACTCAATGCCCAATTGATCGAGCGCGTAGGTCACAAGCCCAAAGGAGGGCGCAAACATAAAGGTCCACAGAACGCCCACAATAATCGGCGACACGGCGTAGGGCAAAATGAGCGCAGTGCGATAAAAGAGCGAGCCTTTGATGACGCGTTGCACAAAAAAAGCAAGGAGTAGCGAGAGCGTTAACCCTAAAAAGGTGACCCAAAAGGAAAAGTAGAGCGTGGTTCGCATCGATTCGTAATAGGTCGGGTCGCTAAAGAGCAGGCGAAAGTTGTCAAATCCTACCCATTCGCGTGTGGTGCCGAAAATATCCTCCATCTGAAAACTTTGATAGAGCGCTTGAAGCGTCGGCCAATAGAAGAAAATTAAAATGATGGCGAGCTGCGGTAACAGCAGTAACCAAGGGAGAATGCGGTAGTGACGGTAATATAATTTCATACAGACCCATGTTAAAAAAAGCGGCACGTTCTTCCGGTTAATCGGTGAAGAGGCGCGCCGCTAATAGAGGGTTTTCGGTAAATTTTCAGCTCAATATGTGTAATGAAAAGAGATTGAGCGAATAAGGTTAACAGTTATTGATTGACCGATTCAAAACGGCGTAAGAGCGTATTGCCACGTTTAACAGCGGTATCGAGCGCTTCTTTCGGTGATTTTTTCCCAGTCCAGATCTGCTCGGTCTCTTCATCGATAATGGTGCGAATTTGGAGCATATTGCCAAGACGAATGCCGCGGGTGCGATCGCTTGTTTTTCGGATCATCTGCTCAACGGGGACGTTCGCGCCGGGGTTTTTCTCATAAAAGCCTGAGTTTTCCGTCATCTCAAAGGCTTTAAGTGTCACGGGAAGATAGCCCGTTCTCATGTGGCTCTTTGCTTGCACCTCAGGCTCGGAGATGTAGGCGAAAAATTGAGCGATCCCTTTATAGTGGCTCTCCGGTTTTCCGTTCATTACCCAAAGGCTTGCCCCGCCGATGATGGTATTTTTGGGTGCGTTGGGCACATCGTCATAGTAAGGGAGTGTGGTTTCGCCAAAGGCAAATTTTGCGTCCGTTTGAATGCTGGAGTAAGAGGCCGATGAGCCGATAAAGATCGCACATTCGCCCGATAAGAAGTTGGTGGTTGGTACGCTCGCGCGGCCTTTATAGACAAAAAGTTTTTCTTTGGCCATATCGGCAAGATTTTCAAAGTGTTTAACGTGAAGATCGGAGTTAAATTGAAGCTCTGCGCTGAGTCCATTAAAGCCATTATTTTGAGAAGCATAGGGGACATCGTGCCACGCGGAGAAACTCTCAAGTTGCGTCCAGCCCATCCATGAAATGGTCATCGGGCAGCTGCTTCCCGAGGCTTTAAGCGCTTGCGTCACTTCGCGAAGCTCCGTCCAGGTTTTTGGCGCGTTATCGGGATCAAGTCCCGCTGCTTTAAAGGCATCTTTATTGTAGAACATCACCGTGGTTGAGCTATTAAAGGGGAGTGATAACATCTCACCACTTGGCGCAGTGTAGTAGCCCGCAACCGCAGGAATATAGCTTTCAGGGTCAAAGGGAACGCCATTTTCACTCATGATTTCGGTCACCGATTTAGTCACGCCTTTGGAGTAGACCATTGACGCCGTGCCCACTTCATAGACCTGCAAAATATCGGGAGCCGCGCCCGCACGATAAGCAGCAATGCCGGCCGTCATCGATTGATCGTACTCGCCTTTGTAGACCGGAACGATTTTATACTCAGATTGGCTCTGGTTAAATTCATTGGCGAGATCGTTGACCCATGCGGTGAGCGAGCCGTCCATCGAGTGCCACCACTGAATTTCCGTCTGTGCGCTTGCCTGCATAAAAAGTTGTGAGGAGAGGAGGCCGGCAAGGGCGAGTTTTTTAAATGAGTGTGCCATGACTATCTACCTTTGTTAAAAGAGGATTACAACGTCTTTCTTTATAAGACCATCTTTTTACGACAGATTGATGACAGCAACATTTGATGAAAATATCGGGGATGCATAAAAAAACCCTTTAGAAAAATCTCTAAAGGGTCTTCAATATCAATATAACTCAATTGGATGATGAGTTATGGCAGTACAAATTACTCAGCTTTGTGAAGAATTTGCTCAACCATTAAACGAATATCATCTTCGTCTACGTGGAAGTTAGGCGCCATAGGAATATCACCCCAAACACCTGCACCACCGTTTTGTACTTTATGTACGAGGTAGTCTTCCGCATCTTCGTCATCTTTGTATTTTTCGTATACGTCGTCGTAGCTAGGACCGATAATTCCAACTTCCTGTCTGTGACACGCGAAACATCCTGATTCAGTTGCGAGTTCTGGGTCTACTTGAGCGTTTGCAGACGTCATTAAACCTGCAACAAGCATACCAGCAACGAATAATTTTCTCATGATTTCAACTCCTTAATGATAAATATAGTTTAACTACGATCATGAACGGTTATCATACCACCTATTATAGCGTATTGTTAGCCAAAGGCGGATTTTTTAGGACTTTTTCTTAGCGGGTCTTTCCCAGTCAGAAATGCGCTTCGCTTCGATCTTATTGAGGGCAAGTGCATGATCGGGAACATCTTTCGCAACCACGGTTCCGGCCGCAACGGTGGCATCAACGCCAATTGAAACCGGTGCCACAAGCGATGAGTTTGAGCCGATAAAAGCGCCGTTATTGATGGTGGTTTTAAACTTATTCACGCCGTCATAATTACAGGTAATCACGCCTGCGCCCACATTTACATGTTCGCCAATGTCTGCATCGCCAAGATAGGTTAAATGGCTCGCTTTACTGCCATGGCCAAGGTGCGTGTTTTTCGTTTCGACAAAGTTTCCAATGCGGGTTTCATCCATAATTTGGCTCTTTTCACGAATGCGCGCAAACGGCCCAACGCTCGCATTTTTTCCAACGCTTGCGCCGACCATCACCGTATAAGGTTTAATCTCGGTATTATCGCCAATCACCACATCGGTTAGAACACATCCGGTGCCGATATGGACATTTTTCCCAAGAACAATATGCCCCTCAAGCACCACATTCGCTTCAATGTGGCAATCAAATCCATTTTGCACGGTACCTTTAATGGTAAGTGTTTCCGGTTTATCAAGGGTGATGCCATTACGCATCAATTCTTTCGCTTTTTCACGCTGATAGTAGGCTTCAAGTTCGGCAAGTTGAATGCGATCGTTCACCCCGCGAATGCGCTCAGGATCTTCAGAAATGGTCTCAATATTGATCGACCCATCCACTGCAATGCCAGCAATATCAGTGAGGTAATACTCGTTTTGCTGATTTTGATTGGTAAGTTTTGGCAGTGCGTTATAGAGAAAGGTAAAGGTGGTGGCAAAAATTCCGGTATTGATCTCGCAGATCGCCTTTTCCGTCGCGTTCGCATCTTTCTCTTCGATAATGGAGATCATATGATCGTTATGATCGCGAATAATGCGCCCATAGCCAAAGGGATTTTCCATCGTTGCGGTGAGCCATGCAAGATCAGTCGATTCTAATTTACCCACAAGTTCTGTGAGCGTATCGGGATTGATGAGCGGCGTATCGCCATAAAGGACTAGCACGTTGCTCTCCGGTACGCAGTAAGGCAGGGCGTAACGCATGGCATCCCCGGTTCCCTCAAAGGTTTTTTGTTCTGCCCAAGTGATATCATCGGCGTCACTAAAAGCCTCTTTCAGCGCTTCTCCGCGATGACCAAATACCACCACCAATTTGGTAGGATTGAGCGTTCGCGCACTTTGAAGCACATGCTCAAGCATCGGCTTTCCACCAATTTTATGAAGCGGTTTAGGCAGCTCAGATTTCATGCGTGACCCAAGACCCGCGGCCAAGATAACAATTGATAGCGGTTTCATAAGACTCCTATTGTCTCTCTATTTCATTGATTGTGCCCCGTAAGCGGTGGCGATTTTTAATTATTTTTTTAGTATAGCGAATTTTCAAGGATTAGCGGGAATAAATGCCCAGTTGCCTTGAGTTTGGCCGAGTTTTGAATATAAAAGAGCCACTTTAATCGCCGTTTTAATCTGAATGTAGTGAGCTATTGTCCAGCACCATATTTGCGCGTGGAGAGATAGGCTAAAAATGAGCCAAGCGTCACCATAACCGCGCCGAGCCAAAAATTCATTGTCGGCGTCACTTCAAGCCAAACGCTCGAAAAGAGAATGGAGAGAAGCGGGGTAAAGTATGAGAGCGTCGCGAGCACGATCATATTGCCATGTTGAATGCCATATTCCCAAAACGAATAGGAGCTCCCGATAATAACGCCGGCAACGACCATCTCAATGTAAGGGCGTGGGGTATCTGGCAAAATAAGCAGCTCATCGCCGATTAAAAATTTGAGCCAAAGCGCAAGCGCAACGCCGCCAAAAAAGAGCGGAACGCCATTTTGACCATCGCCATAACGCTTGGAGATATTGCAATAAATCCCCCATAAAATCGCGGCAATAAAGACAAGGGTATAGGGAACCGGATTGTCAGCAACATTGGCGGCAAAGCTTTTTATATCAAAGCCCGAATCGCCCATCAGCGCCCAAAGGACACCAAAGAATGCAAGGCCAATGCCGGGAATGGCGATCCAGGAGAGGCGCACCTGATTAATCCAGAGGGAAAAGAGCACAATGAGCGTTGGCCAGAGATAGTTAATTAACGAGATCTCGAGCGATTGATAACGATCTTTCGCAAGGCCGACGGAGAGCGATAAAAAGACCTCATACCCGATAAAGAGTAGTGCGCCCCAGAGGAGATAGCGTTTTGGAAAGCGGCTAATTTTAGGAATGCCTTGCGTTGCCATTAAAATCAGCGAAGCGACGCTATAGATCATTGCAGCGCCTAAAGAGACGCCGAAACTCTCGGTCACCGAGCGAATGAGCGCGGTAAATGCGCCCCAAATAATGATGGCACTGATGCCTAAAATGGTTGCTTTCATCGTGGAATTCTCAAGTCTCAAAGTTACAGGCAGTTACAGGCAGTGACAGATTAAGTGTCAGAGTCGGCCTTATGGGGCTTTGGGAGCAGCGCTTTAATCAACTTCACAATGGCATTGATGCGCAGCTCCGGATTTTCAAGCGGCACTTTATAACGCAACAGTTCTTGCCCTTGCAGTTGATACAGGTGTGGCTCTTTTTGAATCAGCTCAATAAGGCGCTCGGCATCAAGATACGGATTATCACCAAAGATGATGCGAATTCCCTCTTTTGAAGCTTCAATTTTGCTCACATTTAAAGGTCGCGCGAGAAGTTTTAGCTCCGTTAAACGCACCAGGAATTTAGTCTCTTCCGGCAGTAGGCCAAAGCGGTCGATCATCTCAATATGGATATTGTCGATCTCCTCTTGATCTGCGGCGCTTGCAAGACGTTTATAAAATGAGAGACGCACGGAAACATCGCCAATATAGAGCTCATTAATGAGTGCCGGCACGCCAATACTGATCTCGGTGGTGGGATTAAAGGGCTCTTCAAGATTGAGTTTTTGCCCCGATTTCACCATTTTAACCGCTCGTGATAACAGATCCATATAGAGGGAAAACCCGATGGAATGAATCTCGCCACTTTGTTGATCGCCAAGAAGTTCCCCTGCACCGCGAATCTCAAGGTCGTGATTAGCTAGCATAAAGCCTGCGCCCAAAGTATCGGTACTCATAATGGCCTCGATCCTCTTTTTCGCATCGCTCGTCATCTCTTTAGCCGGCGGCACAATGAGATAACAGAACGCACGGTGATGCGAGCGCCCAACTCGTCCGCGAATTTGGTGAAGCTGCGCAAGCCCCAGATGATCGGCGCGATTGATAATGATGGTATTGGCGTTTGGAATATCGATTCCAGACTCAATAATGGTGGTACAGAGCAACATATTGACGCGGTGACTGTGGAAATCGAGCATCACTTTTTCAAGCTCCGTTTCTCGCATCTGCCCGTGTGCTACCGCAATGGTGATATCGGGGAAGAGCGCCTCCAATCGTTCGCGCACGCTCTCAATCGTTCGCACTTCATTATGGAGAAAATAGACCTGCCCACCCCGTTTAAATTCACGGTGGCACGCCTCGAGCACGAGCTCATCGCTCCACTCATTTAAAAAGGTTTTAATGGCGATCCGATTTTCCGGCGGCGTTGCAATAATCGATAACGATTTAAGCCCCGAAAGCCCCATATTGAGCGTCCGAGGAATGGGTGTTGCCGTCATCGCTAGGAAGTTCACCTCCGCGCGCATCGATTTAAGTTTCTCTTTCTGTTTCACGCCAAAGCGGTGCTCTTCATCGATAATCACCAGGCCAAGATTGTTAAATTTCACATCATCGGAGAGCAGCTTATGGGTGCCGACAATGATATCGAGCTCGCCTTTTTCGGCAGCGGCTAAAATTTCGCGGGTCTCTTTGGTTTTACGAAAACGTGAGAGGGCGGCAATTTTCACCGGAAGCTCGGCAAAACGGTCTTGGAATGATTCTCCATGTTGCTCAGCAAGAAGGGTTGTTGGGGCAAGGAGCGCGACTTGATAGCCATTCATCACCGCCACAAACGCCGCTCGCATCGCCACTTCCGTCTTTCCAAAGCCCACATCGCCGCAAATAATGCGATCCATTTTGCCCTCTTTAAGATCCTCAATAATCTCATCGATGGCGCGCTGCTGATCGGGGGTGGTTTCATAGGGGAAACTCTCGGAAAAGGCGCGATATTCTTCTTCAGGAAAGCTCATGCCTTTGGCCGGTTGCGCCTCTCGTTTGGCGTAAAGATCGAGGAGCTCTGCGGCGGTATCATTGGCCTTTTCAGCGGCTTTGCGTTTGGCTTTATCCCACTGATCTGAGCCAAGTTTATGCCACGGCGCTTTTGTTTTATCAGTGCCGGAATAGGCGGCTAATAGATCAAGGGAAGTGATGGGGAGATAGAGCTTGGCATTATCTTGATAACGAATCACCACAAGCTCAGTATTATCAATGGTTGCGAGCCCATCGTAGCGCCCAATCCCGTGGGTGAGATGAATCACCGGATCGCCCGGTTTAAGCTCATCGAGACTGGTGAGCATATTCTCAATATTGGCCACTTTCTCTTTTGAGCGATAACGGCTGCGGGTAATCCCTAAAAATTCATCTTCAGTAATGAGCGTAAGCGGCGGCGTTTCAAGGCGAAAACCATGGCGGAGCGTCCCCGTCACTATTGCAAGGGGCGTTGGTGCGTCAAATACGGCATTGATTGAGGGAAAAACCGTGGGCGTGATCGATTCATTTTCCAGCCGGCCGATCAAGGTTTCACGGCGCCCGGAAGTTTCCGTACAGATCACAAGCGGAAATAATTCATCCATCTGCGCTTTAAGGTGATCGAGGGTGATATTGGGATAGATCGGCGCGTTAAATTCAAGGGATACCTGCGGATAGTCGCCAATCGTGCCTGAGAGAGCGCTTAAGGTTAAAAAGAGACGTGATGGCGGCAGGAGCGGGCGGGTCATATCGTGGCGATAGCGCTCATAGCGTTCATCAATCAGCTTTTGAAAGCGAAGGCCCTCGATCTCTAAACTCGGGAAGGTGATGAGCGTTGTTTTTGGCGGGAGATAATCAAAAAAGGTGGAGGTATCTTGGAAAAAGAGCGGGAAATAACTCTCAATTCCGGAGGGAAGATTCCCCTTAATAATCTCTTTATAGATTAAGGAGCGCTCGGGATTATCGCCAAACGCTGCCTCAAATTTTTCTTTAAATCGCGCGATCGCCTCCGAGCTCGTATCAAATTCCCGCGCCGGCAGTAACGAGAAGATCTCAAGCTTTTCATCGGTGTGTTGGGTATCGGGATCGAAGGTATAGATCGAGTCGATCTCATCGTCAAAAAAGTCGATCCGAATCGGGGTGTGATAGCCCATCGGATAGAGATCAAAAATCGCGCCGCGAACGGCAAATTCTCCCGGCGAGATTACGTTGTTAACCGCAAGATATCCCGCCTTTTCGAGGTTTTGGCGAAATGCTTCAATGTCCATTCGGCTTCCCGTTTCAAGAAGAAGCACATTGGCGGCTAAAAAGTGCGTCGGAGCCACCCGTTGCATCAAGGTGGGAACGGTAATAATCGTGAGTGGAATTTGCCCCGATTTAATCTTCGATAAGATCGCAAGCCGGCGGGAAATAATATCCACCTGCGGGGAAAACGGGTCATAGGGCAGGGTTTCGGTATCGGGGAAAATCTCAGCCTCGCCCCCGAAAAATTGGCAATCATCGCGAAGCTCTTCCGCCTCTTTCATACTGCGAACGATCACCACCAGATTTTGGTCACTATTTTTCGCCGATTTTGTGAGCGCAAGCGCAAAGTGAGAGGCATTTTCGAGCGCCCAATGAGCGGTGCGTTTTTGCGTTGGAATGGGGCGCGATTTAAAGCTGATTTTTTTCATAATACTCGATTATTGTCGCTTTTTCGGTAATTGAACGATGACGCTGTGGGAGATCATGTCGTGCCAGGTCATCTGCGTTGGGGTGATGAGTGCCCAAAAGTAGCCAAGCCCGAGAAAGAGAAAACTCACAATGGCGCTCAGTGCCCGAATTAAGGCTTGAATTAAGGTGATTTTTTGCCCATTACGGCTCTGGATAGAGAGTCGCCAGGCACGCATGCCAAGGGTTTGCCCATCGCGAAGCCAGAAAAAGAGGAAAAACCCCACGGCAACGATAAAGCACGAACTCATCATCGGCGCATAAAGCGCGTGTCCCGGCTCAATGGCCAGCCCTTCATTAAATCCAATCACCCAGATGGCACCGACCACTAAAAAGAGCGAAATTACCGCCATTAAATCATATAAAAGTGCGCCCAAACGGCGTGGCAACGTGGCGATGGGGTAGAGTGAATCCGATTGTGTCATACAGCGTAGCGTCCTTTTAACAGGTCAAAAATAAAGTTGATCGAGCGCATCGGGTCAGCGATGGGGCGCGGATAAAGCGTGCTTAAAGGGAAAGACTGCTCAAAAATGGCTCTATTTTATCATGAATTTAGCCTCAATCGGCGCGGAAATTGCTTTTCCATTGGCACAGCCTTTCATTGAATGCGAAAATAGGCCAGAAGGGCAGGATAAGGCGCGATAATCGGTGGGAATTTGGCACCGTTTTATCGGCTTAGATCATTGTTTTAGTCCACTAACTTGGTACACTGTATCCATTATTTTAAAGGAGAAAGCATGGGAATCGGAATCATCGGTTTAGGGATCGTCGCCCTCTATTCGATCGTTGTCTATAACCAATTAATTCGTCGGAAGATGCTAATTGCAGAGGCGTATGCGGGGATCGATGTGCAATTGCAATTGCGTTATGATCTGGTGCCGATGCTCGTTGAGGTAGTGAAAGCGGCGCGTCTGCATGAATCGAGTACGTTAAAAGAGGTGATTGAACTTCGCAGTCGCGGGATGTCGGGGACGCTCTCGGTGGAGGCACTCGGGAAAAATGAGGTGGCGCTTTCCCGTGCGCTGTCGCGCCTGATTGTGAGTGTGGAAAATTATCCTGAATTACGCGCGAATCAAAACTTTTTAGAACTGCAAACCCAGCTGGTGGATATTGAAGATCTGCTCGGTGAAGCGCGTCGTTATTACAATGCGACGGTGCGTTATTTTAATATCTATAAACAGCAATTTCCCAATGTGTTAATTGCAAACCTCTTTCGCTTTAGTGATGGCACCTATTTTGCCGTCAGTGAAGATGATGCACGGAAATCACCGGGGGTATCGCTCTCATGATAAAACCGTTACGGCTCGGAATGGCGTTGATACTTTTTGCGCTCATGCAGATCATCAGCCCGCTCTATGCAGAGACCATTTTAAATTACGACACAACGTTAACGCTCGATCAATCCGGGGAGTTGTATGGGCAAGAGCGCATTTTAATGACGGTGGAGCACAATCAGGTGCGCCTTGGAATCTATCGGGAATATCCGGAGCGGTTTTTTGCGCTTGGTAAATCCTATCAATCGCCGTATGAAATTATTGCCGTGACCCGCGATGGTAAGCCCGAGCCTTTTTGGACGGAGCGACATGATGGCGTATTAAAACTGTTTACCGGTGCGCGCGACAATCGGCCGGAGAATTATCTTCCCAAAGGGAAGGCAGAATACCAAATTACTTGGCGCTCTAAGCAACATGTTCGCCGTTTTAGTCAATTTGATGAGCTCTATTATAATGCGACCGGCAATGAGTGGAGCTTTCCCATTGAGTCGGCAACGGTAACGGTGAACCTGCCGGAAGCGGTACAAATTAAGCAGAGCGCGAGCTATATTGGGCGCTCGGGGAGCCGTGAATCGGGGAAGCTAACGGAGATTAATCCTCAAACCATTCAAGCGGCATCAACGCGTCCCTTAAGAGCTCGTGAAGGACTCACCATTGCGGTGGGATTTACGCCCAAAATTATTAAAAATGTGGGCTATAAAGCGAGCCTAGCGGATGAACAGCAAAATGCGATACTCGAGCGGCTTCCGGGGTTTTTCCCGGTCTATGCGCTTCCTCATCTGTTGGCGCTTATCTGCATGCTGATGATCTACGTGTGGGCATGGTTTCGTTATGGGAAACGGCACAGTCTTGGCGTGGTAAAACCTGAATTTAAGCAACCCGATTCCTTGGTGGTCGGTAAAGCGGCAGCGGCTTATTTTGGCTATGAATTTGATGCAAAACGGGTGATTAGCGCAACCTTTGTAGAACTTGCAGCGATGGGGCTTGTGGAGCTGGATATGGAGAATATCAGTCTTACGAAAACGGGTGAAAAGGCGCATCACACGAAGATTTCTGATCCGGAATTAATGACGTTTTTCAGGGCGTTTTGGGCATTTGATCAAAAAACGGGGCGCTTTGCACATAAAAAACTGATCTTAAACAAGCTCCCGGCAACCTGTGTGAGTGCGACAAGTAAGTATATTACGGCATTACGGCGCGACGGGGTGAAGCAGTATGAGAAAACCATTTGGCCGATCTTTCTGGGGCTTGGATTTGGGGCGTTAGCGCTCTTTATCTACCCCTCACCGCACGTTGGGAAAGTTGCGACGGTAGTGTTACTGATGGTATCGATCATGTATGTGCCCCTTTTGAATGCGATGATCAGCAACTTTAAAGAGAAAGAGTACAGCGCAGTGATCTTTTTAGGGGTGTTTGCAGCGATTTTAACGGTGGGATTTGTCTCTAAAATGCCCTATTCAATGGCAGGAATGGCGCCGGATATTGGCATGTATGGCTTTACCTTAACGGGGATTCCGCTTGTGATTTTGCCGGTGATTACCACCCATTTACTGCGCCGCCCAAAAGAGAGTACCGTGCCGATGTTGCGCTATTTGGAAGGGGTGAAACTCTATATCAATATCGCCGATAAAGAGCGCTATCAAGTAATGACGCCAGAGGTGTTTGAGAAACATCTTCCCTATGCGATTTTATTTGAGCTTGATGGAAAATGGTTCGCGGAATTTAGAAAAAATTATCAATATTATCGCCCTGAATGGTTTAAGGGGCAGGAATTTAGTGCGCTCAGTATGGGGATGGCAACCGGCGCATTGAGCCGAGGCATATCGAGCCGAGCATCCTCAGGATCTTCCGGAAGAGGGGGCGGGCGAAGTTCTGGAGGGGGCTTTGGCAGTAGCTCTGGAAGTCGCGGTGGCGGAAGCTCGGGCGGCGGTTCCGGTGGTGGCGGCGGAGGTGGCCGTTAAGGAGTCATTAGACAATCTATAATGCATACGATGAGGCAATCATGAGAGAGCAAACAGAGGATTTTCCTTTTACATTACGTCTGATGCGGGGTTTTCTGCGCACAGTTCAGGCGTTTTGCGTTGTGCTCTCTCTATCCCTATTATCTCCTCTTTTTGCCGAAGAGATTTTGGAGTATCACCTCGATGTGGAAATCTTAGCGGATGGCACGATTGAGGGGACGGAGCGCATCTTAATCACCGTCGATCATCAAGCGGTTCGTTTGGGAATCTATCGGGATTATGAGATTGCGTACTACCCAAATCATAAACGGATTGAAACGCCATATCAGATTATCTCTGTGACCCGTGATGGCGCGCCTGAGCACTATTGGACCGAGGAGGTTAGTAAGGATACGATGCGCCTTTTAACCGGTGCGGAGCAAAATCTCGCCGCCAATTATCTCCCGAAAGGCGTTGCGCAATATGAGATTAAGTGGCGCAGTGAGAATCAAATTCGCTCTTTTAAGGAGTACGATGAGCTTTATTACAATGTGACGGGCAATGGCTGGAAATTCCCCATAAAGCAGGTGAATGCACGGGTAATATTGCCTGCGGGCGCGTCGATTCTTCAAGCGGCAAGCTATTATGGCAAGATGGGGAGTACGCTCCGTGGGGTTGAAGTGTCGCAGAGTGATAACACGATCGAATTTAGAACAGCGCGGGCGTTAAATAGCGGTGAGGGATTAACCATTGCCGTCGGGTTTAGTCCGGATGTTGTGGAAAAGCAGGGCTTTGTCGCAGGGCCGATCGATCACTTTAATAATGGAATTTTGGAGCGTCTTCCCACGATTTTTAGCTCGACGAGTATTCCGTTTTTAGTCTCAGCAAGCGTGCTCTTTCTCTTTTATTTAGGCGTCTGGTTTTTTGTGGCGCGAGGCAAAACGTCTCACGCGATTGGGATTCAATATTATCCGCCTGCGGAGCTCTCTGTCGGTGATGTGATGGCGCTGGCTCATAGGCGTGTGATTGAGCCCATGCGGGTGATCAATGTTACGCTGATTGATCTTGCGGTGCGGGGATATGTGACCTTCGATACAAAGGGGATTCGCCGGAATTTTCGCGGGCTCTCTGATTTGCCGGCAGATGAGGATGAAAAACACCTCTTGATGAAACTCTTTGGTTGGCGGAAATCGCTGAGTGACTATGCTCATGCTCAAATTTTATTTAAAACGCCGCCACTTCAAGCCTATCTTGCCCTGACCCAGCATACTGAAGCGTTGCAAGCGCGGCGCAAAAAACACATTACTAAGCATAATGGTTGGCTGACGATGGGGATTTTGATTGCGCTTGCGACCCTCTATTATTACCCCAAATCGTCTGGTGAGAATCTAGCGACAGCCATTATGGTCTTTATCTTGGGGTTTGTTGCGCTCTTTGTCTATATTTATACGATGGGCGAGGGCAAGGATTGGAGGCTGGGGGATCAGCTTTTCCATTGGATCTTTGCGCTGTTCTTCTTTCCCCCTTTTTTACTGATGGTGCCTTTTCTAGTGGGCAGTTTGGAGATAACGCCGGCAGTATTTGGTTTTGCGCTCACAGGCCTTTTGAATGTTGCTGTTTTTATCCTGTTTGCCTATCTCTTTGAAAGGCCCAAGGAGCCCTCCGTTCTTTTGGTTCAACAGGTGCAGGCTCTGCGTGAAAAGATGGAGATTACCGATAAGGCGCGTTATCAAATTTTGCCGCCCGAAGAGTTTGAATATTTACTCCCCTATGCGATTATTTTCGGCATTGATCAGGGGTGGGTGAACAACTTTATGGACGTCAATCGTGGCTACCAGCCAAAGTGGTATCGAGAGCGCCAATTTAATGCACATTCTTATCGAGCCTCATTAAATCAAACAAGCAGCTTTGCAAAACCGAGTGGTTTATCAGGATCATTCGGCGGAAGTTCGCGCAGTAGCTCCGGAAGTGGCGGCGGAGGCAGTTCCGGAGGAGGATCCGGCGGCGGAGGTGGCGGAGGCCGGTAAGTAAAAATTAAAGCGATTAAAAAAGGGAGCAAGATCTCGGTCTTACTCCCTCTGTTTTTGCCTTTTTATTGAATATCGATTGAATGATTAGCCTTTTAGACTGGTCGCTTTTTCATGGAGACGTTCGATGGCATCGAGTGATGAGGTCACCGCGCCTTCAAGCCAGCCGGAGATATAGGAAACGTGTTCACCGGCGAGGACAATGCGTCCATCCATTTCAGCGAGCGTTTTGTAATGGGTTTCTCGCAAGGCATCATTCCATGAGGTGTAACCCCCTTGAATCCAAGGCACTTTATCCCATGCGGTGGAATAGCCGGTATCATACTCATCGAGCGCTTGCGGGTGAATGTGTCCCACATATTTGAGCGTCTCTTTAACGCGGGCATCGGGCGCAAGTTTGGTATATTCCACGCCATTTGGCCCTGCGATATAGCCATTGAGTAAAATCCCTTTGCCACGGCTTAAAATTTCATCCGTCGCGGAGGGGTAGGCAATGTGCGAAATGGGGAAATCGGTTAAGGTCATGCCGCCATAGATTGCTTCATCCTCTTCCCAGAAACGGCGATTATATTGCGCGCCCACTTTCACCACAGAGGCGTACGGAATGGTATCGATGGCCTGTTTCAGTCCATCATTTACCGAGATATTGAGAGTGCGTAAAATGGGGAGCGGAATGGTACAGAGACAAAAATCGGCCGATTCAGTTTGAACCGTGTCCCCATTTTTGTGATCGCGATAGGTGACGGTAACGCCCGCATCGGATTGATCAATCTCGGTCACCACTGCATTATATTGAATCGCCCCTTCGAGTGCTTTACCAAAGGCTTTCCCGATCATCTCCATCCCACCTTTTGGCTCAAACATCGTTTGTTGGAAGGTATGTTGGAAATGATAACTCATGCGTTGCCATGCATTGGCATCGAGAAGATCTTTAAGTTCAAGCGGGGTTGAAAGCTCCGGCGCACCGGTTAATCCGCCGCCTAACGGTTTACTAAATCCACGACGGGGTGAGCCGCTCGCTGCGGTGTAACGAAATTCATTGTCGAGTCCACCAAAGGCACGGAGCTCTTCAAGAAGGCGCTCTTGATCCTCTTGGGTAACTGTTTCATCGAGCGCGGTTTGATGGATCGATTTTGAAAGAAGCTCCGCAATATGGCCATTAAAATCACTAAAGACTTCGCGGAAGCGTTTAGGCTCGCCGCCAAAGGCATTTTGCGCGTGGAGATAGCTATTAAAGTTGATCTGTACAAAAGGATCGAGCTTAATGCCGAGCTCCTGACAGTAGTGGAGCACATTGCGGTGATGATAGGGAATGCGCCATGGGCCGACGTTGAAATAGAGCCCCGGATCGAAATGGCACTCTTGGGTGACGCCATCGGTATCGGTATAGCGATCGCCTCCGTAAACTGAGTGGGCTCGTCCTCCTGCGCGGGATTGATATTCTAAAATTTTAACTTTGTAGCCGGCTTTTTTAAGCTCATAAGCGGCCACCATGCCGGCAATGCCTGCGCCCAAGATAATCACTGAGGCATCTTTTGGGGCAGGTCCGAGTTTCGGTGGGGTGAGACGGGGGGATTCGGCAGCAAAGCCAAGACCGCCCATCGCTTGGTACATCACGGATGCTCCGGCGGTATATCCAATCATTCTAAGTAGATCGCGGCGAGTTACATTCGTCATAAACAACCTCCTAATATATCGTTGTATGGATAATCAACAGGTTAACATGCGAATGAGAATAGTTAAACTTATTTTGCGTAAAGAATGGACAAAAATAGCGGCAAAAAGAGAGCGGCACAGGGTTTAGAGCCGCTGTGCCGCTTGGGGTAAGAGAGGGATTTCCGCTACTAAATCCGCTTCTCTCGAGGTTCGTTCTCGCGCTTACCAATCTGCCAATAGGAGCAGGCAAAAAGATCACGAGCCTCCCACGCATGGTCATTGCGCAGGTGGTCTCGAATGGCTCGAACGGTTGCATACTCAGCGGTCACGTGGACAAAACGACTATCAGTGAGGTGTAGAGGTTTTGCCAAAGTTATGGCGCGCTCGCTAAGTGTACTGCCTTGGTCGGGAGTCGGATTATGCACCCACTCCAGCGTTAAATTGGCCCGGGTTGAAAAGTGTTCCGGCACTTCATCACTCTTATCTAAAATTTCCGCAATCACTGAGACATTCGCCGTTTCGGGAAGCGTTTCTAAAATGGCTGAAACGACCGGAATCCCGGTCATATCGGTGACAAAGAGGTAATTGTCTACCTCAGGGCGAAGCTCACGATGATTGAGTTTCATCGCCACACCAATTTCAGAGCCGATCGGGGCATTCATCGCCCAATCACAGGCAATGCTATCGCTTTCATGTACGGCAAAATCCATGGTGAGAAGCCCTTTTTCAAGGTCGATCAAGCGATGCGTATAGGTGCGCACCGTCGGGCGATTGGCTTCATTGTCCATCTCCCAGAGGCGCGTTTCCTCATTAAAAATCGGCATTTCGACCGCGGTGTGGCCTTTAGGCGGGATAAAAATCTTATTATTAACGCCCAAGGGCACCTCTTGGTAAGGGGCAATATCATCGCCTTGTAAGGTGATGCGAAGAAAATTCGGGCTGAGATATTCCTTCTCAACAACGCGAATAACGGTTCGATGAATATTACTCATAACGAGAGTCCTCCATTAAAAATTCAACCATTATATTGCTGCATATTGCTATTAAATGCAAATGATAATTACTATTATTTACATTTTGAGGCTTCTCTAGGCATTGCATAAATCGATCCGAAAAAGTTCGCTATAATGCCTCTTTAACCACTATAAAAAAGAGACGGAAAGAGGATGTCCGCAGTTGTTTTATTGCCAGGATTATTAAATGATGCACGTTTATGGCAGCATCAAAGTGCCTATTTTTCCGATGAGTGCGAGGTGATCGTACCGGATTTGACGCAAAGTGAATCGATTCATGAAATGGCGGAAAAAGTGCTCGATGAGACCCGCGGAAGAATCGCGCTTGCGGGGTTGTCGATGGGAGGATATGTCGCCCTTGAGATTATTAAGATGGCGCCGGATCGCGTTGGTCGGTTGGCGCTGTTTGATACTTCTGCGCGCCTTGATTCTCCAGAGCGTCGCGCCGAACGAATTAGCTCGCTGAAATTGGCGGAAGAGGGCAAATTTTTAGGCGTGAGCCGAAAATTATTACCGCGGATTATTCATGAAAAATGGGTCGATACCGAGGTGGGGGAGACGGTGATTGCCATGGGAAAAACGCTCGGGAAAGCGGTATTTATTCGTCAGCAACAAGCGATTTTAGCCCGCCGTAGTCAAGCCCCTTTTCTGCGGGATATTGCTGTGCCGACGCTCGTTGCGATTGGGGATTCTGATCAAGTGACGCCGCTTGAAGAGTCGGTATTGATGGCGCGCGAGATTCCCCAATCAGCGCTTCATATTATCGAAACATCTGGGCATTTACCGCCGCTTGAGCAGCCGGATGCCACCAGTCAGCTCCTAAAACAGTGGCTTATGTGGCATTAATTTGCGTAGAACACCATTAAAACTCATTAAATCAATGTGTTATAAATGGTAATAAGCGATAAAAATGTTTCGGAAAAACAACTATTTACTTGAAGTGATCGTAATTTATAGTTTATTATGAGGGTATTGATCCATTCATAATAAAAACGATTCGATCACGATCAAGGAGTCCCTGATATGAATAAGTGGCGACATTGGATTTTTTGGCTGCTTCCGCTTCTTATGATTTCTCCCGCATCTTCTCAACCTGTAACCCCTGGTGATCCGTCAAAAACGGCCGAGGCGCGAGAAGAAAATACGATTTCCGAGCCTACTTTAGCGGCGCTTTTTAATAAAGTGCAGACGATTATTAATGCCGATTTTCATATTCGTCAAAATATTTCAGAACTGCGCCGGGCGCGTGACTGTCCTGTGGTGATCGGGGATTTAAATGGCGATAATCGCTTTGATTTCCGTGGATTTTCAGCACGTTTTATGTTGGAAGAAGATGATGCCGCGCCCCCATTTTTAATTACGTTAAAAGAGATTAAAGATGGCGTATTATACGGTACTGAACGCCGGGGCGATAAGACCCTGGATGAGCGTTATTTTTATCGCGCATCGTCCTATTTTTACCCGATTCAAGCGGAATATCGCCGCGTTGAAGAGACAATTTTAGAAAAACTCCGCGGGAAAAATCTCTATGTGGCCTATCAAGGCATGCCATATCGTGATTTGGTAAAACTCTTTGGCGAGCCGACCAAAATTAAGCGCGAAAATGAACAGCTGCTCGTCACTTTTGATAAAGACAAAATCTTCCGCAGTTATTATGTGGAACTCAATGATGAAAGCCCGCTCGAAGTCTATTTCTTAGGCTCGATTCCAAAAGGCACTTATTTCTTTTTACCGCGCCTTGTGATTACCGATCATACTCGCGAAGATGAATTTGTCGCCCACGCCGATACCGATCCACGTTTTAGTTATTCCAAAGAAGTGATCGGCGATGAGACTTTTTATTATATTAATCATGCGGCGACCTATGTATTTAAAGATAAAGTCCTCGTGCGCTATATGCGGATGGATGAGGCGTTAAGCTCTTGGTGGACAGAATAATTTAACGCATTAAAATCTGTGTCAATTTTGAAATAAAAAGAAGCCCAATCCGGCCGGTACGATGAGATGCTTGGCCGATTGGGCTTTTGGTTGTCTTTAGATATGATTGCGGCCTTTAATTAAGATGTTAATTAAGAGGTCTAATTAAAATACGCACCATAATTTCTAACTACATTCACAAGGAGCTGTACCCCGTGCATAAGCGCGGCTTCATCCACGCCAAATTTGGGATGATGGTGGGGATAATCAAATCCTTCAGCTTCATTGCGCGACCCGATAAAGACAAATGTCGACGGCACAATATGGGAAAAGGCGCTAAAGTCCTCGCCGCCGAGCATGCATTTATCGGCAATGACGGTGGTGTTTTCAAATTGCTGTCCGACCGCGCGCACAAAGGCGGTTTTCTCAGGATTATTATCGGTAACGCCGTAGCCAAACACGTAATTTATCTCGCAAGTTGCGCCATAATCTTCACAGGTGGAACGGGTCATTTTTGTGATGGAATCGTGAAATAATTGACGCATCGCTTCACTCGATGAGCGCACACTGCCGCCTAAATAACAGGTATCAGGAATAACGTTTAGCGCATCTGGCGAGCCCGATTGGAACACGGTATTACTAATAACGCCCGCTTCGTGAGGCGCAATTTGGCGTGAGACAATCGTCTGGAATTTCTGCACAATTTGGCTACCGATCACAATGGGATCGATGGAGTTTTCCGGCTGTGATGAATGGCCACCTTTTCCTTGAATTTTAATGTCATAAATATCGGTATTGGAGCTTGCAGGACCATCTTTAATATCGAGCGTTCCTGTCGGAAGAGACGACCAAAGGTGTTGCCCGTAGATAAAATCAAGTTCGTTGAAAAGGCCGGTTGCTACCATCTCTTGCGCGCCGCCGGGGAGGAGTTCTTCTGCATGTTGGAAGATTGCCCAAATCTCGCCTTCAAGCTCATCGAAATGGTCATTAAAATAGTGGCACGCGGTCATCAGCATTGCGGTATGTCCATCATGCCCGCACGCATGCATAACCCCCTCATTTTTTGAATGAAACGCGAGATCTTGACGATCTTCTTGAATGGCAAGCGCATCCATATCGGCGCGAAGCCCAATTTTAGGCCCCGGTTTGCCGGTGACAAATTTAACTAAAACGCTCGTGCCCGCAGGGCGAATAATCTCGGCATGTTCGAGTTTTTCCATCTCATCGACCACAAATTGGCTCGTTTTAAATTCTTGGAATGAGAGCTCAGGATGGGCGTGAAGATGACGGCGATACTCAAGCACGCGGCTTGAATATTGGCTTAAGTCGGTTTGAGAAATAATGTTCATTAGTGAGTTCCTCGTAATTATAGTTATGGCGACTCGACTTAATCATCGAGTGTATCACGATCGGGGCGGGAATCCAGCGGAATTCTGCCGGCGATCTTAGAGATAGATGGGGCCACCGGGACCGCTCGGAATGCCGAGCCAGTACCAGAAAAGGACAAAGAGCGTCCACACAATGCCAAGGGCGATGGTGTAGGGAAAAAGGCTTGCCATCAGGGTGCCGAGCCCGATATTTTTATCGTATCGACGCGCGAAGGAGAGAAGTAGCGGCAGATACGCGAGCATCGGTGTAATTGGATTGGTGATGGAATCGCCGACGCGATAGAGCATCTGGGTAAAGGCAGGGTGATAGCCGAGCATCATAAACATCGGCACAAAAATTGGCGCAAGCAGAGCCCATTTTGCGGACGCGCTTCCCATAAAAATATTGACGATACTGGTGAGAAGTATAAAACCCAAAATCAGCACCACGCCATGTTGCCCCTCAAGAAGTTCTGCGCCTTTAATTGCGATCACGGCGCCTAAATTACTCCAGTTAAAAAAGGCGATCATTTGCGCTGAGAAGAAGACAATGACGATAAATGCCCCCATTCCACTCATCGAATCATTCATCATCGCAACGATCTCTTTGGAGCTTTTTACCTTTTTCGCCACCACCGCATAGACAATGCCGGGGATAAAAAAGAGCATGGTAATAATCATCGAGATGCCGTCAATGAGCGGCCCGTCGATAAGTCCGTGAGTGTCGGGATTGCGTAAAAAGCTTGATTCAGGCAATGCCATAATCGTGATTGATAGCACAATGAATAAAATTGTGCGATTGGCCCATTTTAGCCCGCGCTGCTCGTCAAAAGAGAGGGCATTCATCGCGGTTTCATCGTCAGCATGAGGGACTTGTGTAGTGTCATAATGGCCAAGGCGGGGAATGGTGATTTTATAAGTCACTAAGAGAATCACCCCAAGGAGTAAGAACATTGAGGCGCTCATAAAGTACCAGTTCATCGCGATATTAACTTTGATGTCAGAGCCCATCATCAAAAGCGCCGATTCAGTAAATGCAAGTGAAAGCGCATCGGACATACCGATTAAAACGTTCGCAGCAAAGGCGCCAAGTGCAGCAGCATAGGCCATTACAAGCCCGGCAATCGGGTGATATCCCAAGCGTAAAAAGACCATCGCGGCAATGGGCGGCACCACAATTTGAGAGGCATCGCCCGCAATCGTTCCAAGCATCGCTACCAAAATAATCACCGGCATAATCACCTTAAGCGGCGCGCGTTGAACCGCTGAGACCATCAGCGCTTTAAAGTAACCGCTATGCTCTGCAATACCGATTCCGAGCATCACCACAAGTACAATGCCAAGTGCGGGAAAGCTGGTGAAATTGTGTGTCGCTTCTGCAAAAATCCGCACGATCCCATCGATGGTAAGCAGGTTCACCACCTCAATTGTTTCGCCAGAAATAGGATTTTCCACCGCCGTTCCAATGAGCGAAAAAAGACTAGAGGCGAGCAGAATCATGACGCAAAGCGCCATAAACATAATGACCGGATCGGGGAGTTTGTTGCCCCAATGCTCCACTTTATCGAGAAAGCGGGTAAAAATCGATGCGCGAGCCAGCGGCACTTGCGTCGTAGGAGAGAGCGTTTTCATCGTATTTCATCCATATCAAACTAAATAAATGGGATCATCGCGACGTCGTGAGGGTTTTTATTGGTTTTTCTGTCGACAAAATTCGAAGATGATGGTTTAGAATGGGGAAACTTCAATATTTTGTCAACAATTTTACCGATCTTTAACCGCAAAAAAGAGTCGTTTTCATTGCCTTAATCTTTTTATTAGCAATCTACAATGATTAAGTTTAATGATTTTTAGATGAAAGTTGAGGGAGACACTGCCTAGTTTTGCGAGCGCTTATCACCGTTATCCAGAGTTATTCACATTTCCTGTGGATAACTTTGGGGATTGCGCTGGGATGAAAAGGGCGCGTGATTTTTTATGATTATTAGAAAAGAGAAAACCCCTCCGAAGAGGGGTCGTCTAAATCGATTAACGCAAGGTTAATCAGAGAGGAGAGAGAAATTTTGGATTAGGCATCAGCCTTAGAATCAGTCGTATCGGCGGGTTTATCGCTGCGAGATGCCCAAATGGTGGCTAAAATCGGGCCAGAAATATTGTGCCAAAAGCTAAAGATCGCGCTCGGGACAGCGGTTACCGGATCAAGGGCAAAGTGGGTTTTTGCAAGCGCCGCACCAAGGCCGGAGTTTTGCATACCCACTTCAATGGAGACCGCTTTACTATCGGCAAAATTGAGTTTAAAGAGGCGGGCAACGCCAAAGCCTAAGAGATATCCAAGGCCGTTATGAAGCACAACCACGCCAAAAATTAAGAGGCCGGATTCGATGATCGATTGTTTGCTACCGCTAACAACTGCCGCGACAATTAACACGATGGAAAAGACCGATACGAGAGGCAGTACTTCGGTGGCTTTAGCGATCGAGGATTTGAAAATCATGCGTAACATAACGCCGATCGCAATGGGGAAGAGCACCATTTTGATCACCGAGATAAACATCGCACTCATCGAGACCTCGAGCCATTCGCTTGCAAGAAGATAGAAGACAACCGGCGTTAAAATCGGCGCTAAAAGCGTTGATACAGAGGTACAGGCAACGGAAAGGGCCGTGTTACCACGAGCAAGATAGGTCATCACGTTTGATGCGGTTCCCCCAGGGCAAGCGCCGACTAAAATCACGCCCACCGCGATCGCAGGCGGCAGCGCAAAGAGTTTCGCAAGCGCGTATGCAATGAGCGGCATAATCACAAATTGTGAGACAACCCCAATAATCACCGCTAAGGGATGATGAATTATTTCACGGAAATCGCCGAGGGTTAAGGTCATGCCCATGCCGAGCATCACGATGCCAAGCAGCCACGGAATGTACTGGCCGATCAGCGTAAATGACGAGGGGGATAGAAAAGCGAGGGCTGCAAAAAGCAGAACCCAGAGCGCAAAAGTTTTGCCCACAAATTGGCTTAAACGAATGAGCGCATTCATTGTGATGTAAGTCTCCTGAGGTAATGGTAATTCGGCTTGTATTATTATTCTCGAAAGCCGTTAAAGCGGGTAGTCTACGACGATTATCGCGACACCGTTATTGAGAGTAGCATAAATTTTGCCGGTAAAAACAGCGAAATCGCTTAGAATTTTTTAATGCTAACTATGGATAGATTCTATTAAGAATCTCTGTGGATATTTGTCTTTCTTTACATTGGGCGTAAAAAAGCGATGCTAAAACTCCCTTAGTTAATCGGGGTATTCCGTTGCATCGCTCTCGGTAGAGTTAGCTTAAAAAGATAACGTAAATACTATTATTTTAAGCGTTTTTCGTAATTTTGTTTTACGCGACGATTGACAAATCGGTTCAATCCTTCGCCAACTTCTGCTAGGCGAATCATCTCCTCGACGTCGTCTTTACCGGGTTTTTCGTAACTATAGAGATATTCTGCGCCATTGCTATATTGAATCACAATGCCATCGTCCTGCACGTCATACGCTGAAACGCCCGAATATCCCACAAGATTTAAATAAGGTGTCATAGTTGCTCCTCTTTTAAGATTAAGTGTGTCGGAATCAATTAACGTTTCTTTAGTATCACTATAGCACTTACGCGGGATTAGTAAATTGATTAATGAGAGTAGTTTATTGAAATGAGTAAATTTAGATAAAGCTTGAGTCAAAGATCATTTGTCTATTAAATATTGTAATTTAAGAGAAATCTATGAACATATACGGAAAGACTATATTATTAGTTCTAATAAATTTATTTAAAAGAGGATAGGGAACTGTGAAGCAAATAGTATTTGTTGATTATGAAAATCTACAGCCGACTGAAGAGGAGATACGTCGATTGATAGATGACTCAACGGAGATCTATCTTTTACATGGCGCGTTACAGCGCGTGTTATCCACATTTTGGGTTGATATTGCGTTTGAGCTGGGTCGTGAGCGTTTGCATCGTATTCAATTATCGAGCAGTGCGCCGAATGCTTTAGATATGTTTGTTCCCTACTATATTGGCACCATGATTGCTCAGAATGAACCCATGAGTTTTAAAATTCTCTCGAATGATAAAGGCTATGATCCACTTATTGATCATCTTCGAGAGAAATCCGTTGTTATAGAGCGATTGCGGCGTGATCTTAAAACAGGGGGATTACAAAACTTTGAGCCTGAGCCCGAAATTGATTTGGCAGAGTTAGTTGATAAGGTGGTCGAGCGTCTCAAACTACCGAATCGACCGAAGAAAGCAGTAGGATTAATGAATATGGTGCAATCGGTTTTGAAAAGTTGTGGTGAGCCAGAGATTCAGCTCATGGATGTTCGCGCTGAGTTAGAGCGTGAAGAATGGGTTCATATTGATCAAGATAATGTAATCTACTCTAATAAGTTGCTGGTTACAGCAGGGTTATTGCCCGTACCCAATGAGTATGAACTGGTTAAAACGCGTTTATTAGCGATTGAAGCACGTCATCGCCCAGCAAAACTCCCTGCATTACAAAATGCCATCGCATCATGGATAAAAGATGAGCCACGAAAATTTACCGATAGCATTATTGCAACGTTGGTTAAAGAAGGGCGAATTTTTCTGTCAGAAGAGAATAGTTCGGTTAGCTATCCGCTTTAAACGACATTACGCAATAATCACCTCGGCATGACTGATCCCGCTCTTATCTTTGGTGATTTCGATCCGTGCGGGGAGGGCTTCTTTGAGCTCTTCGACGTGGGAAATAACGCCGATCATACGTCCTGATTTTTGCAGATCGATCAAGATGTCGATCGCCTGCTCGAGGGATTCAGCATCAAGTGAGCCAAAGCCTTCATCAATAAAGAGGGTATCGATCGAGATGCCCCCTTTAAAGCTCTGAATTACATCGCTCATGCCAAGGGAGAGGCAGAGCGAGGCTTTAAATTTCTCCCCGCCGGACATGGTTTTTACATCGCGATTTTGCCCGGTGTAGGCATCATAAACATCGAGATCGAGCCCACTTTGACGGCCGTGTGAGGCTTGCGTATCGCTTCTTACAAATTCAAATTGCCCATTACTCATCTCGCGGAAACGAAGATTCGCCGCTTCAATCACTCGTTCTAAATAATCGATCAAAATATAGCGTTCAAACGAGAGTTTAAGCGGGTTTTGCCCACGCAGAAGATTAAACAGGCGCTCAATGCGAGTAAAATCAGCCTCCGCTTGTTGAATGGCGCTGGCATTTTTCTCGATTTTTTCTTGCATCGATTGAATCTGTTTTAAAATCGACTCGGTACGGGTTTTGGTTTCAATCGCCTTTTCATAACGGGTAAAGAGAAGCGTTGCGTTTTCAGTCAGTGCGGTTAAATCCGCTGGGGATTTCTCATGGGTGAGCGCCGTCAATTCAGCAATGCGATTCGTTAAAAAGGTGCGCGACTCTTCATAGGTGCGAAGTTCGGTTTCCCAGTTGTTTAAGTTCTCATCGGAGGTTTGCGCCTTTTCAAATGCGGTTAAATCGGTAAAACCTGCTGTGTGCAGCGCCGTTTCAAACTGCTCAAGGGCGAGGGCATTGTCTTCCTCTGCCGTTTTAAGTTGCGTCTTGAGGGAATTAATTTCTGCCCTAAGCGTTGCGAGCTGAGTTTCGGCCTTGCGGTGCTCGATTTCTGCCGTTTCAAGCGCGCATTGTAATGTATGAAGCGCTTTTTGCTCTCTCTCCAATGCGGTTTTAAAGGCTGTGATATCTTGCAGATGTTCCGGAATGGCGCGGCTCATTTCAGTCAGGCGGGCTTCCAGTCGAGAAAGGGCGGTTTGGGTCTCATGGAGGGCGGTTTCTCGCGTCTGTTTTTGCGCCTCAATCTTGGTGAGTTGTGCGCGTTTTTCTGTGAGATTTAATTGCACTTGATCGTGGCACGTGCGTTTTTCATGTAGGGTTTTAAGATCGGTTTCAATCGTGATGAGATGGTTTTCGAGCGTTTCCAGCGGGATCGATACCTTGAGCGTTTTGAACTCTCCCTCTATCTCCGCGAGAGATTGGCGCACATGATTAAGACTGCTCACTAATTGGCTCTCTTTTTGGGTCGCCTGTTGGAGCGTTAGATCGATGAACTGAAACTCAGATTCACTCATAATGGGCGCGCGCTCAAAGAGATCGGGCTGGCGTTTTTCATGGGTTTTACTCCCGCAAACGGGGCAAGGCTCTCCCTCTTCCAAATTCTCAGCGAGGCGCTCAGCATGATTTTCCAGTAAGAGTTTAAATGCCTGATCGCGTTTTTGCTGGGTGCGATTGAGGATCTCGCGCGCGGACTCAAGTTCGGTCTGAAGCTTACTCTCTTCACGGCGTGCTGAGGCTTCCTTTTTCCGATATAAAATGGCACTTTGCGTGGTGTGCCGCGCCTCAAGCAGTGAGGATTCCCCAAGGAGCGCTCGGCTTAAGGTTTCCTGTTCATCCGTTAAGGTGGCAAGCGTTTTTTGGAGAACGGTAAGTGTTTTTGTATCGTTCTCTAAAGCTGACTTTTCATGAGTCTCTTTTGTTTTTAATGCAGCAAGCTCGGTTTCAAGTGTGGCTAGTGTCTCGACATTTTCTTGCTGGGATTCGAGCTGATGAATCGTTTTTTGCAATGTTTCACGTGTATCATTGCGTGATTTTTCAGCAGTGAGCGCCGTTTCAGCCTGTTTAAAACGCTCGCTTGCTTGCTTGTGTTCTTGCGCTTTCGCCTGTAACGCGTCACTAAGCATTTTGAGGGTATTCTCATTTTTTAGCACAGCATTTCGCAGCGGAATGAGGGGCATTGCTTTCCGCGCGGATTCGATCGATTGGGCCAGGGCATTAAAATGGGGCGCTTTTGCGTTTAGCGCGGTGAGATTATTTTGTTTTTCGGTTAATTCGGCAAAATATTGATTGAGGGTTTTTGCTTGATTGAGCGTTTCGCTTGCCTCATCGTACTCTTTTTTGAGTGCAATGAGTGCCTCGCTAAGCGCTGTTAGTTCCCCAGTGTAATGGGATTTTTCTGCCTTTAATCCGCTGAGCGCTTGTTCAAAATTGATGGTTTCTTCGTGCAGTCTCTCAAAAAAGGGCGTTTCACGGGCGGGCAGGGTTTTAATTTCATGAATGAGCGCCGTGCGTTCACGATTTAAAAGTTCGAAGGATTGATGTTCCGCATCGCGTTTGGCTCTAAGAATCTGGAGCTGTTCGCTATAGAGATGCGTGTTGAAGATTTTCTGTAAGATCGCCTCACGATTTTCAGTATCGGAGGTTAAAAATTTACGGAATTCTCCTTGCGGTAGCATCACCAGCTGGCTAAATTGATCGTGATTAAAACCGATGATTACCTCAATTGCCTCACGGACTTCGCGGGCTTGTTGCTTTTCCGCCGCTTCCACTTCAGCGCCATCATCAAGGATCTGGAAGAATTCGATTTTCCCGGGGGTTTCGGATTTATTGCCCGGTTTTTGATAGGGGAGCTGGCGTAAAATGCGGTAGCGCTTTCCTTTACTGGTGAAGATGAGCTCGACTGTACTTGGGGTATCGCTTTCGGCAAAGTGTGAGCGAAGTGCGCGAATATCGCTTCGGTCGGAGCCACTTGCAACGCCGTAAAGGGCGTAACAGAGTGCATCGAAAATGGTGGTTTTCCCCGATCCGGTGCGCCCAGAAATCACAAACAGATTGTGGGGAAGCAGTGCGTCAAAATTGATGGTTTCGGCGGATTTATAGGGGCCGAAAGCGGTCATGGTTAATTGATGGGGTCTCATGCGTTTGGCTCCTTTGCGCGGTGTAGGGTCTCTTCAAAGAGCGCTTGTGTCGCCTCGTCGGGATGCTCCGTTTCGAGCAGTTCATAAAAGGCTTTAAAAAGCTCAAGATCATTTTGCTCGCGGGTTTCAAGTAGGCGGGCTTTAATCTCATCGGGCGTTCGAATTAATCCAGTATCTCGGCGAAGATGAAGCGCATTTGGGAAAACGGTTCGCACCTGCTCCATCGGCTGAATAATGGCGGTTTTATCGAGCAGCGTCACAAAAGCGTAATCCTCTGAATAGGGCATTCTTAATAGATCGCTTAACGTCGCCTTTACCTCGATCACATCTCGGCGGGGGGTGAGCGGGATTTTTGTGGTGGTGAGGGCGCCTTTCTCGTCGATCTCAATCATCAAAAAGCCTTTTTTATGCGGAATTTCAGAGCCGGAATATTTAAGCGGGGAACCTGAATATTGAATGCGTTCATCTTTCACAATTTGCGCCTGATGAAGATGGCCAAGCGCGGTGTAATGGAAGGGCGCGAAATGATCCACTTGAATAAATTCAGTGCCTCCAATGGCAAGCGGTCGCTCCGATTCACTTGTATTAATCGGGGTTGAACTGTGAGTAATAAACGCATGGGCAATGGCGATATGGCGGGCGTTTTGATCCAAATCAGCGGTGATGTTATCGATCAGATATTTCATCGCATCGTCATGACTTTTAATGGAATCATCTTTTACACGCGCGCGAAGTTGCGAGGGCTCGATATAGGGAATCGGGTGGAAATGCACCTCGCCAAATGAATCGCTGAGCACAATCGGTTCTAGCGGGAATTTGAGCTCGCCCACCATATAGAGGCCCTCATTTTTCATAAAGGCGCTGCCAAAATTGATCCGCGTACTACTATCATGATTCCCACTAATCGCAATGACCGGCGTGTTTAGCTCCAAAATAATGGTGTTGAGCGTCTCGTTAAAGAGGGTAATGGCGTCACTTGGCGGAATGGCACGGTCGTAAATATCGCCGGCAATAATGACGACATCGGGCTTTTCGCGCCGAATATGTTCAATAAATTCCTGCAAAATAACGCGCTGATCATCGGTCATATAGACGCCGTGAACGAGCTTTCCTAAGTGCCAATCGGCGGTGTGAAAGAGTTTCAAATTAGGTTCCACCTTGTTGAAAATAAGATCGATTCGATCCATTTAGTGTAACGAACCTTGCGGGGGAATTAAATGGGCCCGCTTTTTTTGGCGTAAAATAGAAAAGAATTTACATTGCGAGTGGTAAAATAATGATCATAAACGGTCGATTCCCGCTCAAATCTGGGTCGAAAAAGGAGGCTATGATGAAGGAATATACCCGTGGACGGATTGTCCTCTCTTACTATTTTCAGTTTCCCCTGATGGGGCTTGTGTTGCTCGCGCTCTATATTGTGGTGACGGCGATGCTTTCGGAGAATCCATTTCTCTATGAGCTTCGCGTTTTCCGCACGGTGCCGATGCTCATTGGCTCGCTCTTTGTGCTGATTCCGCTAGCGCTGTTGGTCGGATTTTGGGTCGGCAGTGATTACGATGGCAACAATCTCAACGCGCTTATAAAACCGAGCCTTTGGAAGGCGGCGGTGGTGACGGCGATCTACAGCGGAATATTGTTGACGCTCAATTTTATTTTCCGCGCGGAAGGCTCCTATTTATGGGTGATTCTCTGCACCGGCTTTGCCACGTTACTCGGCACACTCTTTTCGGGATTGATCATTAAAAACATTGCCCGTAAAGGGGTAAAGGAATTGAGCCGTGAGTTCTAATAAAGATGAATTAATTGAGGCGATTGAAGCGATCGATCTGAATGATCGTAACGAGATACTCGACGATTTAATCGCGCTCTGGGAGCGTTCCGTTCGGGCAAGCCACACCTTTTTAACAGAACGTAATATTGCTGAGATTAAGCCGCAAGTTGCGCCGGCGATCGTTGCGATTAGTCACTTTTTGGTGATTCGTGAAGGTGGCAAAATTGTAGCTTTTATGGGCGTTGAGGAGGATTCCATTGAGATGCTCTTTATCGATCCTCTAGCGTGGAAAAAGGGCTATGGACGCGCGTTAATTCAATATGCGATTGATGTGCTTGATGCCGTTTATGTGGATGTCAATGAGGATAATCACGGCGCGCGGGCTTTTTATGAGGCATTAGGCTTTGCGATGTTTGATTATTCGGAGACCGATGATGCCGGCAATCCATTTTCGATTTTGCATCTTAAATATTCTTGAGCGTAAAGAATGTAAATTTCGTGCTCGTTTTATTAAAAACGGTTAACAATCCTTTGATTTAAAAGGAATTTGTAGATTTAGATCAATAACACGCTCGCCTAATCAGTGAGTTATTGAAAACGCCCTCCGGTTTTGGCATGATTTTTGACGTTAAATCGTTTAACTTCAATCAATTAAATAAAATCAGCTCAAAAGGAGGGCTTATGACCGCTCAAACGGCAACCGCCAATCAAGTCTCAACGGAGACGACTGTTAAAAAAGGGATGATTCCCGCCATTATTGGGAGTGTTGCAGGATTGCTCGCGATCTTCACAATCGGGATTATTTTCTTCCCCATCGCGCTTGTTTGCACCATCATCGCATTTATTCTCTCGTTTAAAAGTAAAAATGGCGCTGGCATCGGGGTAAGCTGTTTATCCCTGGTATTAACCATCTGCGGCTTTGCCACATCGCCCACATTATGGCTACTTTTTATGGGCGCAACCGACTCTGAATTTCGCGCATCGGTGCAAGAGATCGGCAATGAAGCGCAAGAGCTTCGTGAATTAATGGAAGGCAACACCGGCGCAGCGCTCGATCAATTTAATTTTATGATTGATTTTGATGCGGCGTATGAGGTCATCGGATAATTAAGGATTAACTGGCTCTATTTCATAGAGTTATGGGTGAGAAAAGATCGCAAATGGGCGGTCTTTTTTTATGCTATTTGAATTATATTTTCCCTATGTTCTTGTTTTGTAGTTTTAGATGGGCTATAGATATTTTAAGCGTTAAGTTTACGTTTCTAATTTTTTGGACTTAACGTGATTATTTATTTGAACCAATAAAATTTAGGAGTAAATTTATTATGTCTAATCAGAACTGGAGTTTTGATACCCTTCAAGTCCACGCAGGACAAACCGTCGATAACGATACTAAATCAAGAGCGGTTCCAATCTACCAAACCACAAGTTATGTTTTTGATGATTCCCAACACGGTGCGGACCTTTTCAGTCTCGCAAAACCAGGGAACATCTATACCCGTTTAATGAATCCCACTACTGATGTGTTAGAAAAACGCATGGCAGCGCTCGAAGGGGGCGTTGGTGCGCTCTGTACCAGTTCTGGAATGGCGGCGATTTTATATTCGATCCAAAATTTGGCCGTGCCCGGTGATGAAATTATTACACTCAGCACCGTTTATGGCGGAACCTACACGCTCTTCAACGATCGTTTAGAATCACAATATGGCATTAAAGCGCATTTTGTTGAGCCGGAAGATTTTGCCGGATTAGAAGCGGCGATTAATGAAAAAACCCGCGCGATCTATTTCGAAAGTATCGGGAATCCAGACATTAACATTCCCCATATTGAAAAAATCGTTGAAATTGCGAAAAAACACAATGTTCCGACGGTGGTCGATAACACCTTTGGAACGCCGTACCTCATTCAATTGAAAGAGTATGGGGTGAACTTTATTGTTCATTCATTGACGAAATATTTAGGCGGACACGGCACCTCCATTGGCGGAGTGATTGTAGATCTTGGCACCTATGATTTCAAAGACAATCCTCGTTTCCCACAATACAATACGCCGGATTCTGCTTATCATGGGCTGAAATATGCGGATTTAGGGGAGGCGGCTTATATTTTACGAGCGCGGGTGACTTTCCTACGAGATTCAGGTGCGGTGATTAGCCCCTTTAACTCATTTTTAATTTTGCTAGGCATTGAGACGCTTAGCCTTCGGGTTGAGCGCATGACTCAAAGTGCCCTTAAAATTGCGGAGCACTTAGCGAATCATCCGGCGGTAGCCTGGGTGAAACATCCTGCGCTTCCCGGAAGTGAGTATAAAGCGCGTCAAGAGAAATATTTCCCGAAAGGGGTGGGTGCAATTTTCACTTTTGGTGTGAAAGGCGGGCGCGAAGCGAGCATTAAATTTATCGATAATTTAGAGATTTTCTCACTGCTTGCGAACGTTGCCGATGCGAAGAGCTTGGTGATTCACCCAGCCGGAACCACGCACTCACAGCTCGATGAAGAGGGCCTTAAAAAAGCGGGCGTTCTTCCTGAGTTAGTGCGTCTTTCAGTGGGGCTTGAAGATGCGGACGATCTGATCGCCGATATCGATCAAGCACTCGAAAAAGCGCAACAATAAATTACACGCTGTTACAAAAAAAGCGCTGGATCGTTAGGGTTCAGCGCTTTTCTCATCTTACAATCTATATAATAATAGATTGTTAAAAAGGCTATCTGATCGTTTTATCGTACTTTATTATATATAGAGAACGCGCGGAAGCCCGATGAGATTAAGATGAAAAAGAACGAAACGAGTTATGCCAGTAAAAATTCCCAACGCATTGCCTGCGTCTACCATTTTAAAAAATGAAAATATCTTCGTGATGGATGAATCCCGCGCGGAGATGCAAGATATTCGCCCGTTAAAAATTGCGATTTTAAATTTGATGCCCCTAAAAGAGGTGACGGAAACGCAGCTGCTGCGAGTACTTGGAAATACGCCACTGCAAGTGGAGCCGGTCTTTTTAACAACGGAAAGCTATCAATCCAAAAATACCGATAAAGAGTATCTCGATGCCTTTTACCGAACCTTTGATGAGGTGGAAGGGCAATCATTTGACGGCTTTATCATTACCGGTGCGCCGGTGGAAACCATGCCTTTTGAAGAGGTGGTTTATTGGAAAGAGCTAACCCGAATTATGGAGTGGGCCGATAAAAATGTCTTTTCGACGCTCTATATCTGCTGGGGCGCGCAAGCGGGGCTCTATCACCGTTATGGGATTCCTAAGTATGAATTGGGTGAGAAACGCTTTGGCGTCTATCCGCATCATGTGCTCGAAAATAATATTAAAATTTTACGTGGATTTGATGATCTCTTCTTTGCGCCGCATAGCCGCCATACTGAGGTGCGCCGTGAGGACATTGAGCGCCATGAGGATCTGATGATTTTGGCAGAATCGCCGGAAGCGGGCGTGCACATTGTGGCCAATCGCGATCTGCGTCATGTCTATGTGATGGGGCATGGTGAGTATGATATCGATACGCTCGAGCGTGAATATAAGCGCGATATTGATAAGGGCATGCTGATCGATCCGCCAAAAAACTACTATCCTAATGATGATCCGACACAGGGGCCGCTCGTGACATGGCGTTCTCATGGAAATCTTCTGTTTGCGAATTGGCTCAATTATTGCGTATACCAGGAGACACCATACGAGTTGGACCGTATTGTGACGAAAAATCGATAAACTGATGTGAATCCAAACACGATTGATAAAAAATAGAAGAGAATTCATTGATGAGACAAGCAAAATGGTGGTCGGCGGTGGGCGCGGCCTTGGTTTTAGCAGGATGTAATACAACGTCGGGCCCGATTAATTATGCGGCGCCGGTAAAACAGGCGGAGGTTAAGCCTCTGTTGCAAGAGATGCAGCGCATGAGCCGGATTAATCAGGCGTGGATTACCGAGTTGTTAGCGGCGTGCGAAACGGAAAAACTTGCTTGCTCGATGGTATCTGACAAAAAACATACCTTATCGACGCTCGGGGAGCGCACCTATGACCATTTACGTCAAAGTGAAATGATCGGGCTGGATCCTGCGCTCTACTATATAGATAGTGTTGAAGCAATTTTAGCCGATAAAGAGGCCAATATTTATCGCGCCGATTCGTTGTTGCTGATGGGGCTTTTAACGTACATTCGTGATGTGGTTGAAGGGCGGCCAGAGCTTAAAAAGCTCGATGATCTTTGGCTCTTAGATGGCGAAAAGGCGCGTCCGGTAGCAACAGCGCTTGAATTTATTCGTTCAGGTGGCGATGAGGCAGTATTAACGGCGCTTGAACCGACTTATCCGGAATACCAATTTCTTAAAACGGGATTAAAACATTACTTAGAGATGAGTGATGATTCCCGCGGGAAACCGATTACACGCCTTTCTGAGGGGAATGTCCTGCGTAAAGGGCAGCAGTCGAGTGCGGTTGTGACTCTGCGGAAACGTTTAGCGGAAACAGGATATCTTGCGGAATCTCAAACCACTTCGAGCCATTATGATGATGCGCTCTATAAAGTGGTGCAACAATTTCAGCGCGATCACCAATTAGAACCCGATGGTATCGTCGGTGGGCAAACCACTCGTGAGCTTAATCTCTCGGTGGATGATCGCATTGAAAAGATTAAAGTGAATCTTGAGCGCTGGCGCTGGATGCCCCGTTCGATGGGGGATCACTATATTGTCGTGGATATCCCCGGATTTGAATATTATGTGGTGAAAGAGGGCGAGGTGACGCTGCGCGCAAAAACGGTGGTGGGGAAAGATCTCCGTCCGACGCCGGTCTTTTCATCGGATATGAATCACATTGTCTTTAGTCCTTATTGGCATGTGCCGCGCTCGATGGCGGTGAAAGATCAGTTGCCGCGCCTTAAAAACGACCCGAACATTGTGATGAATCGCAATATTCGCGTGTTTGACTTCAAAGGCAAAGAGGTCGATCCGCGCAGTGTCGATTGGAGCCAATACAATCAGCGCAACTTCCCCTATAGCCTTCGTCAAGATCCCGGCCGTAATAATGCATTGGGGCAGGTGAAATTTATGTTTCCCAATAGTCATGCGATCTATCTGCACGATACGCCACAGAAATATCTCTTTGAGCGTGAGTCGAGAATGTTTAGCTCCGGCTGTATTCGGATTGAAAACCCCACAGAGCTTGCGGTTTACTTCTTAGAAGAGCAGGGCTGGGATGAAAATCGTGTACAAAAAGCGTACGAAAGAGGGCGTGAAACAACGGTTAAGCTCCCGAATGATAAAAAAATCCCTGTTTTTACGCTTTACATGACGACAAAGGCAAAAAAAGATGGTACTATTCTTTTCCGTCCTGACATCTATAAGCGGGACGGTAGCATTATTGCAGCGTCAAAGCGGCTTACTTTAGAAGCAAAACAACGGATTAATTAACAATAAATTAAGAGTTGAATATAAAGTAAGCAAACATAAAAAACATGTTTGACAATTCTTTGGCTGAATGTATAATGTGAATCCTTTGGTGGAGTGGCCGAGTGGTTAAAGGCAACAGACTGTAAATCTGTCCTCTATGAGTTCGAAGGTTCGAATCCTTCCTCCACCACCATTCATGCAAATGAGCGCGGGTGTAGTTCAATGGTAGAATCTCAGCCTTCCAAGCTGATTGTGTGGGTTCGATTCCCATCACCCGCTCCAAATTCGCTCATATAGCTCAGTTGGTAGAGCGCATCCTTGGTAAGGATGAGGTCACCAGTTCGATTCCGGTTATGAGCACCATTTACTTCCAGTCGTCATTAACAACAGAAAGAGTAGCGTTATGTCAAAGGAAACTTTTAGTCGTAATAAACCACACGTAAACGTGGGTACAATTGGTCACGTTGACCATGGTAAAACTACCTTAACTGCGGCATTAACCAAAGTTGGTGCTGAAGAGTACGGTGGTGATATTCGTGCGTACGATCAAATCGATAACGCACCAGAAGAGAGAGAGCGTGGTATCACAATCTCAACTTCACACGTTGAGTATGAATCACCTAACCGTCACTACGCACACGTTGACTGCCCAGGGCACGCGGACTATGTTAAAAACATGATCACAGGTGCTGCGCAGATGGACGGCGCTATCTTAGTTTGTTCGGCGGCGGATGGTCCTATGCCACAAACTCGTGAGCACATCTTATTATCACGCCAAGTTGGTGTTCCATATATCCTTGTTTTCTTAAACAAAGCAGATATGGTTGATGATGCTGAGCTTATCGAGCTTGTTGAAATGGAAGTTCGTGATCTTCTTAATGAATATGACTTCCCAGGTGATGATACGCCTGTAATCGTAGGTTCTGCACTTAAAGCGATCGAAGGCGACCAGTCTGAAATCGGCGTACCTGCAATCAAAAAATTAATCGAATCACTTGACTCATGGATTCCAGAGCCAGTGCGTGAAATCGACAAGCCATTCTTAATGCCTATCGAAGACGTATTCTCAATCTCAGGTCGTGGTACAGTTGTAACAGGCCGTATCGAGACAGGTATCCTTAAAGCAGGTGAAGAAGTTGAAATCGTTGGTATCCGTGATACTCAGAAATCAACTTGTACAGGTGTTGAGATGTTCCGTAAGCTTCTTGATCAAGGTCAAGCAGGAGACAACGTTGGGGTTCTTCTTCGTGGTACACGTCGTGAAGACGTAGAGCGCGGTCAAGTACTTGCGAAACCAGGTACAATTCACCCACACACTAAATTCGAAGCTGAAGTTTACGTGTTATCAAAAGACGAAGGTGGACGTCACACTCCATTCTTTAAAGGCTACCGCCCACAGTTCTACTTCCGTACAACTGACGTAACAGGTGCTTGTGAGCTTCCTGAAGGCGTAGAAATGGTAATGCCTGGTGATAACGTTAAAATGGTAGTTGAGTTAATCAACCCAATCGCTATGGCCGAAGGCTTACGTTTCGCGATCCGTGAAGGCGGTCGTACCGTAGGTGCTGGTGTTGTTGCTAAAGTGATTGCGTAAGACGTATAAAATTTAGGCCAATAGCTCAATTGGCAGAGCGACGGTCTCCAAAACCGTAGGTTGGGGGTTCGATTCCCTCTTGGCCTGCCAAGAAAAAGAAAGCAGTCATACTTATATGACTGCTTTTATTTTATTATTATTTTTTATGCGTGTATAATAGCCAGGTTTAAGCTGTAAATATATAAATAGAGATCACAAGTTATGAGTTCAAAAAGAAAAGCTAAAGCGGAAGCCGTAGCAAAGCGCGTAGCGGCGGAAGAGAAGGCGACAAATTCAAATAAGATGATTGTCACCTTAGCCATTGTCGTCAGCGTTGTTGGTTTAGTCGGGTATTATTACTTAACGGGCATGTCAGGAAAGTCTCTTTTAATGAAGATAGGTCTCCCTGAATATATGGTCGGAAAAGTAGAGAGCTCAACCATTTTAGGGTCTGCAGTATTAATTGTCTGTATGGCAGCTGCAGCGGGAATGGTTTTCTTATCACAAACGGGCCGCAATTTCGTGACCTTTGTGAAAGAAGCGAGAATTGAGTTACGCCGCGTTTTCTGGCCATCGATGGATGAGACCAAGAAGACAACGCTAATCGTTTTGATCGTGATGGCGGTTGTGCTCATGTTCCTTATGATTGTGGATTGGCTCTTACGCGTGTTGATTTCTCTATTTCTTTCATTCTCATAAGTTAAAGGTGACATAATGCATTGGTATGTAATTCAAGCGTATTCAGGATATGAAGCGCAGGTGGTTCGAACACTACGTGAGTACATCGCGCAGCACGGAATGGAAGAGAAGTTCGGTGATATTTTAGTTCCAACCGAAGAAGTGGTTGAAGTGCGCGACGGGAAACGCCGTAAAAGCGAACGTAAATTCTTCCCAGGCTATGTGTTAATGCAAGTCGATATGGATGAAGAGGTATGGCACTTAGTCAATAGCGTGCCACGTGTGATCGGTTTTGTTGGTGGTAAAAGTGATCGCCCAAGCCCAATTACGCAAAAAGAAGCGGATCGCATTTTAGATCGTATCGCGCAAGCAGAAGAGGGGCCACGTCTTAAAGTTCTTTATGAAGTAGGGGAAGAGGTGCGCATCACTGATGGTGCATTCAACGACTTTAACGGAATTGTGGAAGAAGTGGATTCTGAAAAGGCTCGCTTAGTGGTCTCTGTAATGATCTTCGGCCGTGCAACACCGGTTGATCTTGAATTTAGTCAAGTCGAAAAAATCTAAAAAATATTGAATTATCATTGATTGCACCGGCTTTTTTGGAAGTTGGTGCAATTTAGTGTCTATAAAGATGAAACTATTGTTGCTTTTTTAAGCATATTAAACTATAATATATAGTCTTTTTTACAAGCTGGGAAGCGGCGACGCGTTGACCCACAACTTTGGAGTATCGAGTAATGGCCAAAAAAGTCATGACAAACATCAACCTGCAAGTAGCTGCAGGTAAAGCAAACCCTTCACCACCAATCGGACCAGCACTTGGTCAGCACGGTGTGAACATCATGGAGTTCTGTAAAGCGTTTAACGCACAGACCCAACAAATGGAACCAGGAATGCCAATTCCTGTAGTGATCACGGTTTATAACGACCGTTCATTCACGTTCATTACCAAAACCCCACCAGCAGCTTACCTTCTTAAGAAAGCAGCCGGCATTAAATCAGGTAGCCCAACCCCTAACACTAAAAAAGTGGGTAAGGTAACTCGTGAGCAATTAGAAGAAATTGCTAAAACGAAAGAGCCCGATTTATCAGCTGCAGACTTAGACGCAGCGGTGCGTATCATCGCTGGTAGCGCGCGCTCAATGGGTATCGAAGTGGAGGGTGTGTAATGGCTAAGTTAACAAAAAAGCAAAAGCAAATCAGAGAAATCGTTGAGTTTGGAAAAGTATACCCAATCGCAGAAGCGATCGAAGTATTAAAACAACTTCCAAAAGCTAAATTCTTAGAGTCAATCGACGTATCAGTAAACCTTGGTATCGATCCACGTAAATCTGACCAAGTGGTACGCGGTGCAACTATTATGCCTCACGGTACAGGTCAAGAAGTACGTGTTGCAGTATTTGCACAAGGTCCTAACGCGGAAGCTGCAAAAGCTGCAGGCGCGGACGTAGTTGGTTTCGAAGACTTAGCTGAAAGCATTAAAGCGGGTAACCTTGATTTTGACGTAGTAATTGCCACTCCTGATGCGATGCGTATCGTGGGTCAATTAGGTCAAATCTTAGGTCCACGTGGTTTAATGCCTAACCCACGCGTTGGTACAGTAACCCCTGACGTTGCAACTGCCGTTGCAAACGAAAAATCAGGTCAAGTACGTTTCCGTGCGGACAAAGCAGGTATCCTTCATTGTTCAATTGGTAAAATTGACTTTGAATCAAACCAAATTCACGAAAACTTAGGTGCGCTATTAGCCGAAGTACGCCGTTTAAAACCTGCGTCTTCAAAAGGTATTTACGTTAAGAAAGTAACCATCTCTACTACAATGGGACCAGGTCTTTCTGTGGACGTAGCGACCATCTAATTTTCAAAGAATTGAACTTATCTTTTAATGCCTCTAATAAAATAGTGGATTAAAAGGATGAGTCTAAGACCGTAGACGCTTAACGCTTAATCACGCATCTTTTTCCCTAATACTTAAGGTTATGAATTAAGATGCGTAGTCTACGTAGACGGTAGTTCTAATAAGGGTTGCCGTAGGGCCAAAAGTAATATTTTGGGTTGTTTAATTTAGGTTATTGCCTATGTGAAGGAATAAAAAATGAGTGTAACTTTACAAGATAAACAGGTAGTAGTCGCTGAAGTAAATGAGATTGCGAGCCAAGCACACGCATTAGTGCTCTCGGAATATCACGGACTTACGGTAGCACAAATGACGCTCTTACGTAACGAAGCAAGAGCGGCTAAGGTTGACATCCGAGTAGTTAAAAATACTTTAGCTAGAAGAGCTCTCGAAGGCACAGCATACGAATGTGCAATCGATAGTTTAGTGGGACCGATCGTAATGGCGTTCTCATTAGACGAAGAAGATCCTGTAGCATCAGCGCGTGTGATTAACAATTTCCTTAAAGACAAAGCGAATGAAAAGCTTGTCGTTAAAGCGATTGTACATGACGGTGAGCTTCATGATGGCTCAGCGCTTAAAGCGATTGCATCTCTTCCAACGAAAGAAGAAGCGATCTCTCTACTACTCGCTGTACTCAAAGCGCCAGTTCAAAAACTTGCGGCGACTTTGGCAGCAGTTCGCGACCAAAAAGAAGCTGCTTAATTCAATTAAGCAGTCATTATTTAGAATTATTTATACACTATTTAAAGATAAGTATAGGAGTACATTGTTATGGCAATCTCACACGAAGATATCCTTAATGCAATTGAAGAAATGAAAACTGCAGAAGTAATGGAATTAGTTTCTGCAATCGAAGAAAAATTCGGCGTAACTGCAGCAGTAGCTGTAGCTGCTGGTCCTGCGGGCGAAGCAGGTGGTGCTGAAGAGCAATCAGAATTCGACGTAGTAATGACTTCATTCGGCGAGAAAAAAATCAACGTTATCAAAGTTGTGCGTGAAATCGCAGGCCTTGGTCTTGGTGAAGCAAAAGCGCTTGTTGAAGGCGTTCCTGCTACAATCAAAGAAGGCGTTGAAAAAGACGAAGCTGAAAAAGTTAAAGCACAACTTGAAGAAGCTGGTGCAACTGTCGAGCTTAAATAATTTTATTGTTAAGGCTATCCACCAAACCCTATTTTGGTGGGTAGATTTAGCTAAAAATGTTGAAAAGGCTAGGGTTATGAACTCTGGCCTTTACTAGCTTCTAATAAAATCATATAAATTGCGCGATACATTTATATGATCACAAAAATACTCTTGGTTCTATTGAGGAAAATATTGCATGGTCTACTCTTTCACAGAAAAAAAACGAATTCGTAAAGACTTTGGGAATCAAACCGAAGTACAAGAAGTTCCTTTTTTACTCTCAATTCAACTCGACTCCTACCGAAATTTCCTACAAGATGATGTTCCTCGTAAAGAGCGAAAAGATATCGGTTTGCACGCGGCGTTCAAATCAATTTTCCCGATTGAGTCCATCAAAGCGAAAACAGCAACCTCTCCTGGATTTAGACTGTCATTAGAGTACGTCGATTACCATGTGGGTGAACCAGAGTTTGATGTTAGAGAGTGTCAAATGCGTGGCATTACCTTCGCGGCATCACTTCGCGCGGGGTTGCGCTTAAAAATTAGCGATTTAGAAACAGGCGAAATTAAAGAGATCCGTGAAGCGGATATCGATAAATTTGGTCGTGGGGGCGTTTACTTAGGTGAAATCCCACTTATGACTGAAAACGGAACCTTCGTAATCAATGGTACCGAGCGTGTTATCGTATCGCAATTACACCGCTCACCAGGGGTATTCTTCGACCATGACAAAGGAAAAGGCCATTCATCTGGAAAACTCCTTTTCTCAGCACGCGTCATCCCATATCGCGGTTCATGGTTAGACTTTGAGTTTGATGCGCGCGACATTTTATACGCTCGTATTGACCGTCGTCGTAAACTTCATTCAACGGTGATCCTCAAAGCACTTGGTTTAAGCAACGAAGAGATTTTATCGTACTTCTTCGAAACCAATACCTTCAAAATCAAGAAAAACAAAGTATTTTTAGAGCTTATCCCTGCTCGTCTCCGTGGTGAGATGGCAGCGTTCGATATTATGCTCGATGGCGAACTTTTAGTTGAAAAAGGTCGTCGTATTACCGCTCGTCATATCCGTTCACTTGAAAAAGCGGAAGTGAAAGAGCTCGAAGTTCCATTTGAATATCTCTTAGGTAAAGTGATCGCAAAAGATCTCTTTAACAAAGATACAGGCGAAGTGATTGCACTTGCAAACGACGAAATCACGGAAGAAACGCTTGCAAAATTTGTTGAAAATGGACTGACAGAATTTCCAGTACTCTTCACGAACGAAGTGGATCGTGGAGCGTATATCTCAGATACATTACGTGCCGATAGCACCAACAGCCAGCTCGAAGCGCAAGTTGAAATCTATCGCATGATGCGTCCCGGTGAACCACCAACACAAGAAGCGGCTGAAAACTTATTTGCTAGCCTCTTCTTCTCACACGATCGTTACGATCTCTCAGCTGTGGGTCGCATGAAATTTAACCGCCGTTTAGGCCGTGATAGCGATACCGGTGAAGGTACGCTTTCAAACGAAGATATCCTTGATGTGATGAAAACATTAGTGGATATTCGTAACGGTAACGGAACGGTCGATGACGTAGACCACTTAGGTAACCGTCGTGTTCGCTGTGTGGGTGAAATGGCTGAAAACGTCTATCGTATCGGTTTAGTGCGTATTGAGCGTGCGGTAAAAGATCGTCTTTTAATTGCCGAAGCAGAAGGCTTAACGCCTCACGATCTCATTAACGCAAAACCTGTGGCAGCGGCGATCAAAGAATTCTTTGGTTCATCTCAGCTTTCACAGTTTATGGACCAAAACAACCCGCTTTCAGAAGTAACGCACAAACGTCGTATTTCGGCGCTTGGCCCAGGTGGTTTAACACGCGAACGTGCGGGCTTTGAGGTTCGAGACGTTCACGCAACGCATTATGGTCGTGTCTGTCCGATCGAAACTCCGGAAGGACCTAACATCGGTCTAATTAACTCACTTGCGAGTTACGCACGTACCAATAGCTACGGTTTCCTAGAAACTCCGTATCGTAAAGTGGTCGATGGCCGTGTTACCGATGAGGTGGATTACCTCTCTGCGTACGAAGAAGCAAACTTCGGCATCGCTCAGGCGAACGCACAATTAAACGAAAACAATGAATTTGTTGATGACTTAATTGCATCACGTGTTGAAGGTGAATTTACCCTTTTAACCAAAGAACAAATTCAATATATGGACATTTCGCCAAAACAGATCGTATCTGTGGCAGCGGCATTGATTCCATTCTTAGAACACGATGACGCGAACCGTGCCCTCATGGGATCGAACATGCAACGTCAGGCCGTTCCTACCTTAATGGCGGACAAACCGCTTGTAGGTACTGGGATTGAGCGTACTGTTGCGCGCGACTCGGGCGTGTGTGTGGTTGCAAAACGTGGCGGTATCGTCGATTACGTTGACGCAACGCGTATCATTATTCGTGTGAATGATGAAGAGACCATCGTTGGGGAATCTGGGGTTGATATCTATAACTTAACGAAATATCAACGCTCGAACCACAACACCTGTATCAACCAAAAAGTGCTCGTAAAAGAGGGTGACATCATCGCGAAGAAAGATATTCTTGCCGATGGTCCATCAACAGACTTAGGTGAACTTGCACTCGGTCAAAATATGCTCGTGGCGTTCATGCCATGGAACGGTTATAACTACGAAGACTCGATCTTAATCTCTGAGCGCGTGGTTAAAGAAGACCGTTTCACAACGATCCATATTGAAGAGCTTACCTGTATTGCTCGTGATACAAAACTTGGTCCTGAAGAGATCAGTGCGGACATTCCAAACGTGTCAGAAACAGCGCTTGCTAAACTTGATGAAGCGGGAATCGCTTATATCGGTGCGGAAGTAAAATCAGGCGACATCTTAGTGGGTAAGGTCTCTCCTAAAGGGGAAACCACCTTAACGCCCGAAGAAAAACTGCTTCGCGCCATCTTCGGTGAGAAAGCGTCTGATGTAAAAGATACTTCACTTCGCGTTCCATCAGGAATGGACGGAACGGTGATTGACGTTCGCGTATTTACTCGTGATGGCATCGAGAAAGATAGCCGTGCGAAAGAGATCGAAGATCGTGAACTTCGCAGCATCCGTAAAGACTTAAATGACCAGCTTCGTATTTTAGAAGATGACCTTTTCGAGCGTGTTGCGAAAAATCTCATCGGTTTAGAAGTGGCAGCGGGTAATAAAGGCCTTAAAGCGGGCAGCGCAATCACGGATGAATTCCTCCAAGGATTAGAGCGTGAAAAATGGCTCGACATCAAGCTTAAAGCAGAAGAATCAGCGGAAGAGCTTGAGAAAATCAAACAGCTTTTAGAACAGCAACGTAAAGACTTCAACACTAAATTTGAAGAGCAACGCGCAAAACTGACCCAAGGGGATGAGCTTGCACCGGGCGTTCTTAAAATGGTTAAAGTTTACCTTGCCGTTAAACGCCGTATTCAGCCTGGGGACAAAATGGCCGGTCGTCACGGAAACAAAGGGGTTGTTTCGATGATCGTTCCTGAAGAAGACATGCCATACATGGAAGATGGTACACCCGTGGATATCTGTTTAAATCCGCTTGGGGTTCCATCACGTATGAACATCGGTCAGATTCTTGAAACTCACTTAGGTTGGGCGGCCGCAGGTCTTGGTAAGAAAATTGGTCGTATGCTCGATGCGCAAGCGAAAGTGAACGAACTACGTGATTTCTTAAATGAGATCTATAACCAAGATGAAGCAGCACAAGCCGTAGATTTTGATACTTTCTCAGATGAAGAGATTATCGAGCTCTGCCAAAACTTAAAAGGCGGGGTGCCAATGGCAACTCCAGTGTTCGATGGTGCATCAGAAGAAGATATGCGTCGTATGTTCCGCTTAGCGGAGCTTCCTGAATCAGGACAAACGCATCTTTATGATGGTCGTACCGGTGATATGTTTGACCGTCCTGTGACCGTTGGTTACATGTACATGCTCAAACTGAACCACTTGGTCGATGACAAAATGCACGCACGTTCAACCGGACCTTACTCACTTGTAACGCAACAACCGCTCGGTGGTAAAGCCCAGTTTGGTGGTCAGCGTTTCGGAGAGATGGAGGTTTGGGCACTTGAGGCATATGGTGCCGCCTACACATTGCAGGAGATGTTAACAGTTAAGTCGGATGACGTAACAGGTCGTACCGCGGTATATAAAAACATCGTCAACGGTGAAAATATCGTGGAAGCGGGCATGCCAGAATCATTTAACGTACTTGTTAAAGAGATTCGCTCGCTCGGTATCAATATTGATCTTGATAACGAATAATTCGGTTAATAATTATTGTTAGCAATATTTTCTCAAAATTGTAAATTGGAATAAAACGAATGAAAGACTTATTGAATTTATTTAAAAGTCCCGACGATCTTAAAGAGTTTGATGCGATTAAGATCGGACTTGCATCCCCTGAAATGATTAAATCATGGTCTTTTGGTGAGGTTAAAAAACCTGAAACGATCAACTATCGTACCTTTAGACCCGAAAGAGACGGATTATTCTGTGCCAAAATCTTTGGACCGGTAAAAGACTATGAGTGCTTATGTGGAAAATATAAGCGCTTAAAACACCGCGGTGTGGTGTGTGAGAAGTGTGGCGTTGAAGTCACCCTTTCAAAAGTACGCCGTGAGCGCATGGGACACATTGAACTTGCGTCCCCTGTTGCGCACATTTGGTATTTAAAATCACTGCCTAGCCGTATCGGGTTACTCCTTGATATGACGCTTCGTGATATTGAAAAAATTCTCTACTTTGAAGCATTTGTAGTGATCGAGCCCGGTTTAACACCGCTTGAGCACGGACAAATCTTAACGGATGAAGAGTTCTTAGATACGATCGAAGAGTACGGTGATGAGTTTGACGCGCGCATGGGTGCGGAAGCGATTTTAGAGCTTCTTAAAGCCCTTGATCTTGAACAAGAAGCGTCACAACTTCGCGAAGAATTAGCGGAAACCCGTTCAGAAACTAAATTCAAACGCTTAACCAATCGCTTAAAATTAGTGGAATCATTCCTCCAATCAGGCAACAAACCTGAGTGGATGGTGATGACGCGTCTACCGGTGTTACCGCCAGACTTACGTCCGCTCGTTCCACTTGACGGTGGCCGTTTTGCGACTTCGGATCTAAACGATCTTTATCGCCGCGTTATTAACCGTAACAACCGTTTAAAACGTCTTTTAGAGTTAAGCGCGCCGGACATCATTGTTCGTAACGAAAAACGTATGCTGCAAGAAGCGGTGGATTCACTCCTTGATAACGGTCGTCGTGGCCGTGCGATTACCGGTGCAAACAAGCGTCCGCTTAAATCGCTTGCGGATATGATCAAAGGTAAACAAGGTCGTTTCCGTCAAAACCTTCTTGGTAAGCGTGTTGACTACTCAGGCCGTTCGGTCATCGTGGTTGGGCCAACATTAAGATTGCATCAGTGTGGTCTTCCGAAGAAAATGGCGCTTGAGCTTTTCAAACCTTTTATCTTCTCTAAATTGATCCAACGCGGCATCGCGAGCACCATTAAAGCGGCAAAACGCATGGTTGAGCGTGAAGTGCCTGAAGTATGGGATATTTTAGAAAATGTGATCACCGAGCATCCAGTCTTACTGAACCGTGCTCCGACCCTTCACAGACTCGGTATCCAAGCGTTCGAACCTGTCTTAATCGAAGGTAAAGCGATCCAGCTTCACCCACTCGTTTGTACCGCATTTAACGCGGACTTCGACGGGGACCAAATGGCGGTGCACGTACCTTTATCAATCGAATCACAGCTTGAAGCGCGTGCGTTAATGATGTCATCAAACAACATCTTATCGCCAGCGAACGGTGAGCCAATCATCGTTCCATCGCAAGACGTTGTCTTAGGTCTTTACTATATGACCCGTGAGCGCATTAACGCGAAAGGAACCGGCCGTGTGTTTGCAAACCACAGCGAAGTTCACCGTGTTTATGAGCTTAAAGAGATCGACGTTCACGCAAAAATTCAAGTCAGACTTCCTGCATGGATGTTTGAAGATGCGGAAGAAGGGGAAGAGTATCGCCGTGTTGAAACAACGGTCGGTCGCGTACTTTTAACCAACATTCTTCCAAAAGGATTGCCGTTCGAATTGATCGACCGTCCTTTAACGAAAAAAGTAATTTCAAGCCTCATTAACGCGTCATATCGCCGTTTAGGATTGAAAGACACCGTAATCTTTGCAGATAAATTGATGTATATGGGCTTCTACTACGCAATGCGTTCAGGCTCATCAATCAGCTACGAAGATATGGAAATTCCACAAGCGAAATACAGCATTATTGAGCGTGCGGAAGCTGAAGTTAAAGAAGTTCAAGAGCAATATACCCAAGGTTTAGTCACCAACGGTGAGCGCTATAACAAAGTTATCGACATCTGGTCGCGCACGAACGAAGAAGTAGCGAAAACGATGATGGATAACCTAGGTACAGAAACGGTTGTGGATGAGCAGACCGGCAAAGAAGTTGAGCAAGCATCATTTAACTCAATCTTTATGATGGCGGACTCAGGAGCGCGTGGTAGTGCGGCTCAGATTCGTCAGCTCGCCGGTATGCGTGGTCTGATGGCAAAACCAGATGGCTCGATCATCGAAACCCCAATCACGGCAAACTTCCGTGAAGGTCTTGACGTTCTTCAGTACTTCGTTTCAACGCATGGTGCTCGTAAAGGTCTTGCGGATACGGCGCTTAAAACAGCGAACTCAGGTTACTTAACCCGTCGTCTCGTTGACGTTGCTCAGGACTTAGTCATCACATCCGATGACTGTGGTACGAAAGATGGTCTTTTAATGACGCCAATCGTTGAAGGTGGTGACATTGTTGAACCATTACGTGACCGCGTTCTTGGACTTGTGGTTGCGGAAGATGTTTACGTTCCAGGCACTGAAGAAGTGCTCTTTGAAGCGGGAACATTACTTGATGAAGCAGCCGTTGAACTTCTCGATGAGAAGGGTGTCGATGAGCTTCTAGCTCGTTCAGCGATCACCTGTAAAAACCGTCACGGACTCTGTGCGAAATGTTACGGACGTGACTTAGGTCGCGGACACCTTGTGAACGTGGGTGAAGCGGTGGGCGTTATTGCAGCGCAATCGATCGGTGAGCCGGGTACACAGTTAACGATGCGTACGTTCCATATTGGGGGTGCGGCATCGGGTTCAGCAGCGATCTCAAATATCCAAGTGAAAACGAAGGGTATTATGAAGCTCGTTAAGATGAAAACCGTTAAGAACAAAGATGGCAACCTTGTGTCAACATCGCGTTCGGGCGAGTTAATCATTACGGACGAATTTGGTCGTAACCGTGAGCGCTATAAAGTACCTTACGGGGCAACCATTACCGTTGATGAAGGCGGTGTGGTGAATGTTGGGGATATCGTGGCAACATGGGATCCGCATACATATCCTGTTATCGTAGAGGTAACCGGTCGCGTTAAATTTGAAGACTTTGACGAAGGCATTAACGTACAACGTCAAACGGATGATATCACCGGTCTTTCACACTTAATCGTTCAAGACGGTAAACAACGGGGTGCGGCGCGCGGCGACAAACGTCCAACCATCTTTATCGTTGATGAAGCGGGTAACGAGCTTAAAATCCCAGGTACCGATGTCTCTGCATCGTATACATTGCCTGTGGGCGCGATCGTATCGCTTGCCAATGGTGATGAGGTGAATGTGGGTGACGCACTTGCGAGAATTCCACAAGAATCATCGAAAACACGCGACATCACCGGGGGTCTTCCACGGGTTGCGGACTTATTTGAAGCACGTCGTCCGAAAGAAGCCGCGATTCTTGCTGAAATTTCAGGAATTGTGAGCTTTGGTCGTGAAACCATGAGTAAACAGCGTCTTGTGATCACCGCTCCGGATGGAGAAGTGCATGAAGAGCTTATTCCAAAATGGCGTCATGTAAACGTGTTCGAAGGGGAAACCGTTGAGAAAGGGGAGATTGTTGTGGATGGTGAGTTAAGTGCTCACGACATCCTTCGCCTCCTTGGTGTGAAAGAACTTGCGAACTATCTCGTTAAAGAGATCCAAGACGTTTACCGTCTCCAAGGGGTTAAAATCTCGGATAAACATATCGAAGTGATTATTCGTCAGATGCTCCGTAAAGTGGAAATTTCTGAAGCGAACGACAGTAGCTTTATCAAAGGTGAACAACCTGAAGTGGTGGCAGTGCTCGCTGAAAATGAGCGCTTAGAAGCGGAAGGCAAAGTGCCCGCAACGTACATGCCAGTTCTTTTAGGGATTACCAAAGCGTCACTTGCAACCGATAGCTTCATCTCTGCGGCATCGTTCCAAGAAACTACTCGCGTCTTAACTGATGCATCGGTGCGTGGTCTGAAAGACAACCTCCGCGGTCTCAAAGAGAACGTAATCGTAGGTCGCTTAATCCCTGCAGGTACAGGTCTTGTGCATCATCAAGAGCGTAAAGAAAACAACTAAGTTTGATTTATAACTTTTGTTGATGACGTAGCTCAAACGCTATATCTAGCGCTCTATCCCATATAGATAGAGCGCTCTTTTATTTTAAAAAGAGAATAAACGATGTCGGAACGTAAACAATATATTTTATCGAAGAAGTGGTCACGATTTTTCCTAGTGCAAGCGCTCTATGAGTGGCAATTAAATCAGAGCAATATCAGTAGCATTGCGCGCCATTTCTCTGAAAATGCACTGTTTGAAAAAGCCAATAATGAGTATTTTCATGAACTGCTCCAACAGATCACGCAAAATCGAAACGATCTCGATGCGATGATCACCCCCTATATCGACCGCGAATTGGATCTCATTGACCCGGTGGAACGTGCGATTTTATGGTTAGGCTGCTATGAGTTAAAATTCCACCCAGAACTTCCCTATAAAGTGGTGATTAACGAAGCCCTTGAGCTTGCGAAAAAATTTGGCGCCGAAGGCAGTCATCGCTATATTAATAGTATTTTAGATAAAGTGGTGAAAGCCTCTAAAGGGGCATAGCCGCCTACTAAGTGATAGTCAGAACCTTGGCAGTTCGATACAATGAAGCGAGTTTCGTAGTTTAACGTACTAAATGATAAGGAATATCGATGGACATATCCCCCTATTTTCGTCTGATGGTAGAAAAAGAGGCTTCTGACCTATTTATCTATCCTGGAGCTCCCATCAGCATTAAACTCAATGGTCGCGTCAGACCGCTTGGATCAACGCCTCTTAGCCCGCAAGCGGTGCAAGAGATTGTCTATTCATTGCTGCGCGAAGATCAAATTAAAGAGTTTGAGCAAGAGTTAGAGCTCAACACCGCCCTTCGCATTGAAGATATCGGACGATTCCGGGCGAACGTATTCCGTCAGCGCGGGGAATTTGGGCTGGTGATTCGCTACGTTAAATCGGAAATTCCTGAGATTGAAGACTTAAATCTCCCACCGGTTCTAAAAGACCTCGTGATGGAAAAACGCGGACTTATTTTAGTGGTCGGGGCAACGGGCAGTGGTAAATCCACGACGCTTGCTTCAATGATTGATTACCGCGCGAGTTCAACAACGGGCCATATTCTTACCATTGAAGACCCGATCGAGTTCGTTTACGAGCATAAATTATCGATTATTGGGCAGCGGGAAGTGGGCCTTGATACACACAGTTATGAAACTGCTCTGGAATCGGCGATGCGTGAAGCCCCCGATGTGATTTTAGTGGGAGAGGTGCGAAATCGTACGGTGATGCGCGCAACGCTTAACTTCTCCATTACCGGTCACCTCTGTTTAACGACGCTCCATGCGAAAAATGCGGCTTCGGCGTTAGACCGAATCGTCAACTTCTTCCCAGAAGATGCGCGTCCTCAGCTGTTGATGGACTTATCGCTCAACATTAAAGCGATCATTTCGCAGCGTCTAGTGCGCGGGCTTGATGGGAAATTAGTGCCGGCGGTAGAAGTGATGCTCAATACACCATACATTGCGGAACTCATCCAAAAAGGAAAACTTGAGATCATTGGTGAAGCGATGGAAAACGGCGGTACTACCGGGATGAGAACCTTTGACCAAGCGCTGTATCAGCTCTATAGCGAAGGGAAAATCAGTGCGGAAGAGGCGATCAGCCAAGCCGACTCGAAAAACAACTTAGCCCTACGCATTCGTATGACCGATACCGGTGCGCTTAATGAAAGTCAAGCGCCGAGCAATTTACGCCTCCAAGGGAAGCGCAATCGTTCATAGGCGATTTGTAAGATTGAAAAGGCACACCATGCGTGTGCTTTTTTTAAGTCTGAAATTTGGCATGCAAAGCAAGCCGTGAGTTGGCATAGAAAATGCATGTAGATACGATGTAAACCGATTGAAATTAGATCGAAAGAATAAGTCATGATGATGGAAGAAGATTATAATCGCCGCTTTTCAAGTCTTGCGCGCCTTTATGGCGATGAGGGACTTCAAAAGCTTGAAAATGCTCATGTGATCGTCGCCGGGATTGGCGGAGTTGGCTCATGGGCGGCGGAAGCGCTCGCGCGAACGGGGGTGGGAGAACTGACCCTAATTGACCTTGATAATGTGGCGGAAAGTAACATTAATCGGCAGCTCCACTCGCTCACTTCAACGCTCGGAGCGCCAAAAATCGAGGTGATGGCAGAGCGGATAGCCAATATCAATGCGCGTTGCAAGGTGCATTGTGTGGAAGATTTTTTAACCCTTGAAAACATTCCGTCGATCATTCAATTTAGCGAGGGAAAAACCGGCTGGATTTTAGATGCGATCGATGAGGTTCGCGTCAAAGCGGCGCTCATTGCCCATGCGCGCTTTAATAAACTGAAGATTATTACTACCGGTGCGGCCGGGGGGAAAACGATCCCGACGGATCTCATGATCGATGATCTAAATAACAGTTTTCACGATGCGCTCTGTGCGAAGTTAAAGTCGTACCTTAAAAAAGAGTATGGCTTTCCCTCTAAACCGAAAAAGATGAATGTGCCGGTGGTGTTTAGCCAAGAAAATAGCACTACCAAAACGGCGGCGGGGGGATTAAATTGCAGCGGTTATGGTTCGGTTGTGACGATGACGGCGACGATGGGTATGATGGCAGCGGGCTTTGTAATCAATAAGATTGTAGAGGCCTAAGGGCAAAAAATGGCGGGATTCCCGAGAGTATTATTAATAATCAATGGGTTCTCTATGATAAAATAGGGGATCATGCCAACGATTGAGAAAACGCGCGATAACATGATCGAAGCGATTTTTCTCTGTGTTTTATCAATAAAGTTGTGACTATTCTTTCGCTTCATCGGGCTTAAGGGTATAATTTTGTAAAGATTTTTGTAGGAATTTTGAGTGTATGACAAACAAGAAAAGTAGTGGATTCACCTTAATCGAAGTTATGATTGTCGTGGCAATCGTCGCAATTTTATCCGTGTTTGCCTTAGCAAGCTACCAACGTTATGCAACGCGCGGGGCCATTAGTAATGCGGTTCAGCAATTGACTGAGATCCAAGGGCATGTTGAGCGTCAATTTGCGCGTGGAGATGGATATGCGGCAGTTCAATATAATGGCGCTGCATTAGTAGGTCAGTCGATTCCGGTCTATTACTCAAAAGCGAAGGTCTTTAATATCACCTATGCGGTGAAGAAAGATAATGTCTTTCAATACACCTTAACGGCGACCGCAGCAGATAAAAATCAAAAAGAACGCTTAGGGGATTGCCATACATTAACGCTTGATCAAGCGGGTAAGAAAGGCCCTAAAGAGGCCGTTTCCAAAAAATGTTGGTAGGTTAAAAGAGTCAATAATGATGAAAAATATAGAGATCAACCAAGCCCATCGCACCAAGGGGTTTACTCTGACGGAGCTGATGGTGACGGTCGCAGTGCTTGCGATCATTATTATGTTTGCTGTTCCCGGATTTAATAGATTAATTGAGCGCGAACGAATCGGAACCGATGCCCATAGCATTCTCAATTTTATGCAAACGGCGCAAGAGATTGCGGTCTCGACAGGGCGGATTATTGCGATTGTCCCCAATGCTGATTCAGCGAAAAATGGATTGCAACATGAAGTAAAGGCGGAAATTGGTGGCATTGGCAATGCTAAAAATGACAACGCACAGCGCTGGATGAATAATGAGTGGGTGATGGTGTTTGTTAATCCCATTACCCATGCGGAGCATCTGCAGATTGCCAATAAAAAGCCCGGTGATTTTTTAACATCGCTCTATACAGATGACGTCACCGATCCGTCTCGTGTGATCGCCCATCAAAAGGTTTTACAATACCCAACCGCAGGCCAGAAATCGCCGGTGATTATGCGCTCATATAGTAACTTTACTCCAAATAATGGATGGGAGGCACTATTTGCCATTAATGGGGTTGGGCCCATGCTCTTCTATCCCGATGGCGTGATTAATGCACCGCTGATTTTCTTAGGCGAAAACGCCCGCGGGAAAGGCGACGGTGAAGCGCGCGAGCCAAACGGTAAAGAGCAGCTTTTATACGCCGTTGGGCTTTGCGCACCGAAAGATCCGAGTGCCAAGAACAGCGGTACATCCAACTATGTGCTGGGTATTCACCGCTTTGATGGATCAGTGTTGGCGAATGTAACGAATATTTCAAATAATAATGCGTTGAAAGATCTACGATGTGAGGCGTACTAATGAGACAGAATTATAGAGTAACAGGGCGTGAAAAAGGCTCGCTCTTACTTGAGTTTTTAGTCGCTGTAGGCATTGCTACGTTTGCGCTTGCAGGGCTTGCGGTGATGCAAAACAAAACCATGCGTGAACTGCGCGGGCATAAAGATATGATGTCGAGCGGGTTTATCTTGTCGGACGTGATTGACCGAATGTCGGTGACGGGCTATGACAGGGTCGGTGAGTTTATGAATCCTTCATCGGAGTTTGTTGAAACGGAATTAGCCGATATTAAGAAAAATGAAGAACTCTTTAATCGTAAGGTTGAGATTAAGGCATATAGTAGCTGCAGCACTGGCGGGAGAGGCTTTACCATTGAGGTTTCAGAAGTAGCGCAATTTGACGAAAATGAGCCGGATACGGTAACGCAATCGGTCTGCTTCTATCCTGAAGCAAAATCCGAGTAATCCCAGAGGCAGCATAAAGGAATCATCATGCAGATAAATGTATTACATAAACAGAAAGGGGTCACCCTTGTTGAGCTTATGGTTGTGATGGCGCTCGGGCTCATCTTACTGTTGAGTATAGGGTTGTTTTACACCAATGTTAAGCTCAATCTACAGACCGTTCGCTCGCAACAATTGCTCAATCGTAAAGCACGAATAGTGCTCGAAGTGCTGAATCGTCAGACGCAAATGGCGGGCTATTCAGGATGTTTAGGCACAACTAAGATGTTTTATGAAGATGGAAATGCCTATCGTGTGCCCTTTGAAAAACAGGGCTATCGTACACCGCTCGATTTTGTGAGAAGTGGTGCTGATAATCGTGATCGCTTAACCATTCAAGGGCTTTCCGCCTTAAGTTTTGAGCCAATCGGCATTACGGCGAAAGGGTATCCACATGTATTGCCGCTCTATATGAGCGCCGATGAGCCGATCGACAGCTATTTCTATACGCACTGTTTAGCGAGCCAAGATCATAGTGATAAAAACAACCAAGCGAAGAGTCATCCGCGGGATATTTTAACCACGTATGTGGTGGAATTTGATCGCCCAAGTGGAGATGAGCTCGGTAATCTCTATGTCTATAACCATGAAAGAGGCAATGAGTTTAATCGTAATAATCGCGAGTTATTGGTGACGGATGTCCGTGATTTTGTTGTTGAATTTGGGCTTGCTGCCAAAGCGGAAGAGGATTTTGTCACCGAATATATGGAGGCAAAAGAGTTAAAAGACGATACCACCCATGCGGCAAATAGGATTCGTAGCGTTAAATATACCTTAACTTTAGTTGATCCTGATGACCGCTTAGAGGATGTGACATTATCGCGTGTGGTGAAGATTGAAAACGCTTGGTGGCGTAACGATGGGGAGAATAAATAATGAGATATCGTATGAATTCGATCAATCGTAAAGAAGAGGGCTTTGTCCTCGTGACGACCTTGATTTTTCTATTGGTGTTGTCAATTATCAGTGTAACCACTTATATCCAAGTCACCAATAGCACTCGCAGTATCGGGATTTCCCGCGCTAAAGCGATGGCGTCCTCATTTAACTTAGATACGCTCGCGCAACTTGAACAGCAGTATCAAGCCGGAGCGGGGTCACTTACAGTGAATAAAAAACCTGAAATGCCTACCGATGAGCAGATCAATAAAATTGTTAAAGAGTATCGCAAAAGTGGGAAATACGAGGAAATGGGCGGAAAATTTACCAAGTTTTCGTCTAAAAGTGATAATGAATCAGTCGCGACCTATTACTATGTAGAGCAGCTAAATTCTGAGCATGTCGGGAAAGATATCAAACTCGGGCCAAAGCAATTTCTCTATCGCACAGTGATTATTACCTTCTATCAAGGAACGGTAGACGTGCTTGAGAGTGCATACGTTTGGGGATAAATTGGGTCCTATAAAATAGGGTCGATCATAAAACGCTTAATGTCTGAAGAGAGTTAAGCGTTTTTTTATTGAGTGGTGTTTATAGGGAGATTAATCGGCTGGCGTAAAATGGAAGAAGGTTTCGTCTTTTTGGATCAATCCTAAGTGTTTTCGCGCGAGCTCTTCTCGTGCTTCGACACTATATTTGATGCCGTTCACCACTTGCTCAATGCGTTCGTTGTTAGAAACGAGACGTTCATGCTCACTTTTTTGTATTTCAAGCTCCTTTTCGAGCTCGGCGAGGCGCTTGACCCCGGTCGATTCACTGAACCATAAGTTATTGATGAGCAAGCCGAGTACTAAGAGAAGTACCGCGGAGAGCAGTTGCATTAAATTCATAATTCCTCATTCCCCGATATACGAAGCGTCTTAAATTTGCGATAATGTTACCTTTATATATTTATTGTACAACATTATAAACCATATGAAAGATAGTATAATTGCAAAATTAGATGAATTAACTGAGCGCCATCACGAGGTTGCGATATTGTTATCCGATCCTGAAGTGATTGGCGATAACGATCGTTTCCGTACACTCTCGCAGGAGTATGCTCAGCTCTCGCCCGTTGTTGAAGAATTTGACGCGTGGAAAGAGAATGAGAGTGCATTAAGTGATGTGTTTGAGCTTCTCGAAAGTTCCGATCCTGAAATGAAGGCACTTGCCCAGGAGGAGCTTCCGATTTTGGAAGAGAAGCGCGAAGAGCTTAGTCACTCTTTGAGCATTTTACTGCTTCCAACGGATCCTCACGATAATAATAATATCTTCTTAGAAGTGCGCGCCGGAACCGGTGGCGACGAAGCGGCGATTTTTGCCGGCGATCTTCTGCGCATGTATATGCGTTATGCCGAAAATAAAGGCTGGGGCGTTGAGATTATTAGTGAACATGAAGGTGAGCATGGCGGTTACCGCGAGGTGATTGCGCTGATTAGCGGGCATGGGGCGTATTCGCGTCTTAAGTTCGAATCGGGCGCTCACAGGGTTCAACGGGTGCCTGAAACGGAATCGCAAGGGCGCGTTCATACCTCGGCGGCAACGGTGGCGATTTTGCCAGAAATTCCGGAAACGGAGATGGTCGATATCAATCCTGCCGATCTCAAAGTTGATACCTTTAGAGCCTCGGGCGCTGGGGGGCAGCACGTTAACAAAACGGATTCAGCGATTCGAATTACGCATCTTCCCACCGGCGTTGTGGTTGAGTGTCAAGATGAGCGTTCTCAGCATAAAAACCGCGCGAAAGCGATGAGTCTGCTTGCCTCACGACTTTTAGAAGTCGAGCGCGAGCGTGAAGCCCGTGAGATGAGTGAATCGCGCCGTAGTCTTGTGGGGTCAGGCGACCGTTCTGAGCGGATTCGTACCTATAACTATCCGCAAGGACGCATTACCGATCACCGCATTAATTTAACGCTTTATAAGCTTGAAGAGATTATTAATGGTGATCTTGATCAGGTGATTGCGCCGCTCATTCATGAGCATCAGGCAGACCTTCTTGCTGAACTTGGGGATAATCACTAAACTGTTGGATTGATTTATATAAATGAGCGTTAGCAAAGGAGCTGTGATGACGGACGCGATGACACCTTTGGATATTCGATTACTGGCCACCACGGATCTTCATGCTCATTTAATGAATTTTGATTACTACCGCGATGAGATTGTGCCCAATTTTGGTCTCGTAGCTCTCGCGGATGTGATCGAAACGGCGCGTTCTGAAGCGCCTAATACCTTTTTATTTGATAATGGCGATCTCATTCAGGGCAATCCCCTTGGCGATTATATGCGGGATTACGCCTTAGAAACGGGCCATCCTGTCTATCTTCTGATGAATCAACTCGGCTACGATGCGGCAACGCTCGGCAACCACGAGTTTAATTTTGGCCTCCCTTTTTTAAAAACGATTCTCCCGCAGGCCAATTTCCCCTATCTTTGCGCCAATTTAGTCAATCATAAGGGCGTGCCGTGGATTACCCCGTATACAATTTTAGAGCGGTATTGTACCGATCGAAAGGGTGATCATCATTTGATTAAGATCGGCGTGATCGGCGTTTTGCCACCGCAAATTACCAAATGGGATAAAAATCATTTTGATGAATATGCCGGAAATGATGCCGGTGAAACACTTACCACGATCGATATTATCGCCGCCGTGCAGCGCTATCTGCCGGAGCTAAAAGCAAAGGGTGCGGACATCATTATGGTGCTTGCGCATACGGGCTACGATACTGATCCTTACGAGGTGGGCAAAGAAAATTGCGCCTATCATCTGACGACGCTTGAGGGGATTGATGTGGTGATCGCCGGGCATAATCATCGCCGTTTTCCCTCCCATGATTTTGAAACGCCGCACTATCGGGCCCACGGATTTGATCTTGAGCGCGGGCTGATTAATGGCACAGCCTCAGTGATGGCGGGCAGTTGGAGCCGCTATTTAGGCGTGATTGATCTCACGCTAACACCACGGCAGCAACCGACTGAATCGGGCTCTCGTTGGATCATTACGGAGAAAAAAGCAGCACTTTGGCATTTAGATGAGGCGCGCGATCCGGGCAAGCCGATCAATCCCCGTTATCTTGAGGTCTTATCCGGCGCTCACGAGGCCGCCCGCGATATTATGAATGTGCCGATTGGAGAAGCGACGAGCCACTATTTTAGCTATTTAACGCTCTTGCAAGACGATAGTTGCGTACAGATCGTGGCCGATGCGCAGATTTACGCTGCCAAAGCGCGACTCGCTCCTGAATATCAAGATCTGCCGATGATCTCTGCCGTTCCACTCTTTAAAGTTGGAAGCCGCAAAGATGATCCCACCTATTTTACTGAGATTCCGCAAGGCCCCATCAGTTTTAAAGACATTGCCGATCTCTATGTCTATCCCAATCAATTGGTGGTGCTGAAATTATCGGGTAAAAACCTGCGCGAATGGCTCGAATGTTGCGTCAGTATCTATCACACCTTAACCCCTAATCAAGCAGGGCAAGCACTCATCAATTGGGAGGAATATCGCTCCTATAATGTGGATATTATGAAGGGCGTTGAGTATCACGTCGATCTCTCTTCGCCGCCGCGTTACGATGGGGATCTTAAATTTATTAACGCAAAAGCGCACCGAATCTCCCAGCTTACCTATGAGGGCAAACCGGTTACCGACGAGATGGAATTTATGCTCGCGACCAATAGTTACCGCGCGCTGGTTGACCGATTCCCGGGGGCAGGAAAAGAACATGCGGTGCTCATTACCACGATTGAAATTCCCGATGTGATCCGCCAATTTATTGAGCATGAGATCGCTGAAAAAGGGGTGGTTGAGACGATCGTTGCAAAAAACTGGCACTTTGATCTTGCAAAACTCGGTAAAATTAGCGCTGTAATGGAGACGAGCAATCATCCGCGCGTCCATGATTATATTGCACAAGAAGCGCTCTATCCGGCAACGCATGTAGGCGTTGATCCGGAAGGATTTAATCTCTTTGAATTTACGCTCAATGCGGGCGATTAACCCGATTAACCCGATTAACCCGATTAACGCGATTAAACACCCATTTAATGCACGTATCTTTTTATTGAAAATAAAAACAGAACATTGATTAGAAAGATGTTACAAAAATGCGCTATGCTGAAGGTATCCCTATAATAATTACGAAGGAGACCTGTATGAGATTTACCGATAAAGTAGCGATTGTTACTGGTGGTGCGAGCGGCATTGGCGAAGCAACGGCGCTTGAGTTTGCTAAAGAGGGTGCAAAAGTGGTGGTTGCGGATTTTTCAGAGCGTGGCAAAGAGGTGGTGAGTGCCATTGAAAAAGCCGGTGGTACAGCGCATTTCATTAAAGTTGATGTGGCAAGCGAAGCCGATACAAAGCGCATGGTTGATGAAACGCTCAATACCTACGGGCGCATTGATATCCTCTTTGCAAACGCGGGCATTGCGCGGGATAATCACTTGACTGAACTCTCGCTTGACGCGTGGCAAACCACCATTGATATCAATTTAACCGGCGTTTTTCTCTCCAATAAATATGTGTTGCCGGTGATGCTTAAACAGGGCGGCGGCGCTGTGATCAATTGTGGCTCGATCCATAGCCATGTTGGGCGCACGGGGCTGACGGCTTATTCCGCTGCAAAAGGGGGCGTGAAGCTCTTAACGCAGACGCTTGCGATCGATTATGCTAAAGATAATATTCGCATTAATGCCGTTTGTCCGGCCTATATTGATACGCCGCTTTTAGATGTATTTGATGATGCGTTTAAAAATGAGCTGATCTCACTTCATCCTCAAGGGCGCTTAGGAAGACCTGAGGAGGTAGCGCGCGCGGTTCTGTTCCTTGCGAGCGATGATGCCTCGTTTGTCAACGGCAGTAGCTTAATGGTTGATGGTGGTTATACTGCGCCGTAGAAGGCCGCGTAGAGAATAGAGATCCCCATTGTGGATTGATGAAAAACAAAAAACGGTAGTGAATGATTCGCTACCGTTTTTTAATGCCATAAAATTAGCGCTGCATCAGCCCATATTGATAATGCATGTTGAGCTCTTTGCCGAGTTTTTCCACCGTTTTTTTGCGCGATTCAGAGAGGGAATCCCCTTTTAAGGTGCAATAATCGGGATAGGCTCTAAATTTTTGCGCATGCTCGACAAAATTACGTAAAAAGCCGATCGCTTCCTTGTCATCGGTAACCGATTTGGAATCATCTAAAATAATAGGCGTCACTTCCGCGTGTGATCGTCCGTTTAAAAGACCGATCAGTGCCACCATCCGCATCATCAGCGCAATAATCGCTTCATTATTGATGCAGAAAATCTCTCTGCTCTGTAATTTATTGAGAAGATGATTGCCATAAAACTTAAAGGAGTTGGTGAGCCCGCCTAAAATCGCGCCCGTTGCGGTTGCGGCGCCTAAGGTGGTAAAACCCGCAAGCGCATCAACACCGGCAAAAATCCCCGCACCGACGGTGGCCCCTTTTCCAAAATGCACGGAGAAATCCCAGAGCTGATCTCCGGCTAAAAAGTCCGGATCATAGCGGGTCTGCTCAATATCGAGCGCAAGATATTCCACATCATCTTTGTTAAAACGATAGAGCACAAGTAGCGCTTTAATGGTGCGAGCTTCAAGCTCGGTCACGTCGCTAGCGAGCCGTTCCATCACCTTTTTCTCAGCACTGTTTTCTTTAAAAGTGACCTGATAGGTCAATAGATTGATAAAGAAGTCCGCAAGGAGCTCCATACTCCGCTCAAAGAGGCGAATTTGCTCACGCTCTTCAGCATCAATAATCGCGCGCATGGCCTGATATTGCTCGGGAAACATAATGGCGATCTGCTCGTAGATCCGGCGTTTTTGCGGCGGCGCAATGGTATCGTACTCAAGATAATGATGGATGCCGTGCGCTTTTAAATTCTCTTTCCACTCATCGATATACTCCCCTTGTTGCAAGAAATTTAAGATCGGGAGCATTGGTTTGTGGGTTTGTAAAATCAGCGTTAACTCATCATTAAATTTGGGCAAAAACGGGAGGCGCGTATCGATCACATAGACCATAAGGTCCGATTTGAGAATCTGTTTAAGCACCTTAATTTCTTGATCAAAATCGAGCTGATAGCGCGGGTTTTCAATAAACGCTTCCAAGCGTGCGAGCTCATCGCGTTTTGATTGGAGCGGTTTGGAGTCATCTAAAATCTCCAAAATGCCCATGGCATCTTCAATGCCGGGCGTGTCGATATATTCAAAGGAGAGCGCCTCGTGGCTGAGTGATACCGAGCTCACGTCGATCGTGGTGGACGCTTCATCGCGCACCTCGCCAAAGTTTCGTTCTCGCGCAAGGTTACGAATGAGTGAGGTTTTGCCGGTGTTGGTATGGCCGACGATGGCTAACCGCATCGATTTCATAAATTCTCCTTCGGATTAAATGTTGCTAGATCATTATAGAGGAGTTCGCGATCGCCTAAAAGGGGCGTGAGTTTTTGATGCCATTCTGTAAAACGGCTCTCTTCGGGAGTTTGGCAAATGCAGTAGAGATTGGCCGTTTTGGTATGATTTAACAGGCGAGTAATGCGCCGTAAAATGCCCCGATCGGGGGTGTGCGACGCATCAATAAAGAGATCGAGCGTTTCAAGGGGCGCACTTTGAATGCGCTCTTCAAAGGCTTTAAAGGTTTCAAGGGTATTGAGATATTGAATGCGGGCATCGATCGCCCACGCCTCATCCATATCAAGGGCAATCGCGGCATAGCCGCTTCCTTTACGCAGCTCCCGAGTCTTCTTTTCATCCCGGCTCACCACCGGCTTTGCCTGCGCTTTTTCGAGCGTTTTAATGTGGGAGATCGGCGTTTGTGCCTGAATTCGTCTCTCTTCATGCAGCGCTGTGTTTAAGGCGCCTTTAAAGCGGATGTAATGATAGATCGCAAAAAAAACGCGTGGTAACATTCCGTACACCGCAATCATTTTCAGCACCCAGCGGGCCCAAAAGGCGGTGAGCTCTGCCGGCATGGTTTGATTAAGGCTTTCGGTAATGAGCATTTCGGTGATGGGCAGAGCGCCAAAGGGTTTACCGATTAGCGCAGGCAGGGCATCGATGCCGATTAAAAGAGAATGATAGAGTGGCGCATCAGTGGGAAATAGGGTGCTGCTTAAGACAAAAGGATAGGCTTTGAGCGAAAATTGAAGCGCAAAACTTAAGAGCGTTGCGGTAAAAATGACGCTCCAGGAGAGATGAGCAATAAAACTAAAAAAGTACCTAAAATGGCGATGCTGATCGATGAGCGCTCCGCCTTTATAGAGCATTTCGTTTTGAGAGGGGGAGGCATCTGCCACCTTTTTTTGGCGACGGTTCCACAGAATCGTTGCGATATTGGTAAAGAGTTTCGCGAGCAGTGATACGCCACCAAAGAGGGTAAATCCTAAAAAAAGAAGCGAGGGCAGAATCAGTAGGCTTACTAAGTAGAGCGGCTGAATCGGGCTTTGCAGGAGCGAGCGGCTTCCTAAAAAGGTGATCGCCATTAAAAAAAGAACCCAAACGCCGATCAGTACCGGGATTTGGGTCTTCATAAATTGGTTGAGTGTGGTGTTTGAATCAATCTGTGCCATCGGTATCGGAGGTAATAATTTTAAAACGGAGTGCGTTCAGGTCTACGCCAGTGATCTCAATTTCTGTGCCGATTTCGCAATCATCGCCCATGATGGTCCAGTTGCTATCGCCGATATTGAGGCGGCCAATGCCGTTAACAATCGGGGTTTCGGTCTTAAAGCGCAGCCCAACATATTCAGAGCCGCGAACTGTATTGAGTACCCCTGATTTTACCACTTGTCCCTCTTTACGGTAGACTTTTACGCCGATCACCGTTGAGATGAGCGACAAAATGCCAAAAAGCGCAATCTGCCAGGCAAGCCCCATGGGAATCAGAAAGGTGATCGCGCCCATCACAAGCGCCGCAACGCCAAACCAGATGACGTAAACGCCCGGAATTAATAGCTCAGCGCTCACTAAAAAAATGCCGAGAATAAACCAATTAACGTAATCTGCTGCAAGTTTAAAGAGTTCCATGGAGATCCTTATCTGGTGACGAGGTAAAAAGGGAGAGAGTTGAGCGCCCGATCGTTCAAAAGCGAGCCATCGAGCGCTCAGATAAATGGATTACGACGCGATTATTTTGATTGGGATTGACCGCTGTTTTTAAGCAATTCTGCCATGCCCGCAAGTGAGCCGACCATGCCTGACGCTTCCATCGGCATCATAATAATCTTATCATTTTTGCTCTCAGCAATGTTGCCAAAGGCTTCAATGTATTTTTGCGCAACGAAGTAGTTGATCGCCTGCACATCCCCTTCGCGAATCGCTTGAGAGACGACGTAAGTCGCTTTTGCTTCCGCTTCTGCTAAACGCTCGCGCGCTTCCGCTTCTAGGATTGCTGACTGTTTCTCCCCTTCTGCTTCTAAAATGCGCGATTGTTTTTCCCCTTCCGCTCTTAGAATTTGCGCTTCACGAATCCCTTGCGCTTCTAGAATTGACGCACGTTTTTCACGTTCAGCTTTCATCTGTTTTGCCATGGAATCGACAAGGTCACGGGGTGGTGCGATATCTTTAATTTCGATACGGGTCACTTTAACGCCCCAAGGCGCGGTTGCATGGTCCACTACCGATAAGAGTTTTGCGTTGATATCATCTCGTTTTGAGAGCAGTTCATCAAGATCCATGCCGCCCATTACGGTACGAATGTTGGTCATGGTAAGATTTAATACCGAGAGCGTTAAATCGGTCACTGCATAAGCTGCGCGCGCCGCATCGTTAATCTGGAAGAAGACCACGCCGTCCACGCGTACCATGGCGTTATCTTTGGTGATTACCTCTTGTGAAGGAACGTCCATCACCTGTTCCATCATGTTGATCTTTTTACCGATGCGCTCGAAAAAAGGCACGATAAAAGAGATGCCCGGTGTGAGGGTCTGTTTATAGCGCCCGAAGCGCTCAACTGTAAATTCTTGCCCTTGGGGAACCATTTTGATTCCAGAGCTGACAAAAATGACGATACCGACTAAAAGGATTAATACAAACGACATGCGCGCCCCTTTTTGATTGTGAGAAGAGTTGAAAAGTTACGAATTAACGTAGAAATACGTTGTAATTTACCTAACTGATTATCTTAGCGTTAAATGAGTGAAAAATCTATCGATGAAACACGTGGATATAAAAAAAATCGCCCAATTATGGACGATTTTTAAGCATTTGAATGGATGGGTGATTTAGATCACATTGAGAGCCTACTAGGCGCTAAATGAGTTGCCACAACCACAGGTTGTCGTTGCGTTCGGGTTACGAATCACAAATTGTTCACCGGTTAAATCTTTTACGTAATCGATCTCAGCGCCGGCTAAATATTGGAAACTTAATGGGTCAACGAGCAGGGTAACGCCCTGTTTAACAATCTCGGTATCGCCCTCTTCCACAACGTTTGCGAAGCGGAAACCGTATTGGAATCCTGAGCAACCGCCACCTTGAATGTAGACGCGAAGCATTAAGTTATCCACATCTTCTTCATCAATGAGGCTTTTCACTTTTAACGCTGCCGCATCAGTGAAGATGATCGGATCGTTCATTTCAGTACTCATATTATTTCTCCTTAAATAAATAATGCTCACTATCACAGAGTAGTATAGTCCCAATTTCAGGGTCTACGTTTAATTCTTTAATAGCAAGCATTAGGGTGTTTTTAGATGAAAGCGGTCGAACGTGTGGCTCTATTTTTCAGCTTTCTCTTCTTTTTCCAATACAGCGATGTTGAGCTCTTTGAGCTGACGATCCCCAATTGCCGCAGGGGCGTCCGTTAAGAGACACGCTGCAGATTGTGTTTTAGGGAAGGCCATCACATCACGGATTGAGCTTGCGCCCGCCATCAGCATGATTAAACGGTCAAGACCGAATGCGATACCGCCGTGAGGAGGTGCCCCGTATTTAAGTGCATCAAGTAAGAAGCCAAATTTCTCTTCCGCTTCCTCTTTTGAGATGCCTAAAAGCTCAAATACTTTCGCTTGCATGTCGGGTTTGTAGATACGAATCGATCCACCGCCAAGCTCGGTTCCGTTAAGCACCATGTCATAGGCATTAGCCAGTGAATTTTCAGGATCGGTCAATGACTCAATGCCGGTTTTGGGTGAAGTGAAGGGGTGATGAACCGCCACATAGCGTTTCTCATCTTCATCATACTCAAACATCGGGAAGTCGATTACCCATAAAGGCGCCCACTGACAGGTTAATAGATCGAGATCTTTACCGATTTTAACGCGAAGTGCGCCGATAGCATCATTGACAACGGTTGCTTTGTCCGCACCGAAGAAGATGATGTCGTTATCGTTGGCATTTACGGCGTCTAAAAGCGCGGTAAGCGTTGCATCGTCTAAGAATTTAACGATGGGCGATTGGAGTCCTTCACGACCCGCTTTCGCATCATTTACACGAATGTAGGCAAGGCCTTTCGCACCGTAACGGCTGACAAACTCTGTATATTCGTCGATGTTTTTACGGGTGAATTTATCCGATGAATTTGGAATATTGAGCGCCACAACGCGGCCTTTTTCCATATTCGCGGCATCTTTAAAGACCTTAAATTCTGCCGATTTCATCAATTCAGTAACATCGGTAAATTCAAGCGGAATACGAAGATCAGGCTTATCTGACCCGAAACGGCCCATCGCTTCCGCGTAGGTCATTTGTGGGAATTCTGATGTAAGCTCAACGCCGATCGATTCTTTAAAGATATGACGAATCATATTTTCAGCAATCTCACGGATCTCTTCAGCGCTTAAAAATGAGGTTTCCACGTCGAGCTGGGTAAATTCAGGCTGACGGTCAGCACGTAAGTCTTCGTCACGGAAGCAGCGAACGATCTGATAATAACGGTCAAAGCCGCTCATCATTAAGAGCTGTTTGAAGAGCTGCGGGCTTTGTGGCAACGCGAAAAATTCCCCTTGATGGGTTCTTGAAGGCACTACGTAGTCGCGCGCGCCTTCTGGCGTTGCTTTGGTTAAGAATGGAGTTTCGATATCTAAAAAGCCCTTGTTTTCCATAAACTCACGGATTAAACGAGTCACTTTAGAGCGTAAAATCAGACGATTTTGCATCTTCGGATTACGCAGATCGAGATAGCGATATTTTAAGCGAACTTCTTCTGAGGTTGTGTCATCACCGAGTTGGAAGGGGAGCGCTTCGGCACGGTTTAAAATCTTACAGCGGTTGGCAACCACTTCGATTTTACCCGATACGATGTTTGGATTGATCATATCATCGGGACGAAGTACCACTTCACCTTCGATTTGAACAACGCATTCATTACGGATCGTTTCAGCTTCAGCAAAGTCTGGGCTTTCAGGATTGATCACCACCTGAACGAGGCCTTCACGGTCGCGCAGGTCAATAAAGATAACGCCACCATGGTCACGGCGACGATGAACCCAACCCGCGAGGGTTACGCTCTCTCCGACTAGTTCTTCACTAACTAATCCACAATAATGAGTTCGCATATTTACTAATTCCTTAAATCACTTTGTCTTTGTATATGTACGATTGATTCTATCTGAGGCCGCTAAAATGGGCTAATCAGATGAGGCAAGATTTTTCTTCGATCCGCTCTTAAAGTCGGTCTCATACCAGCCATCGCCTTTTAAACGAAAGGAGGCGGCTGAGATCAATTTTTTAAGGGCAGGTTTCTGACATTGAGGGCATTTCACTAACGGATCATCTGACATCTTTTGCAAAGCTTCAAGCTCATGATTGCACTCTTCACAACGATAAGCATAAATCGGCATAGCAATTACCTCTAATTTATCTAAATATTATTAAACGAAAGAGATAAATTATATGATATTTTTGGAAAAATTTCAGCTTATTGTCGGGAGGCGGTGGCGCAAAATTGAGCCTCGCCGTATGATGAGAGAGCATTTGATTTGATCTTAATCAATATATAAAATAATATAATGTTTTTAGAGGAGGATACAATGGCTTGGATTCAAGGTCGTTTACGCGTGGATTTTGAAGGGTATGGCAGGGAGATTGCGTTTGATCATCGTCAGGGCGATCCGCAAAAACCGGCGCTACTATGGCTCAATGGCTATCGTTCCAATAAATCGGGCGAAAAGGTGGTGCACCTTAAAGCGTGGGCGGATGCGAATAATTACGAGATGCTCGCCTTTGATAATTCAGGACTTGGTGAGAGCGGCGGTACTTTTCCAGAGGGGCGTTTAGGGCAGTGGCTTGAAGAGGCGTTTGAAGTGGTGCAGATGATCGAAAACACCGAGCGTGAAGTGATCATTGCGGGCTCTTCGATGGGCGGCTGGATTACTCTGTTGCTAGTGAATTTACTACGCGAACGCAATAGCGACATTACCCCTGTTGGCCTCATGCTGATGGCGCCGGCGGTGGATTATACGGAAAACATTGTGATGGCGCGGTTAAATGACGAGCAGAAAAACGATCTTGCAACGAAAGGCGTGGTGCGTCTGCCCTCGATCTATGAAGCTGACGGCTATCCCATTTATGCCGCTTATTTGGAAGAGGCAAAGCAGCATCTCTATTTCCCCTTAAAGATGCGAGTCGATCGGCCGATGACGATTGTCCACGGCACTGATGATGCGGCGATTCCCTTTAGCTGGGGCGAAAAGCTTTACCGTGAATGTGGGCGAGAGGATAGCGTGCTGGTTCCGGTAGAAGGGGGCGATCATCGTCTCTCAAAACCTGAGAATTTAACGGTGATGATCGACGCGCTTGAAGCGCTGATTACCCGAATGAACGGATAGTTTTTATTAATTATTAAAATAATTTTAGACAACCATGATGGACGAGGATAAAACGTGATACTTGAATATTTGATCTTTTTGGGGCTTGGCTGTATCACCGGGGTGATTGCAGGGCTCTTAGGCGTTGGCGGCGGAACCATTGTGGTGCCGACCATGATCTATTTTTTAACCGCTTACGGTGCAGAGAGTGATCTCATTATGAAGATGGCGCTTGGCACCTCTTTTGCCACGATTGTGGTCACCAGTCTATCGTCGGTGGTGGCGCATAATAAAAAGGGCTCGGTGATGTGGAAGTTGGTCTTTTTTATGGGGATTGGTTCGGCCATTGGCGTTGGAATTGGCGGCGCGATCGTCAGTAAACTCTCCAATATGACCCTTCAGGTGATCTTCTGTATCTTCCTTGCCTACACCATCACCAATATGATCTTCACCGCCTCAAAACCGGAAGCGGCAGAGCCAGCTCAATTGGGGCCAGGGCCTTATACCGGAATGGGCGCGCTGATTGGATTTGTCGCAAGCTTTGTCGGAATTGGCGGCGGCGTATTAACGGTGCCCATTTTAAGTAAAGTGGGTCATAAAATGAAAAACGCCATCGGTTCATCGTCCGCTCTTGGGGCGATTTTAGCTTTCTTTGGCGCGCTTGCGGCGATCGCGAATGGGTGGGGAGCATCCAATTTGCCGAATGGTTCGTTTGGCTATGTCTATCTCCCGGCATTTATTGGATTATCTCTCTCAAGCATCGTCTTTGCACCGCTTGGCGCGAAGCTGGTGTATATTTTACCGGTGAAGCGCATTCGCCAGATTTTTGCGATTTTTCTCACCATCATCCTTATTAACTTCCTCTATAAGATGTATACTGGTTAGCTCATAAATAGGTTGTTTAGAGCAAAAAAAGTAAAGGATAGAGTTAGTTAGTTTATGGCGAAAACATTTCTAGTAGTCGATGGGTCCAATTTTCTGTTTCGTGCATTTCATGCGTTGCCTCCGTTAAAAAGTCCTGATGGACGACCTACCGGTGCGATTCGTGGCGTGATTACGATGTTTAATCGTCTCTTAAATGAGTTTAATCCCGATTATTTGGCGGTGGTCTTTGACGCAAAAGGGAAAAGTTTCCGCAGCGATCTCTATCCCGATTATAAAGCGCACCGTCCGCCAATGCCGGATGATCTTCGCGAGCAGATTGCGCCGCTCTATTCCATTATCGATATGCTTGGGTATCCCCGTCTCATCATTGATGGAATCGAAGCGGATGATGTGATTGCAACCTTAGCGGTTCGCGCAAAATCTGAAGGGATTCGTACCATTATTGCCTCAAGCGATAAAGACTTAGCGCAGCTAGTGGAAGATGGCGTCATTACCATGTACGACGGCATGAAAAACGAGATGCTCGATCGGGAAATGGTCTTTGAAAAATATGGCGTCTATCCTGAACTCGTGCGCGATTATTTAAGTCTGATGGGCGATAAGGCCGATAATATCCCGGGGATTCCTGGTGTGGGCCCGAAAACGGCGGCAAAATGGCTCAATGAGCATGGTTCGCTCGATAATATTATTGCCAATGCCGAGAGTTTTAAAGGGAAAGTGGGTGAGCGTCTACGTGAGAATTTAGATCTGCTGCCCCTTTCAAAAGAGCTCACAACGCTCTATCTTGAGGCCGATGTGGATCTCACCTTTGAGGATTTAAAACCCAAAGATCGTGAAATTCAGCGCTTAAAAGAGATCTACACTGAACTTGGATTTCGTCAGTTATTGATGGAACTTGATAACGGCAATGATGGCGCGACCTTTGCTCCTCCGCCGCAACAGGGTACTCATCAAAATGAGGCGCTCGGGCAAGAGTGGATCAAACCCCGTAAGCCGGATTTTCAATATTATCATCGTATCACCACGGAAACAGCGCTCCACGAGCTGGTGGATCGTTGCCAAAATGTCTATCGCGTTGCGCTCGATACCGAAACCGATAGCCTCGATTCCATGCAAGCCAATCTCGTCGGGATTTCGATCGCCGTGGCAGCGGGGGAAGCGTTCTATATTCCCTTTAAACATGAAGGGCTCGAAACGGAATTAACGCCGGAAAAAGCGGTAGAGATTTTAACCCCAATGCTTGTGGATAACTCTGTGGAGAAGGTTGGGCAGAACATCAAATTTGATTGGCATGTTCTCGCGCGATATGGCGCTAAAATGGTGGGCATCAAAGATGATACGATGCTTGCGAGCTATATCTTAAACCCCACCAAAAATCGTCACAATATGGATGTGTTGGCGGACCTGTTTTTAGATCATAAAACCACCTCTTTTGAGTCGATCGCAGGGAAGGGGAAATCCCAAAAAACCTTCGATGAGATCGATATCGAAACGGCGGAATTTTACGCCTGTGAAGATGCTGATATCACTCTTCAATTGCAGCATGCCATCGTGCCGCAATTAAAATCTTTTGAGAAACAATATAAACTCTACGAAGAGGTGGAAATCCCGCTTCTTCCCGTGCTTGCGAAGATGGAGCATCAAGGCATTTTAGTCGATGCGGAGCATCTTAAAAATCTGCAAGTTGAATTTGGCGAAAAGCTCGACGCACTTGAGGCAAAAGCCTTTGAGCTTGCCGGAGAAGAATTTAATTTAGGCTCCTCAAAACAGGTGGGCGAAATCTTATTTGATAAGCTCGGACTTCCGGTATTGCGCAAAACGCCGGGCGGTAAACCCTCAACGAATGAAGCGGTCTTAAGTGAGCTTGCGCTCGATTATCCGCTCCCTAAATTGATTTTGGAGCATCGCGAATTTTCAAAACTGAGCTCGACCTATACCGATTCACTCATTGCGCAGATTAACCCTGATACAAAACGCATTCACACCTCATTTAACCAAGCGTTAACGAGTACTGGCCGCCTCTCATCGAGTGAGCCGAATCTGCAAAATATTCCGATCCGTACTGCTGAAGGTCGCCGCATTCGTGAGGCCTTTATTGCGCCGGATGGATTTAAATTGCTCTCGGCGGACTACTCGCAAATTGAGCTCCGTTTGATGGCGCATTTCTCTGAAGATGAGACGCTCTTAAATGCCTTCTTAAAAGGGCATGACATTCATAGCTCGACCGCTTCAGAGGTCTTTAAAACGCCGCTCGATAAGGTGAGCAGTGATGAGCGTCGTGCGGCGAAAGCGATCAACTTCGGATTAATTTACGGTATGGGCGCGTTTGGTTTAGCCCGTCAACTTGGAATCTCTCGCGGGCAAGCGCAGGAATATATCAGCCTCTACTTTAGCCGTTATCCGGGCGTACTGGCCTATATGGATCGCGCGAAAGAGCAGGCGAAAGATCAAGGCTATGTGGAAACGCTGTTAGGCCGCCGACTCTATTTACCTGAAATTACGGGCAGTAACGGTGCCGCTCGAGCGGGAGCTGAACGGGTCGCGATCAATGCGCCGCTTCAAGGAACGGCCGCCGATATCATTAAGCTTGCGATGCTCAAAGTTGATCAAACCTTAACGGATAATCCTAAACTAAATGCCAATCTCTTACTTCAAGTGCATGACGAACTGATTTTAGAGGTGAGCGATGGGGATTTACCGCGGGTAACGGAGCTCCTTGAGCGCGATATGACTAAAGTTTTTGAGCTTAAAGTTCCACTTTTAGTCGATGTAGGCATCGGCAATAACTGGGATAGCACTGCAAATTGATCTAGATCTATGATTTCAGCATTGAACCTATTGAAAATAAAAGGATGATTGATATACTTTTTAAGTCATTCATCATTTCAGAAAGGATATAAGAGTGGAAAATAGTGATAAGAGTAAAGTAGCAGCAATTTTATTATGTCTCTTTTTAGGCGGTCTAGGCATTCATCGATTTTATGTCGGTAAAATCGGCACTGGAATCTTAATGATCTTAACGCTTGGCGGATTAGGAATTTGGGCGTTAATCGATCTAGTGATGATTATTGTGGGTAAATTTACTGATAAAGAAGGCCGATTACTCGCCGATTAATCCGCTCCATTAAATTACGTCTTTACTAAGCCACTGTAGGGTAACTACAGTGGTTTTTATTTTGCGTGAGGATTGTTAAATAGGCGCCCCGCAAAACTCTCAATTTCGCCGGTAAGTAGCCGTGTTTGCATGGTGTGACACCAGCTAGCAGAAAGGCCGGCGCTTTGAAGAATGAAACGGGTATTGGCTTCATCAAACGGCTCATTAAACGCGATATCGATGGCGCGTTTGACGGAGAGATCACTATTGCGTGAGAGCCTCTTGAGTGGGGCATCTGGCGAAACCTCCCCTTCAGAAATGACGCGATAGAGCCAGCCGCAAAAGCCGGTTTGCTGCATCTGTAGTGACAAATCATCAATCTTAAGATGAAAATTGAGTTTATAGCAGGGGGAGCGCGGTTGAGTTACCTGAATGATCGCATCGCCCCAACGGTAGATATCGCCAATAAAGGTGTTCGATTCGGTCATGCCGAGCGTGGAGATATTTTCCCCAAAACCGGGTGCGACAAAATAATCGGCAAGGGCGGGATAGGCCGTTTGCCAATAGCTGTAATGTTCGCGGGGATATTGGCACAGCGCTCGATCCGGTCCGCCATGGAAACGCTTTTCAGCCTGCTCATCGCCGACGAGCCCGAGTTTGGTAAGAAAGACCGGTGATTGAAAGGCCTTTTTAGCAATTGCACTGGGGTCTGCGCCGGCAAAGGGTTTAATTTTGCCTAGATAACTCGTGACCGAAAAGGTAGAGGAATCAGAACAATTGGATAGATTCGACATAAGGCCTCCAGAGAATTAGGGGGTTGAGAATTATTCAAATGACTCAGGATTTTAGTGTAGCGCACAAAAAAGCGCTAAGCCAAAGACTTAACGCTTTTGAATAGGTTACCGCTTATGAGTGCGATAATTGCGGTTGATTAAAAGAGCTGATTAAAGCGTTTTAATCGCCGCGATCATATCGCTCACCACTTTCTGCGCATCGCCATAGACCATGTTGGTATTGTCGAGGTAGAAGAGGTGATTTTCAATGCCTGAGAAGCCGGCACCTTGTCCGCGTTTGACCACAAATACTTGTTTCGCTAGGTCCGCATTTAAGATCGGCATGCCGTAAATGGGGCTTGATTTATCGGTACGGGCAACGGGATTGACCACGTCGTTTGCACCAATCACAAGCACCGCATCGGTCTTCTCAAATTCCTCGTTAATTTCATCTAAGTCGAAGATGAGATCGTAAGGAATGCCCGCTTCCGCAAGGAGAACGTTCATATGGCCTGGCATACGTCCTGCAACCGGGTGAATTGCAAATTTCACATCGATATCACGATCTTGAAGGAGTTTAGTCAGTTCAGCGACTTTATGTTGCGCTTGCGCGACAGCTAAACCGTAACCGGGAATGATAATTACGCTCTCAGCAAAGCTCATTGAGATCGCCGCATCGGAGGAATCCATCGGTTTCATCGAGCCTTCAATTTCGCTATTTTCAGATTGTTGCTCGCCAAAGTTTGAAAAGAGCACGTTCGCAAGTGAACGGTTCATCGCTTTCGCCATGAGCTGGGTGAGAAGCGTACCTGCCGCACCGACGACTGTACCGGCAATGATAAGACCGCCGTTGTCGAGCGCGATCCCTTCAAACGCGACCGCTAAACCGGTCAATGCGTTAAATAGCGAGATCACCACCGGCATATCCGCGCCACCGATTGGAATCGTAATTAACACCCCAAACGCTAAAGTCATGATGAAAAAGAGCGCGATTAAACCGTAATTGGGCGCTGCATCCCCTGCGATAATGAGGGTGAATACGAGCGCAAATCCAATGATAAAGCCGTTAATGGCGTTACGATTTTTAAAACGAATGGTGCCTTTTAAACGGCCATCAAGTTTTGCCCAAGCAATGATTGATCCGGTAAATGAGATCGCTCCAATGAGCGCGCCCACCGCGGCAAGCCAGACAATGCTTGATGAATAACCAGCTGCCGTTGCATCAATTTGTAACAGGGCAATGGCACCGATTAAGGCCGCCGAACCGCCCCCAACGCCGTTGTAGATCGCAATCATTTGCGGCATATCGGTCATGGCCACTTTTTTCGCTGAACGAAGGGCCCAACCGCCGCCAAGTGCGATCGCAAGGAACATTAATAAATAATGTTTACTGACCGCCGGGTGGAAAATGGTGATGATGGTGGCAAAAAGCATCGCCATTCCCGCCCAATTGATGCCCGAACGAGCAGTGGAAGGGTGGCTCATGCGTTTAAGCGCAAAAATAAAGGTAATCGCGGCAATAAAGTAGCCCGCTTCAACAATAAAACTCATCTCTTATTTCTCCTTGTTGCTTGGCTTAAACATCTCTAACATTCGGTCCGTTACCACGTAACCGCCCACTGCGTTTGCCGCCCCAAATGCCACTGCGATAAACGCAAGCGTTGTTTGGAAGAATCCATCAGCGTGGCCAAGAGCAATCATGGCGCCGACTAAGACGATTCCGTGGATAAAGTTCGAGCCTGACATTAAGGGCGTGTGTAAAATTGCAGGGACGCGTGAGATGACCTCAAACCCTACAATCGCTGAAAGCATCACAATATAGAGTGCTGCAAATCCTGTAATCATTGATTGTCCTCCATTGCTTTGCGAATACGATCGGAGACGATTTGGCCGTCGTGGGTGATCATACATTCGCGGATAATCTCTTCATCATAATCGAGTTCAAGTTTGCCCTCATTAATGAATGGAGAGAGTAAATTAAAGATGTTTTGTGCGTACATTTCCGAGGCGTGCACGGCGCAGCGGGTTGGCACTAAAAGTGGTCCGGTGACGGTGACATTATTATGTATGATTGTTTCGCCTGGTTTTGTGAGGGCACAGTTTCCGCCGGTATCTGCGGCAAGGTCTACAATGACCGCCCCATTAGGCATCGCTTCCACCATCTCTTGGGTAATAATTAAGGGCGCACGGCGACCGGGAACGGCAGCAGTACTAATCACGACGTGAGCTTTAGCAATGTGATCAAAGAGGGCTTGCGCTTGTTTCGCTTTCTCCTCTTCGGTCAGTTCGCGCGCGTATCCGCCTTGACCTGAAGCATCAACGCCGGTTTCGATCAATTTAGCCCCTAAGGATTCCACTTGCTCTTTTGCGGCAGCGCGAATGTCGTACGCCTCCACTTGCGCCCCTAAACGGCGAGCGGTGGCAATGGCTTGTAATCCAGCAACGCCCGCACCAATCACCACAACTCTTGCAGGACGAATCGTTCCGGCAGCGGTGGTTAACATCGGGAAAAAGCGCGGTGCTAATGAAGCCCCAATCAGCGCGCCTTGATAGCCGGTGATCGATGCTTGTGATGAGAGTACGTCCATGCTTTGCGCACGGGTAATGCGGGGAATAAATTCTAATGCGATGGTGCTAATGCGAGCATTTTTGAAGGCTTCGATCGTCTCTAAATTACGATAGGGATCGAGCATACCGACGACTAAACTATCGGGTTTAAATGAATTGATCTGCTCAAGCGTTGGGGGCTGAATGCAGAGAATAATGTCGCGATCTTTAAATTCAGGATCGGCAACGGTGACATTGTCATAACTGTCGCCTGGGAAATGGGCTTGATCGCCGGCACCGGTTTCGATGACAACCTCAAAACCGAGGGCGCTAAATTTAGCGGCAATCTTTGGATCGAGCGCGACGCGCTTTTCACCATCATGTCCCTCTTTTAAAACAATAATACGATTACTCATAGGTATAAGGACTCCTTCAATAAGCTAACGGCACCATTTTAGCATGCAAGCGCATGCCCGCGATGAAACTAATATCAATTTGAGTTGATTTGAACTTGATTAGAACTTAATTAGTTTATCGTACGTTTATCCTAGAATAAAAGAAGGTGAATTTGAATACAACCGGATTTCGATATTGTCGCGGTTTTTAGGGTGAAAAAAGTCAATTTTGCGGGGAATTTATAATTTCTCAAAGCTTTGGGATTTCGTTATACTATGGTGCGCCTATATAAATATATAGGCTGTCAGAATGGATATAAGGTTTAGGATTTTAGTGAGGGATTTTAGTGAATAAACGTAAGAGACGGACCTGGCTTAGCTTCTTCTATAAATACGCAAGCTATAAATACTATCTCCCACTTGTGACTAAAGTGGCCCCATGGGCCTTTGTGATCAGTGCGATGTTAGCCGTAGCGGGGCTTGTATCAGGGTTGGCGATGGCGCCGCCGGATTATCAACAAGGCAATAGTTTCCGCATTTTCTATATTCACGTACCTGCGGCAATTTTGTCGACGGCCGTTTATGCAACGATGGCGATTTTAAGTGGGATCTATCTCATTTGGCGCATTAAACTCTTTGCCATCATTGCAAGGTCTCTTGCAATTTTAGGCGCCGCCTTTACCCTTATATCGCTTGTCACCGGTGCGCTTTGGGGCGCGCCAACGTGGGGAACATGGTGGGTTTGGGATGTTAGATTAACCTCACAGCTGATCCTCTTTTTTCTCTATATGGGTTACATTGCCCTCGATTTGGCGATCGAAGAGCGGGAGCGCGCCGATAAAGCGATCTCGGTATTGGCCCTTGTGGGGTTAATCAACGTTCCGATCGTGAAGTTTTCGATTTACTTTTCAACCAGTCTTCATCAAGGCAGTACCTTTTTTGCCAAAGGCGGTCCGAGCATCACCTCAAACATGCTCTATCCCGCACTTTATATGTTTGGCGCATACCTCTTTTTTTCACTCGGGTATGTCTGTCTTAAGAGCGCAAATCTCATCAACAAAGAGCGCCTAATGAAGCACTATATGAGAGGATAGACCATGGAATTTGCGTTTAATTCATTTGCTGAATTTTTACAGATGGGGAAGCATGGACTTTATGTCTGGTTAAGTTACGGCTTTTTTGCACTGTGCCTTTTAGGGCTCATTGTGCCGTTAATCATCGAACGTAAACAGCTTAAAAAAGAACTCAAACAGGAAGGATTATAAAAATGACACCAAAACGTAAACAACGCTTAATGATTGTGGTCGGGATTGCGCTTATGTCGTTTGTCTCGGTGGGATTGTTGGTATGGGCATCGCGCGATAATTTAAGTCTCTACTATTCACCGGATGATGTGCAAGCTGGCGCCGCGCCTCTTCATAAAACCATTCGCGTGGGCGGGGTTGTGGATGAAGGCTCGCTCAATCGTGGCACGGAAACCCTTGCGGTTGATTTCACCGTATCGGTGGGGGACGCAACGCCGGTTAAAATTATTTATGATGGCATCTTGCCCGATCTTTTTAGAGAGGGGCAGGGCATTGTGGCGAAGGGGAAACTTCAAGATGACAACACTTTTATCGCCGATGAGATTTTAGCAAAACATGACGAAACCTATATGCCGCCTGAAGTGGCCGATGCGATTGAAAAATCATCTCACAGTTTAACTGAAAAATAACCCGCAACAGATAGGAAATCGTTATGCTTCCGATTGGTCAGCTCGCCCTGTACATTGCTCTGGGCGTCTCTATACTTCTCTTTATTATGCCGCTTGTGGGAATCTATTTTCGCAATCAGCGCCTCATCTATTCGGCGCGCCCCTTAGCGGTTTGGCTCTTTTTATTGGTGCTCCTGTCGTTCGTGGCCCTTGGCTATGCGTTTTGGATTAATGATTTTAGCTATCAATATGTGGCCAATAACTCTAATACAAAACTCCCCGGAATCTACCAATTAACGGCGATCTGGGGCGGGCACGAAGGGTCGATGCTTCTTTGGGTCTTTACCCTTGCGATCTGGATGCTTTTGGTGGTAATTTTCACCAAAAATATGCCGATCGAGCTCTCCTCAACGACGCTCGCGATTTTAGGGGGGATTACCGTTGGCTTCTTAGCCTTTTTAATCTTCACCTCAAGCCCCTTTGAGCGAAATCTATTTGGCGCACTCTATAACGGACGCGACCTCAATCCGCTCTTGCAAGACCCGGGATTAATCATTCACCCACCGCTTCTCTATTTAGGCTATGTGGGTTATGCCGTGCCGTTTGCCTTTGTCTGTGCGCTATTAATGACCGGCCATATTGACCGCGTGTCCATTCGCTGGATTCGCCCATGGTCGCTTGGCGCGTGGCTCTTTTTAACCCTCGGGATCACGATCGGCAGCTGGTGGGCCTATTATGAACTTGGCTGGGGCGGCTGGTGGTTCTGGGACCCGGTTGAAAACGCGTCGCTCATTCCATGGATTTTAGGGGCAGCGCTGCTGCATGCGCTCGCCATGACGGAAAAACGTAAAGCTTTTACCCTCTGGTCAGTGATCGTAGCGATCTTAACGTTTTCCTTGAGTGTGCTTGGTACTTTCCTCGTACGATCAGGGATCTTAACCTCAGTTCACTCCTTTGCCTCAGACCCCGATCGCGGTCTTTTCATCTTGTTAATTCTCGCGATTATTACCCTTTTTGGGATGGTTCTCCTTCTCTTTAGAGCGTCAAAAATTCGTCAAGAATCCTCATTTGGATTGATCTCGAAAGAGTCGGGCATTTTACTTAATAATATCTTCCTTGCGATCGCCTGCTTTGTGGTGGTGCTCGGAACGCTCTTCCCCCTTATTGTGGATATCTTAAAAGTGGGCAAAATCTCCGTTGGAGAGGGCTATTTTAATCAATACGCCGTGCCGCTTGCTTGCATGATTTTGTTTGCACTCGGGGTTGGCCCGCTTCTTCGCTTTAAGCAAGATTCTTTAGGGCGCATTAAAAAAGAGCTCATCATTATGGCAGTTGGCTCGATTATTCTTGGCGTTGGCACCAGCTTTTTCTATTCAGGTCGCCTCGATCCGTGGGTGGTGATCGGATTAACGTTAAGCTTCTGGGTGGTCTTTGGGGTGATTTTTGAGATCCATCACAGTCGCCGTAAAGGGCAAAGTTTTGCCGGCGCAGTGGTGAGTCAAAGTCTCTCACGCTGGGGCATGAATCTTGGGCATTTGGGACTGGTTGTCACCATTGTTGGCATCACGCTCACCTCGCATTACAGCATTGAGCAAGACCAATTGATGAAAGTGGGGCAGCGGGTCGATATTCGCGAATATGGATTTGAATTAAAAGCGCTTGAAAAGCTGCAAGGGCCGAACTATATCGGCGATAAAGGCACCATTCAAGTCTATAAAAATGATAAACCATTAATGATGATGTATCCCGAAAAACGCCTCTATACCGTGACCGGCTCACCGATGAGTGAGGTGGCACTTCGCGCGTCGCTGATTGATGATCTTTATGTGGCGATGGCTGAAGAGCGGGGCGCTGAGGTGTGGGCATTACGAATTTATGTGAAACCGTTTGTGCGCTGGATCTGGATTGGGGGCGGAATTATGGCGTTTGCAGCCATGTTATCGATCTTCGATCGCCGTTATCGCGCACGTCGTAGTTTGGCACAAAATGATTAGGAGAATAAGATGATTCGAGCAGTAATTGCCGGCATTGTCGTTGTGACGCTCGGCTTTATGATCTTCCTCTTTACCGGGCTCGGGAATGATCCGACAAAACTTGAAGCGCAGATTATTGGCAACAGATTGCCGGCGTTTAGTGCGGATCAATTAAAAGCGCCGGGCGAGGTGAAAACCATCATTACCGACAGTGATTTTAAAGGGCCTGCCCTCATTAACGTCTGGGCGACCTGGTGCCCAACCTGTAAAGCGGAGCATGAAGCGCTCAACGAGCTCTCAAACCGCGGGGTTAAAATCTACGGCATCGATTATCAAGATGATCCGGTGAAAGCGGATAAATGGTTGCGCGATTTAGGCAATCCTTATCTTTTAACCATTGAAGATCGTAAAGGCCGAATCGGCTTTGACTTTGGTGTCTACGCCGCGCCTGAAACCTACTTTATCGATGCCGATGGCATTGTTACTTATCGTCATACCGGCGAGGTGAGTTTAGAGAATTGGGAATCCACGCTCAAAGCGTATTACGGTAAATCGTGGGCGGAGGTTCAAGCCATAGGAGCGGAAAAATGATTCGTTTAATGAAGATGATAAAGACGCTCTCACTCATTTTGGTGGCGATGGTGACATTGAATGTGGCAAGCGCTGCGATTAACGTCTATGAGTTTGACAATGAGGTCGATCAGCGCCGTTTCCAGTCGCTCATTAGTGAGCTGCGTTGCCCGACCTGTCAAAACCAAAGCATTGCAGAATCGAATGCACTCTCGGCACAAACCATGAAAGATTTGACTTACGAGCTCATTGTTGATGGGCGTTCGGATGCGGAGATTGTGGGCTTTATGGTGGAGCGCTACGGCGATTTTGCCACCTATAATCCCCCCGTGAAACCGGTCACTTGGGTACTCTGGTTTGGCCCGGTGGTGATTTTATTGTTAATTTTAGGGTATGTACTCTTTATTCGTCGCCCAAAAGAGACGAAAGTACCGAGCGGTAGCGAGCTCTCTGCCGATGAAACCGCCCGCCTGAACGAGATATTACAAAAAGACGAGACATTATGATTCTTACCACAGTTTTACTGATTTTAATTACGCTCGGGGTGATTCTCTATTCACTCTTTTTCAAGCGTTCCTTTAAAAAAGTGCGTCTTAAAGAGGTGTACCGCGAGAAATATCACAGCGATACCGAAGCGCTCGAACGCTCTCTTAACGCAGGGAAACTGACGCAAGCGGAATATGAGCATCAAAAAACCGAGCTTGCCCGTGACCTCTTAGCCGTTTCTCGCGAGGATCGTCAATTTTCGATGCCAACGCTTGCGCTCTTTGTACTGCTTGGCGCATTTGTTACCGGTTTAACGGCGACCTACTTTTGGAAGACCGATTACGCAGAAGCGGAAAAGACCTTCGATCTTGAGCGAGACCACTATCTGCCAATTGTTGAGGCGTGGTTAGATGAGATGGATCTTGAGGCGCTTCGTAATGGGGCAACGCCCGCTGATTTCCCACCACCTGATGATTTGATCTCAAGTGAAGAGGGCTATCGCGGAGCGTTTCGTGTGCTCAATTATTTAAGTACCAAAGATGAGCATCAGGATGCCAAACTTCTCTATGTGCTCGCAAGTTTTTACTTGGGTTATGCGCAATATGAGAAGGGTTTTTTAGATACGGTATACGATATTTATGTCGATCTCTATAGCGTTGAGAAAGAGCCGAGTTTCTTCTTACAATCCTCGCTTGTTCGCTTGCAATATCTTCGTGGTAATGAGGAGTTAACGCCACGGATTGAGGGGCTATTTGATACGCTTGCCACCAATTATCCTGATGAAGAGGCGTTCCTACTTGATTATGTCGATGTACTCCAAAAACATAATAAAGCGGAAAAAGCCAATGCCTATCTACGTCACTTCTATTATCGCTCGGCGTTAGCGCCCAATATCACGTTAACGGCGGAAGAAGAACCCTTTATTGCAGAGCTCACCGAGTGGGCGGATCGCTTAAATATTGAGTGGCTTCGTAATCGTCATCTGACCGACGAAATGCCCTATCCCGATAATTTTATTCAGCTCTTAACGAGCGATCCTGACAGTGCTAAACGGGTTGTTCAAGTCTTTAATGCATCCGTTGAGAATGATGATCCAAAACGCCTCTATGTGTTGCTTGATCTCTTCTTAAAACGCAATGAGTTTTTCCTCTTGCCACCGGTGCTTGAAGCGCTTGAATCGATCGAACCTCAGAATTATCACATCGATCGCGTCTATTTAAATCTTGAGTTTTCCATGGCCTACCTTTTAGGTGATGCGGCGAAAGGGCGCTTAACCCCCGAGCTTGTGAATCGCTTTAATGCGCTGGTGCGGAATTATCCTGACGATGTGACGCAATTTTTCGAATATGGCCTTATTTTAGGCAATAACGGACTTTACGATGGCGCGATTACGCAGCTTGAAAGTTTCAAAGAGGGGATTTTAGACCCCAATGCGAAATCGGCAACTGAGAGTGTGATTCGTGATTTTAGAGCGCGTAAAGCAAGTGAAGCGAATGCGTTAAATGAGGCGAAAGAGGAGAGTGCGGTGGCTGAATCGGGCTATCGTGTTGAGCTCTCGCTTGCGCCAAACTTTAATGTGGATGCCGTTAATCCCAATGGCATTTTATTTGTCTATCTGCGTCCTGAAGGCAGTGCGGGCGGTCCGCCTCTTGCGGCAAAACGGATTCCTCTGCGGGAGATTCAATCGTGGCCGTTGACGGTGACGATTGGTGAAAATGATCGCTTAATGGGCGGTGGCAAACCTTTTGCTGAGATGAAGGGCATTGCAGTATCAGCGCGCATTAGCCAAACCGGTGATCCGGTCGCAGGGGCAGGCGATTATGAAACGGGGATCGTGGTGATTCGCGGGGATCAAGAAGATTCGCTGTCGCTCATTTTAGATCGCATGGTGGAGTAAAAAAGCATGGAGAACGCGGTCCTTCGCATTGAGGATTTTACCGTCCAGCGCAATTATCAGCCGGTGTTTGAGCCTTATGGGTTTACCCTTAGTGCCGGCGAATCGCTCTATCTTAAAGGGGCGAACGGTGCGGGGAAAACCACCTCGCTCCGCGTCCTTGCGGGGATTAGTCAGCAATATCGCGGGAAGATTTTTCTCAATGAGATTGAACGCCGTGAACTTTTGCATCACTATCCGCGGTCGATCATCTATGTTGGCCATGCGTTAAGCCTCAATTACGATCTTTCTGCGCGGGAAAACTTAGCCTCGATCTTAGCAATTCGTGGTCAATCCTTGAGTGAAAAAGAGTGTAACGAGGTGTTTGACACGCTCAATATTCCGCAACATGATCGCCCGATTCGCTATCTCTCTGCAGGGCAAAAACGCCGCGTTGCGCTCTCGAGACTTTGGTTTGAAGAGCGTCCTATCTGGATTTTGGACGAACCCTTTACTGCGCTCGATGTGGGCTCCATTGAATTGCTTGAAGCGAAAATGGCAACGCACATTGCGGCAGGCGGAATGATTATTTTCACCTCGCACCAAGCACCGAGCGATTGCGTGTTTACTAAAACCCTAACGGTGGAGGCGAAAACACGATGAAGACCTTTTTAGCGATTATTCGGCGGGATCTTAAAATCGGGATGCGCCAGCGTTCAGAACTGATGATGCCGATTATGTTTTTCCTGATTATTGTGAGCCTCTTTCCCCTTGGTTTAGGGATTGAGGAGCAGGATCTAATTAAAGCATCTGCGCCGGCCATTTTGTGGGTCGCAGCGTTACTCGCGACGATGCTGACGATGGATCGCCTCTTTAAAAATGATTACGATGATGGCTCGCTTGAGCAATTTATCATTAGCGGGGCACCGCTCTATCCGCTCGTGTTAGGGAAAATTGTGGCGCACTGGATGTTAACGGCGTTGCCACTCGTATTTTTCTCACCCATTTTGGGGGTAATGCTCTATTTTAGTTTTAGCGATGCGCTTAAAATTGCAGGAGTACTTCTTCTTGGAACGCCGCTTCTTAGTCTGATTGGTGCGATGTGTGTCGGGATTGTGGTGGGGCTTCGCCAAGCAGGATTACTGCTGAGCATCATTATTTTACCGCTCTACATTCCGCTTTTGATTTTAGGGGTGCACATCGTTTCGGTGCTCGTAGCCGGCCACGGGATTAGCAGTTTTATTCTAATTTTAATTGCTGCGAATTTAATGGCGCTAGCGATCTGCCCGCTTGTGGCGGCGATCACGGTGAAAATGAGCGTCGAAGCGTAGTTTTTACTGCGTTATCTCAATGAAAACCTAAGATTCTTTTGCAAGACTTAGGTTTTTTTATGCGTGAAATTTGGTGCGTCATTATATTTTTAAATCTCACTTTATTTGACAACATGGTTGTCAAGTTTTAAACTACGTCATTGTTATTCTATAGGATTCATGACTAGGTAAATGTGAAAGAAATTAGTAAAAAAGAGCAGTTAGAGCAGGTAGTTTCCGGCGTTTTTGCCGCATCGATCAAGTTAAATCGGATCGCAGAAGAGCTCCTCAATAACAGTCAGTACAACATTGGTTGCACGGCACTATCGGTGATGGTGTCGATTCGTCGTTCTGAAAATCATATTACGGTGCCGCAAATTGCGGAAAAATATCTGATTTCTCGCCAAGCGGTGCAACGTCAGGTAACGCAGTTAATGGAGGAAGGGCTCATTGAAAAGTGTGAAAACCCCAATCATAAACGCTCCTCTTTTTATGTGCTGACGGAAAAAGGCGAACGAACGCTCGATGGAATCTTTATGGACGTATTTGACCCGTGGATGAACGGGCTGGTAAAAAAGTATGATCATGTCGATCTGAGCGGCGTGTTAACTGTTTTGAATGAAGTGACCCATTTTTAGAATAAAAACCCAAATTAAGAGATAGGATTGGTATGAAGAAAAGAGTGAAATCGATACAGAGTCTTCTCGTATTATCGGCAGCAGCACTAGTGTTGACAGGCTGTTTTAGCGGCGAGAAAAAGGAAGAAGCCGGCACGCAGATTCCGAGCGTGGTGGTGGAGAAAGTTGAAAAACGCAACATTACCGTTGAGTCGGAATTACCGGGGCGAACGATTGCATCGGTGATGGCGGAAGTGCGCCCGCAGGTGGGTGGCATTATCTTGACGCAAAATTTCGAAGAGGGATCGAGCGTTGAGGAAGGGCAGACACTCTATCAGATCGATTCGGCGATCTATGAAGCGAATCTCCGTCAAGCAAGAGCAGGACTTGAGCGTGCGAAAGCGGCGCAATATGCAGCAAAAATGCGAGCAGAGCGGATGAATACGCTCCGTAGCAGTGGCTCAAAAGCGGTAAGTGCACAGGATGTGGATGATGCAAACGCAGCACTCGCTCAAGCCAATGCCGAAGTCTATGGTGCTGAAGCGCAAGTGAAAAATGCTGAGATCAATGTGAACTACAGTAAAATGCTCGCGCCGATCAGCGGAAAAATTGGTAAATCTAATTTTACCCAAGGGGCACTGGTATCGCCTGGGCAACAGCTTGAGATGGCGGTGATTCAGCAGCTCAATCCGATGCGCGTTGACATTGCCTATTCAGCGGCGGAGTACTCCGATCTTCAGCGTAAAATTAAATCGGGCGTTTATAAAAGCCAAACCCGTATCGATCAACATGGGAAAGAGGTGAAATATCATCCCGTTCGCATTTTCTTAGAAGATGGCTCGCTCTATCCTGAGACCGGCTACATTCGTTTTGAAGACCCGACCGTTGATTTAACCACCGGCTCGATTCTCCTTCAGGCGGAATTTAATAACGATGAAGGCGCGCTCCTTCCGGGAATGTTTGTTAAAACCGTGGTTGAGCAAGGGATTGAGATCGGTGCAGTGACCGTTCCTCAGCGCATTTTAACGCAAGATTTATCCGGTAAAAGTAAGGTGATTATTGCGCGTAAAGCGAGTCCTCAAGAGCAGGCGATGATGAAAGAGCAGATGGGCGCGGATGTTGCGTGGGTTGCGCAAGAGCGTTCGGTCGTCATCTCTCGTTCACACAGTACCGATTGGGTATTGGCTTCGGGCTTAGAAGAGGGTGAATTTGTGGTAACGCGCGGTTTCCAACTGATTCAAATGGCACTTCAACGTTCGCCAAGCCCCATTATTCCAGTGGAAGTACTCACCGAAGATATCTACACCAAAGTGGTACTTGAAGGCACAGGGAAATAATCGATTCACCGATGAATCGCAGGCAACACAAAAGGATATTATAAATGGCACACTTTTTTATTGATCGTCCGATATTTGCATGGGTTCTTGCAATTATGACGATGGCTTTAGGGATATTTGCAGGGGTGAATCTGCCCGTTGCGCAATATCCGCAAATTGCGCCACCAGAAGTTCGGGTTATGGCCGTCTATCCTGGTGCGAACGCAGAAACCGTTGAAGAGAGTGTAACGCAGGTGATCGAGCAGAGTTTAACCGGGCTCGATGGTTTCCGTTATATGTCTTCACAAAGCTCAAGTACCGGGGTGGTCTCGATTGCGATCACCTTTGAGCAGGGAACGGACCCTGATATGGCGCAAGTTCAGGTACAGAACAAAATTCAAACGGCGCTCACCCAGCTTCCTCAAGCCGTGCAGCAGCAAGGGATTCAGGTACAAAAATCATCCAGTTCATTCTTGATGGTGGTGGGATTCTATTCGCCCGATGGCTCATTAACCCATGCGGACTTAGGAGACTATGTTGCGTCAAATATCTCCGAGCCGCTTAGCCGACTCTACGGGATTGGGGAAACGCAACTCTTTGGCTCTGGCTATGCGATGAACGTCTGGCTTGATCCGATGAAACTCAATCAATATGGCATGACCTCACTCGATGTGGTTGCGGCGATTAAAGAGCAAAACACGCAAGCAACGCTCGGTGATTTAGGGGCGATGCCGGCGAAAAAAGAGCAGGTGCTACGCTATACCATCAATGCACAATCGCTGTTAGAGACGGAAGCCGAATTTAAAGCGATTCAACTTCGCGTAAATGAAGATGGTAGTAAAGTCCTATTAGACGATGTGGCGCGGGTGGAACTGTCGCCTGAGAATGAGCAATTCTCCTCGCACTATAACGGTAAACCCGCAACAGCGATGGCGATTAACTTAGCCTCTGGCGCCAATGCGCTCGATACAGCAAAAGCGGTACGCGAGTTCTTAGAAACGGCGAGTTTAAACTTCCCGGAAGGGATGGAATATATGTATCCTTACGATACAACGCCCTTTGTTGAGGTGTCGATCAATAACGTAATGGGCACCTTAATTGAGGCGATCATTCTCGTATTTATCGTGATGTATGTCTTCCTCCGTAGCTTCCGCGCGGCACTGATTCCGCTCCTTGCGATTCCCTATGTATTATGTGGGACGCTGGCGATTTTGGCGGCGATGGGCTTTATCTTAAATACCTTAACCCTCTTTGCGATGGTCCTTGCGATCGGGCTGCTGGTTGATGATGCGATCGTTGTGGTAGAAAACGTTGAGCGGATTATGGAAGAAGAGGATGCGACCCCTTATGAAGCGGCGAAGAAAACGATGGATCAGATCGTTGGCGCGCTCGTTGGGATCGGGGTAGTGCTTTCAGCGGTATTCGTACCGATGGCCTTTATGCCGGGCGCGACAGGGATTATCTATCGCCAATTCTCGGTGACGATTATTACCGCGATGCTCCTTTCGGTGCTTGTTGCGATTATCTTTACGCCATCGCTCTGTGCGACGATCTTAAAATCAAAAGAAGATCAAGCAAAAGAGCCGACGGGGTTATTGAAAATTTGGTTGACGCTTGTAGCGCCACTTACCAAAGTGATTCATCTTTTAGTGGATGGCTTTAACCGTCTCTTTGACCGCGGAAACGTCGCTTATGAGAAAGGCGTTCGTGGTGCGGTAACTCGTCCGAAACGTTTTGTAATGGGGCTTTTGATCGTGCTTGTAGGCGTTGGATTTCTCTTTAAAACGATTCCAACGAGCTTCTTACCGGAAGAGGACCAAGGGTTTGCGCTTGGGCAGATTATTAACCCAAGTAACGCCTCCCTGAATGTCACCGAAGAAGCGCTTGCCTCTCTAACCCAATATATTTTAGAAGAAGAGAGCGAAAACGTGCAGTCGATCATGACCGTTGCGGGCTTTAGCTTTACCGGTCGCGGAAGTGACCAGGCGCTCTACTTCCTCATGATGAAACCGTGGGATGAGCGTAAAGAGCCGATCCAAGCGACACTTGGTCGAGTCAATCAGCATTTGATGGGCTTTGCACTTAAACATAATGCCTTTGGATTTGCCTTTATTCCGCCAGCAATCCCAGAACTTGGGGTATCAACCGGGGTTGAGTTTTATCTGCAAGACTCGATTGGGCTTGGGCATGAGGAGCTGTTAAAAGCGGTGAATATGCTCAAACAAGAGATCAGTCAATCGCCCACCTTCAATGCGCAAACCTTGCGTGACGGCAGTATGATGGATAAAGCGGAATACTATATCGACATCGACCGTGACCGTGCGCGTGCGCTTCAAGTACCGATCGATATGATTAACCAATCGCTCTCGGTGGCGTGGGGTGGCATGTATGTCAACGACTTCGTCGATCGTGGCCGAATCAAAAAGGTTCAGGTGCAAGGTGACGCTGAATTCCGTATGATGCCGTCCGACTTTAATCGCTGGTATGTGCGTAATACCAAAGGTGAAATGGTGCCCTTTAGTGCCTTTGCCTCCGGTAAATGGAGTTCGGGATCCCCTCAGATTGACCGTTTTAATGGTAATCCTGCGTTTAAACTTTCTGTTGAAGCGAACCAAGGTCGCAGTACCGGTGAGGCGATGCTGGAGATTGAGCGCCTCGTGCGTGACAAACTCCCTCAAGGGATTGATGTGGCGTGGTCAGGGACTTCTTATGAAGAGCGTCAAACCGGCGATATTCAAGCGGTACTCTTTGCGGTATCGGTCTTTGTTATCTTCCTAAGTTTAGCGGCGCTGTATGAGTCGTGGAGCATTCCGATTGCGGTACTGCTCACCATTCCGGTGGGGATTATCGGGGCGGTATTGACGGCGCATTTAGGCAAAGGCCTTGATAACGACGTCTACTTCCAAGTAGGGATGTTGACGACGATTGGACTCACGGCGAAAAATGCGATCCTGATCGTAGAATTTGCCCGTGACATCATGCGTGAAGGAAAAGATGTGATTACCGCAACGGTTGAAGCGGCGCACTTACGTCTTCGTCCGATTATGATGACCTCGATCGCGTTCGGTCTTGGGGTTGTGCCTCTTGCACTGGCAAGCGGTGCGGGCTCTGGCGCGCAAAACGTGGTGGGTAAAACCGTTGTCGGCGGGATGATCGCAGGGACCTTCCTCGTAATCTTCTACGCTCCGGTCTTCTTTAGATTGATCGTTGGAAAACGCACGAAAGTGTAGTGACGATCAAGTAGAGAAACACTATAAAAACAAAAACCGGCTCCAGAATTACTCTGTGAGCCGGTTTTTTATCGCTTGAATAAAGCGACATTAAAATGGAGGCGTAAACTTATTTAACGTAAGCGATCGCTTCCACTTCTACTAATACGCCCATCGGTAATTTACCGACTTCAAAGCATGAGCGCGCAGGCGTATTTTCAGACCCGAAGAACTCCGCATAGACTTCATTAAAAGCGGCAAAGTCTTTAATATCGTCTAAGAAACAGGTGGTTTTGAGTACGCTATCAAAGCCCGCTCCCGCCTCTTCAAGTACCGCTTTTAAGTTAAGGAGTGTTTGACGAGCTTGCGCTTTTACATCGCCCTCGACCACTTGCATGGTAGCAGGATCGAGTGGAATTTGGCCTGAGGTAAAGACTAAGTTACCAAGCGCATTCGCTTGTGAATAAGGACCCACCGCTTTCGGTGCGTTATCAGTATGAATAATTTTTTTCATGATGTCTCCTTGATAGTATTTTTATAGTGCGTGTGATTCGGGTTAAATGCCCATGCAGACGCCGGTGTCGAGCATCGTTTTAATGAGGCTATGATTGCGCGGTAATAGACGGGGTTTTCCGGCCACTTCCTCGATCGGCACCGAGGTGAGTTTACCATTTTGTTGCGCGACCATCACACCGTATTGTGACTTTTTAATGAGCTCAATTGCTTTAGTCCCGCATTGGGTTGCGAAAATTCGGTCACTTGCCGTTGGCACGCCGCCACGGCTCACATAGCCAAGCGTCGTTAAGCGGGCTTGCATTCCGGTCAATTCTGGAATGGCATCGACGATCTTAATCGCTTCGGCATGTTTCTTTGGTTTAAGACCGAGCGCATGATTCTCTTCCGAGACTGCGCCTTCCGCGATTACAAGCAATGCCGAGCGTTTGTTATAGATATGTTTGTTAATGTATTTGACGAGCGATTCCATCGAGTAGGGCATCTCAGGAATCAGGCAGATATCCGCCGAGCCACCAAGCGCTGCGCCCGCCGCTAACCAACCGGCATCGCGGCCCATCACCTCTAAAATCATTAAACGGTGATGAGAATCGGCCGTGGTGCGAAGGCGATCGAGCGCCATCACTGAGACGTGAACCGCCGTATCATAGCCAAAGGTGACATCGGTTTTCGCAATGTCATTATCGATGGTTTTCGGAAGGGTGACGACCGGGATGCCCGCCTGATGGAGATAGGAGGCAAATCGTTGCGTTCCATCGCCGCCAAGACAAACAAGGGCATCGAGTTCCAGTTTTTTAAAGCTCTCAACGCAGTTTGCGACCGCCTCTTCAGTATTGCGTGCGCGTCCACCGCCACGGCCGGTTCCTAAAATGGTGCCACCGGTCCCTGCGATTTGATAGACATCTTCAAAGGTGAGGGGCGTGTGCGCCATTTCTGCCAATCCAACAAATCCGTCATTAATCCCGGTGACTTTCCAGCCCTCTTTGAGCGCCGATAAGGTAACGCCTCGAAGTGCTGCGTTAAGCCCCTGACAGTCACCGCCTGCGGTTAAAATCCCGATATGTTTTCCGTTCGCCATGATAGTGTTTTTACTCCCAAATATGTTCGATCGTGATGGGTTCATTAAGTTTTAGCGCCGATTCTTTCGCGCTCAATTGAATCACCGCGAGCGCATTATCCCCTTCAAAGTAGATAATCGTTCCCGCTGATTTATCCTCATCATTAATGATTTCTTCGCCATAGGCAAGTTCTTTTGCGTTACTTGCTGTAATTTTTGCAAGACGGCGTTTCGGAGCGCCTAAATACTCCATGCGCGCCACCACCTCTTGTCCGGTATAGCACCCTTTTTTAAAGTGAATGCCGTTCAATTTATCGAGGCTTAACATATGAGGCACAAATTTTTCCGTCGTCGCTTGGGTAATCCAAGGGATTAATAGATCTTCAGGAAGCGTAGCAAGCTCGTCCGCAAGCGCCTCTCTAAGCTCAATTTTCACCTTAGAGATAAAGACAAATTTGGTAAGATGGGCTTTAATTTGCTCCGCCATATCGCTTGGCATTAAGAGTACAATATCGTCTTCAGCATGACGGATAATCCACATCACAACAACCACACGGCCTTGATGGGTACAAAGTGCCCCAAGCCCCGTGTTTTCGGCAGTTTGCTCAATAAAATTAAGTTGGTTGATGTCGGCGGTGATTTGGCCTTGAATAAAGGTACTCGCATCGGCACCGGTGAGATGAATGGCTGAGAGTTCAATCATGTAAAGTCTCCTTTTATTCGTAATTTTCCTATCTTAACATGGATTGATCGGGGGATGATGAAAAGCGCATAGCACTCTATGAATCAGGCGGTTGTGTGTTAGTATACAGAAGGAATATTTCCCTTTTTTGACGGGTGTAACCGTGGTGTAAGAGGGAGGCGATTCCCAATATTTTAGCTTAACCGAGAGCTTAAAATAAGGCTCTAAAAGGAGTGAAGATGAGTTATCAATTAGTGGGTTATCCATTGTGTCCTTTTGTTCAGCGCGTGTTGATTGCGCTCAATTATAAAAAGGTGGCGCATGAATTGACGTGGCTGGATCCTCATGGCGAGTTGCCCGATTGGTTTAACGCGTGGTCACCGCTTGGAAAAGTGCCGGTCATGAAGGTAAGTGAACGGGATGTGCTCTTTGAGTCGCTCGCGATTGTAGAGTTTATTGAAGAAGAGCATCCGGAGCATTCGCTCTATGAAACCTGTCCGATTTCCCGGGCGAAAGATCGCGCATGGGCAGGGGTTGCAGGCGAACTTTACGGGCCTCAATATATGTCGATGCGCACTAAAACCGTAGAGGATGCCGATCAATATTTTGATGCGCTTAAAGCGACGCTTGCGATTTTAGAAAATGAGAAAAACCCTGATACGCGCTACTTTAGCCGGGATCAGTTTTCGTTAGTGGATCTGGTGCTTGCGCCGATGTTTGCTCGCTTTGTGATTGTCGATGAGCTGCGTTCGGGCGATCTTTTAAGCGGCTTTCCAAAGCTTGCCGCACTTCGCACTACGCTCTTAAATGAGCCCTTTATTGCGCCGATGATTGATCGAGAATGGAAAGAGAACTTCATTAAAAATATGGCCAAAAATGGCGGGGTCTTTTTTAATTAATTAGGGATCGGAAGGAGCTTTGATATAAGCTCCTTTTTTTACGAGCGCCTGCCATCTTAGCGGGAAATCTTTTTGAAGGAATTTTGAAAACTTGCTAAGCTTAGCAAACCTTTACATCGGCGTAGATTACGATGGTGTGAAGGCGTTTTAAACGAAAAATTTTTATGAAAAATGTAATGCAATAACAACAAAAAATGACTTTATGGGGAGGAGTCTAAATGAGGCCATTACAAGCAAATTTATCCATCAATGCACTGAAACACAATCTTGAAACGCTCCGCGCGTGCTCACCTGAGAGCCAGCACGTTGCGGTAATTAAAGCGAATGCGTACGGACACCGGGTGCCATTATTATTGCCTGAACTTGAGCGCAATCCTGTGATCGATTATTTGGCGGTCGCGATCATTGAAGAGGCCCTTGAGATTCGTGAATTTGGGGCGCAAAAGCCGGTGCTGCTTTTAGAGGGCGTGTTTGAGCAAGAGGAGTATTACACCGCATCTGAATACAATTTTGCAGTGGTGGTCGCAAATGCCAAACAGCTCAAATGGCTCACCGATGTGGAGCTTAAAAAACCGCTCAATGTCTTTTTAAAGGTCGATAGTGGCATGCATCGCCTCGGAGCTAATCCTGTGGATATTCCGGCGATCTACGAGTGTGTGAGCTCATCAAAAAATGTGAAATCGGTCACTTTGATGACCCATTTTGCCTGCGCCGATGAGGCGGATTCTCCCTTAACGGAAAAACAGATCGCCATTATGGAAGCGCTAAAAACAATCGATGCGCCTCAAAGTAATGCCAATTCCGCTGCGGTATTAACGCTTCCGCAGACTCATAACGCCATCGTTCGCTTTGGAATTTCGCTCTATGGTGTTTCGCCGATTGATGATACGACTGGCGCGGATTTTAATCTTAAACCGCTCATTAATCTCACCACAAAAATCATTCATACGGCCATTATTGAAAAGGGCGAAACGGTGGGTTACGGGGCGAAATTTACCGCACCGGAAACAATGCCGATCGGGGTGATTGCGATGGGTTATGCCGATGGGTATCCTCGTGAAATTTCAGCGGAGGCGTACGTTTTGGTGGGCGAGCATAAAGCGCCGATTATTGGCCGGCCGGCGATGGATATGATGATGATCGATCTGCGTTCTGTGCCGATGGAAGCGTGGAATGAGACGGTGACGCTCTTTGGTGATGCGCTCCCGATTGAGCGTGTTGCACTCTGGGGCGGGACAATTCCCTATACTATTTTCACCCATCTAGCGCCGCGAATTCGTTTTGAGATTGTGGATTAACAAGATGGAAAAAAAGGAGACTTAAGTTATCAGCTTGAGTCTCCTTTTTGTTTGATACCGATTTTTAGTCGGGATTATGCATTCTGAATTACAGTTTGCCCTTATGAACCGTCAGTCCGTTAAAGGTTTGCGCCGTTGGCATCATTTCAATGCGATTAATATTGACGTGCTCCGGTTGATTGGAGAGCCAGACTAAAATATTGGCCACGTCTTCGCCGGTGATCGCTTTTACATCGGCGTAGACATCGGCAGCGCGCTCATCATCGCCTTTAAAGCGCACATTGGAAAATTCTGTTTCTGAGCAAAGCCCGGGTTCGACGTTAGTAACGCGGATGTTTTTTCCCACAAGATCGGCTCTGAGATTGAGCGAAAATTGCGTGACAAAGGCCTTAGTTGCGCCGTAAACATTGGAGCCTTTATAGGGATAATTGCCCGCGATTGAGCTGAGATTGATGATGTAACCGCGATTGCGCTCCACCATTTGTGGAAGCACCAGATGGGTTAAATAGGTAAGCCCTTTGGTATTTACATCGATCATGGTTTCCCAGTCGGAAAAATCTGCCTCAAAGGCCGGATCTTGTCCAAGCGCAAGGCCCGCATTATTGACAAGCACATCGATCTGATTGAAGGGTTCAGGGATTGATTCGATCGCTTTTTTCAGTTTTTTATGATTGGTTACATCGGCAACGACCGGTAAAAAACGTTCGCCAAGCAGCAATTTTAGTTCCTCTAAACGCTCTTTACGGCGCGCAAGACCGATGACAAAATCGCCGTTTTCAATAAACTTTTTCGCCGCTTCCATCCCAAATCCGGCAGAGGCTCCAGAAATTAAAATGACTCGCATCACTCTCTCCTTTTGTATGGTGTAATCTCTCTATCCTACGCGCTCTTTTATCGAAGGGGAAGGGCGCGTAGGGAGTGTAGGGTTCTATAACTATAACCGTAATCGTGCAGATACCGATGAGATTAAATCAGCTCGTTAATCTCTTCAATGCGTCCGCTATGGGTCAGCCAAAGTTCTTCAAGCGTCATCAGTTCCGTTTCAAGGGTCTCTTTATCAGCATTGAGTTTCTCGATCGCTTGGGGCGAATGAGTATTATAAGTCTCAGGATCGCCCAAAATCGCATCGATCTCGCCAATTTGATCTTCAAGTTTCGGAATCTTTTTCTCGGCGCTCTCTTTTTCACGGGTAATCCGGCGGAGCTCATTGTTGAGCTGTTTGCGCTCTTCACGGCTCTGCTGAGAGGTCTCTTTTTTCGGCGCGGTAAGCGCTTCCGTTGTGCCATTTTCTTTACGATTCGCTTCTCGATTTTGCTCAATAAGGTAATCACGATAATCATCGAGGTCGCCTTTAAAGGGTTTGAGCGTCTTTTTCGCGACTAACATAAATTCATCGCAACAGAGTTTTAAGAGCGAGGCATCGTGGGAGACCATCAGCACCGCACCCTCAAAGGCTTGCAGCGCAATGGCGATCGCTTCACGCATCTCAATATCGAGGTGGTTCGTCGGTTCGTCAAGGAGGAGTAGGTTCGGCTTTTGATAGACGATCATTGCAAGGGCAAGACGGGCTTTTTCACCGCCTGAAAAGGGGCCGATCGCTTCATCGACCTTTTCCCCATGGAAGCCAAATGAGCCAAGGAAATTGCGCGCTTCTTGGGTAATCAACGTGCTATCGAGCTGCTGAATATGCCAAAGCGGCGTCTCATCAAGGCGAAGATACTCCACCTGATGCTGAGAGAAATAGCCCACATTTAAATGCTCAGAGGCGACGATTAGGCCTTGATCGGTACTAAGTTCACCCGCGATCAGTTTAATGAGCGTCGATTTCCCCTCGCCATTTCTTCCTAAAATGCCATAACGGGTTTCGGGGGTGATGGTGAGATTGATGTTTTGCAAAATGTTGCGCTCGCCATCGTAAGAAAAATCCACTTCATCCATGCGAATGAGCGGATCGGGCAGGCGATCGGGCGTTCTAAAGCTAAATTTAAATTCGTTTTCTGCCACCACCGGCGCAATATCTTCCAGTTTTTCAAGCGCTTTAACACGGCTTTGCGCTTGTTTTGCCTTCGTCGCTTTCGCGCCAAATCGATTGATAAATTGTTGCAGATGGGCACGAGTCTTCTCATTTTTCTCATAGAGCGCTTGTTGGTGCGCCAATTTTTCCGCACTGAGGCGCAGGTAATCGCTGTAGTTTCCGGTATAGGCGGTTGCTTTTTGCTGATTGAGATGAATGATGTGGGTGCAGATATTGTCGAGAAATTCTTTGTCATGGGAGATCACCATCAGTGAGCCGCCATAATTTTTGAGCCAATCTTCCACCCAAACCACCGTTTCAAAGTCAAGGTGGTTCGTCGGTTCATCAAGTAAGAGAAGATCGGAGCGACACATGAGCGCCTTACCAATATTGAGACGCATGCGCCATCCGCCCGAAAATTCGCGCACTTTTTTATGATAATCCGCTTCAATAAATCCAAGCCCTTTAAGGAGCTGGTAGGCACGGCTATCGGCCCGGTATCCATCGATGCGTTCGAGCTGTTGATGAATATCGCTAATGGCAAATCCATCCTCTTCAAGGAGCGCTTTCTCTTCAGCTTTACGGAGCTCAGCGAGCTCTTCATCGCCCGATAAAATATATTCAAAGGCGGTGAGCGAGGTGTCGTGAATCTCTTGGGCAACCTCGGCAATCACATAATTTTTGGGGATATAGATATCGCCCTTATCCGGCTCTAAACGTCCTAAAATCGTATTGAAGAGAGTCGTTTTACCGGTGCCGTTTTTCCCGACAATGCCCACACGCATCTTCGGCGAGAGGGTAAAGGAAAAACCATCAATTAAGAGATTCGCGTTCATGCGAATGGAGAGATTACTAAATTCGATCATAAATATTGGCAGTGTTTTAAGTTAAATCGTTTGAGGGGAGCGTCGGCGTTGCCGATTCGATCGCTTCCCACATTAAAAATGCTTCTTTGGTGGCTTTGACATCGTGCACGCGTAAGATTTCAGTGCCGGCATTCATCGCCCAGAGCGCGGCACTTAAATTACCCGCAAGGCGCTCTTTTGCCACGTCCACATGGGTAACTGCGCCAATTAATCGCTTGCGAGATACGCCGACTAATACGGGATAGTCGGTCCCGATTAGGTGATGGATCTCGTTAAGCAGCGAGAGCTGGTCGGGATTGGTTTTATCAAAGCCAAAGCCCGGGTCTAAAATAATGCGCGAGGCATCAATCCCCGCATTTTCACAGCGATAGGCGATCTTTAAGAGATGTTCCGTCACCGAATGAGTAATGCCTCCAGGATAGGTGAGATCGCCCTCAATATGCATCTTTTCATGACTTCCAAGTTGATGCATAAGGCAAACCGCCGCCTCACTTTTGGCAATGATGGGGAGGGAATCGGGGTCACTTAATCCGGTAACATCATTGATAATATCGGCGCCTTCCGCGATCATTACCGCCATGGTTTTAGCGCGAAAAGTATCGATTGAGATCGGTACATTGATATGCGTGGCCAGTTTTTTAACGACTGGTAGGAGGCGTGCAATCTCTTCTTCGGCGGTAATGGGCGTTGCTTTCGGATTGGTAGACTCTGCACCAATATCGATAATATCCGCACCTTCTTCAATCATCTGATAGGCGTGTTCGAGCGCTTTGTCGGCATCATAATAATCGCCCCCGTCGGAAAATGAGTTGGGGGTGACATTTAAAATGCCCATAATTTGAGTGCGATCGAAATGAAGCGATGTTTGATTAAAGCGTAGAATTTTAGTCATGATATGCGGGGTGCCTTCTCCAGTGAACGGAAATGAACGGGGTGATAAGTGATGCAATGACGCACAATATTATAACGATTTCGGTGTTCTGGTCAAGCCGCAGTGGACACATTCACTTTATAATTCTCATACTCAACA
>CALZBJ010000001.1:0-462169 GCA_945619025.1 uncultured Ignatzschineria sp. | reverse complement strand
GTTCCATGTGAGAGTAGGTCATCTCCAGGGCTTAATACGAAGCCTCTAGCTAATGCAGCTAGAGGCTTTTTCTTTGCTTGGAAGAAAGTGAAGGGACAAGCTGGGAAGCAGGGGAAGAGTAGAAAAAGATCGAGGAGATCATTCTAAACATGTTTCACCGTCCCGGTCGTGCCGAATCCGTAAGAATCGTGCAAAGCGAGGGATATCGTTATTGGTATATCCATTATATTGGAAGGTGATGCATTCTCCGATTTTTGGAGGGTTCTCTCTTTCTTCATCAGTAAATCCTGATCCAATCTTAAATTGCTTTCCATTTTGAATCTCAATCAGTATAGATCCTAGCATGCCTTTAAACTTCCCATTGCCTTCGAAATGTTTAAGCACGATTCCTTCCGCATCATGATGCTCTTTAACTTTTAAAAGATGATTCACACGACCTGAATGATAATAGGCATCTTGATGATGAAGCATTAAGCCTTCACCTCTTTTTTGAATAATCTCTTGGTGATATTGATGCATCTCATCGATGCTATTGACCTGAATTTGAGGAATCTTTTTGAGCCACGGAATATTTTGTTCTGTTACGATCTCTCTCATCTTTACTACCCGCTCGTTAAAAGGGCCAGGATAATTGGGGAGATCGAAGATCATAAATTGTACCTCTCTCCAATCGTGATCACTCGGTGTTTCCGTTCGGACAATCCCAGAGACTCTTTCAAACTGATCGCGATCGATCCATAGCTCTCCATCAAGTGGAATAGGGCCGAAGTTTTCAGTAAACCAATCGGGCGCAGGAATGGGATTCCCTTGTCGAGTTAATAATTGTTTTCCGCTCCAATAACCGCGGACACCATCGAGCTTTTCACTGATATAGTAATGCTCGATATTGATCGTATCCTCATGTGCTTCGAGGAAATTGGAACCATGTTGAAGGGGAGGATTTGCGTATAATAATGAATGCAGTAATAGAATAAAAAGGGGCATGAATAAGCGAACGATGGATAATGATAAATATTTCATAGTGTATTGATTGAGATTGAATAAATTTTTAGATTGATAAAGGACTCTAATAAACCATAAAAGTGTTTCAATATCAAATAGTTAGTTTTTTTGAAAATGTTTGATGCGTAAAAAAGCCCCGCAGTTTATCGCTTGCAGGGCTTTGATGAGTGGAGAGTAATGAGCTTGAATTTTATACTATATAAAAATTACTCGGTGACTGGTTCAGTCGAACTATTGGGAGTCGCATCACGAACGACTTTGCCGATAAAACCATATTTTAAAACAGAAAGATTGAGCTTATTACTTTCAGGTAGAGTAGATTCAAATAAGAGATCCATCGCAATCTCTTCAGTTTCAGAATCATCATTAATGGCATCATAGCTTACAATCAATCGGCAGAGACGTTTATTTCGCCCCGCATCAAAATAGAGTTCTTCTCCCTGTAGTAATGCTTTATAGGTGAGATTTAATGCAGGATTATCTTTTTTGATGTGATTTGGGAAATGTTCTGTCACAAGTGCAGTTACAGTCGATTCTGAGCCTTCAGAGAGGCATCCCGGCACGATTTGTTCGTGGTCAATATTGGCTAAGCCCAGTTTTTCTAAGTTTTCTTTAAGATTGGCATTCTCTTTTTTGAGATTACTTTCTGTGACAACGTGCTGGTAGTTCCGCTCTTCGAGCGTTGCATTACTCTCGGTTAATTTACCAATCTGCACATAGAGAAAACCGCTCAGCGCGGCAAGCCCAATAATCATGGGAATGGTAAAAACGAGCGCTGCTTTATTTGATTTTTTTGGTAATGGTGCTTGGTGGGTAGTCGCTGTTTCGTTTGGATTAGACATTATTGTTACCTCGGTTTGAATGCCGATGTCGGCCAGTTTTGTTTGTAAAATTGAGGCTTCGGTTTCGCTCAGATTTTTGTAGAGCGGCGGATTAGGCTGATCATTAAGATAGAGATCGAGCGCTTCATCGCTAAGATTAAGGAGTTTGGCGAGCCGTTTTTTCGCGTTATTTTGATCAATATGATCTAAAAAAGACTGAAATCGTAGTTGGTATCTCGCCATATAAATCCTCTTATTCTTCGTCGTAATCTTGGAATGAATTGCTATAATCGCGGGTTTCAAGGTTGGTAAAGCGTGAGTATTTCCCTTGGAACGCAAGTTTCACTGTGCCGATCGGGCCGTTCCGTTGCTTCCCGATAATGAGCTCCGCAACCCCTTTTTCCGGTGAGTCTTCATTGTAAACCTCATCGCGATAGATAAAGCAGATCAAGTCCGCATCCTGCTCGATTGCCCCTGAGTCACGCAGGTCACTCATCACCGGGCGTTTATTAGGGCGCTGCTCAAGGCTACGGTTTAACTGTGAAAGGACAATAACCGGAACGTTGAGTTCACGAGCCATTAATTTTAACGAGCGTGAAATTTCCGAAACCTCGGCGACCCGCTGATCACTCATTCCGGGGATACTCATCAATTGAAGGTAGTCCACCATCACGAGTCCGAGCTGGCCGTGATCCCGTTGTAACCGGCGCGCGCGCGAACGCACTTCAGAGGGGCTAAGGCCACTCGTATCATCAATAAAAATTTTCGTATTGGCGAGCGTTTTTGTGGCATCACTCAGTTTTTTTGTGTCGAGATCATCGAGTTTTCCACTACGAATTTTCCCTTGCTCGATCGAGCCAAGCGAGGAGAACATCCGCATCACAAGCTGTTCTGCCGGCATCTCTAAGCTGAAAATCGCTACCGGTTGACGGGTATACATCGCCACGCGTTCAACCATATTCATCGCAAGCGTAGTTTTACCCATCGACGGACGGCCCGCAACGATAATCATATCGCCATTTTGAAGCCCGGAGGTCATCTCATCGAATTGACTCCAGCCTGTCGGTGCTCCGGTAATGCCATCTTCCGCCTTCGCCATCTCATCGATTCGCTCAAGCGCGTGCTCCATCACATCGCGGATATTAGCCAAACCCTGATCGCTCTTTGCCCCTTGCTCGGCAATAGCAAATACCGCTTGTTCGGCAAATTGAATCAGCTCATCGGGCGTGCGACCATCTGGGTTAAAGCCAGAATCGGCGATGTTCGTACCGACGGCAATAAGACGGCGAACTACCGAGCGTTCATATACGATTTTCGCATACGCAACAATATTACTAACACTCGGCATATCCTGCGCAAGCGTTGCTAGATAGGGGCGACCACCGACCTCTTCAAGCAGATTTTGTTGGCCTAATTGATCGGCAACGGTTAAAATATCAACGGACTTTACATTCTTGTAGAGATCCTCAATAACTTCATAAATTTGGCGATGATCTTTACGATAAAAATCACCGGGAGTTAACATTCCATCAATCTTATCCCAAGCCTCAGCGGAGATAAGTAAACCGCCTAAGACGGCCTGTTCTGCCTCAATTGAATGGGGAGGCGTTTTGATTTTTTCGAGCTGTAGATCCATCTTGTCTCTTTAAGTTATTGATATAAGTTAATATATCCTATATAAATATATGGTTAAATATTATAGCATGCTTATTTGCTTCGGATCATTTCACCGCCAGATTTCTAAATGAAAATAGTTGCTAAATGAATGCTCAGAAGTTAAAATACAAAGCTCATTATTTAATAAATAAATATGTTTAATTGACAGAGTAAAAATTAGAGGTACTTACGCATGATTTCAGAAGAGAAGGATCAAACCGTCGAACGCTACATTCAGCTTCATAACGAGCTTGTTTGTGAAAACCGTCGCGATCTACTTAAAAAATCAACTGGTATCTTAGCCGGTTGTACGGCATTAGGATTATTTGGTCTTCAGCCTGCAATGGCAAAACAAGCGTTCAGCAAAGAGCGTGAGTTGACTATTTTCACCCCCGCACTAGGGGAAACTTCACGGGTGACGTATTGGATCCCTGGAGAAGGGTACATTAAAGAATCGCTCGATGAGTTGTCTTGGGCACTTCGCGATCGTCGTACCAATACGGCAAAACTATATGACCCGCACGTGCTTGATCAGCTGTATGCATTAAGTCTTCAATTAGAATATGGCAAACCGGTTCATGGGTTAAGCGGATATCGCTCACCTCAAACCAACGCTATGCTTCGCCGTACAATGGGCGGGGTTGCAAAACAGAGTTTTCACATGAAAGGTCAAGCGATCGATATTCGTATGCCAGGCGTTTCAACACGAAATCTTCGTAACGCGGCGCTATCGCTTAAAGCAGGTGGCGTAGGCTATTATAGCCGTTCAGCATTTGTTCATATTGATAGCGGTACCGTTCGTTCTTGGGGTCGCTAATTTATTAACGATTACAATTTGATTACTTATTTCTCTATACGATAATCTGTCAATTAACGTGTAATAAAATAGTTGTAATAAAGGTCATTATGGCATGCCATAATGGCTTTTTTATTATGAAATAATAGAGAGGATGCAATGAAGCGGGCAGTGAAAGGGACGTTTACCAATAAAGATGTCACCATTAAAGCGTGTGAGCGAGCCTATAATGGGTTTTTCAAACTCGATAAAGTGACGTTTGATCATAAGCGCTTTGATGGCGGTATGAATTATGATGTTGTCCGCGAGGTTGTGCAGCGTCAAGATGCGGTGGGCGTGTTGTTATACGATCTGAAGCGAGATGAGATACTGTTGATTGAACAGATTCGCATTCCGCTCTATGAGAAGAGTGAATCGCCGTGGACTTACGAGATTGTTGCGGGTATTATGGATCAGGAAGGCGAGGATCGAGAAGCCGTGGTGCGCCGCGAAGCGCTTGAAGAAGCCGGAGTCACGATTGACCAATTAATTCCGATGCATCATTATTTTAGTTCCACCGGCGGGAGTACGGAGCGTTTATTTCTCTATTTAGGGATCTGCTCGCTTGAAAATGCCGGCGGTGTGTTTGGCGTTGAAAATGAGCATGAAGATATTCGTGCGTTTACCCTCGCTAGGGAAGAGGCGTTTCAATTACTCGATCAAAACCGTCTCGATAATGCATCGACGTTGATTGCCTTATTATGGTTTCGTCAAAATTATCAAAAATTTCAGGAGGAGACACATGCTAATTAATATTCATCCCGTTGATCCTCAGCCGCGAAATATCAAGATGGCAGCGGATATTCTTCGAAAAGATGGCGTGCTTGTCTATCCCACCGATTCCAATTATGCGCTATGCTGTATGGTCGGAAATCAAAAGGGCATGGAACGAATTATTCAAATTCGGGCTGAGAGTAAGCAGGTACACTATTTTTCGCTCGTGTGTCGCGATCTGTCGGAATTATCGCAATATGCGTTGGTTGATAATCGCCAATATCGATTGTTGAGAGCGGTATTACCGGGAGCGTATACTTTTATTTTAAAAGGTTCGCGCGAGGTGCCAAAACGATTGTTGACGCCAAAACGGGATACTGTGGGGTTGCGAATGCCGGATCACCCAATCACGCAAACGCTCCTCGATGAGCTAGGCTCTCCGCTAATGTCGGCTACGCTTAAAGTGCCGAATATGGAGCTTTATGAGCTCAATACGCCGAGTTTAGTCGATGATGTGCTTGGCAATCGAGTCGACGCGGTGATTGATGGCGGTCCCTGTTCGATGGAGCCGACTACCGTCATTGATTTAAGCGATGGGATGCCCGAAATTATTCGCCAAGGTCAAGGCGATGTTTCCCTATTTATCTAAATAAATGTGCGTTTATTTGAGCAATAGTATATAATACTTTGCTTAGTACGAATTTAGGCTAGTTGGTTTTTATTAAAGGTTTATAATTATGAATATTATTCAGATGTTAGAGCAAGAAGCGATGCAAGGTAAAGAGCTTCCTGAATTTAACCCTGGTGATACTGTTGCAGTACAAGTACGGGTAAAAGAGGGAGAGCGTGAGCGTCTTCAGGTTTTCGAAGGCGTTGTAATTGCAAAACGTAACCGTGGATTAGGTTCAGCATTCATCGTAAGAAGAATTTCTCACGGTGTAGGCATGGAGCGTACTTTCCAAACTTACAGCCCAATGATTGCGGGTGTTGAAGTTAAAAGACGTGGTGACGTTCGTCGCGCGAAACTTTACTATCTCCGTGAGCGCGCAGGTCGTGCAGCACGTATCAAAGAGAAATTATCACGCAAAGCAACTGCGTAATTTCTCACGATCAAATCGATCAAAATCAAAACCTAGAAGCGTTTATGTTTCTAGGTTTTTTTATGCCTCTTTATTTTAACTCTGTATAATATCCTACTTATTCATTTCATTAAGTATCAAATCTGGAGCTTTGGTTTGAAAAATACCTGGTCTATTCGCAATAGTTACCTTTTACTCATTGCCATGTTTATGACAATTCCTCTTTTTTCTAGAGGAATTAGTATTATTCCGACGGTAGTATTTTTAATTGGTTTGGGCTATTTTATGTATCGCCCCAAATTTATCTGGAATGAACTTGTTAAAAGTCGATATATCTACGTATTTTTAGTCTTTTTTATTCCCGGTTTAATCTCTTTAATCGACTCACTTGATCCAGCAAAAACGTCTCATGCATTGTGGCGTATGGTTCGTTATAGTGCCTTTAGTATTATTGCCTTATTTATGGTTAATAATGAAAAAAGTGAGAAACGATTCGAAACGGTTATGTTTTGGTTTATGGTCTTTATCTGTGTTGATGCAATGAGCCATTGGCTGTTTCATTTTAATATCTATGGTCATAACCCGCTTCCTTCAAATAGTCGGGTACGAGGAATCTTTGGTGAACGCTATCATCTAAGTTATTTTGTTGCGACGCTTTCTCCCCTTGTTTTCTTTTATTTAGCAGAACGGATTCAAGAGAAGAAAACACTGTATTTAATTTTGACACCAATTATTTTAGTGATGCTTATCTTGACGGTATTAGTCGGCGGGGCAAGAGCAGGATTTGTATCGCTTTTTGTTAGTATGTTCTTATTTGTGCTGGTTGCCATGAAGAAGGGTTGGATTAAACGCAAATTGCGTTTTATTGGTATTTCACTTGTTTTGCTTGTGATTGCAGGTGAAATCGCGGTTCAATCCGATACTATTCAAAAACGGTTTAAACAGACAACGACGGTAACGAGTGAAAATAGAGATTTTCTAGATCAGTTTACGTCCATGAGAACGAATTTGTGGCACGTTACGATTGAGCAAATCCCCAATTATTGGGTGAATGGTGTTGGGCTACGAGCTTTCGATAAGGTTTATCAGACGTATCCAGATGATTATAAAATCTTTGATCAAGTGCACCATGTTCATTTGCACTTATTAGAAGTACTTATTGAAACAGGAATCATAGGCCTAATATTGTATCTTTTATTATGTGGATACTTGTTGTATATGGTGTTTATGGCAAGAAAAGGTAATGCCTGGTTTTTGGTGGCTTTTCTTGCCATTATGCCGATTAATAGCCATGCTTCTTTGTTCGATGCGGATTGGTTACCCGTTATTTGGACGTCATTGGCAATTGCATTAATGCTCGAGCGTAATAGTGCAAGAATAGAACGTGAAGCGCCTTCGATAGTTTTTTAATTAAAGTACGAGAAGTTTTCAGTAAATAGGGAAGCATAATAGGTGTTCCCTATTTGTTTTCTATTACATAAGAATTAATATTTTCGATAAAATTATTTAAATAGCTTTGTGTTTCGTATTGTTGAACACTATTTTGAATTAATAATGGATCAGGTAGTTTTGTAGAGCCGTCTAAAATACTTTGTAATATGCCTTTAATTTGATATTCAGCGTCAATGGGGTAGAGCCAACCATTAGTCCCATGTTGTATCAATTCAGCAGGACCAACTGGGCAGTTGCTCGAAAGAACAGGTATTCCACGCATCATTGCTTCAGCAATAACGAGTCCAAAACCTTCTTGTTTAGAATTTAGTAGTAGCACGCCAGCCTCTTCTATATGCTCCCAGGGGTTATTAACCCATCCATGAAAAGTTACTTTTAGTGTTAAATTTAAAGAGTTTATATATTCTCTAAAAGCGTCATCATTATTTTCTGAGCCGGTACTTCCGTAAATATCTAAGTGCCAATCGCCTTGTAGGTTTTGAAGTACCTTAAGTAATGAATGAACTCGTTTATTAGCATCAATTCGTCCGATGTATATGAAGGCATTATTTTTTCTTGGAAGGAGAGGAGCATCTTCAATAGGATTATAGATTACATGAGTATTGTGTTGGTTATATAGGGTTGCAATTTCGTTTGCAATACCTTGGCTGATAGCAAGGTGCATATCGAAGATTTCTATTTTATTTTGAATTTTTGCTTGAAGTTTAGGGGGAGTGTTGCTTAATGAGCTATGAACCCAAGAAACCAATGGAATCTTATATTTATTCTTAAACGTTTTGAGAAAAGAATAGTTTTTTAAAAACTGTTTTGATAGGTCTAATGTAATCAGTGCATCAATCTGATCTTCTCCCATCTTCTTGAATAGGGTGTAGCCTTTACAGCGAACAAAGAGTTTATGAATGGCTCTTTGTGCTTTTTTGGGAAAAAACTTTATAATTTTTTGTAGAGCTAAAGGTGTTTCTAAAAAATAGATATACTCAAAATTATTTGTAAAATCTTGATATGACGGCTTATAAAGACCATAAAAGTAAAGTGATACCCCTTGTTTTTTAAACTCATCGGCTACGATTGATAGCACTTTCTCAAGCCCACCAGGGCCATCGTGGCGGTTGCGCAATAAGATTCCAATTTTCAATTTTTTTGTTGTATTCATAATCCAAATACTGAAATAGTCAGATGAGAAAGCATCATTATATCGGATAAGTGATGAGTATTATAAGAATCTTGAACCCCCCCAAAATATGCTAAAATTAGCAATAGTATATGTAGGTATATATTTATAACTTTTTTGACAATCTACAGTCGATATCAACAACTAAGAGGTTAAATCGATGTTAAAACGAGTGGGTCTATTTATTTTAACGAACATTGCGGTCATTGCGATTGTGACGGTGATTTTCGCGCTGTTACAGGCGCTCGGCATTGTGCCAAAAGGGGGAACGTCGACCTATGGCGGACTCTTTATTTTCTGTTTGGTGTGGGGTATGGCGGGCTCTGGATTTTCGCTTCTTATCTCAAAATGGATGGCGAAACGAGCGATGGGTGTGCGCGTGATCGAATCCCCAAGTAATGAATTTGAGGCGTGGTATGTGAGCGTTGTGACGCGTCAGGCGCAGATGCTTGGTATTAAAACGCCTGAAATCGGAATTTTTGATGATCCCAATCCCAATGCGTTTGCAACGGGTGCGACGAAAAACTCATCACTGGTGGCGATCAATACCGGGCTGAAGGACTCAATGAATCGTGATGAATTAGAGGCGGTCATCGGGCATGAAATGGCGCACGTAGCAAATGGTGACATGGTAACGATGATGTTACTTCAAGGGGTGGTGAACGCCTTTGTGATGTTCTTTGCTCGGGTGATTGCTCAAGTGGTTGCGCGTAATAATGATGGTGAGATTTCGCAAGGAACGTACTTTATGGTGACGATGGTTATGCAAATTCTCTTTGGAATTTTGGCATCGATTATCATCTCAGGATTTAGCCGTTATCGTGAATATCGTGCAGATGAAGGTGGTGCGAAACTGACCTCAAATGCTCAGATGATCTCAGCGCTTAAAGCGCTCGGTCGTGGTGCAAATCCAAGTGCGGAGCTTGAGGGTGAATTTGCGGCGTTTGGTGTAAGCGGTAAATTTGGCAATCTTTTCAGTACGCATCCGCCATTAGAGCAGCGCATTGCGGCGTTAGAGAGCGGTCATCGTCCGAGCGTGATGGCATAATTGCATATCTGTAGAGAATAAGAAAAGCCTGAGATGATTTAATGTCTCAGGCTTTTTTATATTTAGATTTCCGTTATCCATTGTCCGAGGGTGACGCGGTCATTATCCCCATAATCTTTGAGGGTTTGAATCGATTGATAGCCAACCGTTTTCATAAATTCGCGTAAAAATAGCCCTTGATCGTATCCATGCTCTAGAAGGAGCCAACCATTTCCGGTAAGGAAATCGGGAGCGGTTTTGATGATGGTTTTAAGATCCGCAAGACCTCTGTCTTTAGCGGCAAGTGCACGAATCGGCTCATGTTTAACACCATCGTCTTGCAGATGATGATCAAGCGGATCGATATAAGGGGGATTGGAGACAATGAGTTTAAATCTCCCATCGACGTTGCCAAACCAATCGCTTTGAAGAAAGGTGACATCGAGATGATTTTTTACCGCGTTATGTTTCGCAACGAGCAGCGTATCGGGATTATAATCGACGGCTGTTACAGGGCAGTGCGGGCGATATTTTTTTAGTGTGAGTGCAATCGCACCGGTGCCAGTGCCAAGATCAAGAATGTTCCACGGCGTATTTGAATGATCGTTTTGAGGAATTAAATCGAGCGCGGCATCTACAATAATTTCTGTATCATCACGGGGAACGAGCGTATCTTCCGTCACTTTTAGGGTGAGCCCGTAAAACTCTTTTTCACCAGTGAGATAGGCAAAGGGAAGGCCTGAGGCGCGTTTACTAAGCCAGTCGTCGTAGATGATCGCTGTTTCTTCTGCGACCTTTTTTTCGGAAAATGCGATAAAATGCGCGCGATTGACCTTTAATAGGTGCGCTAAAATCACTTCCGCTTCAAATTTAGGATTAGGGAGATGGGCAAGTCGAATTTGCCCCTTTTTTAAGAGTGTTTCGATAGATTCCATAGTGATCGATCAAAAAATAAAAGGTTGAGTTGGTCTGTAAGCCGGGTTCTGTCGAGGACAATCATTCATCTAGGATAGAGATCACTCTCTACCTCCAGCAACCTACCCGAGTACGGCACGGATCACGCCACATGTACTCCTATTTGGTCTTGCTCCAGGTGGGGTTTACTTCAGCTACACAAAGTCGCCTCGTGTACGGTGCGCTCTTACCGCACCTTCTCACCCTTACCGATAAATCGGCGGTCTAATTTCTTCAGCACTTTCCGTCAGCTCACACTGCCTAGACGTTATCTAGCACCTTGATCCGCGGAGCCCGGACTTTCCTCTAATTTTGCAACTAGCGATTATCCAACCAACTCAAGCGGTCTATTCTGCGCTACTTTGATGAAAAGATCAACCGAAAATCGCCATATTACCGCTTTATAACAGATATATTTAACCAAGCACGGCAAGAGGCACTATACTTTAAGGGTTAATCAAGAATGATCATTATTGACCTTAGGAATTTGCATGTTAGATCGCGCTGAAACGCTCTCCGTTCGCACGAAACGATTTCTCCCCTATCTGCTGGCGGTGGCCATCTTTATGCAGATGCTCGACACCACCATTCTCAATACCGCACTTCCATCGATCGCCTATGATCTTAACGCATCTCCTTTAACGATGCACTCGGTGGTGATTAGTTATACGTTAATTTTAGCGATTTTTACCCCCATTAGTGGGTATTTGGCCGATCGATTTGGCACCAAAACACTCTTTTCCGCTGCGATCTTTTTCTTTACGCTTGGCTCGCTATTGTGTGCGCTTGCGCCGAATTTAACCGCGCTCATTGGTGGGCGTATGGTACAAGGATTGGGCGGTGCGTTTTTAACGCCGGTGGCGCGTTTAGCGTTGATTAAAAGTTATCCCCGTGATGAGATTATGCCGGTGCTCAATTTTGCTGTAATGCCTGCACTCATTGGCCCTTTAATCGGCCCGATGCTCGGGGGATATATTGTGGAAGTGGCGAGCTGGCACTGGATTTTTCTGATCAATCTGCCCATCGGGGCGCTCGCGTTTATCGCAGGGCTCTCCTTTATGCCCAATCTTAAAGAACGTTGCTCGAAACTCGATCTGAAAGGGTTTTTGCTCTTTAGTTCGGGGCTTTTCCTGTCGGTTTATGGGTTTGATCGATTAGGGCATGGAGGGCATCTCATTGGCGCTCTAATCGGGCTTATTTTAGGCGGGACGCTATTTGCGCTCTATTGGCGTTACGCCGCCTTTTATGAAAAGGCACTGTTTCCCACAAAGCTGTGGCTGATTCGTACCTATCGTGTTGGACTGACGGGAAATTTAGTGGCGCGTTTAGGTATGAGTGCGATTCCGTTTTTGGTTCCGCTCTATCTGCAAGTTGCGCGAGGATATTCACCAAGTGAAGCCGGATTTATGCTGATCCCGATCGCCGCTGCCGGCCTTTCAGCGAAACCATTTATCCCCCATCTTCTCCGCCGAATTGGGTATCGCCCGATGCTGGTGGTCAATACCATGATTTTAACGCTCATTATTAGCGCGATCGCCTATCTTGGGGAGTCGCTCAGTAAACCGGGGTTTATGGCGCTGCTATTTTTAGCGGGATTTTCCAATTCATGCCAATTTAGTACGATGAATACCCTGACGATTGCGCGTCTTCGTCCCGATCATGTGAGCGCGGGCAGTACCTTAATGGTGGTCAATCAGCAACTCGCTTTAAGTTTAGGCGTGGCATTAAGTGCGCTCCTTCTCAATCTCTATCCGCATTTTGTGCCAGAGGCAACTAAGATGGCGCAATTTAAATTCACCTTCGGCACCGTCGCCTTTTTCACCTTTGCCTCTTCCTTTGTCTTTATGCGCCTTCATAAACATGATGGCGAAGGGCTGATTAAAAAGCGCTCGAAAGATCGGCGTTAGGAGAGCGGTTTATGATAGTAGCGAAAATAGATAACGAGCATGGCGATCGTCCCGATGAGGGCGGGGAGCGCCAAGATTAAGAAAATATCGAGTAAGCAGAGATTGCGGCTGGTGAGTGCGGCGACTAAATAAGAGCCCGCGATGCCACCAAAGCGGCCAATTCCGAGCATCCATGAGACGCCCGTTGTGCGCCCTTCGGTGGGATAAAAGTTCGCAGCAAAAGAGGGCAGTGAGGATTGCGCGGTATTCATCACCAGTCCCGAAAAGAGGGTAATACCCACTAAAAATGCGAGCTCAAGGCGGATGGAATAACCAATGAGTCCAACGCTGAGGGCCGTTAAAAATGTGCAGGCCATAATTAAAAGTGCGGGATTGTAGCGATCCATGAGCCATCCATTTGCAATCGCGCCAAGTCCACCCACGGCAAAGAGCGCAGTGACAACTTTAGCGGTACCAGCGGAGAGATTTAGATCACTAAAGAGAATCGGCATCCAATTAATCACCCCATAAAAGATCACCAGCCCCATAAAATAGGTGATCCATAATAGGATCGAGCCAATGATGTAATGCTTGGAAAGAATCGTGGCGATCCCTTGTTTTGCCGAGCTCTTTTTCGGTTCATCGAGATAAAATTCACAAGACGTAGCGAGTGGGGCAATCTGCGTCATAATACGTTGAATCTTTTCCTGGATTTTTGTTTGAGCTCCCTCTTGATTTGGGGCATTTTTCGCTTGATGAAGCAGATAGCGCGCCGATTCCGGTAGTTTTTTGAGCATTAAAACCAGAAGAAAAAGTGGGGCAATGCCACCGACAAAAAGAATCGATTGCCAGCCAAATTTGGGGGTGAGATAGGAGGCGAGCAACCCACCGAGGGCAACGCCAACTGGGAAGCCACAAAACATCGTATTGACTAGGAAAAATCGGCGTTTACTTGGGCAATATTCACTAAAAAGGGTGACCGCATTGGGCATCGCGGCACCGAGCCCAATCCCGGTAATAAAGCGCATAATCTCTAAAAATTGGAGCGTAGTGGAGTAGGCGGAGATGATGGTGCCAATCGCAAAAATCAGCACCGAAATGAGGAGGATATTTTTCCGTCCAAATCGGTCAGCTACAGGGCCAAAAAAGATTGCACCTAACGCAATCCCGAAGAGCCCAGCACTCATTGCAGGCGCGAGCGCTGCTTTTTCAATATTCCATTCAGCCAGCAGGCTTGGGCCGATATAGCCAATCGCGGCGGTATCGTAACCATCGATGAGCGCCACTAAAAAGCAGAGAATAAAGATCCCCCATTGAAATCGGGAGATGGGCGCGTCATTTAAAAATTGCTGTAATTCGACACGAGCGGGGCGTGAATGCGTCATGAAAATCTCCGAAATGAACGTATCTCTTTATTGTAGCCTCTTTTTATCGCAAGGCTTTAATATTTAAGATTTAGATAGAGTATTCGCATTTTTAACGCTGATTCCCTGTTACTCAATAATATTAAAGTGCGAATCACAGAGATTGCGAATAATATTGAGCATCGTTTTTTGCGTTTTTGTGATAATGCGTTTATTCGAGGTTGCCATATAGATGCGGCTCACCACGTGCGGCGAGTGAATGCAGTGCGATTGCAGGCGTTCCCGATCTTTCTCGGAGATAATCTCGAGCGTTTTACTGGAGAAAATCGCACAGCCAATCCCTTCAGCGACAAGTTCTAAAATGGTGTTGACGCTATTCATCTCTAAAATTACGCGCGGTTTGGCGGAAATTTTCGCCATCTGCATCTCCACTAAAAGGCGATAGCTATTAGGGTAACTTGGCAAGATGAGCGGCAGTTTTGAGACCTCTTCGAGCGATACCCCTTTTTTGGTCGTTTTAAATTTGAGCTCTTTTGGTGCCATTAAAAAGAGATTCTCTTTGGCGAGCATAAAGATATCGAGCTCCGGCGATCGGGTGGGATTATGAAGAACACCCATATCGAGCTTTCCGGTAATAATCTCCTCCTCAATCGAAGCGGAGAGTTTTTCCGTGATCACAAGATTTGCATCCGGCAACAGTTCATGGAAATCTTTGGTCATCGGGACGGAAAAAATTCGCGCAAGTGTTGGGGGAAGCCCCATAGAGATATGCCCCGAGAGTTGTCCGCGAGTCACATCTTCAAAAGCGCGCTCAAGCTGGTGCAAAATCCCGCGAGAATGCTCAAGTAGTACGGCGCCCGAGTCGGTAAGTGAGACGCCACGCCCATCGCGAATCAAGAGGTTTTGCCCAAGATCCACCTCAAGCTTACGAATCTGACGGCTCAAGACCGGTTGCGCCACATCCAGAAAATTGGCCGCTTTGGTAAAACTCCCAAATTCGGCAATGTGCACAAAGTAACGTAATTGCTTTAGATCGATTGGAATCTCTTTCATACAAACCTCTTAAATAGCCCGCGTTTAGATATGTGTTTTTGTTATAACGGATATGACATTATAGTCACATAATTTGGCAATTTGCGAGAGGTCCGGTAATTAATCCCAAAACCCGCGGTGGCGAATATAGAGTAGTGAGCCGATTAGAATCGAGATGGAGAGGATAATCACATAGAGATAGCCATATTTTGATTCAAGCTCGGGCATGCCTTGGAAGTTCATGCCATACCAGCCGACAATGAGGGTCAAAGGTAGGAAAACTGCGGACAAAATGGTGAAAGTCTTCATCGTTTTATTGAGATTAAGGTCGATCTGGGCGCGGTAGCGATCATTAATTTGCGACACATATTCACCAAGCATCGTCGTATATTTATAGAGCCGATTGAGTTTGTTAAGGATACGCTGATAATCGCGGGCAGCCTCGAGGGTTAAAAGCTCGCGGTAATCGTCGGTAATATCTTCAAAGAGGTCGATCAAGGACATATAGTGATGTTTGTAGATCGAGAGCGTTTTTCGAAGTGAGAGAATCGATTCTTCTGGGTTTTTAGGCTCTCTAGTAAGTGAAAGTTCAAGCTCTAAAATGGTGTTTTCAAGATCGCGCAGAAAGGTGCGATCGGTAAGAAGATCGTAGCGGGTGAGCGCGTAGGGGATTAAGAGATTAGCGTCATCAACCTCGCCGATTTGGCTGTAGACGTAGTTAATAATCTCAATATAATCTTGCGGCGTGCGGAGCGTTTCATCGTAAAAAAGGAGCGCCGTTTGTGCATGTTTAATAAAGACGAGCTCTTCATTTTTCTCAAGCTGGGTATGATTTTTAATGGTGAGGCTAAAGAGCATATGATCGCGATACCGCTCGACATAGGCATCATTTTTAGCATTCAAAACCTCTGTAATCATCGTGCTCGGCCAGCCGTTTTCAGCCGCCACCGTTTCGAGTTGATCAAAGGGAATGCACCGTAAGGTCGCCGTTTCGACATCGGATTTTATAAATTGATTGTCGGTAAATTGATAGCACTCCATCATGATCTCCTTTCTGTACGGTAAAAGATCATTATAGGAAATGTGCGCAGATTAATCGATGCGGATATTTTGCACCGCTTCGGTAGTGCCGTCTAAATAGGTGATGGTGCCAAAGAGTTTTCCGGCTTTGATCTCACCTTTAAAGGTGCCCAGTTCAGGAAGATAAAAGGTGCCAGATTTGGCGTAGCCATTTTCGTAAAGCCCTTCAAAATAGCGTCCTTCGGCATAATCCATGCGCCCGTAACCGTGCATGACGCCATTGACAAATTGCCCATCATAGCGGCTAAGCGCCGAGACTGAGGTGCCCATTCCATCGGGAACACCGTGTTTAATGGAGCCTGTATACACCGAATGGGGAGTCACAATGCGGCCTTCGCCTTCCGCAACGCCATCGACAAATCCGGCCACAATCACCGTACCACTAAAGGGGGAGTCCTCGCTGTAGCGATATTTTCCAATGCCATTCGGAACGCCATTTTCCACATCGCCCGCGTAGCGATCGCCATTTTCAAAGACAATCACTTCCGGATTGATCGGTTCTGGGACTAAAAAGGTGGGAATCGATTTGGCATTAATATAGGCCGGGATCTCCATTTCGGTGACAGAATCGTTATAGTGCGCGCAACTTGTAATCAAGAGGGTTAAGAGGAGCACGAGCACTTTAGAGGTGTCACGAAAGGGGGGTAAAAAAGTCATGGTCTATCCGATCAGTCATAAGCAAAAAGCATCAATTAATGGGGCTATTTTAGCGTGAAGTTATGGAAATCCCAATCAAATTCCTAAATATATCTGATCACCTTAATGTAGGGTGGCAATAAAAAAAGAGCCACCGAAGTGACTCTTTTATGATGATGCTAATCCTCTTAAGATTAATACCTATTTTGCATTTAATAGCTCGGGTAAAGTGAGCGAAATGGCAGGGATATAGGTGATTAAGAGTAAGAAGAAAATTAAGATCATTAACCATGGTAGTGCCGCGCGAATTGTGCGAGTGATCGGCATACCGGTAACCGCTGAGGTTACAAATAGGTTGAGCCCTACAGGCGGGGTAATCAGACCAATTTCCATGTTAACCACCATGATAATTCCTAAGTGGATTGGGTCGATGCCAAGTTTCATTGCGATCGGGAAGAAGATCGGCGCAAGAATTAAAATCACCGCAGATGGCTCCATAAAGCTTCCCGCAATTAAGAGCACAATGTTCACAATCACCAGGAACATCCATGGCGATAGACCCATATCGGTCACCCATGCGGCGATCATTTGTGGGATTTGCTCGGTGGTTAAAACGTGAGCAAAGAGCATGGCGTTGGCAATGATAAACATCAGCATAACCGTCATTTTCCCTGAATCGAGCATCACTTTCGGGAAGTCGCGAATGCGCATATCTTTATAGACAAAGAGTGCAATAAACGCAGAATAAACTGCCGCAACCGCCGCCGCTTCTGTCGGAGTATACATTCCGGAATAGATCCCGCCGAGGATAATCACCATTAACAGAAGTCCCCAGAGGGCGCGTCTAAAGGAGACAATCCAATCTCTAAAGCTTGCGCGAGGTTGAGCCGGTAAATTTTTAATGCGCGCGACGATATAGATCGCCACCATTAACGCAACCCCAAGTAGGGCGCCGGGTACGATTCCCGCGATAAACATTTTACCCACCGATTGCTCTGTCGCCGCTGCGTAAACAACCATGACGATGGAGGGCGGAATTAAGATTCCGAGGGTTCCCGCGTTACAGATAATGCCCGCACCAAATTCTTGTGGATAGCCTGAACGAACCATTCCCGCAATCGCAATTGATCCCACCGCCGCAACGGTAGCAGGGCTTGAGCCTGAAAGTGCCGCAAAGAGCATACACGCAAGGACTGAACCAATCGCAAGACCGCCACGAATGTGTCCAACGCAGGTGTTTGCAAAGTCGATGAGGCGACGGGCAACGCCACCTGTGGTCATAAATGCGCCGGCAATTAAGAAGAATGGAATTGCGAGAAGCGTTGTATGTTCGGAAGTCTCGAACATTTTAATCACTAAGCCACGGGGTGAGTCGGGGCTAAAAAACATAATGGTCAATGCACTTGAAAGCCCGAGTGAAATCGCGACTGGCACGCCGATCAGCATCAGTGCAAAGAGGATGACAAATAGAAATAGTACAGTCATGATTATTTAAGCTCCTCTGCTTGGCTTTTTTTCAACTCATCAATGGCATCGGCCGCTTCGTCGGCCAACCCGAGCGTATCTTGTTTGTGGGTAAAAATGCGATAGCCCACTTCGATATAGCGGAAAATAAGGAGCGTAAATCCGATCGGAACAATGATGGAGATCTGCCAGCGCATCACGCCAAAGCGGTCAAGCCCTTCAGCCAGTGTGCCTAAACGGTAGAAGTTTAAGACCCAGTCGATACTCGCAAAGAGCATAATGCCGCCGTATAAAAGGCAAGCGCCTAAGCCTAAATACGCAAAGAAGCGTTTTACCGGTGTGGTAAAAATTTTAACGAGCGCATCCACCCCGATATGGCCGCCGATACGAACGCCGTACGACATACAGAAGAAGATAAGCCAGGCAAAGCAGGCTGCTGTAAATTCATTTGACCAACTAAATGAGCTCGCCGATTCCATCATAAAATCGCCGGCATCTAATAAAAAATCTTCAAGTTTAGATGGTTCATCGCCCGCAACCCAGTCCGCCAATTTATAAAATGGCATATAGAGATTGTTGAGCATGGTGTAGATAAAAGTAACCAGTGTCATCGATGTTAGGATAAAAACCGTCATAAAAATTTCAGTTTTTTGCCATAAATTATCCATGAACCGGTAGATGTTCATAAACATGGTGAGTTCCCCTTACAGATTGCTTGACGCACACAAAAACGCGATAACCCCCTTAATACAGGGATTAAAGGGGCTATCATTGATTCATCTAACAAGATGAACTGTTGTTGTGCGCTAACCTACATTATTGGTTGTTTGAGTTTACCGCCGCTTCAATTAAATCCGCGCCGACTTCATTTTCAAACTTTTTCCAAACAGGGCGAACTGCATCACGCCACTGTTCACGCTCTTCTTTTGTAAGCGTAATAATTTCAGTTGTGCCCGCATCTAAAATGCGTTGTTTATCACCTTCGTTTACCGCATTCGCTTGCGCGTTTACTTCGATTGATACTTCATCGATAATCGCTTTAAGCTCGGTACGAACATCTTCGGGTAAACCGTCCCAGAATTTTGTATTTGTGATCACCATGTAGTCTAAAGTACCGTGATTTGATTCAGTGATGTACTTTTGAACTTCATGAATTTTTTGTGAATAGATGTTTGAATATGGGTTTTCAGCACCGTTTACAACGCCGGTTTGAAGGCCTTGATACATCTCTGCGAACGCCATTTTACGTGGGTTTGCGCGGAGTGCTTTAAATTGCTCTTCAAGAACTGCTGAGGCTTGTACACGGAATTTCAGACCGCGCGCGTCACGTGGAACACGTAGGGCTTTATTCGCTGAAAGCTGTTTTAAACCGTTGTGCCAGTACGCAAGACCGGTGATGCCTTTATCTTCCATACTTTTCAGTAAGCCTTGGCCGGCATCACTGTGTTGGAAGCGGTCAAGGGCTGCCATGTCATCAAATAGGAATGGAAGGTCAAAGAGCTGAATTTTTTTCTGATAGTGCTCAAATTTTGCAAGCGAGGGCGCAAGAATATGCACGTCCCCAAGTAAGAGGGCATCCATCTCTTGTCCATCGCCATAGAGCGATGAGTTTGGATAGACTTCAACTTTTACTTTGCCGGCTAAACGCTCTTCAGCTAATTTTTTAAAGAGCTGTGCGCCTTGACCTTTCGGGGTTGAGTCTGCAACAACGTGTGAAAATTTAATTACGATCGGGTCTGCATTTGCAACGCCGAGCATTCCACCGCACGCAAAAACAAGCGGCATGACTAGCCTATTAATTAACTTATTCATTAATTACTCCATTCACTATAACTATAAATATTGATTACCGATGACGAACTTTATTATTTAAATTTTGGTGTACGTTTTGGTCGCCATCGATTACGACAATAGCACATTCCTAAAAAATCAAGAAATGTATTTTAATCGTAAGATGATGTTAATCACCTCTTTTTATTGATCTAAGTTAACGGCATGCAACATGCAACAGAGTAATTAATCGATTGATTTTGATCGTCTATTTTACAAACATTAACAAAGATTAAGCAGATTAAAGGCTCATTAATAGTAAAATTTTTTATGGATAACTCTATAAAGATTCTATAGAAATGCTTAAGTTTAATCGAAAATTATCGGCGCAAATTGCAATAAACGTGCGTAAAAATCTCGGAAAGATTAGAAATAGGGACGTGATCGCGGTGAAAACCCCAAAAAGATTCGGAAGATTTAGAGATTGCCGCAATAAGTGATCACAATAATTGAGATGGGGGCGGTAAGTGAGAGGAGATAAACGATAGACGGCAAAAAACAACACGCAAGAAAATCTTGGTTTGCAGTACAAAAATAACAATATGTGGATGTGGAGAATACAGATTAGAGAGGGAGATTTATATAGAAATATATAAGGGGGGAGAATTGGGGTGATCGACGGGATTTGAACCCGCGACAACCGGAATCACAATCCGGGGCTCTACCAACTGAGCTACGACCACCATAGTCGATTTTTTGCAGATTTGAGTGGCGCGCTCGGCAGGACTCGAACCTGCTACCCTCGGCTTAGAAGGCCGATGCTCTATCCAGATGAGCTACGAGCGCTTAAAGCACTTATAGGACCGCATTTGAATTTTAAAATGGTCGGGGCAGAGGGATTCGAACCCCCGACCCTCTGGTCCCAAACCAGATGCGCTACCAGACTGCGCTATGCCCCGTTTTTTTGATCTTCCGTTGAAGGAAGGATTAGTATGATATAGCCGAAGCCATCATTCGTCAAGAGGGTGTGTAACTTTTAATCATTTCACTGATTCGTTGTAACCTAAGTCGTTCAATTACCAATGGAATTTCTTTTGGTTCACAAGACTGAATCGCCTCATTGATGGGGAGTGATTGTAGTGCATTAAAAAGGGTTTGTAAATAGTTTTTTTGCGGATATTCGCGTGATTCCAATCCAAGCCGTCCGCGCGCGTCGGCTAAGCAAGCATTTATGAAGCGTTCCACGTTGATTGGTCGTCTAAATCCATCAAGATTTAAAATCAGTTTTAAGATCGTTTTTGGGCGAACATTGAGCAGCTGATGCATGATGAGATGGTGTTCAGTCACCTTAAGAGCGATATCGCGATACTCATTGGGCACCCGCAGACGCTCCGAAAAGGCTCTTGTAATCGGGACGCCGCGAATTTCGTGCATTTTATGGCTCGGCAATTCATCGGTTGGGGTCACCGCCTTGCCAAAATCGTGGCAGAGCACGGCATAACGGGTGGGAAGATCATCGGTAATCTTCGCAATTTGTTCAAGCGCCATCATTACATGGATGCCGGAATCAATTTCAGGGTGATATTTCGCCGTTTGCGGTACGCCAAAAAGAGCATGGACCTCTGGGAAAAGCGTTTCAAGCGCGCCGAGCTCTTTTAAACAATAGAAAAAGGCTTGGGGCTGATCCTCAGATAGGGCTTTTACGAGCTCCTGCCAAATGCGCTCCGGCACCAATGCATCAAGCTCACCAGAATCAATCATCGTTTTAACTAACGCTTTTGTCTCATCGGCAACGGTAAAGCCATAAGGCTGATAGCGCGCGTAAAATCGAGCAAGGCGAAGTACTCGCACCGGATCTTCAATAAAGGCATCGCTCACATGGCGTAATACGCGATTTTTAAGATCGTCCGCGCCGTGATAGGGGTCGAACAAATTCCCCGCTTCATCTTGAGCCATGGCATTAATGGTGAGATCGCGGCGGAGGAGATCCTCTTCTAATGTGGTATTGGGCGAGGCGTCAATCTCAAAGCCGTGATAGCCTTTCGCCGTTTTCCGCTCACTTCGAGCAAGAGCATATTCTTCCCCAGTTTTCGGGTGTAAAAAGACCGGAAAATCTTTCCCCACTTGTTTAAAGCCTTTTTCGAGCATCATCTCAGGCGTTGCGCCCACAACGACCCAATCGTGCTCATGAAACGGGTGACCAAGCAATGCATCGCGCACCGCGCCTCCCACTAAATAGACTTTAAATTCCTGCGCCATACTCTGTTTTTATTCCATTAAATCGATGAAAAATGATGAGAAAAGTATACCAGTTTTTAAGTAAAGGCGTGCGGTGAGGTATTTAGTGGTTGTAAGCGAATACACCGAAAAGTGACAAAAAATCGCCATACATTTATTTACATAAGTTAATGCCAATCGGGTGTTGGATTGAAACTTTTTTTGGATTTTCTGGGATGAGCACAATAAAGCTCGCGTAAATCTTTGCAGAGATTAATGATTATTAGATGAGTGTTTCGATCTGTAAATGTATACAATATTATACTTTATTTGATTTTATTCGATATGTGACAAAATCCCGTAATTTATTTGAAATTCCACAACTTAAAATCACTTTGAGAGTAAGTGATTGATTTGCGTCTTATTTTAGATTCTTAATGCATTGATAATACTGGGTTTATTTTTTATGGCATATATTCTGCTATGGATATGGAAAATAATATTTTGTCGAATATTTCGGCAGTGTTGATTTCAACAAGACAAGGATATCCAAATGAATAAAATTTATAGAGTGGTCTGGAATGAAGCAGTGAATCGCTGGGTCGTTACCTCAGAATTAGGCAGTAGCCATAAAAAGAGCTCGAAGTTTAAAGATAAAGTGTTGCAGGTAGGGGCGTTAGCGCTCGGTATGATGCTGGGCAGTAGTGCCTATGCAAAGGATTACAGCTATACAAAGGAGCAACAGATCGATATGAAGGGTGGCGGCTTCATACTGAAGAGTGGGGATAGCTTATTAATGGGCGGTAGCTCAACGCCTATTAAGATTTCAATTAAGCATGATGATTATGATGAATCGAGTTTTACCATTAAAGATGCAGACGTTAATTTTGAGTTAAGGGAAATGTCTTTGGCACACTTTCATTCAAATATAACATTGTTTAATTTTGATTTTGGGGAAGAAGCCGCTGAATATGCTAAAGACATCTATGAGATTGATGCATCTGGGGTCACTTTCTTAGGTTCAGATACGATAAAAAATAACATGCCCGGTATGACTAATGAGGTGGGCGCGGCAACCGTTTTTGATATTAAAACGGCCTACAAGCAAGACTTCCTTTTTAATATTAAAGAGGTGAGAACCGCTGCTGATCCCACAAAAACAGATTATTCTCCACACGGCTATGGTGTTGTTTTCTCGGGCGTAGGCGCGGGAAAAGAGTCAAAATTAACCGTTAAAGATTCGCTCTTTAGTCTCGAGCGGGGCACTGCGATTAAAGGCGTTGATGGGGGGTATATCGATGTTTTAGATTCCAATCAAATTGTTTTTGCAAAGTATCATTCGTCGCGTGATTCGATTAAAAATATGAATGCACACTACTCCATCGGTATCGAACTTGATGGAGATGTCACAGCGACCTCACACGCCAATTTCTCCGTTGATAATAAAACCACGGAGCGGATTACACTCTATGATATTAAAAATGGGGCAACGCTCACAAGCTATAGCGAATCACCCACATTTGCGGGACATAAATATGAATCCTTTACTGGGGCGAATGTTGGCGAAAAAGCCCATTTCATCAATCATGGTGATTTCAATTTAACGGATGAAAAGCAAACCTTTGCAAACCTCTATGCTGAGGGTGCAACGGTGAGTAACCACGGCAATATTTCAGCGTCGAATGGCGTTGTCTTTCATATTGATGAATCAAGCGCGCTGATTGAAAATGATGGAGAGATCCGACTAACCGAAGCGGGGCAATGGATTGTCTATAAAGGCACAGGCGGTGAGACCCACGCCGTTAAAGTGATCGCTGGTAAAGTGATTGTCGGGGATAAAGTGACCGGGTTTACGCAAAATGGGCTCGATAATTTCACCTTTACCAATCTTGATATGACGGTTGAAGGTGGCGGAATTGGCTTTAATTTAGATAACAATATCAATATTTCCGGACAAATCGCACTGGAAGGTGAGGGTAATCAAGGGCTTCATCTCACTGGCAGCGAAACCTTTACCTTTAATGAAGGTGCCGAGAGTGAAGCACTCTTAATTACGCTCAATCAAGGGGATCAAGTTGCAATCAATGTGGATCGAACGGGTGGCCTTGCAACCTTAGAAGGGCTCAAAATTACCGGTAATGCGGGAACGGGCATTCAGGTTCTCAATGGCGATCTCCTCTTTAAAGGGTTAATCGAGATGGAAGAGGGCGGAACAGGCCTCTATCTAGCGAGTACGACGGGAAGTGAGTTTACCAATGAAGGGGTAATCCATAGCGATATTCGTCTTGGTGATGGGAATAACACCTTTACCTCAGAAAAAGATGGGGCATCGGTGATGGGTGATATTACCGCGGGAAGTGGCAGTAATACCATCGCTATCCACGATTTTAAAGGTGGAATGACCTTTAATAATGATGCCAATGCCGAAAGCCACAATACCGTAACCTTAACGGGCGGGACTGTTTCGGATATCGAAAGTAAGAATGGATCGCTCGATTTAACGCTTAAAGATGGCGTTGTCGTGAATGGCTCGCTCCATGCCAACGGGGATAAAATAAGCGAACTCACCCTGGATAATAACGATTTTCTTTATGATAAAGCCGAAAAGGTCACGGGCTTTAATGAGATCGACCTTAAAAATGAATCCACACTCACCGCAACCGAGGCGTTTACTGACGTTAAAAAACTTGGCATTGATGCGGAGAGCCGTTTTGTCGTTGAAAAGAACAATGGAGATTATCAGTTTGATGCAGCGCTTTGGGGCACAGGTACGGTCGATGTTAATTTAGGAGCGGACGGGACAGCGCTTCACCACTTTATCTTCACCAATGAAACAGCGCCTGAAGTACTTTTCTCTGGAACGTTTAATTTACACAGTGGCGCGTTAACGCTCAATAATGCGATCTATAGCGCGAATTTAAATGAGGCTATTTTAAATATTGAGCAAGATGCTTTGTTGCAGATTAATTCTGGTGGTGCGGAACAATTTAATGTCACCATCGGCAAACTCAATATCAATCAAGGTTCGCTTGAATTTTTGGATGGAGATTTTACCCCGCTCCATGTGAAAGAGTTCTCCATCACGGCGGGTAGTAAAATTGTCGTGGAAGATATGGATGCTTTAACGGATTTGGGGACATTGGAGTTTAATCCCGCAGAAGAAGATTTCTTTAGTAATTATCTGCACCGCACCTATTTAGAGGCCGATCAGTTTACCGGGGTTGGCGTAGAGCTCGATTTTGTCAATCAAGCGGGAGAGATTCCCCACAGGTGGATATCGATGCGGTGAGAAAACTCAAAACGGGCGATACGGAAGTGGGCGAGGCTCATTATAGCGAGCTACTCTTTACCGCCGATGGGATTGAAGGAGGCAAAGGCTCCATTAATTTAGGTTATCTCCTCTCCGCGCTCAATGCGTATGAAAACCAAACCATTGGTATTAGCAATCATGAAGGCGGATCTGAATTGGATGCGCTCCTTACGGGGAAAGGCGGATTTACCTTTGATGCGCACTCTGAGCCGATTATTTTAACGCACAGCAATAATTACACCGGCGATACCATTGTCAATCAAGGGAAAGTGATTTTAGGGAATGATCAGGCACTTGGCGGAGTTGATCTAATAAAGCATACAGGCCAGCTCATTTTAAATGGGGGTAGCGTTGATTTAGCCGGATTCACTCAAAATGTTGATAGCGTACAGAGTGAAGAAGGCACCATCCTTGATCTTGCACGCGGAACGCTCAATATTGATAATGGGAAACCTGTAAATGATAAATACAGAGAAAGTCATCTCTATGGTGAAATCAAAGGGGCTGGTAAGCTTAATATTTATCAAGGCGCAGTGACCTTACACAATCAAAATAATGATTTAAGCGCCGATATCGGGGTGTTTTACAACTCATCGCTAACCTTAAAAGACGTTCAGTCAGCGGGCTCGAGCGCAATTAAGCTTGGAATGTCTGCGGAGCTTAATCTCGAAGGAGAGGGGGTTTTTGATAATACGGTGACAGGTGATGATGAGTACACCGCTTTAAATGTCAATGGCGGCAGTGAAGCCGCTCCGCTCACATTAGCCGGTGATAATAGTGGTTTTAGCGGGACAGTGTCCATTGCTGATGATGTTTATGCCGTGGCTAAAGGGAAAAACAGTGTTGGAACGGGCACGCTTAATCTCAATAAGAGCGGAACGTTAGGGTTTGATGAATTTAAAGATGGTGAGGAAACGGCGGAATTAGGCAATACAATTACCGGCTCGGGGTCACTCGTTGTCAATGACAATCAAATTAAGGTGACAGGGAATCACGACGATTTCAAAGGCACGCTTGCACTCAATGAAGCAACTTCTGCGTGGCATCTTGAAGCGTACGATCACTATCAAGTCAATTACGATGTGATCGGTAACGGTGAACTTCAATTTAACCTTGCAGATTCCACCAGTCAGATTACGCTCAGCGATCAATTTAGCGGTGATTTTGCCGGGGACTTAATCGTTCAAACAGGGCATTTTGATCTCAATGAGGCACATTTACCAAAACTTGAATCTACCAAGCTAACGCTAGGGAGTGGCGCGTATAGTGAACTGAGTGTTGATGGTGATCTACGCGGTTTAGTATTAGACGGCGGGACGCTCTATGTGCAGAAAAATGCGAAGGGCGATCAGCTCAATACCTTAAGCGCGGGCGAAATTTATCTGAAAGATCAGAGCAATATTATGATCAAAGATGAAGACTCGATCGGTCTATCCGGTGAAATGGATGGCATCGATGATCGAGGTTCGCTACTCGACCAGCAAACGCTGGCCTATGGAAATCGCTTTATCGAAGGTGAGGTTAAAGAGGGCGGCACGGCTCAATTGGTGTTAGTTGATGAAGAAGGTAACGCGTTAGAGAGCACAAAACGGGTTGAAATGGAGATTCAGCAAGGCGCAGGAACGGCCGATTATGACTATAAAGGGCTAGCGCTGAGCGATGGCATTGGCTTTGGTTATGGGCTGGTGAGTCTTACTGCGAATGCGGATAAAACTCTCACCATCGATAGCGTTGGCAGTGAGGAAAAAGATCTGCACATTGAGCTTCATGGCGCGGGCGGATTTGATTTCCTCTCCGATAAAGAGGGGTTAACGGTCAGTAATGGCAAGAACGATTACACTGGCGATACTACCTTTTCAGGTGGAAAGATTACCGCGGGGGCCGATGAGGTTTTTGGCGATAATGGCGCGCTTATTTTAGAGAATGATGCCCACCTCGATATGGATACCTACGTTCAACATGCGGACTCATTAACCACATCAGAAAAAACGGTCGTAGACTTAAATGCCGGCGATATTATTTTAAGCGGGACAGATGGGAATGGGAATGACCTCAATAGCGTGATTGATGGCCATTTAAAGGGTGGCCCAGAGAGTCATTTAGTGGTTGAAAATGGTAATCTTACGGTCAATACGCACAATCCCGATCTTGAAACTAGCACGACCTTTAAAGATGATGCAACTGCAGACCTTAAATATGGCGATAGCCTTGGTGAAGGGACGATCGAGATGGAAGGCGAGAATAAACTCAATATCCATGGCGGTGGCAATCTTGCCAATACCATTACCGGGGGCGCGGATTCTGAGCTCAATATTTTAGGCGGAACGCCTGACGAGCAAGTGGTGATTACCGGCGATAACTCCGGTTTTGATGGTAATCTCACCATTGGTGATCTGGGTTATGCATCGACCAATACCATGGATGGACTTGGTAATGGCTATCTGCAAAATGATGGTACGCTCGAGTTTAACGACCTTGGTGCGGTGGAATTTGATAATGTCTTTGGAGGCACCGGCGATTTTATCGTGGGCGATAGCCAAATTACGGTAAAACAGACGCCGGATGACTTCTCCGGTATGGTCGATTTAGATCAAGAGAGCTCACAATGGATTATCGGTGGCGATCTAACTGGCGATTACACGCTCGATTATGGCGTTCAAGGCAATGGCTCACTTGTGGTCGATCTTGGCAATAAAGAGAGCGAATTTACGTTAGGTGACAAGATCAATCCCGATGAATTTACCGGAACGCTCGATCTCAATAGCGGTGAAATGGCGCTCAATGAAGATCATTACGATAAATTAAGCGGGGCCGATGTGGTCGTGCGTGAGGATGGAAAACTGCATGTCGATGAGGATGGGTATCTCAATGAGCTCGATCTCGATGGCGGTACCATTCATATTCACGTCAATGAGGATGAATCGGATCGTCACAATCTCCTTCACGTCGGCGAACTCGGTGCTGAGAGCGGTAGCCACATCATTTTAGATGATCTTGATCTCTTAGGAAAAGAGGATGCCATCGATAATATCGATACAAGTGGCTCGTTCTTTGATCAACAAAGTGGTGGAGCTGGCGGCGAGCAGATTATCCAAGCCGATAAGATTAAAGACGGCAGCGAAGGCGCGCAACTCACCTTAGTGGATGAAGATGGCAATGCCATTGAGAGCATTAATCGCGTGGAAAAAGAGCTAGAGGATGGCTCCGGTTCTGCGATTTATGATTACAGCGGTCTTGTGCTCGATAATGGGGTTAATATCGATTATGGCCTCGTTGGACTTAATGCTCATGAAGGTGAATCGATCATTATTGAGAAAGGTGAAGATGATTCGACCGACTCGCTCAACGTGGAATTGACGGGCGATGGCGGTTTCATCATTAATACTAACGATCAAACGATTCATTTAGGCAATCAAAACAGCAATTATACGGGGGGAACGGATGTCAATGGCGGTACGGTAATCGCCGATTCAGACAACGCCTTTGGGAATACCTCCGAGCTTAACCTCAATGATGATGCCTATTATGATCTCAATGGAAACGATCAAACCGTTGGGGAGCTCAACACTGATCTTGATGCAACCGTTGATATTAACGAGGGTAATTTAACCATCTTAAATGGCGGTGAAGTCAATGGCGATCTGAAAGGATCGGGCAATCTCACGGTCGATAGTCAAGATGGTGGCGAACTCACCATTCATGGCCCACAAGAGGAGTATCATGGCGATACTCATGTGCTTGAAGAGGGCGTAGTGAATCTCGATGATTTTGCCGGCTTAGGTGATGGCGGAATTGAAAATGATGGCACCATCAATTATCTGGTCGATGGCGATGGCGAGCTCTCCAACCAATTTACCGGCGATCACTCTGGTTTAGTGGATCTTTCGGGCAGTGGCTCGGTTCATCTAACGGGCGATAATAGTGGCTACGATGGCGAGTTTTATTTCGGTCCGGATCAAGAAGTGATCGTGAATGACAGTAATGCGCTCGGTAATGGTGGCGATATCGAAATTATCGGTGGAGGCGATGGCGGTCTTGTGATCGCAGACGCGGAAAAACCGAACAGCTCTTTTGATAATAACTTTAAAGGGGATGGGTCGATTACGCTCGATAATAGCGATGTGATCTTTACTGGTGATAATAGCGAACTCACGGGCGATCTAATTATTGAGGATGATTCACATCTTCACACGATCGACCACGGCGTTCCCGGCGGTAATATTGATAATCACGGTGGCTGGACCGCGGAAGTCAATCCTGAGATCGATGTGGATTTCAATGGCGAGCTTTCCGGTGAGGGCGATCTTCATAAAATTGGCGATGGTAATCTCAATTTAAATGGGGATAACTCACACTTTGGCGGGAATACCATTGTGGATGAAGGTGCACTTAATATTGGCGATAATGCGCAATTTGGTAACGGTTCGGGCGATCTTATTGTCAATAATGATGGATCGTTTAATCAAGGCAAAGAGTCGGAATCCCATTTTGATAATATCTACGTCAATGACGATGGGCTTCTCAACCTTGGTGAAAACTCAACCATGAATGGTAACCATGTGATCGTTGATGATTACGGCCATTTAGTGCTCGATCAAGGGGCGGGATTAAACGCTGATGATGTGCTTGTCACCGATAACGGCGCGCTTTCGATGGATCATAATAGCTATATTAATAGCAATGTGACTGTCGATCCGGATGCGTCAATCGGGGGATACGGCACCATTCATGGCGACCTTAACCTGAAAGGCCATCTCGATGTGGGCAGCCGTGTTGATCATATTGAGCCGAATACGGAGATGGGTGAATTTGTCGTCGATGGTAATTTCATTGCCGAAGAGGGCAGCGTGATTCACTTTGGTAGCGATCAAACCGATGCAGACCGCTTGGTGATTACCGGCGATGCCTCTGGTAAGAGCGATATCTGGGTGGATGATATTCATAACCTTGAGCTTCACGAGCTTGGCAATGGCGTTGTCTTTGTTCCGCTTGTGAATGTGGAAGGGGAAAACACCCTTGAGCTTGATCATATCGGGCGTACTGTCGGGGGCGTTTATGAGTTTGAGTTGGTGCAAGATGACAATGGCAACTGGATGTTGAAAAACATGAAGGGCCATCGTCCTGAAACGGGCATCTATCTTGCCGGTTTAAGTGCCGCCAATAAACTCTTTAGCCATTCGATGGTAGAGCGTAACTACTTAAGCGAGGAGAGCCGACTTTGGACCTTCACGCACGGTAGTTTCGAGAAGTTTAACGATAATGGCGGCATCAATCGTACCAGTATCGATAGCTTCACTCTAATGATCGGGGGCGACCTACTTAAAACATCGTTAGCGGATAAACCGTTTACCTTCGGGCTGATGGGCGGTTATGGCTATAGCAGCAGTAAAACCACCAACCGCGATACCGGTTCACGAGCGAAAGGTAGCGGCGATGGCTATTCACTCGGGCTTTACGCCACCTTTGGTGATCAGCTCCAAGAAGGGCTCTATCTCGATGGGTCGCTCCAGTACGTCTATTTTAAAAATAGTGTGAAGAGTGATGGCTTGCGCGATGAAACCTCAAAATCGAAAGGATTTATTGGATCAATTGAGGGTGGATACACCTTTGGAATCGCGGAAAATGTCTATCTACAACCGCAAATGCAACTCACCTGGATGGGCGCCAAAATGGATGATATGACCGATGGATCGGGCACGAAAATCCGTGGCAGTAAGGATAATATCGAAACCCGTCTTGGTGTGCGTCTCTTTGCGGATAAAGCGCTCGCGAATGGTGGATCAATTCGTCCTTATATGGATCTTAACTATATTCATAACTCTAAACCGTTTGCCGCTGAGTTTGATGGCGTTCGCGTTGAGCAGAAGGGCACACGTAACTTAGGTGAAGTGAAAGTGGGTCTTGAAGCGGATGTGAATGACAACCTCAAAGTGTGGGGTGATGTAGGCTTCCGTAAAGGGTCCAACAGCTACCGCGATACTAAAATTTCAGCAGGGATTCGCTATGAGTTTTAGGAGGCTCGGATAGCTAGATGTTTAGTTAAGCATCAATGATAAAAAATGAAAAAGGCGATCTTCGGATCGCTTTTTTATTGGAAACAATAAAAGAAGCAACAAAAAAAACCCAAGGGCTAACTTTATGGAGTTAGCAGACCTTGGGTCTGTATTGAATCGTGATTCTTTAGAGAATAAAGCGGCTCAGATCTTCATCTTCAGAGAGCTCGCCAAGTTCATTACGTACATAACCTTTAGTAATGGTGACGGTTTCGCCCTCTTTTTCAGAGGCTGAGAAAGAGACCTCTTCTAAAAGACGCTCTAAAATTGTATGAAGACGGCGTGCTCCGATATTTTCGGTCTTTTCATTGACGCTAAAAGCGATCGTTGCCATCTCTTTAAGGGCTTCATCTTCAAACTCAAGATTCACCCCTTCCGTTTTCAAAAGCGCCTTATATTGCTTAATGAGCGCTGAGGAAGGTTCGGTTAAGATGCGATAGAAATCATCAGCATTTAACGATTTTAATTCAACGCGAATCGGAAGACGGCCTTGAAGTTCTGGGATTAGATCTGAAGGTTTAGCAAGATGGAACGCCCCGGATGCGATAAAGAGAATATGGTCGGTTTTGATCGCGCCATATTTAGTGGAAACGGTACAGCCTTCAATTAAAGGAAGGAGGTCGCGCTGAACGCCTTCACGTGAAACATCGGCGCCGCTTGTATTGCCGCGGCCACAGACTTTATCGATCTCATCAATAAAGACGATGCCTTGATTTTCCGCGACTTCAATGGCCGTTTGTTTGATCTCTTCTTCATTAACAAGGCGTGCCGCTTCTTCATTTTGCACCTGTAACAGTGCATCTTTGATCTTCATTTTTTGCGGTTTACGACGCTCTTGCCCTGATTGTTGAAAGAGCGATTGCAATTGCTCGGCCATCTCTTCCATGCCGGGAGGCGTCATAATATTCATGCCCAATCCTGCATTCGCCGCGATATCGATCTCAATTTCACGATCGTCCATCTCACCGCGAATCAGTTTTTCTCTAAATTTTTGGCGCGTTGCAGAATTTTCTTTTGAAGGAGCGGCCGGCTCATCACCAAATCCGATATGTTTTGGCGGCGGTAAAATTGCATCTAATACACGCTCAATCGCCGCTTCCTCCGCTTTCGGATACGCCGCTTTAATGGCTTGCTCGCGCACCTGTTTCACCGATGCTTCCACAAGGTCACGCACGATGGAATCCACCTCGCGGCCGACATAACCGACTTCGGTAAATTTCGTCGCTTCCACTTTAATAAAAGGGGCATTGGCGAGTTTGGCTAAACGGCGGGCAATCTCTGTTTTACCTACACCGGTTGGCCCGATCATTAAGATATTTTTCGGGGTGATTTCCGCACGAATCTCGCTTTCGACTTGTTGGCGTCTCCAACGATTGCGTAATGCGATGGCAACGGAGCGTTTGGCTTCATGTTGCCCGACAATGTATCGATCGAGTTCTTGGACAATCTCTCTTGGGGTCATAGCACTCATATTGGGTTCCTAATTAAAATTCGAGTTTTTCAATCGTTAAATTGGTGTTGGTGTAGATACAGACGCTGCCGGCAATGTTGAGGCTTTTGCGTACGATCTCTTCGGCAGGAAGCTCGGTATTTTCGATTAATGCAAGTGCGGCACTGTGGGCAAACATTCCGCCTGATCCGATCGCGGCGATATCGTGTTCCGGTTCGATCACATCGCCCAATCCTGAGATGATAAAGGTCGCGGTCTCATCGGCAACGATTAAAAGGGCTTCCAATTTACGCAGCGCGCGTTCCGTACGCCACTCTTTAGCGAGCTCAACCGCTGAACGGGTGAGATTGCCGCTATATTTTTCAAGTTTTCCTTCAAAGCGCTCAAAGAGGGTGAAGGCATCGGCCGTACCGCCGGCAAATCCCGCGATCACTTTGCCATTATAGAGGCGACGAACTTTGCGTGCGTTGCCCTTCATAATTGTGTTTCCCATTGAAACCTGGCCATCGCCACCGATGACAACTTGATTGCCGCGGCGGACTGCACAGATCGTAGTTCCTCTAAATTGTTCCACTAGTATCTCCTTACGATATTTTTAGTTGTAGTGCTATAATGAGGGGAGAATTGAGAATTTCAAGTGAGCACAAAATTTTATTAACCTCGAAAGGAGACTCTCCGTGAAAAAATTAGCGATGATTCTCGCTGGATCGGCCGTTTTAGCTGGCTGTGCAACCACGAATACACAAGATGATACGATGCGCGTTTCATACAACTGTCCGATGGATACCAATATCACGGTAGAATATCTCTATGATGGCGAGATTGCGCGGATGCAAGATGATTCGGGCCGGATTGTGACCATGATTATTACCCCGGCAGCAAGCGGCGCGTATTATACCAATCATGATGGTTTTTCAATCCACACCAAAGCCGATTACGCCGTGGTTGAATTTGTGAAAGGTAAGCCCATTTCCTGTGAAATTTGGAAAGGCGATAAAAAATAGAGATTCAAACGTAAGCAGGGCAAAAGCAGAGAGGGAATCTCTGCTTTTTTAGTATATAAGGAGATCATTATGCTAGACGACCACTCATTGTTGCGATATTCCCGCCATATTTTGCTCGATCAATTTGATATCGAGGGGCAACTCGCGCTTAAAAAAGCACACGTAGTGGTGGTCGGTTGCGGCGGGCTCGGTATGGCGGCGCTTCCTCTTTTAGCTGGGGCAGGGATCGGCGAGCTGACGATCTTAGATTACGATGAGGTGGATCTTTCCAATCTGCATCGGCAAACCTATTATAAAACCGCAGACGTTGGGCGCTCAAAAGTGGTGCAAGCAAAACAAAAGCTCACTGAGCTCAACCCTGATGTCATTATTCATACCTATGATGAAAAGACCTGTTTTAAACGGCTTGAAGAGCTTTGCCGATCGGCAGATGCGATCTTAGATTGCACCGATAATTTTGAGGTACGTAAAGCGATCAATCGTGCGGCCGTTTCCACAAAAACCCCGCTCATTTCAGGTTCAGCCGTGCGTTATGAAGGGCAGCTTACCGTTTATGATTTTCGCGATGACACCTCTCCATGCTACGCCTGCCTTTTTGATGGGGATGAGGCCTCAGATGGCAATTGCGCACTCTTTGGCGTATTTTCCCCGGTGGTACATATTATCGGTGTCACCCAAGCTCAAGAGACGCTCAAACTCCTGCTTGGCATCGGGAAACTTACCACCCGTCGCCTTCGAATCTATAACGCACTCGATAATGAGTGGCGCGAATTTAAATATGGTAAAAACCCCCACTGCGATGTCTGTGGCGATCACGTAACGGAGACTCACGTTGAATGCCGTGCGAAACATCGTACTTGATAGAGGGTTTTAATATATTGTGTTAATACAAAGATTGTTGCTTTCTATTTTTTATACTCACTTGTACAATTAGTTGCAGTTTATAAATTGTGTCAATAAGGTATTCAATGAGTAACATTAGTAGCTTCCGTTATGATGTTCAAGGCTTGAGGGCGATCGCTGTTTTAGCGGTTATGATATTTCATGCTGATAAGCATCTCCTTCCAGCTGGGTTTTTAGGTGTTGATCTGTTCTTTGTGATATCAGGTTTTATAATAACGCGACAGATTATTAATCCTGATCGACAGTTTGTATGGACGAGCTTTTACTGGGGAAGAATTAAGCGTATTGCACCAGCGTATTTAGTGCTACTAGTAATAACCTTTGCATTAGCGGCGGTGCTTTTCATACCTCAGGATTTCAATTGGTTTCGGCAGAGTTTAAAGTCCGCATTGTTGTTCAATAGCAATAATTATTTTGCTGGATTTGGAGATTATTTCGCGCCGAGCTCACACGAATTGCCGTTGTTGCATACTTGGTCTTTAGCGATAGAGATGCAATTTTATTTTATATTGCCGCCAGTTTTATTTTTGCTTCCAAAAAAATTAAGAATACCTTTTTTTATTATAGTGGGTCTGCTGCTCTTGGTTTGGAGTGAAAAAAGATTAGGAAATGATGCTCAAGTGGCCTATTTTTCACTCTTATCTAGAATTCCAGAATTTTTATGGGGTGTTGTACTTGCATGTTTGGGCGGCTCAAAGGTGATTAAGGCAAAGTATCGAAATAGCATCAGTATATTAGGGTTGATGATTGTCTTTTTAAGCTTTTGGAACATTTCTGAAAAACATTATCCTGGACTTTGGACAATATTCCCTTGTGTAGGTGCCTTTATGATTATTTGGGCGAATAATGGATTTGCAAATCGATTGCTATCTAATAGATTTTTAGTTTGGATAGGCGCTATTTCTTATTCTTTATATTTATGGCACTGGCCTATTTTGGCGTTTATACGGTACGTTTCGGGCGTATATGAATTGTCATTATTCGGCTGGGGAGTCTATGTATTATTCTCATTTTTATTAGGTTGGTTGTCTTACAAGATAATAGAATCTCCTTTACGATTATCGTTATATAAAAATGTTTTGCTCGTATTATTAGCGATATTTTTAATGGCTAATGCTGTTATTGTTATTTATGGAAAAAAGCTTAATCGTTCTATAGTTGAGCCTCTTCCTGTTGAGTTAACTCGTTATGCTGATCCAAACACAATTTGTCACGGAAAAATCTTAGAAAGCTGTTTGCGAGGAGATGCAAGTAAGGAGAGGGTTTTAGTCATTGGAGATTCCCATGCGGGGCAGTTAAATCTTTTTTTTGATGAGATTTCAAGAGAGAGTGATTTTGCATTTGAGGTTATTACGGGAAGTAGTTGTGTGCCAATTGAGGGATTTGATGTAGATAAGCTTTCTGGTTGGGCGCAAAAGCCCTGTAATGACCGAATTGATCTCATTAAGTCTAAAGTTGCTGAAGATCGATATTTAATTATAGCTGGCTCATGGATGTATCAGACAGAGACCAAAGCTTTTAGAGATGCTTTTGCTGCGTTTCTTAAAGAGAATCATTTAAAGTATCAAAAAATAATTGTGTTAGCACAACTGCCTTCCTTTAAAGTAAATATGGCGAGAGCTTATCATTTTTCAGAGCTAGGAATACCTGTGAGAGTTGAAGAAGAGGGGCGTGCAGGTAAAGCTAATAATGTAATAGAAAAAATAGTTTCACGTTATGAGAATGTTGTTTTCTTAGATTTGTCGGGCAACTCTTTATTTGATACAGCCCCTATATTGAATGGTAAGTTAGGTTACCACGATAGCCATCATTTAAATGAATATGGTGCGGTCGAGTACTCTAAAATAGCGTTGCCAGCTTTGATAAAAGAGTTGGAAGCAGATTAAACATTATAAAAAAAGGTAAATATCCGTTAAAATAAAGGGTTTATCAAATGAGACAACGTACCACCTTGAGCGGGCGCCTCTATAATCAATCAACTAGGTTAAATTATTGGCCTTTATCTTGACATGAGCTGCGCTCGGCTCGTAGGATATGCACGCCTTACTTTTAAAAAGAGAGTTTTTTTATGAATTCATTGACGGAAAATCGCGAGCCAACATCGGCCTCTCCCTATTCAGATGAGATTGATCTCTTTGAGTTAATCGCCGATCTCTGGAAAGAGAAGTGGATCATCATCAGCACTACATTGATTGCCGGCATCATCGCCGTTGCCTATGCGCTTTTAGCCACGCCGATTTATCAATCCCAAGCGGAAGTATTACCTCCCTATGTATCGCAAATTACGGCGTTAAATAAAGGGGCGATTAATTTGAGTGATAAAGAAGAAGATAGCAATGCGTTAAAACCGATCTCAATTAACGAAGCTTATGCACTCTTTAGAAATACTCTCTATTCCAAAGAATTAAATCGATATTTCTTTGAGCATTACTACCTGCCTTCTTTAGATGAAAAAGAAAGAGCGAACTCCTTAGATAGTTTGCGCGCATCTTTTGCTAAGACGCTCAGCATTAAACAAGCCAATAGTAAAGAAACGCCCGATCGTTATCAGGTAGTGGTGACTCATCAAAATCCAGAATTAATTGAATTATGGGCCAATGAGTATGTCGTTTTAGCAGGAAAGTGGGCAAAAGAGCGAATTCTTAATAACCGAAAAGCAGAAGTGAATACCATTTTACAAAATACTGATCTGGGCATTAGTACATTAAAGCAAAAATTAGAACTACTGCAAAAAAGTGAGTTAGATCGCCTTAAAGAAGGGCTCTACATTGCAGAAAAACTAGGAATTGAATCGCCAATGATGCCGGAAGGGAAAGCAACCAAAGAGGGCGCTGCATATGTTGATCAAAACCTTCTCTATATGCGCGGCAGTAAAGCATTAACTGCTCAAATTGAAGTGTTGGAGAAGCGCGGCATTGATGTTCTCCTACTTCCTGAATTAAGAGAGCTCACCGTTAAGCATGAGTTCTTTAAAAGTATCGAATTTGATGAAGATAAAATTTCCCTCTATAACCTAGATGCGCCGGCAGAGCTTCCAGGCAGTCCTATTAAACCTAAGAAAAAAATGATCGTTTTGATTGGAGGACTGTTAGGAGGAATGTTGGGCGTAATGTTGGCTTTGATCCGAATCGTAGTCAAAAGACGAAAACAAAATTTAACACATTAAACTCTGAGCCGTATAATTAGAGTATTCGTAATTTTAAGATAATAGATTAATAGGAATTTGAGAATGACAGTATGCGAATCATCCACGCATAAATTTAAAGAAAAAAGCGCGGTTATCGGGATTGTAGGGTTAGGCTATGTAGGTTTACCACTTATGTTGCGCTATAACGAGATTGGCTTTAAGGTGCTCGGGATCGACATTGATCAGTCTAAGGTTGATCTATTAAATGCTGGGAAAAGCTATATTGAGCACATTCCCAGTGCACGCATTGCTAAAGCTTCTTCATCAGGATTTGAGGCGACAACCGATTTTTCACGTGCTACGGAATGTGACGCATTAATTCTCTGTGTGCCTACGCCATTAAATCGTTATCGTGAGCCGGATATGAGCTTTGTAATTAATACAACGAACTCATTAAAGCCTTATTTTAGAGAAGGTCAGGTGATTTCACTTGAAAGTACCACTTACCCAGGAACGACCGAAGAAGAGCTCTTACCGAGAGTATCCGAAGGGGGGTTAAATGTTGGTGAGGAAATTTTCCTGGTTTATTCTCCAGAACGTGAAGATCCAGGTAATCCGAACTTTGATACACGCACCATTCCGAAAGTGATTGGTGGGCATACAGCGAATTGTTTGCAGGTGGGAATTGCGCTTTATGAGCAGGCAATTGATCAGGTCGTTCCCGTGAGCTCCACAAAAGCCGCTGAAATGACAAAGCTTTTAGAAAATATTCATCGAGCAGTGAATATTGGCCTTGTCAATGAAATGAAAGTAGTGGCTGGCCGTATGGGCGTTGATATCTTCGAAGTGATTGATGCAGCAGCAACAAAACCATTTGGATTTACAGCCTATTACCCAGGGCCAGGTTTAGGTGGCCACTGTATTCCTATTGATCCATTTTACCTAACTTGGAAAGCGCGTGAATACGGTGTTCATACTCGTTTTATTGAGCTGTCAGGTGAAATTAACAAGGCGATGCCTGAGTATGTATTGTCTAAGTTGATGGATGGATTAAATAAGCATGGGAAAGCCATCAATGGTAGCAACATTTTAGTGTTGGGTATTTCATATAAGAAAAATGTGGACGATATGCGAGAATCACCTTCCGTTGAAGTGATGGAGCTTATTCAAGCAAAAGGAGGGAATGTTGCCTATAGCGATCCACATGTCCCCGTTTTTCCTAAAATGCGTGAACATCATTTTGATCTTCAAAGTGTTGCAATCACTCAGGAAACGCTTAAAACATATGATGCGGTTGTACTTACAACGGATCACGACAAGTTTGATTATGAATTGATTAAAAATCATGCGGCGTTAATCGTGGATACTCGAGGGGTATATCGTACGCCTGCTGATCATATTGTGAAGGCATAAATTACAAGTTGTAATAACGTAGTAAGATGGTAAATAGAGAGGCAATAGAGAATGTTGCCTTCTTTTAAACTTAAATAAAATTGAGAAATAGGAAATTATTGTGAAAAAATTTGCGCTAATTGGGGCTGCGGGATATATCGCCCCTCGCCATATGAGAGCGATCAAAGATACTAACAATCTATTATCGGTGGCATATGATATTAATGATTCTGTAGGGATTATTGATAGCATCTCCCCCCAGAGCGAATTTTTTACCGATTTTGAGCGTTTTTATGATTATGCGAATCGCTTAAAACGTAGCTCTGAAACCAAATTAGACTATGTTGCGGTTTGTACGCCGAATCATATGCATTTGTCTCATATCGCTGCAGGGCTTCGTCTCGGATGCGATGTGATTTGTGAAAAACCATTGGTGCCCACACCTGAAGACTTAGCTGAGCTTCAATTAATTGAAAAAGAGACCGGAAAAAAGGTCTATAACATTCTACAGCTTCGCCACCATCAGGCTATTTTAGATTTAAAAGAGCAGGTTGAAAAAGCGGATAAAGAGGATAAATATGAGGTGGAATTAACCTATATTACCTCTCGCGGTAAGTGGTATTTAGAGAGCTGGAAGGGTGATCCTCGTCGTTCATTTGGCGTTGCGACCAATATTGGTGTTCATTTCTACGATATGCTTCATTTTATTTTTGGAAAACTTCAAAAAAATGTTGTGCACTATAGTGGTGAAATGAAAGCAGCTGGTTATTTAGAATATGAAAAAGCGCGCGTACGCTGGTTTTTATCCATTGACGCTAATGATCTTCCAGAAGATGTGAAGGGAAAACAACCAACATTCCGCACAATTACCGTTGATGGAGAAGAGATCGAATTCTCTAAAGGATTTACAGACCTCCATACTGTAAGTTATGAAGAGATTTTAGCGGGGCGCGGATATGGTATTGAAGATGCCCGTCACTGTATTGAAACGGTTAATTATATTCGTTCTGCCGACCCTGCCCAAGCTGAAGTAGATGAGGCTCACCGATTCTTGTCAGCATTACTGAATCAATAAATAGCACATATCATTTGAGAGAAAAAACACTCTCAGCAATCTCTCTCTTTAATTGAGGTAACTATATGAATTATTATCAGCACCCAAGCGCTATTGTTGATGACGGCGCTCAAATTGGTGAAGATTCGCGAGTGTGGCACTTTGTCCATGTTTGTGGTGGAGCTCAGATCGGGCAAGGCGTTTCCTTAGGGCAAAATGTATTCGTCGGCAACAAAGTGACCATTGGAGATCGTTGTAAGATTCAAAATAATGTATCGGTCTATGATAATGTGCATTTGGAAGAGGGCGTGTTTTGTGGGCCAAGCATGGTATTTACCAATGTTTATAACCCGCGCTCATTGATTGAACGTAAAGATGAGTATCGCGATACGTTTGTAAAAAAAGGTGCGACACTCGGCGCAAATTGTACGATTGTATGTGGCGTGACGATTGGGGAGTTTGCATTTATTGGTGCAGGCGCGGTTGTGAATAAAGATGTGCCCGCTTTTGCGCTTATGGTTGGTGTGCCCGCTAAGCAGATTGGTTGGATGAGTGAGTTTGGTGAGCAACTAGATTTACCACTAACTGGCGCTGGTGAGGTGACATGCCCTCATTCAGGTGCAATCTATCGTTTACAAAATGATGTGGTTACAAAACACTCAACTAAGTAGGAAGGTATGAAGATGCAATTTATCGATCTAGGCGCACAGCAGGCACGTATTAAAGATAAAATTGAAGCCGGCATTGCTCGAGTTTTAAGTCATGGGAAATATATTCTTGGGCCAGAAGTCATCGAGCTTGAGGAAAAATTAGCGGCATTTACAGGGGCGAAATATTGCATTACCTGTGGAAATGGTACTGATGCACTTCAAATTGCTCAAATGGCGCTTGGAATTGGTCCTGGAGATGAAGTGATCACCCCAGGTTTTACCTATATTGCAACCGCAGAAACGGTAGCGCTTTTAGGTGCAAAACCTGTCTATGTTGATGTTGATCCGGTGACGTATAATTTAGATCCGGCACGTTTAGAAGCGGCAATTACACCCAATACAAAAGCGATTATTCCTGTCTCATTATATGGCCAGTGTGCGGACTTTGATGCAATTAATGCGATTGCTGACAAATACAACATTCCAGTGATTGAAGATGCAGCTCAAAGTTTTGGCGCAATGTATAAAGGAAGGCGCTCGTGTAATCTTACAACGATTGCCTGTACCAGTTTTTTCCCTAGTAAACCCTTAGGCGGTTATGGCGATGGCGGGGCAATTTTCACGAATAATGATGAACTTGCAAAAGTGATTCGCCAAGTTGCCCGTCACGGACAAGATCGTCGTTACCATCATGTCAGAGTGGGGGTAAATAGCCGTTTAGATAGTTTACAAGCCGCTATTTTACTTCCCAAGTTAGAGATTCTTGCGGAAGAGTTAGAGCTTCGTCAACAGGTTGCCAATCGTTACACTAAGCTATTAAATGAAGCGGGGATTATGACCACTCCGACCATTGTAGAGGGCAATGTGAGTGCCTATGCACAATATACCATTCAAGTTGAAAATCGTAGTGATGTACAAGCTAAGTTAAAAGAGGCGGGTATCCCTACCGCGGTTCATTATCCCATTCCTCTAAATAAGCAACCAGCTGTTGCAGATGGAAGCATTGAACTGCCAGTTGGCGATCAAATAGCAGAGCGAGTAATGAGTTTACCGATGCACCCTTATTTAACGGAAGATGAGCAGTTGATGGTTGTGAATATACTGCAAGAGGCTTTGTAGATTTTCAATAAGGAAACAAGAAGAATCTGAATGCGCAATCAAATAAAGAAAAGCTTATTAAAAATACTTCCTAAAGGGCAGTTTGCAAGAGGCGTAAGTGTGTTAGTTGGTGGTACTGTAGGAGCGCAGTTGCTAATGATTTTAGCCTCTCCATTCTTAACTCGCCTTTATTCGCCAGAAGATTTCGGTGTTTTGGCAGTTTATGTGGGCTTACTAAGTCTTTTTACAGTAATATCAAGTTTACGGTATGAGCTTGCGATTCCACTTCCAGAAAGTGACCTTGATGCAGCGCATATTACTTTACTGAGTTTTTTTTTAGTAATGGTAGTTACTATAGCTAGTATTGTATTAGTAATTGTTGCAGGAAAAGAAGTGGCCAATTTATTAGGTACACCTAAGCTAGCAGACTACTTTTGGTTACTGCCATTAGGTGTGTTTTTGATAGGGAGTTATCAAGTTTTCAATTATTGGGCAATACGGACCAAAAGTTTTACAGTTATTGCTCGAACTAAAATTAGGCAGACGCTTGCAACAGTATTTGTTCAGCTTATTGGCTTTAAATTAGGTGGAATTGCATTGCTTTTTGGGCAAGCGACAGGGCAAGGAGCAGGGACGGTTACGTTAGCAAAATCTGCCTTGAAGAGGCAAGAGTTTAAGAATTGGACATTACATGATTTAGTAGTGGTTGCAAAGAGATATAAGCGTTTTCCATTAATATCTACTTTTGGAGGCTTTATTAATGTCATCAGTACTCAATTAATGCCATTTTTTTTAGCATCCTTTTTTTATGCAAGTAGTGCTGGTTTATATAGTTTAGCTAATAGAGTATTAGCAATTCCAGGAGCTCTTATAGGAACAGCAATTGGAAATGTTTTTTTTTCCGATGCGGCTATAGCTTTTAAACAAGGTTCTTTGAGTGCCTTATATCAAACAATATATATAAAGTTAGTTATAATTGCCTGTCCTATGGTCGTTTTTTTAGTTAGTTGTGCCCCCACAGTTTTTATAATTGTTTTCGGTGAAGAGTGGAAGGAAGCAGGTGTTTATGCACAGCTAATGGCAGTTTGGATTGGTCTCAATTTTATAGGGTCTCCTTTGAGTATTCTTTTTGACGTATGTGAAAAGCAAAAAGAAGGAGTGTTGTTTCAATTTTTACTGCTATTTTTCAGATTTGTTAGCATTTTTATTGGTTATAAGTTAGACAACGCTCTTTTAGTAGTTCTCTTATATTCAGTAGCAAGTAGTATTATTTGGTTTGGCTTCCTAGTATGGTCTGCTCGGATATGTAATACAGATTTTTTGTTTATATCGAGTAATTTGATTAAATATTTACTATTGTCGTCGCTTCCAATTTTACCAACTATTTTAATGCATATTTTAATGGTAACTATGCAGGTTAAGATTTTGTTAATTACCATCTCTATGCTATTAGTCGTAGTTTATTATTTCTATTGTTTGAGGAGTGTGAAGTGATGTTATCTATATTTAAGAAGTTGATACCTGTAAAATGGAAAGAAAAAATGAGAAGCTATTTATATTTTAATGGAATATATAAGTCTTCTCCAAAAGTTTTTCGAGTTGTACAGGAAGAGAAAACACTTTTTTTGAGTATGATAGATGTTACTCATTGGTCAAAAGTTAATATTGGAGACGATGTTTTCATATGGCACTTTGCTATTTTAGATAGATTTAATGGAATAACGATAGGAAGTGACAGCCAAATAGGAACGCAGGTGGGAATCTTTACATGTAGTAGCCACATATTTTCATTTAGAGTATGAAGAGGCAAGAAAGAAGTGATTAAACTAAAAGTATTATGCGGTCAACTTTATTGGTTATTGCGAAATCTCTCTCGGACAATTACGTTAAAAAATATTGAGTCTTGGGTAGATAAGGAGCAAGAGTTAATTTATAAAGGTTTAGACTTAAAAAAAATCAATGAGTGTAGTGTTTTATTGAGCTCTTTGCGGAGTAATAAACAGGGGTTTAATCGAGTTCAAAAGATACTTTATAAAATATTTAGCAGAAAGTTAGTATTAATTGTTTTAGACAAGAAAACCCAAAAAATTGTTGGACTAGATCAGTTCTATTTTAATAAAAGAGATTGCATAGAAAAAACCGTTCACGAAGGATTTATAGGTGTATTTCCTACATATCAGGGAAAGGGAATTGCGACTAATATGAGATTGCATATGAAAAAGCATTTTCAAAAAAATGGAGTAAAAGGCTTATCTTCTAGAATTTCGCTAAACAACAAAGCTTCGTTAATAACAGCTGGAAAAGTAGGCTTTCAACCTGTCGAGAAGTATTATGATCAGGGTTTAAAAGAAGAACGGTATTATTTAGTTTGTAACTTAAATGTGGAGAAGAAGGTTGACATCAAATAAAGAAAAATATCGGAATTTATGTGAAGAGGAAGAGAGTATACCTATTTTTAGTCAAGCATGGTGGTTAGATTCTGTGGCTAAAGATAAGTGGGATGTAGTATTAATTGAAAACGGAGATAGAATTGACGCTTCTTTACCGTATGTTTTAGATAAAAAGTATGGTTTTACTTTAATTACTCAACCTAAGCTTACTCAAACTTTAGGGCCTTGGATTAGAGCAAGCAAAGCTAAATATGCTCGCCGATTATCTAGAGAAAAAGATCTGCTTCAGGAGCTTTTCGCTTTATTGCCCAAACACGATTATTATGCTCAAAATTGGCATTATTCAATGACCAATTGGTTGCCTCTATATTGGCAAGGGTATGAGCAAACAACGAGATATACTTATACAATTAAAAATATTTCGTCCTTAGATTCGATTTGGAAAGAAATGTCTTCTTCTTATCGAAACAAAATAAGAAATGCCGAAAGTATAGTTGAAGTACGACATAATTTAGATATCAAAACCTTTTTTGAAATCAATAAGAAAACATTTGATCGTCAGGCAGTGAGTATTCCTTATAGTTTTTCTTTTTTGAAGGAGCACCATGAATTAATTTGCGCGAATCAAGCGGGTCATATTTTTTATGCAGTTGATAAACAAGAAAATTTGCATTCTGCATTATATTTAACTTGGGACGATATGAGTGCGTATGTTCATCTTGTCGGTGAAGATCCGGAGTTTAGAAATAGTGGTGCAGGAGTATTATTGATTTGGCATGCAATACAGTATGTTGTTAAGGAGCTGGAGCTTAGCACTTTTGATTTTGAAGGCTCAATGATAGAAAGTGTGGAGAGAGTTAGACGTGATTTTGGAGGGCGACAAACGCCATACTTTGCAGTTAAAAAAACAAATTCAAAATTACTGAAAGCTTATAGAGCCTTTAAAAATATTTACTAACAGGTGATGCTAGTAATTGTATAAATTATGCAAAATATTAAGTCAGAAAAAAATGTTTTTAAATGGTTACAGTGTATTCTTAACGAACGCTTTGGCCATCAATTTTTAATTACAGATAAAGACGCAGGGTATGCTTTAAGTCTCGAAGGGCACGAGCAGGGAGAGATATACTTTCCAAATAGAAATGGCTTTTTTTTAGAGTCTCATTCTGATGGACCCTGTGTGATATGGGATGCAGAAAAAGAAGGTTGGACATCTATATTGGAGCAACCTTTACCGGCTCCCAATGAGGCTGAATTATCTGTCCCACTAATTCAAAAAAATGAGAATGGATACATCATTCATTATGATATTTTGGGGCTTACTTATTGGATGCTTAATCGAATCGAGGAGATTGGCCGTAAAGATTTGGATAACCATCAGCGTTTCCCAGCGATTAATTCCCATGCATATAAAAATAACTATTTAGAGCGCCCCATAGTTGATGAATGGTTGCATATTTTAGGACAAGTGATTCAAAGAGTGTGGCCCGATATACAATTAACGCAACACCAATTTAGTATGAAGGTCTCCCATGATGTGGACTCTCCTCTATTATATGGCTTTAAAAGTTGGAAGCAGATTATAAGAATGATGGGTGGACATCTTTTAAAAAGACATGACTTAAAAGCATTTATACAGGCGATCCCATTAAAATTATCTTCGAAATCGGCGCTAGGTAGTAATGATCCATATAATACTTTTTCTTGGTTAATGGATCAGAGTGATAAAAATGATTTAATCAGTGCTTTCTACTTTATTTGTGGTGGTTCTCACCCTTATGATGCTGAGTATTTAATAGAAGATAGACGAATACGCAACTTAATCAGAGAGATTCATGAAAGAGGGCATGAAATCGGGCTTCATCCAAGTTATGAAACTTTTCAAACCCCGCAAAAAATAAAAGAAGAAGCAGATCATTTAAGAAAAGTTTGTAAGGAAGAAAATATTATTCAGGAGGCATGGGGCGGTAGAATGCATTACCTGCGCTGGGAGCATCCGACAACATTACAAGCTTGGAATGATGCAGGGATGGCTTATGATTCTACGTTGAGCTATGCCGATAGACCGGGATTTCGATGTGGAACTTGTTTTGAATATCCAGGATTTAATCCATTAACTCATCAATTATTAGATATCAGGATTCGCCCATTAATTGTGATGGAGTGTACAGTAATAGATCAGGTGTATTTAGGTTTAGAGGCAGGAGGGGATGCTCTTAATAAGTTAATAGAATTAAAATTGAAGTGTCAAATAGTTAAAGGAGTATTTACATTGCTTTGGCATAATTCGTACTTAATTGAGGAGAACAAAAGGAGCATTTATAATTTATGTTTAGAAGAGGCGTGACAATTAAATTCGAGCTTTTTCCGTTTTCGCTCTTATTTACATTAGGGTTATTTATTTATTACTTTGTCATAAATATTAAAAATATTGATGGTGAGAGTGTTGGGTTAATTTATGCTTATATATTTTATGGCTCCTCTACCCTACTACTATTATTTTATTTACTATTTCGAAACTTGTTTTTTGGATATTCTTTTGCATTGATGCTGCTCTTATGGTCTTGGATGGCTTTTCGAATAGTTGTTGATGTTGCCGATTTATATTTTTTACAGCAAACAATGATAGCGACAAGAGGAGGAGTTGTTTTTTTTTATTTATTTGGGTTTTTTTTATCGATTGTTTTTATCGAATATATTCGAATAACTTTAATTAACAGCCATTATAGATCTAGGTCATTTAAATTCAATCAAGCGATTTTACTTTTAGTTTTTTTACTAATGGGATTTAGTTATGTAAATATTTATTTTGGTTTTTCAAGTAAATTGAGGTCGGATATATTTTTGGTTATTGATGAAAAAGGTTTTTATCAACGCCCTGGAGATTTCTTATCTATTCTATTTTTAGTCACATCTTATATTTATTTCTTATTGCTTAATACTGTAGCCTTTTTTTCACATAAAAGATCTTGGTGCTTTCCGATAATCTTAACAGTTATTTATTTTTGTCTTACTGTTTTGGCTTCTCTCTCCGCCCAAATGATTGGGTCGAATAGCGCATTTGTTGTAATAATAGGAATAAGTTTTCTGTCTATATCTTTATCACGAGTAAAATTTCAGAAAAAGATAGCCTTATTATTCTATAATAGCCACTATTTTTCATTGAATAAGTTAACAAAAATAATATTCTACCTATTTAAGTTAGGAATTGGTTTGTCTATTTTGATAATTATCACATTCTATGTGTTAGGTATAGAGGTTGGCAATATTAGATTCTTTGGTTTTGGAGCGCAGAGTAATTCATCAATAGTTTCTAGAATTAATATAATTAAAGATAATTTTCTCGATCAGTTTTTGTTATCTCCTTGTTTTGGCAACTATAATGTTGATGTTGAGACGACGGGGGCAGGAACTTATATGCATAGTCTATTGCTACAAGCTTTAACACATATGGGTATGGTTGGTTTTTTTTGTGTTTGTGTTTTTTTTATCTTGTTATTTAAAGGTGTTATTTCTAAAAGATCTATGTGTTTTAAAAATGTAGAAACTATGTTTTATGAAAAACCTTTGAGAGTTTACCAATTAGCGCTCTTGGTTTATCTTTTTTTGTTGGGATCTTTTGCTACTACTATAAATTGGCCAGTTTTATGGTTTGCTATAGGATTATTGGGTGGAACGATTGTTCTTAGAAGTAAAGTTCAAGATTGTTAGTGTTTTTTTGAGAGCCATTGGAATATAGAATAAGGATATTAATGAAAAAAATTTTACATCTTTCACATACTGATATTAAGTCTGATTCTAGAATTTTAAAGGAGATTGAGAGCTTAGTTTCTGTTAAACAGGACTATATTGTCTCCAGTATAGGAATTACACTTGATGAAGGAAGTTATGCTACTAACATTAAGAATCATGATTATAGAGGGCTTAAGTTGGTTAGCAAGAAAATTAGGTTTCTGCCAAAAATAATCAAGCATATGCTTGCTTTGATGGAGTTTACGATTCGGGTTTTGTTTGCGACGAGAGGAAAAAAGTATGACCTTATCCATTGCCATGACACCGTTGTGCTTCCTGTTGGTGTTCTTTTAAGTTTTTTTAAAAAATCTAAGGTGATTTATGATGCGCATGAATTAGAGTCAAACAGAAATGGGATTAGTAGGCTAGGAGGAATAGGGACCTTATTTGTTGAAAAGGCTTTATGGCGATTTATTGATGCGCTTATTGTGGTGAGTCCTTCAATAGAGGCTTGGTATATGTCGAAAGTGGGAGAAAAAACTTCAGAAGTAATTTTAAATTCCCCTGTCTATCAAGTGCAAGATAGAAAAAGTAATTATCTTAGAGAATATTTTAATATTCAAGACTCTGCTCCAATATTTATATATGTAGGGATTCTTGGTGACGGGAGAGGGATAGAAAAACTGATTAAAGTATTTCAAAATACTAATTTAAAATCTCATTTGGTGTTTTTAGGTTATGGCTCGTATTATCATAAATTAGATGATATATCGAACAGGAGCAATAATATTCATATACATCCGGCAGTGGAGCATACTAAAGTTGTGCCAGTTATTTCTTCAGCAGATTATGGATTATGTCTTATAGAAAATATTTCTCTAAGCGACTATTATTGTTTACCTAATAAATTATTTGAGTATTCATTTGCTGGGTTAAAGGTGTTGGCTAGTAATTTTCCAGATTTAGCAAGAATAGTCACTCAATATGAACTGGGAGTTTGTTGTGAGCCAGAGGCTGATTCAATAGCACGCGCTGTAAGTAAAATAGAGAAGAGGTCTTATACCTTTAAAGAACAGGGCAAAGATTTGCAAGAATTAAGTTGGGATGCCCAGAGTGTTAAATTATTGAATTTATATGAAAAATTATTATCTTAAGGAAGAAAAATGAGCGGTATTTTTGGAATTATTTCAACTTCTAAGATTGATAGAAGTGACTTACAAAAGTTAGGAACTTTATCGAGTAGAAGAGGGCAAAACATAGGAGGTGTTATTTACTGTGATAAATCTTTTGAGTATGCAGGATACATAGCGCCTTCTAATATTAATTTAATATTAAAACACACTGATATAGATGTTTATAATTTTGCGGCTGGCTTTACAGGATTGCTAGAAGATTATGGACATGGATCTGTACCTCAATTGGTAGATAATTTGTATGTGGTCACAGACTCTTATTTAGTAAATACCACTGAGTTAATAAAGCTGACTGCTTTACCTAGTAATGCAAGTGATGCGGAGATTATAGGCACCCTTTTTAGTAGAGAATTAGAGTATACATCTGATTTGTTATCAGCTATTCAAAATGTATTAAAAAATATTATGGGTGATGCTTCGGGTCTTATTATTATACCTGATAGAGGGCAACTAATAGCATTTACAAACACTAATAATCTCTATTATGGTGTATTAGATAAAAGCACTGTTTTTTCCTCAGAGTTAGCTATTTTAAAAGAAGTCAATGCTGAAAAGACTTGGCAAATTGAAGGGGCTTTATTATTTGAAATACCGCAAGCCAATATTCTTAATAAGATTTTAAAAAAAGAATCTCTTCAAGATAAAAAGTTATGCAGTAAACCAGATTTTTCTTTATTACAATATCAAAATGAATTAGATATTAAACGCTGTACGAAATGTATTCTACCGGAGACAATGCCGTTTATTCGCTTTGATGATGAGGGAGTGTGTAATTATTGTCATAACTATACTATTGGCAATGCGCCTAGGCCAAAAGAAGAGTTGTTTGAAATTGTGGAGCCTTATAGGAGAGAGAGTGGATATGATTGTATCGTTCCCTTTTCAGGGGGTAGAGATAGCTGTTTTGCGCTACATTTAATAATAAAAGAGTTGGGCATGAAGCCATTAACTTATACTTATGACTGGGGGATGGTTACTGAAGTTGGGCAGAGAAATATTAGCCGTATGTGTGGCGAGCTAGGTATTGAAAATGTTGTTGTAGCTGCCGATGTAGAGCGGAAGCGTAAAAATTTGGCGATGAATCTTAAAGCATGGTTAAAAAGGCCTGATCTTGGCATGCTTAATATTTTAACGGCAGGAGATAAACACTTTTTTAAATACATCGAAGAGGTTAAGCAAGAAGTAGGTGTTACACTGAATTTATGGGGTGTAAATCCTTTAGAAGTAACTCACTTTAAAACAGGGTTCTTAGGTATTGAGCCAAATTTTGAGTTAAAAGGAGTTTACTCTAAAGGGGCTTTAAAGCAGTTACGTTATCAAGCTAAAAGATTTAGAGCGATGTTAAAAAGTCCAGGATATTTTAATTCTTCAGTTTGGGATACGCTTTCTGGAGAATATTACCGTAGTTTTACTAAAAAGAGTGATTATTATCATGTTTTCGATTACTGGAGATGGGATGAAGCTCAGGTAGAAGAGGTTTTAGATCATTATGGCTGGGAAAAAGCAATAGATACAGATTCGAGTTGGCGTATTGGGGATGGTGTGTCTGGTTTTTATAATTATGTTTATTATACTGTTGCAGGCTTTACAGAAAATGATACTTTTAGAAGTAATCAAATAAGAGAAGGGCAACTTACGAGAGAAGAGGCGCTTCTATTAGTGAAAAAAGAAAATCAACCTAGGTATGATAATTTGCAGTGGTTTTTAGAAGTGTTAGGTTTTGATTTTAATGAAGTTATAAAGACTATTAATTTAATTCCTAAGCTGTATTGATGAGTAATTGGATATTCTATGAATAGAAAAAAGCAGATTTGGTATATTTCAAAATATTTTGGTCCTAGAACAGAGACTACCGATGGTGGAAGAGGCTATTTGCTTTTAAAAGAGATTGCAAAACAAGGGGTTGGAGTTACAGTTATTACATCTGACTCTAGTGATTTAGTGGATCTTCCTGTATTAAAAGAAAGGGAATTTCATCAATATATAGATGGTTTGAGTATTATATGGCTAAGAACTTTGAAATATCGTGTTGCAAAGTCAGTAAAACGCATTTTAAGTTGGTTCCATTTTGAATGGCGATTATTGAGACTTAATAAGAAAAAATTACCAACACCTGATGCAATCATAGTTTCTAGCCTTTCCCTCTTAACTATACTAAACGGTTTGCTGCTAAAGAAAAAGTATCGCTGTAAATTAATCTTTGAAATTAGGGATATTTGGCCGTTAACACTAACAGAAGAAGGCGGGTTTAGTGAAAAAAATATCGCGATTCGCTTTTTTGGTTGGATAGAGAAGTTAGGCTATACACATTCAGATATTGTTGTTGGAACCATGCCTAATTTAACAGAGCATGTAACCTCTATTTTAGGGTACAAAAAGGAGGCGTGTTGTATTCCTATGGGAACAACAGGAAAGATAAATGTTGTGCCAACACTATCAGAAGATGTGATAGAGCGATATATACCAGAAGATAAGTTCATAGTCTTATATGCAGGGACTATAGGTATTACTAACGCTCTTGAAGTGTTTTTTGAAAGTGCTAAACAGTTATATGAAAATAGAGAAATTCACTTTGTTCTTTTAGGTGATGGATCGCTTAAAAAAATGTTTCAAGAGAAATATGCAAAGTATGACAATGTTTCTTTTATGCCTAAGGTTAATCGTAATCAGGTGCAAGATGTTTTGGCTCATGCAGATCTACTCTATTTTTCAGTATTTCCTTCTAAGGTTTGGGATTATGGGCAGTCATTAAATAAAGTAATTGATTACATGCTTTCAGGTAAGCCTGTTTTAGCTTCTTATGATGGTTACCCATCGATGATTAATGAGGCTGAATCAGGCTATTTTATTCCGGCTGGAGATGTTGAGAAACTTGTTGAAAAAATTCTTTCATTATCGAAAATGCCGAAGGCGCAACTATTAGAAATGGGAAAGAGAGGTCAGGATTGGCTTTTACAGTATAGAAATTATGAAGTCTTAGCAAAGGAGTATCTTGAAATTATATTTGGAGAGCAAGATGCTTAAAAGATTATTTGATATTCTCGCTTCCAGTGTCGGTTTGATACTACTTTCTCCGTTATTGCTGTTGATTGTATGGAAAGTGCATAAAAACTTAGGTTCTCCTGTATTTTTCAAACAGGTGCGACCAGGTAAAGATGGAAAACCGTTTAAGATGATTAAATTCCGTTCTATGCGTGATGCAAATGATAAGGATGGGAATCCTCTTTCGGATGTAGAACGTTTAATGCCATTTGGAAAAAAGCTGCGAGCGACGAGTCTTGATGAGTTGCCTGAACTATGGAATGTACTAAAAGGGGAAATGAGCCTTGTGGGGCCAAGACCCTTATTAATGGAGTATTTGCCTCTGTATAATGAGAGACAGGCAATGAGGCATAATGTCCGCCCTGGTATTACAGGATGGGCGCAGGTCAGTGGGCGAAACGCAATTTCTTGGGAAGAAAAGTTCGAGCTTGATGCGTGGTATGTTGAGAATCGCTCTTTATGGCTAGATATCAAAATAATCTTTTTGACGATTAAAAAAGTTTTGGTTAAAGAGGGTATTTCTTCAGATGAGCATGTAACTATGTCCAAGTTTACGGGCAGTCAAGATGACTAGACCATTGGCGATTATAGGGGCAGGTGGCCATGGTAAGGTCGCAGCAGATATCGCTGAGTTAGTAGGGTGGAATGAGATTCATTTTTTTGATGATTGTCCACCTGAGACTTACCCATGGATAGTTAAAGGAAATATTTCCGATCTAATAGAGCAATTAAGTGCTTATGATGGTTTATTTGTGGCGATCGGAAATAATGCTTTTAGGAAAAAAGTACTAGAATTGTTAGAAGCTCATAATGAGGCATCATTAATTACGTTGATACATCCTAAGGCAGTTGTTGCTAAGTCTGCTCTAATAAAAGAGGGGAGCCTTATAGCCGCAAGTGCCGTAATTAATCCGAGTGTTGTAATCGAAAAGGGATGTATTGTTAATACTAGCTCATCGATTGATCATGATTGTCATATAGAGCAATTTTCACATGTTGCTCCAGGTGTTCATTTGTCAGGTAATGTTAAGGTTGGGAAAAACAATTGGATAGGGGTTGGCTCTACGATTATTCAAGGGGTCACTCTTGCAGATAATATCTATTTGGGTGCAGGTTCAGTTGTCGTTAAAAATTTAATGAGTGCAGGGCTGTATTACGGAAATCCTGCAAAGTTTCAGAGAAATATAAAAGGATATAGATGTTAAACACACAATTTTCTCCCTGGCCTTCATTTACTGAAGAAGAAGGGAATGCTGTTAAAGATGTACTTTTATCAAATAAAGTAAATTATTGGACGGGGACGGAAGGGCGTGAGTTTGAGAAAGAATTTGCAGCTTGGGCTGGAGCGGATCATGCAATTGCCCTAGCAAATGGTACGGTTGCCCTTGATGTTGCACTATTAGCATTGGGTTTAAATAAGGGTGATGAAGTTATTGTCACGTCGCGTACGTTTTTAGCATCGGCCTCAAGCATTGTTAATGCAGGAGGAATTCCTGTATTTTCGGATGTTGATCGAGATTCTCAGAATATTACCGCTGAGACGATTGAAAAGGTATTAACCTCTAAAACACGGGGTATTATTTGTGTGCATTTAGCGGGCTGGCCATGTGATATGGATCCTATTATGGCACTGGCTGAGAAACATGATCTATTTGTAATTGAAGACTGTGCTCAAGCGCATGGGGCGCTTTATAAAGGCAAGCCGGTAGGTTCTATCGGTGATGTGGGCGCGTGGTCATTTTGTCAGGATAAAATTATGACGACCGGCGGTGAAGGCGGTATGGTTACCACCAACAATGAAGCGCTTTGGAAGAAAATGTGGTCCTTAAAGGATCATGGAAAAAGTTATGATGCGGTGTATAACAGAGAGCACGCCCCTGGATTTCGTTGGTTGCACGAAAGTTTTGGAACAAACTGGCGCATGACTGAGATGCAAGCTGTCATTGGGCGTATTCAGCTTACACGCATGGAAGAGTGGCATCAAACACGCGTAAAATATGCAAAACAAATTTGGGATGTTGCTGCGAAGATTAAAGGACTTAGAGTGCCTGAAATTCCCGAGGATATTACACATGCGGCTTATAAATGCTATCTCTTTATTGAACCAGAGATGTTAAAAGATGATTGGAATCGTGATCGTGTTTTAAAAGAGATTGCAGATCGTGGTGTGCCCAGTTTTTCAGGATCATGTTCAGAAGTTTACTTAGAAAAAGCTTTTGATGACACTGATTGGCGTCCTAAAGAACCATTGTTAACAGCTCGTGAGCTTGGTGAGACAAGTATGATGTTTTTAGTTCACCCAACTTTAACTCAAGAAGAAGTGGACAAAACGTGCAAGGCATTAATCGATGTGATGAAGCTTGCGGTTAAATAGTTTAGCCTCTAAGTCTGTGTATTGATAAAGCCATCTTATTGTCGCAGTAAGGTGGTTTTGTTTTTAAAGAGCTTTGCAATTTATCTCTATATTTATATAAGTTGCTGGTATAATTTTAAACGTTTTAACTTGTTGTTAGGTAATATCCTTCATGATTAGAAACTGGTTACTCAGTTGGCCGCGTGGGTCTAAGCGAATATTACAGCTGTGTGCTGATTTAATTTTAGTGTGGTTTTCGTTGTGGCTCGCGTTTGTGATTCGTATTGGTTGGGATGATACGTGTAAGCATATTTTAGATTATAAGTGGCTATTTATTGTTGCGCCGATAATCGCTTTCCCGATCTTTATTAAACTGGGCATGTATCGTGCGGTGATGCGCTTTATTGGAAAAGAAGCATTGACGGCGATTGCAAAGGCCGTGACAATTTCGGCACTTGTTTTGGCGCTCGTGATCTATTGGTATCGCGATGTTCCGGCATCGGTGCCTCGTTCACTTATTTTTAATTATTGGTGGTTGAGCCTACTCTTTATTGGCGGATTGCGCTTAGTTATGCGTCATTACTTTTTAGGGGATTGGCTTGAGGTGGTTCATGGGCCTTTTTATTCCAATGGAGGTGGAAAAGCGTTTCCTCGCGTTGCGGTATATGGTGCGGGAGCTGCAGGAAATCAGCTAGTAACGGCGCTTCGAATGGGGCGTATGATGGAGCCCGTTGCGTTTGTTGATGATAATGAGGATATTACAGAAGCGACGATTGCGGGGCTTAAAGTGTATCGCCCAGAACAGCTTCAAGAGATGATCGATGAAACGAAAGCAACGCAATTATTGCTTGCGATTCCTTCGGCAACCCGTTCACGTCGACAAGAAATTTTAGCCATGCTTGCGCCATATCCACTGCATGTGCGCACAATTCCAGGATTTATGGATTTAGCGAGTGGCCGGGTAAAAGTTCAAGATCTTCAAGAGGTGGATATTGCCGATCTATTGGGACGAGATCCGGTTGCGCCTCACCAAGCATTGTTTGATCGATGCATTCGAAGTAAATCAGTCATGGTAACTGGGGCAGGTGGCTCGATTGGGTCTGAATTGTGCCGGCAAATCTTAGTGAGTGGGGCGACACGGTTAATCCTATTTGAGCATAGCGAATTTAATCTTTATAGCATTACCACTGAATTACAGCGTCATATTGCACGGGAAGGGTTGGTGATTGAGCTGATTCCCATTCTCGGTTCGATTCGTAATCCGGTACGTCTTTTTGAGGTGATGGAAACCTGGGAAGTGGAGACGGTATATCATGCCGCTGCATATAAACATGTACCCATTGTGGAAACAAATACGACGGAAGGGGTGTTAAACAATCTATTTGGAACACTGCATACAGCCCAATCTGCCGTAAAAGCCGGCGTTGAGAATTTTGTGTTGATTTCTACGGATAAAGCGGTTCGCCCAACGAATGTCATGGGGGCAACAAAGCGGCTTGCGGAGCTGGTTTTGCAAGCGTTAAGTAGTGAAAAAGAGGTGCCTCTCTTTGGTGAGGGTGGAAAAGTGTTTGAAAATAACACACGTTTTACCATGGTTCGCTTTGGAAATGTGCTCGGATCGTCTGGTTCGGTGATTCCTCTTTTTAGAAAGCAGATTCAAGATGGTGGCCCGGTTACAGTCACTCACCCTGAGATTACGCGATATTTCATGACGATTCCAGAAGCGGCAGAGCTGGTGATTCAGGCGGGCTCTCTTGGTGAAGGAGGGGATGTCTTTGTGCTTGATATGGGAGAACCGGTGAAGATTGCTGATCTTGCTGAGAAGATGATCAATCTTACGGGATTAACAGTCAAGAGCGATAAAAATCCCACTGGCGATATTGCCATTAAATTTACCGGACTTCGCCCGGGTGAGAAGCTGTATGAAGAACTTTTAATTGGGGATGATGTTATCGATACAGAGCATGAGATGATTATGCGAGCCAATGAGAGTATGATTTCTTGGAAAGAACTTGGCGATCTATTGGCGAAACTCGATGCCGCGGTGAAAGCAGAAAATTGTGCGATCATTCGGGATCTACTGCTTCGATATGTAGCGGGGTATAAGCCACAGGGGGATATCGTGGATCACCTCTACGCTAAAAAACATATCGATTAGAATTAGAGTTGATAAAAAGAGGAAGAAAATCCGCAATCTTCCCCTTTTTAGTAAAAATCTTGTATAATGCCTTTCTATTATTACAAGCGCCCATAGCTCAGTTGGATAGAGTGTCAGTTTCCGAAACTGAAGGTCAGAGGTTCGATCCCTCTTGGGCGCGCCAGATCGAAATAAAAAAGCCTTTAATATCCTCGTGTTGAGTGGTGTTAAAGGCTTTTTTGTGTTCCCATTATGTCTTGAGATGTGTCAGAATTAGCGCTCGCGCATGGCATCTTTAACGCGTCCGAAGGGTTTCATCAGATAATCAAAAACGGTTTTTTCGCCAGTTTTAATATCAACAGAGGCGATCATGCCGGGGACGATGGCGTAGGGATTGCCCGCTTTATCGGTAAGGGAATCGGTATCGGTGCGGATAAAAACGCGATAATAGAAGAGCTCGGGCTTAAATTCATCTTGAATGGTGTCCGGTGAAATCAGCGTTACCTCACCTTCAAGTCCGCCAAAAATGGCGTAATCATAGGCGGTTATTTTGACCTTGGCCGGCTGGCCTGGATAGATATAAGCGATATCCCGAGGAGAGATGCGCGCTTCAATTAAGAGCTGATCTTCAAGCGGGACAATCTGCATCAGTTCACCATTTGGGGGGATAATTCCGCCGCGGGTGGTAACGGCGACATTTTTCACAATGCCACGAACAGGCGAGCGAAGCGTTAAGCGAGAGAGCGAATCTTCACGGCCTCGAATCACCGATTCAAGCGAATCAGCCTCGGCTTTAGTGCGGTTTAATTCCTCCCGAGCACGGACAATATGTTCTGAGCGTTTATCGGTAATTTTAAGGTGTAGCTCGCTTACTTGGCGCTGAAGTTTGAGCACTTCAACGTTGCTCGCGGCCCCTTGTGATGCAAGATTTTGGGTGAGCGCTAATTCCTCTTCTACCAGTGCTAACGAATGCTCTAATCCGGCAATGGACTCATCGAGGGCTTTTTGGCGCGCTTCATAAAGCCTCATCTCCACTTGAAGTAGGTCCTGATATTTTTGTAGATCTTGAGGGAAAACAAGTTCGCTCTGATTCACTTCAGCTTCTAACCTTGCGATCTTGGCAAGCGATGCGCGGTAGCGGGTAGCGCTCTCTTCAACGGTGGCTTCGGTTTTGGTGAGATCAAGTTGCGCGAGAATCTGATTTTGTTCAACCTGATCGCCTTCACGCACAAAAAGTTCCGACAGAATCCCCCCTTCAAGCGATTGAATAATCTGCTCCCGTGAGGTAGGGACGACTTTTCCGGTCCCCGTCGTCACTTCAACGAGTTTGGCAAAATAGGACCAGATAAAGAGCGCGCCAATCAGCGCCACAAAGGCCCAGATAATGCGGGAGGATTTAACGATCTCCGCCTCATCAATATGATCCTGATAGCGGATACGATCCTCCTCATAATCGATCAGCAGGGCAGGATGACGTTCGCTTGATTGGGGTGTATGATTTTGGGGCGCATTGGGCGCTGAGTTTGCGTTAATTTCAATCATTGTGCTTTCTTCCCGGTGAGTTTTGCAAGGGCGGCGGCTTTCGGTTCATCGAGGACAATTTGCCCATTGGCCACCACAATCACGCGATCAACACTCTTTAGAATGCTCATTTTATGAGTCGCAATGATCACGGTTTTCCCTCGGCTTGACGCGGTTAGCTCGCGAATAAATTGTTGCTCAGTCACCTCATCAAGCGACGCGGTGGGTTCGTCGAGTAGGAGAATATGGGGTTGCCGGATTAAGGTGCGCGACAGGAGCAGAGATTGACGCTGACCGCCCGAAAGTCCAAGCCCTCCTTCAGCAATCACATGATCGAGCCCCGTCGGTAATTTACGGATAAATTCCAGAGCGCCACTCACTTTAAGCGCGTTTAAGAGATCGTCGTCACTGGCCATCGGCGCGCCGAGGAGAAGATTTTCACGAATGGTGCCATGGAAGAGCATCGAGTTTTGACTCATCAGCGCAATATCGCGGCGAAGATCGGCGGGATCGATATGATTCATGCTCACATGATCGAGCGTTACGAGTCCCGCGCGCGGTTCAATGAGTCCAGAAAGTGCTTGTAACAGGGTAGATTTCCCCGCACCATTTCGCCCTAAAATTGCGATTTTTTCACCGGGATTGATACTTAGGTTTTGGATGTAAAGCGCCGGTGTTGTGTTTTCTTCACCGTAGAAAAATGCCGCTTCTTTAAATACATAATGCCCCTCAATTGACGGTTTATGCACTCGTTTTTCGCCAGGGGGGGTATCGACGGGGAGCGCCATCAATTGATTAATGCCAAGGAGCGCCACTTTCGCTTGTTGCCAGCGCACGAGCACCTGCGTCAGTCCTGCCATTGGCGCAATCATGCGTCCCCCTAAAATGGAGGCAGCAATGAGCGATCCGGTGGTGAGATCCCCACTAATTACCATCGGCGCGCCAAAGAGAACGATCACCGCAAAGGCTGAGGTTTGCACGGTTTGCGTCCACGTCATCAGCGTACTCGTGAGTGAGCGCAGCTTTAAATTTAAGTCCGCTGACACTGCATTATAATTATTCCATTGATGCTGGAAACGCTGTTCGGCTTGAAGAAGTTTAATGTCCTCACCGCCTTGAATCGCCTCGACAAGCATCGCATTACGGAGCGAATTTTCCCGCATATTTTGATTGGCGTAGTAGTGCAATTTTTTCTGTGCAAAGAGCCCGGGGAGAACCATTAATATCACGGCGACAATCGGAATCCACACCAGCGGACCGGCTAAAAACCAAAAGACGAGGCAAAAGAGAATAAAAAAGGGCATGTCGGCGAAGGCGATAACGGTAGTGGATGTAAGCAGTTCCCGAACGCTATCAAGCTCGCGAATTTGAGAGATAAAAGTGCCCGTTGATTTTGGTTTATGAGAATTTTTAATGCGCAGTGCGTGGCCAAAGACGCGATCAGAGATCCGTAGATCGGCGCGTTTTCCTAGAAGATCGGTGACGCGTGTTCTAAGTTTTCGCAAAATATAGCCAAAGATAATCGCGATGGCGACGCCCCCAAAGAGCACGTAAAGAGTGGGGTAGGACTCTGCCGGAATGACGCGGTCGTAGACTTGGCGGGTAAATAAAATCCCCGATAACGCCAAAATATTGACTAAAAAAGAGGCGATAAAAATATGGCTGTAGGGTTTCCAATCCCGCAGTACAAGGCGCTTAAACCAATCCCGTTTGAAGGGTTTAATATAGGCGTCGATGCGCGAATCGGGAACGGTGTGTGACGGACGAAGCACGATGGCAAGCGCTGTATTTTTAAGGAGAGCCGCCTTTGAAATCTCACTTTTCACTCCGCCATCGCCAGCGTAGGTAATGCCGATATTTCCTTCATTATCGATGGTATCGATGACGCCGATCTGCCCTTCATTTAATTGCACCACAAGGGGCAAACGCCAGACGTTGAGATCGTTCTCTCGCAATTGAATTACACTCACCGAAAGTCCCGCTTGACGAGCCATCGCACGGAGCACATCGCTCGCCGGCTGATCGTGGAGCCATGCACTGGTGAGCGAGATATTCTCCTTAGAGCATTCAAGACGATAATGCTTGGCAACGGTGACGATCGCTTCGATCCAGTCGGTATATTCGGTAGTCTTTTTCATGGGATATTAGTTGTTTTTCGGCGATTAAAATCGGGAATTAGGGCTGGGCAATGTTAAAAAATTCACGCAGTTTACCGTGATAATAGGCGCAGTTGAGCTCAGTTTGAATGATGTCGAGTTGGTTATTTTCCACATCCACTTGCGCGCGGTGAAATTCTTGCTCAGAGTTGAGTAGATCAACGAGCGAGCGGGTGCCAAGATCGAGATATTGCTTTTTATAGAGATCCCGAGTGGCCGAGAGATTTTTCACGCGATCATTTAATAGCGATTGGCGGGCTCTCATATTATTAAGACGCACCGCCGCATCACTCATATATTGCTCAATATCGAGGCGAACCTCCTCTTTTCGAGCCGCCGCCGCGTGGGCATAATTTTCAGAGGCGCGTTTTTGCGCGGATAATCCACCCCCTTGATAGACCGGCATCGACACATTGAGCGAGATTTTCGAATCCATGCGCGAGCGATAGCGATCAGTATTATTGAGTGGATGGGCGGAATGTCCGGCCACATAGATCGTCGGTTTTTCTTCAGCGCGGGCGAGCTCAAGATCGGCGCGGGCGCGTTTTGATTCAAGATCAGCCATTACATATTCAGGAATCGCCTCCCAATTGATCGGCATTGCGCAACTGTTGGCAAACTCTTTAGGGAGCGCATCAAGCTTGACTCCAAGCATCGACGGGGCACCGAGCAGAATTTTAAGCGTCTGTAATTTGGTTTGATAATGAGCAAGCGCGTCGAGCTCTTCGGATTTGACATCATTGAGCCGAGATTGCGCGTGAAGGAGGTCGGAAAGATTGCTCGCCCCCTTGTTATGGCGCTCATCGACAAGGCCAACCAATGAATTAACGCGGACAACTTGCTGTTGAGAAAGCTCGATCATCTTCTTCTGGCGCACGGCTTCAACAAGGGTGGTCGTCGCGGTATGAATGAGCTCTTCTTGAGTAATTGAGCTGCGGACTTTAGCGCTTTCATGGCCATATTCCGCCCGTTTAACACTGCTCGCCGTTTTCCCAAAATCATAGAGGGTCTGGCGAATTTCGAAATCGACGGTTTTCGTATTATCACTGCGCGCGCCGGAGGCATTTTGATCATATCCCACGCCTAAACCGCCTTTGATCTGCGGGTAATAATTGGCTTTGGCGACGTTAATCATCTCCTCCTCACCTTTCGCTTCACTTAAGGCTTGGGTAATGCGCGGATGATAGGCCACAACACGATCCGCCGCCTCTTGTAAAGAGAAAATTGATTGCGTCGCTTTTTTTGGAAAAATAATCGGTTCGTTTGCCGGCGTTGCAGCGCTCTCTGTAACAGGGTCTGAGGGGCTTGTACAGCCCGTAAAAATGACCGCTGTCAAGAAAGCAGCATATTTTGGAATGCGCCAATGTTTCATTTAATACACCATTTTGTCGATATAAATATTTTGTAAGCTATTGACTAATAATAGATGATTCATTATATTTCTTTACAGTATATTACATAACTTAACAATACAAAATTAGACACCCAAATTTAATAGGCGATTTAAACATGAAAATCTATGCATTATGGCAATCTAGAAGGACTCTTGCCGTAATTTCTACTGCTGCTGTGTTAGCGGGATGCGTTACTACGAGTACTGTTGAAAATCCTTATCAAAACGCGAATGGCGACAATGCACAATCGGTGAAGGTTTCAAGAGATAGTAAATTGCGTAACAATGATACGATAGAGAATCAAAATTGTCCCACTATTTTTTATATAAATGACACGGCCGTTGGGCAATTTTTTGTCAAGGATCGTGCCGAATATCATCTTCCCCTAGCAAATTACCTCTTTGCCGTTAAGAACTGTAAGGGCAATAGTGCTGCGCACGCGTTAAACGTCAACATTTTGTCAGCGCCGCATTCGAGTGAATATGTTCTCACCCTCGATGGGCATGGCAGGCCGTTTATTGTGGAAAAACCGATCAGCGCTGGAAGGCCGAATCGATAACGGTCACACAGAGCGCATCATCTTATCGAGCCATCTTTGGCTAAATCTCATTATCTTAGGTAGCAAAGTGGTGTAATCCACCTGTTTTAGCAGGTATATGCCGCCCAAAATTTAAATTAAGGTTAGAAAACATGTCATCATTTCTTGTCGTAGACAAAAAAACATTAAGCGAAGTTACAGTGGAAGGATCGACCATTATCTTAGGCGATATTGCGACGATTCATACCCATCTAAAGCGTTCGGATGTAGCGGAATTTGTGCAAGATGGAAACAATCTGATTTTAAAATTAAAAAGTGGCAAGGTAATTGTGATCAAAAATTACTTTACCGACGATGAAGATGAGCATTCCGATCTTCTCTTTGAAGATGGCGAAGTGCTCGGCTGGCTCCCCTTCCTTCTAGGCGGTGGCGCAGCAGGCGGTATTGCACTTGCAGCCGGCGGCAGTGATGGTGACGGTGAGAAGTCCGGATCAGGTTCCGAAGGCGGTAATACCGGTAATGAGGGAAACACTCAGCCAGGAGATAGTAATAAACCAGGCGCAGGTAATGGAAATGTTGGGGATGACAATAATAGGCCAATTCTTGCGAATGTTAAAGTCACGGTAAAACAAGGCATTAAAGGCCTTGAGGTTTATGATGTCAATGATGCGACAACAGGTAAAGATGAAGATGTGGATGGCGACAAGCTTACGTATGCTATTACGGGGGGCAATGAAAATGGTCTGTTTGTCATCGATCCCAATACCGGTGTTATCAAATTAGCGGACGGTAAAGAGCTTGATTATGATCTAGCACCTCAGCATACATTGGAAGTGACAGCAACAGACGGCAGTAAGGATCAATTATCGACTACTTCCACTATTATAGTGAATGTATCTAAGGGCAGTTCAATTGCTATAGAAATTACGCCAAAAGGTGAAATTACCGGCACAACAGATAATGTTGAAAAAGGTCCTGTGACACTTAAAATCACGGGGACTGATAAAGATGGTAATCCTGTGACGATTGAGCGTGATGTAGAGTTAGATCGTCCGGGTGGTTCGTCAAAAGGAAAATACACGTATCAGTTGAAGCCAGAGGATGGCATTGTCGATGGTTCTAAAGTTACGGTAGAAGCTAAGACTGTTGATCGTCAAGGTGATACCATTCATGCCAATACTGAGCTTCCTGGGTATTCAGGTGAAGATAAGACTCCTGGACTCGATATAGTTGAGCCAACGATTGAGATCACCACAAGTGCAGGCGACCATAAAGTCACTTGGAGCGAAGGAAGAGAGGGGGATTTAAGCAGTTCATCGAAGCAGGGTTTTACGATTGATGGTACGACTACCGGCGTTGAAGCTGGCCAAAAAGTCACGGTAACATTTGAGACAGCTGATGGTACACCAATCACGGTAGAAGCGATTGTTGATGAAGCAGGTAAATGGTCGGCTAACATTACGCCTGACATTGCTGCGAGCCTTAAAGATGGTAGCGCTACGGTAACGGTGAGTGATCGCGCTGGAAATAGTACAGATCCGAAAACGGTCGACTACACCGTTGATGCGCCAAGTGCGAATATTACCGGATATTATGACAATATTGAAAATGTGCTTAACACGGTTGAAATTGCAGGTGAAGTGTCTAAAACAGTGACGATTTCTAGCGAAATTGATCCAAACTTAGCAAGTAAAACCACAAAAACAATGGTGGGTAAAACAATCACCGGCGATCATGGTACGTTTACGTTAGATGCTTCTGGTAAATGGACGTATACCTTAGACTCAGATGAGAAAGTATCTGATGCTTTGAAAGCTTCTAAAGGGCCTTTAACAGAAATCTTTACCGTTAAAGATAGCGGCAATAAATCTTATGAAGTGAAAGTTTCCATCAATGATAGTGTTAAAGATGATGGTGAAAATGTTGTGGTATCTGCCACTGCATCATCCTTGAAAGATCCAAGCAATGTAGAGAATATAGGCAGTGATCAGGGTAAATTTACTACTTATACCAATGACTCACTCGGAGAAATCAAAGGTACAGCCTCACAAGGTGTTGAGAAAGTGCGTGTTTATATCAATAAACAAGCGGCTGGCAAAGATGAGGACATGGATTCATTAGGTTATCCGCAATACTTTGAAGTGGCAGTTAAAGATGGTAAATGGTCATTGAGCGAGCAAGATCTCACCGATGGTTTACAAAAAACGTGGTGGGCAGACCAGCTCCGTAATGACAACATCTATCTTCAAGTGCGTGCGGTTGATCCGACAACCGGTAAAGTCGGTGAGGTTTCTGAGGAATATACCTTTGTGGTGGATACTGTTGCGCCAGAAGCAACCTATGTGAACTATGCGGATGGTAAAGTGACAGCGCTTGTTAGTAGCAATCCGAAAGATAAACATCACGCAAAAACGGGTGATGCAGTGATGGTCAAATACATAGATCAAGCAGGTGATGTGAAGATTGCAACCGGAAAAGTGGGTGAGCCGGCTGTGGCTGATAAACCATATTTATCGATCAGTGTAGATGTGAAAGATCTTGATCCGACTAAAGAATTTAAAGTCTATGTGAAAGACAACGCCGGCAATATTGGCGTCAATAATGACATTGACATTGATCCAACGACAGTGACGTTACCGATCCCCGAGATTGATCAATACTTAGATCACAAGAACAATCCTGATGGCAAGGTCCAAGTGATCGTCAATGGTGGGCATAGTGATGATCCAGAAGGTCAAATCAGTGGTACGGTGGTGTTGAATGAGTATCAAAAATCCATGGTGGATGAGGTGCGCATTTTTATTTACGATAACCCAAATCAGTTCATTAAAATTCCTGCAGATCAATTGGTGCCGGTAGAAGGTAAGCAAGATACCTATCGTTGGACAACGAAGCCGGGTGATTTATCAACAGTCACCACTACAGGTAAATTGGCCGAAGGGGAAGTGACGCTCTATGCCGCGACGTATAATAAAGAGTCGGGCTCATTGAGTAAATTATCACCCCCCTTTAAAGTCACGATTGATGTAACCGCGCCTGAAATCACGATTGAGAGTGTTGCGGAAGATGGCATTGTCTCTCAAAGTGAGAAGGAAAATGGCTTTAGCATCAAAGGTTCTGCGACAGGTGTTGAAGAAGGGAATATCGTTACAGTCGATTTTAATGGTGAAACGTATGAAGGCACAGTTACCAATGTGAAAAATGGGCATGGTTCTTGGGAAATTAAGATTCCAAGTCGTGATGCGAGTACATTGGAAGATGGTGAAACTGAAGAAGCTACAGCTAAAGTCACTGACAATGCCGGCAATACTTCTGATCCTAGCTCTAAATCTGCAAAAATACATTTGACGGTTTTAGCAAGTACAGAATTGATTGAAATTGATGAAGATAGTGGTCCAGTAACCGGTCAAGTGACTAAAACGGGCTATTCACTCTATCATGAGCTTGCGAGTGAAATTCCCCCTGAAATAGGTGTTGTTGAATTTGATTCGTATGCCTATAGTGGCCAATTTACTTTCACGCCAGCTAAAGATTGGTCGGGTACATTTGAGTTTGATATCCTCGTCAGAGATGGATATGGCAATGAAAATATTGTTAAGCAAATAATCAAAGTTAATCCAGTGGCTGATGCCCCTGTCTTAAAAACGGAAGTGAATTTTGATGTGGGTAAACTGAGCCTTAATAAATATGTTTGGAAAGAAGTCGGTTTTACCAAAGATCGTTGGGGACGTTTAAAGCAGGATAGAGAATATAAAATTGGCGATAAGACATATGACTTCCATAATACTGTTGGTGATGATGGGAAAGATCGAGGGCATGGAAGCGGTATTAATGAGACAACATTAGTTGATGGAATTAATGCATTACTTGCACATAAGAAACCCGATAGCCATGCATTAACCAATGATATGAAGTCAGAAGGGTGGATTGATAATGAACGTCCTGGTGAAGGATTAGCAACAGGTGATGTTGTCTTTATCAATGGTCTTGTCTATTTAGAAGCCGGTAAAGCCTATAAATACGAAGGTAAAGCAGACGATACCGCCATGATTAAGATTGGTGATGGTGTTTCTAGTAAATATGTGAGCTGGCAAGGATTGGGAAATCAAGGATTGGCTGAAGATCTCTTTACTGTAGAAGAGTCCGGTTTTTATACCTTTGATCTCTATATCTATAACCAAGATGGTATCGGAAACTATAACTTCAAAGTGACGGAAGCAGATGGGACAGACGTTAAATACTTCCCAAATATTGAGGCGGCACAAAAAGAGGTGTCAGGCTTAGTTCATATTGATGGCACCTTACAAGGTTCTGGTGGAAAAGGTTTCTACGGTGTTAAGTTTGGATATACCGGCTCTGAAACAGATAATGTCGATCTAGAGGGAGTAGCGGCATCATTAACTGACCGCGATGGCTCTGAAACGTTATCGATGACGCTTATGGGGCTCGTTGAAGGTACTAAACTTTTCTATACTGCTGTTGATATGGATGGGAAAGAAGCTCTAAAGAGCGCAATCGCTGATGCGGAAGGTAAAATCACCGTCGATGGAGTCCATAATATTTTGGACTTTAAAAATCTCTCGCTTGATCTTCCAGCAGGGATTGCAACTGGGAAATTAAACGTTGAATTAACCGTTACTGCAACAGAAACAGGCAATAAAGACTCTAAATCAACGACTACGACGTTTGACGTGAATGTGGTTAAACCTATGGCCGCGGAAAAAATCATGCTTGATGAGAGCAATGAGGGTGATACGGGCGAGCTCTTAAGTGCAGCGGATGCATTGCAAGCTGAAACACCCGTTGCCTTTAATGCAGCGCTTGGTATCTCGGTTCCAAAAGCCGCGATGGATACACCGAAATGGACGTCGGAATTGGCGGAAGGATTGCTTTCGGATACGGATGGCGGTGCGTATATCAACGTGGATGTTGATGAAGCAAGTGAAACGGTGACCTTTAGTACCGATCAGACCTCTGATGAGGTGGGCAGTATCGATGCGACGATGTTGTTCGTGGCGGATACGCACGATCCGATCTCATTTGAGGATCTTCTTAACCATGATTCAACGAGCATTATTTAACAAATAAACCGATCGGCAAAATGCCTTAAGGGTTAAGTTAAATTGCGCCTCCAATCGCCCCATCATTTTTGATGACGGTGGTTGGAGGCTTTTTTGTGGGCATAAAAAAAGGACTCCCAGCGGAGCCCTCTATCTTAATCTTGATTGAATGATTTGATGTCTGAATTACTCAATGTTTTGAATCTGTTCGCGGATCTGTTCGATCAATACTTTAAGATCAACGCCGATCTGGGTGAGCTTCACATCTTGGGACTTTGAGCCAAGGGTATTGGCTTCACGGTTGAGCTCTTGCGAGAGAAAATCTAAGCGGCGACCGACGGGTTCATTGCGGGTAAAGACATTGCGCATCTCTTCAATGTGAGCGTTTAAACGATCGATCTCTTCATCGACATCGAGACGCTGAGTCACATAGACGAGCTCCTGCTCAAAACGGTTAGGATCGTGCTCAATATCGATCTCTTCAAGGCGCGAAAGTAGACGCTCTTTAATCTTTTCAATGGCGATCGGACGCTGGGCTTTCGCATCAATCACAAGGTCTGCCATCTTATTAAGGCGCTCGGTGAGCATCTCAAGAATGCGAGTTCCTTCACGTTTACGATTTTCTAAAAGGGCATCAAGCGCATTATTAAAAAGCGTCATTAACACCGGTTTAATCGCTTCAGGATCGGGCGCTGCAGTGGTGACCACATTGGGGAAACGCATCAATTCGGTGGCGGTTAATACGCGCTCATCGCCGAGCAATCCTTGCGTTTCTTGATGAATTTCCACAATGCGAGTGGCTAAATCGCGGTTAAAAATGAGCGTCGATGCCGGATTTTGTTCCATGTCGAGGCGAATCGAAATATCTACCTTTCCACGTGAAACCTTCTCAGCGAGCACTTCACGGAGCACCGGCTCAAAATTGCGGAGCAGCTCCGGCATTCGAAACGAAGGGTCGAGATAGCGGTGATTGACGCTGCGGATTTCGATGCTAAGCATGCCAAGATCGGTCAGCTGTGATTCGCGAGCAAAGCCCGTCATAGATAACAACATAGTACTGCCTTTTTGTTTAAAATCGGTCAATGAATCGTATAACCGTTCATTATAAGGGATCGGCGGATTTTCTGAAAAAGATTATTCGCCAATCATCTCACTTTCCACATAGCGAACTAAGAGATTAAACGTCGCGTGAAGTGAGTCAATATGGGTGCGTTCCATGCTGTGCGAGGCATCAATCCCCGGGCCAATGAGCGCATGTTTTAGATCGTATCCTGCACGAATCGCCGCCGAGGCATCAGAGCCATAATAGGGATAGATATCGACTTTATGAGGAATTTCAAACTCACTGCAGAGCGCGCGCATCTGTGAGGTGAGTCCGTGATGATAAGGCCCTGATGAATCTTTTGTGCAGATCGAAACGCTAAACTCATCGGAATTTTGCCCATCGCCAATCGCGCCCATATCCACCGCAACATATTCCGTGACATTGGCCGGAATGGCGGAGTTTCCCCCAAAGCCCACCTCCTCATTATTGGAGATATAGAGATAGGTGGTGTAGGGCAGAGTGATCGCTTTTGAAGTGATCTGTTCGGCAAGCTCAATTAGGAGCGCAACCGCGGCTTTATCATCTAAATGGCGCGATTTAACAAAGCCATTATCAAGCGTTTCAAAACGAGGATCGAACGACACATAATCGCCCACCGAGATGTCGAGTGCTTCGGTCTCTTCTTTGGAGTGGGTAATTTCATCAAGGCGTACCTCGATATTTTCATCATTTCGCGGAAGTTCGCCACTCTCTTTATAGACGTGCACCGACGATTGATGCATCAAAATAGTGCCGCGTACCGGAAGCTGATTGTGGCGGTGAATGATGCAATATTCCCCTTCAACGCTGTTCCAATTAAAGCCACCGAGTTTGGTGAGTTTGAGGCGACCATCGGCCTTAATCTCTTTGACCATCGCGCCAAGGGTATCAACGTGTGCGGTTAAAAGACGGGCTTTTGAGTCGTCGTAGCCTTTCAGCGTCACTAAAATCGCGCCCTTTTGTGTAGTGGTAAATTCGATGCCCGACGCTGTGAATCGATCTTTCAAATAGTGGATGATTGCGCGCGTATCGCCTGACGGACTGGGGCGGTTCACCAGATGTTCAAGCGTAATTAACGTATGCGTTGGGTTGAATTTCATAGCGGTCTCCGTGGATAAATCATAAAAATAACGCGTAAGATTGATTTACGTCGATATTATTAATTTTTAATAGTATAGCTTTTTTATAACTGTTCTTCGATCCTCTGCTGCGTCTATTAAATTAGCAAAAAAGGCGCGATATTTGATAAAAATTGTACAAATTTGAGGTGCATTTATGCGCAATTGCGGTTATATAAACGGCAACATCGCAGGTTTGGTTGGTTCATCGTGACTCGCTTCAATAATTTCAATAAAGGCCTCAAGCGAGCGGGTTTGGTAGGCATCTTTTCGGCAGATAAAGACCGTTTGAATGCGGCTATATTTTGCCGGTAATGAGTGGCATCTAATAAGCCCGCGGGCTTCATGATGGGCCACCACCGATTTTGGTAGATAGGTTACGCCAAGCCCTGAATAGACGCTGCCTAAGATTGTTTCGAGCGTGCCAAGCTCCATCACTTTTGACGAAACAATCTGCTCATCGCGGAGCCACTCTTTCAGTTTTGCCCGATAGCCACATCCCGCACCAAAGACTAAAAAGGGGCGCTCTTTAATCTCTGCTAAAGTTTCCGTTTCAAGGTCGGTCACGAGCACGAGCTCCTCTTCAAAAACGTGATATTGCTTTAAATCGGGGTGATTACTCCGCGCCGTCCCGGTGATAAATGCGCCATCGAGCTTATAGTTTAATACCCGATCGATCAATTCCTCGGAAACGCCGGTAGCAAGCGAGAGATCCACATTTTTATAGGCTTGATTATAGCGCGAGAGGATGAGCGGCAATTTAATCACCGTCTCAACGGCGCCAATGGAGAGATTTCCCGCGGGTTGGCCATCATCTTGCATCACTTTTTTCATCTCATCGACGAGAGCGGTAATGAGCTCTGCGTAGGTGATCAGCTTTTTCCCTTCAGGGGTTAATTCCATCCCGCGATTGTGCCGATGGAAGAGCTGCGTGCCGAGTTCCTCTTCAAGTCCTTTAATCCGCGTTGTCACATTTGATTGCACATAATGGAGCTGTTTTGCCGCGCGGCTAATGTTACGTTCTTTAGCAACTGTTTGAAAAATATAGAGATCGCGTAAATCCACCTCAATCCTCCTTAAGGCTCTGTTCTCAATGAATTTGATCGGTGTAATCGTTATTTTAGATATCAAAATATATGATATCAATAATCAATTATAATCGTTTCAAATGATAAAGGAAATAGTGTTTAATGTCACACAATTCGTTATAAAAACGATTAATAAAAAAATCGATGTAAAAAAATAGAACCGATCAACACAAAACCGATCGAAGGTAAGGAGCGAATATGTTACAAGGCAATCGTTTATGGGGTGCGTTTTTAGCACTGGTGGCGAGTGTGTCGTGGGGCGCGATGTTTCCCGTGGCGAGCCACAGCTTCCAATATATTGACACATTCTATTTCACGATTTTCCGTTACATTCCGGTGGCGCTGATTTTAGCGGTGATTCTCTATAAAAAAGAGGGAAAAGCGGCGTTTAAAACGGAAGGTCGTGGCGGGGCGGTGCTCTTTTACGGCGTGATGGCGTTCACCGTTTACAACCTCTTTATCTTCTGGGGACAGGACCTTTTAGGCGATACCGGAACGCTGTTAGCCTCCATTATGGAAGCCTTATGCCCGATGATTTCGGTGCTGCTTGTGTGGGGATTAACCCGTAAACGCCCCAACAGTTTTACCTTAGGATTTATCGGACTTGCCTTCATCGGCGTACTGCTTGTGGTCACGAAAGGGGATCTCAATTTTATGAGCTCCATTCACACTCAAATGATCCCCTTAGTGATCCTCTTTTTCGGCGTCTTTGGTTGGGTGGTTTACTCAATGGGGGGCGATCGTTTTCCAGAGTGGTCGACGCTGCGATTCTCCACCTTAACGCTCATCTACGGCATTGGAACGACGACGGTAATCGTGCTGTTAACCTCGCTTGCGGGCTGGACTGAGGTACCGACCTTTGAGGGCATCTACGCGATTCGTTACGATCTACTCTTTATGATTGTCTTCCCCGGTGTGATTGCGCTTGTGGGCTGGAATGAGGCGGTGCGAATCCTAAAACCGATCAACAGTTTGCTCTTTATTACCTTTGTGCCGGTGACAACGCTCGTCATTGGATCGATCCAAGGCTATGAATTATTGATGATCGATTATGTGGGTACCTTCTTTATTATCGCTGCGCTCCTACTCAATAACCTTCATCAGCGCTATCTATTACGCCGTGAAGCCCTCCGCAGTAAGCAAGTGTATAGTTGCTACGAGCGTCCTGAAAAACATGAGTCATTAGGCGCAATTCCTGCGATCAATATCAAGCGTGGCTAGAGGATTCTAAGCACATCAACCAGTTCGAATGATCTGTCTGAAAAGGCGGTCATATCGCTAGAATTTACGAAGATACCCCCTATTCTTCGTAATAACATTCCCTTAAAGTGTCATTTCTTGTCAGAAAGAGATTTTAAGGGAATTTTTTGTGCCATTTTTTCAATATGCATATAAACCGAATAAAGTGGTTGACGCATGTCAGTTAAGCAGAGATAATTTTGGTAAGTGATTGTCTATAAATATAATAAGGCGTACCTTAATAGCTTCATTCTAAAAGGCTTAGTAGCTTATTAATCATTCTTAACAATTCTTTAGATGAGCGTCTAAAGCGAGTTTGATAAGGTACCCCTGAGTTTCTTTTTAGAAGAAAATATTATTTACCTTAACGTACCAACAGAAGATGTCGAGATTATTACCGATTGCGCTCGAACGGCATCAGGTGGAGTAGGAATTATGTCAGAGCACAGAGCAAAACGCGATGCGATCCTTCGCGCGCGTCGTTTAAAAATGATTAATTCGTTGATGATTGGCCTCATTTTCGCAATGATGGCGTATGTTATCTTGTTTGATTCGTCTGGAATCGGCTTTAGCACGCCGCTCCTTTATCTATTGGGGGTGGGGCTTTCTGTCTTGAGTCTGTTATTGTTATTGCGCTCAAAACGTGAAGTGAAGCCGGCATTTGCACCGAGACGTCGTCGCGATTAAGCACGCTTTGCACTCAATTGGCTATTAAAAAACCTCCTGCGAGGATGAGAGATTTTCTCTTTCGACATCGCAGGAGGTTTTTGCATTTTAGGTGAGATTTTTACTTAGTTACTCGATAAACCCTTTAATCCCGTACGCCTCTAAAATATAGCGGGGAATCACAAAACGCGCGGTTAAGAGCGGATCGACAATTTGGCAAATCTCCGCATCGCCCGCCGCGCTCATTAGCATAGTGGCATCGGCAATGGATAAACCGCTACGCTCGTGCAAGAAGGTAACCGCTAAATCAGTTGCTGTTTTAATCGCTTCATCAAGGGTCTCTTTTGAGGAGAGAAATGCGAGCTTTTCCGGCAGTTCAATCACAGGATCGGTGATCGATTTCCCTTTAATCACGGTGAGTTTAACCGTCACTTTTCCCTCAATTTCAAGCCCAGATACACCAATTTCCCCATCGCCCATCGCGGCGTGAAGATCACCCAGTGCAAAGAGCGCGCCTTTTTGGAAGATGGGTAGATAGAGCGTCGCGCCTTCTTTAATCAGTTTAGTATCCATATTGCCACCATGCTGATCGGGCACACCGCAATTAATTGAGCCTTCTTTTGGAGCAACGCCAATCACGCCCACCATCTTATTGAGCGGGATTTTTACCTTATCGTCAAATAGCGCAAATCCATCTTTAATCGGGATCGATTTTTGCGTCATCGCTTCGACTTTATGCCCCATAATACCAATCCCCGGGCCAGTGACCATCACGCCGGTATCGGCAATATCGATGGCGATAATCTCCGCTTGTAAAATATCCCCAGGCTCAGCGCCATTAATATAAATGGGGCCCGTTGCCGGATTCACGCGATCCCAATCCATTTTATCAAGAGGTTGACTCTCGCTGACCTGATTTTCAAAACAGTCATAGGTTTCAATGGCGATGGTGTCGCCGGATTCGATGGTCATTTTGGCCGGATTATCAGGGCTAAAGGCATAAATCAGCGCATCACGGCGGGATAAAGTCTTCATAGAGTCTCCTTTGGTTTTCATATCATTATCATTAAAAAGGATTAAAAATGTTCTGATTTCATCATAGGTGAGAATGGGAAGGGAGGCAATGCTCGTGCCTAAAATGGTAAAAAAAGTTGACGGGGAGAGGAATCAGGTATATCGTAAAACATATCTTAAGATATAAAAGATATCGAATTAAGATAAAAAACACGTAGTCATCGTATCGAATCGTCGATCCATGTTTGGACTACGTCATAAGATTAGGAGATCAAACAATGAAACGATTATTTGAATACGGATTGGAATATGGCTTTGAGATGGAGCGAGGCGCGTGTCGTCCTGGATCAGGAAGGATGCACAATGTCCACGGAAAATGTTCCGGAATGGGCGGCGGTGGTCGTCATGATGGACAAGGTGGTGGACATGGACGCGGCCATGGATGTGGTGAAGGATCGGGGCGTGGTAGAGGCCACGGAAAAGGTCATGGTGGATCCGGTCAATGTGGCGGAAACGGCAGGGGACGACAAGGCCGTGGAGCCGGGCGTTTTAGTGGAGCACGCCGAATCTCCGCCGATGAATTACAGAATTTAACGCTGGCATTACTGGCTGAAAAACCGCTGCACGGCTACCAAATCATTAAAGAGCTCGAGGAGCTGTCGCACGGATTTTATAAACCGAGTCCCGGGATGATCTACCCCGTACTCGCGTTTTTAGAAGAGAGTAATTTAGCACTGCCTGAGATGGATGGTGCGAAAAAGCTCTATACCATCACTGAAGAAGGCCAAGAGATTTACGCCCAAAATCGATCCGATGCCGAGGCGCTGTTAGAATGGCTTAAAGCGCAAGGGCAATTGATTGATGCGATGGAAACTGCCTATGAAGCAGAAAAACTCTCTCCAGAATTTCCCTTTAGAGACAAAATGCAGACCCTTCGCGGAGTGCTCCGCAATAAACGACAGGTTGATGCCGAAACGCATGAGGCGATCGTCCAAATATTAGAAGAGACAATTGCTAAGATTGAAACGCTATAACCCCCAAAATTCTATAGCACCCGAAAGTTAAAATCTGGCAACTGTGTAAAACCCCTTTCAGAATCGGAAGGGGTTTTTTTGTGGTATGCTAAATACATTTTGTGTTTATAGGGTTGATATGAAAAGAGATTATGAGAGATGTTGGCTTTCATACTCAAGCCAGTTAAAGCAATTACAAGATCGGGGCTTGGTAATAAATAGCGGCGATGAAGAGCGAGCTTTACGGAAATTGAGAACGATTGGTTATTATCGTTTAAGTGGATATTTTTATTCATTTAGAGAGCATGCAACGTGTGGTTCGAAAAAGCGTTTAGATCAATTTAAGCCGGGCACAGAACTGCAACACATATTGGAAATTTATGCATTTGATAAGAAGATCAAACTATTAATTATGGATGGATTGGAGCGTATTGAAATCGCTATCCGTGCTGAGCTTGTCTATTATTTAGGGGAAATTAATCCGAGGCTATCTGAATTTACTGAGCAAAATATTAAAGATCATTTTTACAGGGGAAGAAATGAGATTGATACTCTTTTAGATCCTTTTATTGGTAATGAGAAAAAGTTATTAAAAACACAAAAAACGAAAGATTTTTTAGCTCATTTTAAACAAAATTATGCCGGGATTCCGCCTATTTGGATCTCATCGGAGGTTTGGACATTTGGTTATTTATCTCGGCTGCTAGGGGCTTTGCAAGCCAATAGTAACAATAAAACGTTGCCTTTAGAAAAATTAGCCGAGAGATACGATGTTGCGCGTGGAAAAGAATTGGCAGATATTATCCGATTATTTTCACATGTTCGAAATCATTGCGCGCATCATAATCGGGTCTGGAATGCCGTATTTGAGAAACGAACATTATCGAATCACCCAAAAACTCGTATGATTAAACAACTGTGTGATGATAATAAAGTCTTTTTAACACTGGCGTTAATTAATCATTTTTTGAAACAGATTAATCCTTCAACTCGGTGGGGGAATCGAGTTCAGTCGCTTCTTGAAAACTTCCCTCAAACAAATAATGAAGAGATATCATTAAGGCATATGGGCTATCGAGGCGATCAAAGGGAGTGGATGCAACTTTTTTAACGGAAAAAGAAAACTCCCCTCTTTTTTCAAATCGTTTAAAGTAAACTTCTTGGATTAGAAAACGGGGGAGTTATGTTGTGACTGATGGTAATGCAATTTTATTAGCAGGTCAAATTTTTTACATTAAACTTGCAATAAATATTATCACTCAATACAGAGATCGACGAGCTTAAACTGTTTAACATCAAAAAGGCCATTTGAGGTGAGTTTCAGTTCTGGAATGACGGGGAGCGTCATAAATACAAGGGTCATAAGTGGATGGAAGGTATCGGGAAGCGCGAGTTTTTCGCGGGCAACGCGGATGAGTTCTTCTAAAGCACTTGCCACCTCTTGCGCTGATTGATTGGACATCAGGCCACCAACGGGAAGGGGGAGATGGGCGAGGACCTCACCATTTTGCACGATGGAAAATCCGCCACCGATTGCTTCAACATCTTTCACCGCGGCGAGCATATCGCGGTCATTATCGCCGGCGACCACTAAGTTGTGGGAATCGTGGGCGACAGACACGGCAATCGCGCCATTTTTAATGCGATAACCGGATAAAATACCTAAGCCGATCTTTCCTGTAGCGTGATGACGTTCGATCACGGCGAGTTTATTAAGCTCACCATTGAGTTTTGGATCAAATTCCCCCGCGTCATTTTTAACTACGCGCGTCTCTTTGAGAGTGGTGACTACGCTTTTCGGAATCACTCCGATCGCGCGAACGATGTCGCTTGTAAGGGGTAGGGCGAAATCGTGTTCGCTGATGGGCGCAATATTGATTGTATTTAATACACGCTCATCGATGTAATCTTCAATTTCAACGAGGAGCTTTTCATCGCGGGCGATCTCTTGTCCCTTCACAAACACATGCTTTGCCCTAAAATCGGTAAGGTTATCGATAATAACAAGATCGGCATCTTTCCCCGGTGCGATAGCCCCTTTATCGTAGAGTCTAAAACATTCCGCCGCGTTTAAGGTTCCCATAGTAATCGCCATAATGGGGTCAATACCGGCCTTTACCGCAAGGCGAAGATGGTTGGTTAGATGGCCATTTTCGAGAATGTCATTGGCTTCACGATCGTCGGTACAGAAGACGCAGCGGCGCATATTATGTGGGGTGAGCGCCGGCAAAAGATTGAGGAGATCCTTACAGGTCGAGCCTTCACGCAGCAGAATATATTGCCCCATGCGGAGGCGATCGATCATCGCTTGCGGCGTTGAACATTCATGGTCAGTCATAATACCGCTCGCCACATAGGCCATAAGATCGGTGCCAGTGACGCCGGGGCTATGTCCATCGATCACGCGGTCGTGCTTTTTCGCCATTAAAATCTTATCGATCATCGGCTTTGCGTGATTAATGACGCTCGGATAATCCATCACTTCCGCCAGTCCATGGATGCGCTCTTCATGAATGAGCGTCTCTAAATCCTCTGCCTCAAGAACTGCGCCTGCGGATTCAAAAGGCGTTGCCGGAACGCAGGAGGGCAGCATTAAACGAACATCCAGGGGTAGATTTTCAGAGGCATTTAACATATAGAGAATCCCATCTAAACCGCATACATTGGCGATTTCGTGAGGGTCTGCAATGATGGTTGTGGTGCCAAACGGTAAAATTGTGCGCGCAAATTGTGGCGGCGTTAGCGAGGAGGATTCGATATGAACGTGTCCATCAATGAGCCCAGGCATCACAATGCCACCTTTTGCATCGAGCTCTTTTTTCCCGCGATAATGATCGCCCCAGCCGACAACGCGGCCATTGCCGATCGCCACAGGTCCATCGACTAACACTTGGTTATAGACATCGACAAATTGGCAGTTGGTGATGAGAAGATCAGCATCCATTTTGGTGGATGCCATATCGATGGTTTTGGCTAAATCATCAAAGCGCTGCATGGGGAACTCCTTAGAAACGTGTTGGGAATCTGTTTAGTTTAAAATAAAATAGCGCCAAACGGGAAATTATTGAACGATCCTGAATGATATTGGAGGATGGGCAACAAAAAAGCCCCGTGCTAGACAGGGCTTTGGAGCAATATTCTGAAAATAGTAGGTGCGATTCTTAACTGCGCGCCTTCCAATTTTCAATAAGTGTATCGATCAGATCACGGCCGATAAAGGTGCCTTTTTCTTGATCGATCTGGCGGATACCGGTTGGGCTGGTGACATTAATTTCAGTGAGGTAATCGCCGATAATATCAAGACCCACAAAGTAGAGTCCGCGTTTTTTAAGCTCTGGCGCTAAGCCACGGCAGATCTCATAATCGCGCTCAGATAGCTCTTGAACAACGCCTTTTGCACCCACCGCTAAGTTTCCGCGCGTCTCATTTTCAGCGGGAATGCGGGCTAATAGATAGGGCACTGGTTCGCCATTAATTAAGATGACGCGTTTATCGCCTTTGTTAATTTCAGGCACGTAGCGCTGAATCATAATGGAGGTCTGCTCGTGTTCGGTGAGCGTTTCCAAAATCACATTGAGGTTCGGATCGGTTTCGGTAACGCGGAAAATCGAAGCGCCGCCCATGCCATCAAGGGGTTTGACGATGGTATCGTGATGCTCTTTGATAAAGGCTTTAATGTGTTTGGCTTGGCTTGAAACGAGCGTTGGCGGGGTAAATTCTGGGAACCATGCGGTAAACATTTTTTCGTTACAATCGCGTAGCGAGCGGGGATTGTTGCACACAAAGGCCCCTTGCGCTTCCATCAATTCAAGCAAGTAAGTGGTGTGAATATAGTGCATATTAAAGGGCGGATCTTTACGCTGAAGCACGATATCACTCGGCCCAAATTCGATCGTTTGAGGCTCGCCGAGCGTGTACCAATTTTCTGATTGAGTCAGATCGATGGTGATGGTTTGCCCTTCGGTTAAAACGCGCTGATTTTTCAGATAGAGGGATTCCGGCAGGGTATAGATCACTTCTAAGCCACGATCCATCGCCCCTGCAATCATACCGAGCGTGGTATCTTTCACAGGATTAACGGTGTGGATCGGATCCATAATGATAATAATGCGAGGTTGGTTACTCATAATTGTCTCTATATTTACGATTAAATGATTCTATTATTGTAGGCTATGGAGGGAAATAAGGGCAACAATTTCCGCTATTCGGCCCAATCGCCAATGAGTGCATGAAGCGATGAGATCACGCTAAGAGCCGCCGTTTCCGTGCGTAAAATTCGGCTTCCCATGCGCGTACTGTGCGCGCCTTTTTCGGTTAATGCATCAATTTCATCAGCGCTTAATCCGCCTTCGGGACCGATGATAATGGAAAATTCTCGTTTGCCTGACAGCTCGGTATTAATTAGCTCACCAAAAGATTTTTCCCCTGTGGGTGCGAGGGTGAGATAGGCGTGGTTTGCATCAGCTCTTTTTGCAGAACAATCTACAGATAAACGCTCAAGAAGCGCGTTAAACGGGATCGGTTCGTTGAGAGTTGGGACAATATTAAGTCCACACTGCTCACAGCTCGATTCAATAATTGCATTCCAGCGCTCCATCTTTTTCGGCAGTTGCGCCGCTTTTAACGTTGCGACGGAACGCTCGGTGATAATGGGGGTAATGCTGGTCACGCCGAGCTCGGTTGCCTTTTGGAAGACGAGCTCCATTTTCTCCCCTTTGGCCATCGCTTGGTAGAGATGAATGGTGAGAGGGGAGGTGCGATTTTCCGGATTAAAATCGCCCACTAAAAGGGTTAAATCCCGTTTTGCGATCGATTCAATGGTGGCGGAAGATTCACCCCCTTGGCCATTAAAGAGCGTGATCGATTCCCCTTCGCGCATGCGCAGCACGCGGACGATATAGTTATAATGCGGGTCGGCTAATGTTAAAAGAGCCCCTGACTCGAGGGGCTCATTGATGTAAAAACGGCTCATTATTGGTTCTTCATCCGGGCAAGGTCACTTAAAGAGAGATTGTCGTAATCGTCCTCATCATCATTGCTCGCTTGATTGCGTTTTCGCGCGAGATCAGAGATCGACATCTCATCATCGTCATCGCCGTAATCGACATATTGATCGTGATCGGGCATGGTGACGCCGCGTTTACGCAAGGTTTCGGTACGATATTGCATAAAGGCTTCTCGTTGGAAAACATACGGGTCGAGCGCCGCTTTTTTCGTCACAGAATCCACATCAAGCAGTTCGCTTCGTAGGTGAACAAGTCCCGCAACGGTGAGTCCCGCACTTGCGTATTTATTAAGCATATAGTTGTGCGGTGTTGCAAAGAGATCGCCGACGACGCCCCAGCCATCACGAGGCGTTGAAGGGCCTAAGAAGGGAATGACGAAATAGTTACTGTTTTTCCAGCCCATTTTTGCAAGGGTTGTCCCAAAATCGTTGGTATGTTTTGCCGGAAGGTTAAAACTTTCCGTTAAATCAATGAGGCCTAAGATCCCGAAAGTTGAGTTAAAGACAAAACGGTGAACGCTCTCAAGCGCCCCCACAAATTGCCCTTGGGTCAGATCAATTACGGCCGTGCGCGTATCGCCTAAGTTGCTAAACGCGTTACCAAATCCGGTACGAACGGTTTGTGGTACGACAAATTTATACCCTTCTGCCACCGGTTTACTAATCGCTTTATCAAACGCGGTATTAAAGGCGTAGACATTGCGGTTATACCCTTCGTACGGGTCGTGAGGATTATGCGGAGTGCCCGCACAGGCCGCGAGCACGATGCCAGCGACCAATAAAGAGGTGAGTTTAATCAATGATTTCATAGTACCAACTGCCGTTTGTATGAACAATTAAGTTAAGATTTAAGGCCAATCCCACGATTTAAGAGGGTCAGTGCGAGGCTAAAGAGCGCGACAAAAAACACCCCTAAGAGCACAAGGGCTGTGGTGATATTGATGTCGGAAACGCTTAAAATGCTGTAACGGAACGCATTAACCATGTAGAGAATGGGGTTAAAATATGAGATCGACTGCCATGGCTCGGGTAAGAGCGCGACCGAATAGAACACCCCACCAAGATAGGTGAGCGGTGTTAAAATAAAGGTCGGAATGATGGAGATATCATCAAAATGGCGGGCAAAAATCGCATTAATTAGCCCCGCCAGTGAAAAGACGAGCGAGGTGAGAATAAAGATCGATAACATCAGCGGAATGCTGTGAATGTTAAGATCCACAAAAAAGAGCGTCACCGCGGTTACAATCAATCCCACGGAAAACCCGCGGGCTACTCCGCCACCAACATAGCCTGCGATAATGACTAAATTGGGAATGGGCGAGATGAGCAATTCCTCGATATGCCGGCTATATTTTGCACTAAAAAAGGAGGAGACGACGTTGGCATAGCTGTTGCTAATCACCGTCATCATAATGAGTCCCGGCGCGATATATTGCGCGTAGCCGATCCCTTCTGCCATATCACCGACGCGATCGCCAATGATCTTTCCGAAAATCAGAAAGTAGAGAATGGTGGTGATCACCGGAGGAAGAAGCGTTTGAGGCCAGATGCGAATGAAGCGGTAAAACTCCTTCGTCAAAATGGTGTAAAACGCGGTCCAATAATTTCTATTCATCATAATCCCTATTTGAAACGATTAATTATCTTTCTGCGTCATCCGCAAGAAGAGTTCCTCTAAACGATTGGCTTTATTGCGCATCGACTCAACGTGAATATTTTTACTCACAAGCCCGGCAAAAAGATCGCTAATGGTATGCGGTTTATGCACCTCCGCTTCGAGCGTCAGATCATTGAGCGCTTTGAGCGTAATGCCTGCCATTTCCGGCAGTTCAGTAGGCGTTTCACGCAGATTGAGGATAAAACTTTCCGACTGAAGTTGGCGTAACAGCGCATCCATACTGCTTTTGTGAATAATCTCACCATGATTGATGATGGCGATGTTATTACACATCTGTTCCGCTTCTTCAAGGTAGTGCGTCGTTAGGATAATGGTGGTGCCATCATCGTTCACACGGCGCATCAATTCCCACGTTTGGCGGCGAATTTCAATATCAACGCCGGCAGTGGGTTCGTCTAAAATTAAGAGTTTTGGGTCGTGAACGAGCGCACGAGCGATCATCAAACGGCGTTTCATTCCGCCGGAAAGCTCGCGAGCCATCACTTTACGTTTATCACTCAGATCGAGGAGATCAAGCAGGCGATGCGCTTTTCGGCGCGCCTCGGTGCGTGAAATACCGTAGTATCCCCCTTGGTTAATAATGATCTCTTCAACCGGCTCAAACTGGTTAAAGTTAAATTCTTGTGGAACGAGACCAATCAAGGCTTTTGCCGCATGTTTATCGGTGCGAATGCTGTGGCCAAATACCTCAACATCGCCCGCGGTGGGCTCGACAAGATCGGTAATAATTCCGATGGTGGTGGATTTCCCGGCGCCATTAGGCCCTAAGAGCGCGTAGAAATCCCCTTCTTCCACTTCTAGATCAATTCCTTTGAGGGCAACTTTCCCATTACTATACTCTTTGCGTAACTGACTAATTTTTAGTGCAGGTGTGGATGCCATATTAATTCCTTTAAATAGAACCTTTAAATAGAAGAGTCAACGATTATGAACGGCGACGCGGTTTACCTGAATTGCCTGAGTTTCGATCACGACTTGGACGCTCAGAGCGGTTGTGGCCACGATTATCACGGTCATCGCGCTGTGAACGGTTTGAACGATCATCATGACTCGGGCGATCTGAACGGTTCGGGCGCTCATTGCGATCATTTCTGTCACTGCGTTCGCTTCTGTCATTTCGATCCGAACGATTTGGACGAGCTTGACGATCACCACGGGGGCGGTCGTTACGGTCAAAGCGATCATTTCGCTCGCCGCGCTCTCCACGTTCTGGGCGATCTCCACGACGACGCTCTTGTTGCTGACGGCCTACGCGACGAGGTTTTGAGCGCACGCGCTCATCTTTCTCGGAACGTTTTTTGGTCGGCACATGCTCAAGCTCCACCGATTCAACTAGCTCTTTTAACACATCATCATCGATATCGACAAATTGACCGGCTTTAAGGTGACGCGGTAATTCCACATTGCCATAACGAATTCGAATAAGGCGTGACACCATGAGACCTTGCGATTCCCAAAGACGACGAACTTCGCGGTTTTTTCCACCTTTAACGGTGACGTGATACCAGAAGTTTGCGCCCGTACCGCCGGACCATAAGATATCCTCAAATTTTGAGAGACCATCTTCAAATTCCACCCCGTTCTTCATGTTTTCCGCCATCTCATCGGTAAATTCGCCAATGACGCGGACCGCATATTCACGTTCGATTTCGTGAGAAGGGTGCATTAAACGGTGCGCAAGTTCGCCGTCGTTGGTGACGAGCAATAAGCCTTGCGTATTAATATCGAGACGACCGACGGAGATCCAGCGGCCATTATTGATTTTTGGAAGGCTCTCAAAAATGGTGCGACGACCTTCTGGGTCATGGCGCGTTGAGATTTCACCTTCGGGTTTATAGTAGAGAAGCACGCGGCGCTCAAGGGAGTCGAGTGGTTTTAGAGTCACTAGACGGTCATTAATATGAATGGTTTCGGTGCCATCCACTTGGCAACCGAGCTTCGCCACTTCACCATTAACTTTGATCTTGCCTTCTTCAATCCAGCCTTCAATTTCACGGCGAGAACCAAAGCCTTGGTTAGCAAGAACTTTCTGTAGACGTTCAGTCATAATTTCCTTAAATAAAGAATTAGCGATAAACTTTTAATTATACAATAATTCAGATCAATTTTATAGCAAAAGAATGGGGACGAGCACCGACGTGCCCGTGTCGGTAAAAAGGGGTGAGCCAAAACGAAAAATGAGCGCTTATCACGGCGTCTCTGCCTCTGTCTTTGTCTTTGTTTTAGGCTCAGGATCCACAGCACGAACCCCTTCTTGCAGAAGCGGCAGTTTAATCGTCACCTGTAAGCCTTTACTCTCATGCTGTTTAAATTCGATCGAACCATGATGGCGCTCGATAATCTCTTGGGTAATCGCAAGCCCAAGTCCATAACCGCCTTGGCGCTGATTGCGCGCTTCATCGGTGCGATAAAAGGGTTTGGTGATAAAGGGAATGTGCTCCGACGGCACGCCATCGCCATCGTCAATCACATCGATCACGGCATAATGACGGATAATCTGCAGCGATACAAAGACGCGGGTATTTTCATGAGTGTAAAAAAGGGCGTTGCGGATGATGTTTTCAATGGCGCGCTCTAAACGAATGTAATCGCCTTTGACAAAAATATTGCTCGGCAGATAGGCCTCGATGGAGCGTTTTTCTTGTGAAAACTCAAAGTTCGCATCCTCGATAATCGATTCGAGCATGGAGGTAAGGGAAAGCTTTTCAAGCACGGTCACCTCTTGGCTATTTCGCCCTTCACGGAGATAAACCATCACTTCGCTAATGAGCTCATTGAGGCGATCAGCCTCCATCTCCGCGCGATCAATGTATTGATAAAAGGCATCGAGATCGTTGAGAATTTTCGGGTCTTGCAGCAGGGTGAGCGCCAATTTTTGCCGCGATAGGGGGGAGCGTAATTCGTGAGCAATGTCCGATAGGAGCCGTTTTTGATTCTCTTGCAATTCGGCAATGTTATCGATCATGAAATTAAAACGTACCGCAAGGTCCCCAACTTCATTGGCCTGATGGGTGAGACGCTCGGGGATGCGCACATTCATCTCGCCATCGCTGATGCGTTTAACGTAGCTAGAAAACTCTTCTAGCGGTTGGCTAAAACGGCGCACCCAGAAAAAGGTGAGGATAAAACTTAACAAAATCAGCGGAATCGTTCGTAGCACAAAGCCGCCAACGGTGGAGCTAAAAAATTGTGAAATGCGCTGATCGTTACGAATTTCAAGGAGAATCGGATTGCGGTTTTCATCCATAAAGTAAAAGAAAATCACTGCTTGGTGATTACTGAGGCGAACCGATTCATCACGGCGATTTGGACGATTGACATCGACGTTGGTGAGGATAAAATTTTTCTCTCGATTGATCGATTTAATGTAATCGCGCCCGGCCTTGATGCCATGATCTTCAGCGATTTGGACAATTTCGATTGTCGGTTGAAGCAGTTCTGAGCGAAAGAGTTTGCTCCAGTCTCGTTCCACCTTATCGAGCGAGAGAATGTAGGCGCCTTGGCCGATGACCATCAAAATGATGAGCAGAAAGGCGGTGGAAAACCAGACTTTATGGAAGTATGAGCGGAAAAAGATCATAGAGCACATCCTATCAACACGAAAAAGGCCAAATACCTTGTCAGCATACGTGAAAACTCACGTTTCAGCTATGGTAATTTGGCCATTTTAAAACGGCCCATCAGAGCGCGATGGTAGATCATCGAATAATCGATCGGGCGTTAATGGGATATTTACAATGTAAATAGCGTTAATATTTGTGTAGACAATTTAGAGAATTAATTGATATCCGCGCCCGCGTACGCTCTTAATGGTGATCCCAAGTTCGCTAATTTTTTTACGAATGTTGGAGATATGCACATCTAAACTGCGGTCAAAGGGTTTGAGGGTTCGTTGCAGCGCAATCTCAGAGATCTCCTCTTTAGAAACCACTTCGCCTAAGTTCGTTGCGAGCACTTTTAACACCTCATATTCGATCCCGGTGAGTAACACCTCTTCGTTATGAATGTAAAAAAGTCGCTTATTATCATCCCAATCGATCTTATCATTTTGCGATTCTTCATCATCGCCAAAGGTCTTATAAGTACGGCGTAACACCGCTTTAATACGGGCGCTCAGCTCATGGGGTTCAGCAGGTTTAGAGACATAGTCGTCCGCGCCAAGCTCAAGCCCAACCACTCGATCGATCGGCTCGGATTTTGCGGTAAGCATAATGACCGGCATCGCAGGGTATTTTTGATGGATCACTTTGAGCGTTTCGATTCCATTAAGGCGGGGCATCATCACGTCTAAAATACAGAGGTGATAGTCGTCTTCATCGATTAATACAAGTGCTTCTTTACCATCGTGGGCCACGGAAACATTGAATCCATCGCGAGATAAATGCTCGCCAAGTAGGGCGGTAAATTCTTTATCGTCATCAACGAGGAGTACTTTATTATTTTTCTGTAACATGGTTTGATTAACCTTCCTTAATAATCCATCAAATAAACTAACTTGTATACAATCCTATAGAGCATTGTATAAGTCAAATTATAAAAAACAAGTGCAATTTTCCACTAAATGCGTAAGTCTAATCATTTTAAACCCCCTTCAGTATGAACTAGATGACTCAGAGTAAGTTTAGTAAAGAATCGGCTGCTATTGAAAGTTATAGTAAATTAAATTTGATAAAAGACAATAACTATTAATAATTAACTGCAGTAATTATTGTATACAAAGTTAAATTTTTGTTGATGAGTGCGGTCAAAAGGTAAGCATAGATTAAAGATAAAGTGTCCAAAGGCGGATCATTCCCTGTATAATAAAGGGTTAGGTCAAGGACGAAAGCCTTTATTGTAATCATAGAGATGCATTGTTAGGAGAATATGAAGTTACAGACACGGTTAGCGATAAAGCAGCGCCTTGCAATGACCCAAGGGTTGCAGCAAGCGATTCGCATTTTACAGCTCAATCAGCAAGATCTTCAGCTAGAGATTAATGAGTTTCTCGACTCTAATATCATGCTCGAGTATGACTACGAGCGCGATCAAGAACCCCTTGAATCGCTAGAAGAGCATTTTGAAGAAAAAAGCGGTGATGAGAGCCTTGATTTCGATGAAGAGGGCAGCGTCACCGTTGAGACCGATTGGGATTATTATTCTGGCGGTGAGACGAGCTATAGTGCAGGGCCTGATGAGGAGAATGATCCGCTCAATCAATTGACGGAAGCCCATCGGACGACGGTGCACGAGGATCTTTTGTGGCAGCTCGAAGTGAGTCAATTTACCGAGCGTGAGCGCGCGATTGGCAAATGCATCATTAGCGAAATTAATCATGAAGGCTACTTTTTAACCTCGCTCTATGAGATTAAAGAGTGGCTCGAAACGGTCTATGCGGATATCACCATTGCCGAGATGGAAGCGGTGTTAAAACGGATTCAAGCCTTTGAACCTTCCGGCATTGCCGCCCGTTCGGTGGAAGAGAGTTTAGTTAATCAGATTAACGATCTTATCCCGCGCCCCTATTGGGCCGATCACGCCGTGACGCTCCTTGAAAAAGGCAAAAAAGATCTCGAACGTCTTAATATTCCCAAATTACGCCGACTTCTAGGGATTGATGAAGAGCTGCTCCGTGTGATTTTAGGGGAATTGCAACGCCTTGATCCGAAACCGGGTTATAAAATTGGCGGGTCAAACGTCGGCGGGATTCGTCCTGAAATTATTGTCACCCTCGATGGACGCTTGATTAATGTGGCGCTCAACGATGAGGTGGTGCCGAAACTTCGCATCAATAAAGAGTATGCCACCATTGCGAAATTTGCCAATGAAGATGGCTCGATGCTCCGTACCCATTTAAGCGATGCACAGGGCTTTATTCGCAGCATTCATAGCCGATTTGATACGATGCTGATGGTAGCCGAAGAGATTGTGCGCTTTCAGCGGGCATTTTTCTTTGAAGGGGCAAGTGCGATTCGTCCGCTGCAACTTAAAGACATTGCCGATCGCTTGGATTTTAGCGAATCGACCATTTCGCGCGCGGTAAACGGCAAATATATGCTCTGCCCGACGGGGACTTATGAGCTTAAATTCTTCTTTTCTAATCAAGTAGCGCTCTCAAGTGCGGATGGGGATGAAGATGCCTCAGCGGTAGCGATTCGTGCAGAATTGCAGAAAATTATCGATCAAGAGAATCCTGAAAAGCCCTATAGTGACGCAAAATTGGTGACGCTCTTGAAAGAGCATGGCTATAAAATTGCGCGCCGTACCGTGGCAAAATATCGCGATGTGTTAGGCATTCCAAGTTCCACCGACCGTAAAACCTTTGCAAAGCGTGATGAGATTATTGAGTGATCCTCTAGGAACGTAACCGATATAACAGCCGATCCTTTATCGGATAAATAAACAGAAACTAAAAACGCGATGAGCCTTTAAAAGCCATCGCGTTTTTGGTTGCCTCGAGTTTTGACCAGTCGTCTATTTCTTCAGATTCATTTTTCCCTCTTCTCCTTTGAGAAGGCGCGAGATATTGGCTTTATGGCGATAGATGAGGAGAAGATCCATCACAATCACCACAATGACGACTTCAAGCGGCGCTTTAAAGAGATAGAGAAAAAGGGGCGCTAACACAGCGGCGGTAAGGGCGGAGAGTGATGAGATTTTTGTGGTTAGAAATACGAGAATCCACGTTCCAAAAGCACAAAGCGCCACCAGAGGACTTAAACCTAAAATCGCCCCAAACGCAGTTGCAACCCCTTTTCCGCCTTTAAATCCAAAAAAGATCGGGAAGAGGTGGCCTAAAAAAGCTCCAAGCGCCGAGAGTGCGAGCGCAAGCGGTGATAGCGCTAAGAGATTAACAATCGCGACGGGAATGAGCCCTTTAAACAGGTCGCCAACGAGAGTAATAATCGCTGCTTTTTTCCCGCCAAGACGCATAACATTGGTGGCGCCTGGGTTATTTGATCCGGTCGTACGGGGATCGGGCAGTCCAAAGGCGCGGCAGACAATAATCGCCGAAGAGATGGAGCCAGCAAGATAGCTGATGAAAAAGATCAGCGCGGGAAGCAGTAAATTCATGTTCATAGGAACTCGTTGGAAAGTGAAAAATTAGTCGCTAGTTTGACGCTTTTTTTCCATATAGTCAAAAAAACGATAGACCCGCTCTTCTTTAAGAGTTTTGGTCATTGGCGGCAAACTATTGAGGAATTGAACGCCATATCGTTTTGTGGAAAGACGCGGATCGGCTATCACAAGCACGCCATAATCGCTCGGGTCTCGGATCAGTCGTCCGACCCCTTGTTTGAGCGAAATAATCGCGCGCGGCAGTTGATAGAGCATAAAGGGATTTTTATCTTGACTGCGAAGCAGATCAATTTTCGCTTGCTCGATCGGGTCGCCAGGTGAGGCGAAAGGAAACTTCTCGATAATTACGCAGGCAAGCGCATCGCCTTTCACGTCCACCCCTTCCCAAAAGCTCATGGTGCCAAGCAAAATCCCGTTGCCCGCTTCACGAAAGGCTTCGATGAGTGCCATCTTCGGCATCTCCCCTTGGACAAAGAGCGGGTATTCGGTGCGGTCTTTTAAGAGCGTATGAGCCTCATTGAGCGCGCGATAACTGGTAAATAAAATAAAGGTGCGCCCTTTAGCGGCATCGATCACCGGGAGCGACGCTTCAATCATCTCCGGCAGGAAATTAGCATCGCTAGGATTGGGAAGCCCCGGCGGATGATAGAGGAGCGAAATGCGCGGATAATCAAAGGGACTATCGAGCTTTAAGGTATTTTCGGTGGAAAGCCCGAGCGGGCGACAAAAATAGTTAAAATCATCGCGGACGGCAAGGGTGGCGGAGGTAAAAATCCAGCTTGCTTGCAGTTTTTGGCTGTTTTGGCGGAAATGATCGGAGATATCGAGCGGGGTTGAATTAAAGCCCACATGAAAGGTATAAGTTTCGAGCCAATTGATGGCATTTTTATTCTCTTCGGTCGCAAGAAGAAGGCGCTTCCAGCGGAGCGTTAATTCCTCGATCCGATCGATCATTTTAGTAAACACCGTATGGCGTGAGGCAAGGGGTTTGGTGATCGTGACCAGCGTTTCAAGCACGGAATGAATGTCGCTATAGAGCGTTGTGATGATGGGGTTCGCTTCAAATTCCGCGAGAGCAAAGCGCTGGTTCACTTGCGGAAGCGCACGCCTCAGATCGGTAATCTTTTTAAACAGCGCATCACACGCGGTGTCATGTCCGCTAAAATCGGGCGCTTCCACGGCAATGGCGCGATTAAGATCATCCACCCAATCTTGAAATTGTTTGGTGGAGAGTTGCGTACTAAAGAAGAGGCTCGCGGTTTCCGCTAATTGGTGGGCCTCGTCGATAATGATCACATCAACGTCTGGTAAAATTTCGCCAAACCCTTCGTTTTTAAGGGAGAAATCGGCGCAGAGTAAGTGATGATTAATCACCACAATATCGGATTCCATCGCCTTTTTACGCGCTTTAAAGACAAAACAATCCTCAAAGTTTGGGCACTCATTATGAAGGCAATTTTCCGTCGTGGAGGTCACTTGTGGCCAGAGCCCGTGCTCGGTAATGCCAGAAAGCTGAGTAAGATCGCCGTGAATGTCTTGATTGGCAAAACGCTCAATCTTATAAAATTGCTCCACCTGCTTTTTATTTTCAAAGCGCCCACGACTGCGCACCGATTGAATGCGATAGAGGCACGCATAGTTGGCGCGTCCTTTAAGAAGGCTCGTGCTAATCGGTTTTTTAATCAGCGAGCGAATGAGGGGAATATCTTTCTCAAAGAGCTGGTCTTGCAGGTGCTTAGTTCCCGTTGAGACGAGGACTTTTGCATCGGAGAGAAGGGCGGGGACGAGATAGGCGAAGGTTTTTCCGGTTCCGGTTCCCGCTTCGACCACAAGTGTCTCGCTCGAATTGATCGCTTGATAGACGCGTTCCGCCATTTCGATCTGTTGCTCGCGCGGTTCGTAGCCGGAAATGGCTTGGCTTAATTCGCCGTCAGGGCCGAAAAAGGAGGTGATCGCGTTTGGGTGTTTGCTCATGATTAAATATTGCGCAATGACTGCTTGACTTTGAGTGAAAAGAATAAAAATTTAAATTTGTCTATTTTTCGCGCAAAATTGAATAGGCGCATCAGGTCAATGGATTAACTACTTGCTCGAGAGCTATCCCAAACCTTATCCACAGGCATTGTGGAGAGTTGTGGAGAAGGGTTCTGGGTGAAATTTCACCATCGATTTGCTTGACATTTTTAATTATAAAACAGAAAGGGATTTTAGTGTCTGATTTTTGATCATCTCTGAAACCCCTCTCATATCAACGGATTTGACCGCTATTATAAACCTATCCCAAAACTTATCCACAGACAATGTGGAAAGCTTGGGATAAGTCAGTTGGGTCGATTAGGGCGTTTCTTGATAGCCGCCGACAATAACGGTGCTCAATTTTTCCACATCCACATGCTTTTTAAACGCCGCTTGGATCATCTCGCGAGTCACATTATTGACGTTATCGGCATATTGCTCGAAGTAATCGAGCGGTAATTGATAAGTGGCAATGGAGAGGAGCGCGCTGGCCATCTTCATATTGCTATCGAGATCGAGCGCCATGCTCCCGGTGAGATTGTTTTTCGCGCGGGTCAATGCCTCTTCGCTCGGGCCCTCTTCAATAAAGCGTTTGACGAGCTTTTTCGTTTCAGAAATGGCGTGATCAACATCTTGATTGGTGGTCGAGAGCGAAATGGTAAAGGGGCCCTTTAAAAACGAGGGCGCAAAATAGCTATAGATGCCGTAGGTAAGCCCTTGCTTTTCGCGGATATCCATCATCAGTTCCGACGTTAATCCACTGCCGCCTAAGACGTGATTGCCTACAAAGAGCGCGAAATAATCGGGATCAAAGCGATCGATCGCAGGGTGGCCCATCATAATGCGCGATTGCGGGCTATCAAAGGCGATCACTTTCGTTTCACCTTTGCTAGGAAGGGGCGTTTCATCAATGGCCGGTTGAGCCTCGCCGGTGCCAAGGGTCTCGCTAATACGATTGGCCAGTGTTTTCGCCTCGGCGAGAGATAGATCGCCGACGATAATAATCTTTGCATTATTGCTGTGATAATAACGTTCTTTAAAGGCGTTTAGATCATCGGTAGTGAGCTTTTTAAGCGATTCCACCAGCATCTCGGAGGTTGAACCAAGATGTTGCCCGGGGTAGAGCATCGCGTAGTAGGCTTCACTTGCAAGGCTATTTTGATTATCAAGGCGCGCTTTTTGAGCATCGATAATTTGCGCAACTTCCCGATTAAATGTCGCCTCATCAAAGCGGGGCGATTTTAAAATCTCTAACAGCAGATCAACGGATGGCGTCAATACTTCCTCATCGGTGAGCGAGCGGTAACGGATCGTCGTTTGCGTCGTATTACTGCCGGCGGTAATGGAGGTCGCTAAACCTTCCATCGTCTCAATGAGCGTCTCTTCATCTTGATTTTCCGTTCCTTTCACAAGGAGTGACGCGGTTAGCGAGGCGAGCCCATGTTGATCGCCCTCACGGAAATTTCCCGCATCGAGCGCAATAATTAGATCGAGAATGGGGAGCTCTGGCAGATTGAGATAATAGACGCTTGCGCCTTCTTCGGTGGTCCAGGTGGTGGGTTTATCCATAGCGTTGGCACTCAGTAGCATACCCAGCGTTAATGCGATGGTCGCGAGTGATTTCAAAAATCGTTTCATCGTTAAGCTCCTTGGGATTCATCGGTGGACTCTTTCGTGTCGGTGGATTCCGCCACAGGTTCGATTGCAGATTCCATTGCAGGATCAGATTCAGATTCGGGCTCAGATTCTGGCAGTGCCTTTGGTTCAAGCAGGCCGACGGTGAGACGCTGATCGATAAAGTATCGTTGCGCCACCTCTTGAATCATCTCGGGCGTTACTTTTTCAAGCTCATCGAGTAGTTTTTCCCGATTTTGCCAACCTTCGCCGGTGGTCGTGGTACTGCCGAGCATCATCGCCTGTTGATAGATGGAATCTTGGCTATAAATTTCCGACGCGCGATAGAGATTGATAATGCGTTTCAGTTCCGCCTCGCTCACTTTTTCTGTTTGTAGGCGCGCGATTTCGGCTTTAATCTCCGATTCAATGGCACTCAGTGAAACGCCGGCAGTGGGCACGGCGCTAAAAAGTACCGTGGTGTCGTAACGGCGATCAAAACTGTAATAGTTGCCGGTGCTAAGCGCGATCTGCTCTTGGCGGACAAGGCGTTTGGTGATGCGTGATGAATCAAGCCCGTCCAAAATCGTGCTTGCGAGAAGAAGCGCATAGACATCATTTTTATCATCAGCGGTATTGATGCTCGGGACTTTATAGACCATCAATAAAAGGGGCATATTGGCAGGAATATTGAGATGAATGCGCTTTTCGCCAAGTTGCTCTGTCTCAAATTCATTGGGGTGAACGATTCCCTCACTTTTCGGAATGCCGCCAAAATGGTGTTCGGCGAGCGCAAAGGTTTGTTTCGCATCCACATCGCCAACCACAACGAGCGTTGCGTTATTGGGCGCGTAGTAGCGCGCGTACCAATCTTTAAGATCATCAAGCGTCCACGCCTCAATTTCCGGCATCCAACCGATAATCGGATTGCGATAGGCGCTGGTATTCCAGACGGTCGCGTTAAAAGCTTCAAAGAATTTCGCTTGTGGACTGCTGTCGGTGCGTTGACGGCGCTCATTGGCTACCACTAATCGTTCTGGCGCAAAATCGACCTCCGTGAGCACAAGATTTTGCATGCGATCCGCTTCCAGTTTAAGAGCGGTTTCAAGCTCCCAACTGGGCAGATTTTCAAAGTAAGCGGTGTAATCGTACGAGGTAAAGGCGTTATCTCGCCCGCCCAAATTTGCGATGATGGTGGAATGTTCGTTCGGGCCCAAGGTATCGGTCCCTTTAAACATCATATGTTCGAGCATGTGGGAGATCCCGCCAAGCCCGCGAGGTTCATCGACCGAGCCGACTTTATACCACACCATGGTGGTGACAACCGGAGCGCGATGATTTTCGCGAACGATGATTTTTAAGCCATTGTCGAGCTGATGCTCAAAGGTGTTTTCGGCAAAGCTCGAGGGGGCAGTAGGGCTTGCGCCCGCAAAATTAACCATGCTAGAAACAAAAACGGCGCCACACAAGGTAAGCGCTGTTTTAGTGAATTTTTTTAATCTCATAAAACCTCCTATAGATGATAGTCGGGTTTGACGAACGGATGAATTAGAGCGTGAAGGTCTCTCCGTTAATGTACTCACGCTCGGTATCGCACAGTTTTTCAACGAGATTGCAGACATCGCGAAGGCTCTTCGGATTCTCTGCGCCCGTGGGCGATACACTAAATTGTAGTGCAGAATTGATGCGAACGGGGTCGATGCTGTTAAATTGAATCGCTTGGCCCGCTTCATACTCCTCGGCAAAGAGGCGTTTTAAGGTGGCAATGCCTGCTTTAGCCACGGCGTAACTGCCCCAATAGGCTTTTCCGCTCGCCACTTCATTGTGTTCAAAGAAGATCACTGACGCACGAGGCTCTGCTTTATGAAGAAGGGGGAGCATCGCTTGGGTGAGATAAAAGGGCGCGTTGAGCGCTAAATTGATGCTTAAATCCCATTTTGCGGGCTCGGTGTGTGCAAGCGGCGCGAGATTGCCAAGGTTGACCGCGGTATGGATAATGCCATCAATTTTTGGGAATTCTTGGGCAATATTGTGCGCAAGTCCGTAATAATCTTCCGAGGTTACTTTATTAAAATCCATGGTAACAATTACCGGTTCTGGGTTACCACGGGCGACGATAATGTCGTAAATTTGATTGAGTTTTTCCTCTTTACGGCCCATTAAAATAACGGTTGCGCCTAAATTGGCAAGGCGAAACGCCGACTCTTTCCCGATCGCACCGGAAGCGCCGGTCACAATAAATACTTTTCCAGTAAACTTTTTCGTATCGCTCATGATTACTCCTTCACAGCGCAGAGTAGGTAATTAATGCTCACATCATCTTTTAAATAGGCGACGCGGGTAAAGGGATTGTAGTGCATGCCTTTGATGCTTTTCACTTTAAGGCCTGCCATTTCGCACATCTCATAGAGCTCAAGCGGGGTGATAAATGAATCAGGATTATGGGTGCCTTTCGGAACGATGCGAAGGAGATGTTCCGCCGCAAAGACCGCAAGCATTTTTGATTTCATGTTGCGGTTGAGCGTGGATAAAAAGAGCATCCCGCCCGGTTTTAAGGTTTCTGCGCACGCTTTAACGATGGAGCCTGGCATTGGCACATGTTCGAGCATTTCAAGACAGGTCACCACATCAAATTTCTCAGGGTTGTCTTCTGCAAATTCTTCCACAGTGGTGACGCGATAATCGATGGTAAGATCGTTCACTAACGCATGCGCTTTGGCGGTTTCAATGGCGTTTGGTGCCATATCAATGGCGGTCACTTCAGCGCCGCGAGCGGCTAATCCTTCAGAGATAATGCCGCCGCCGCAACCCACATCCAGTGCGGTTTTGCCATGGAGATCGATCTCGGAAGTGATATATTCAAAGCGGGTCGGATTGATATCGTGAAGGGTTTTAAGATCGCCATCTTCATTCCACCAATCTTGGTCGTTAAATTTGTTAATTTCGTCGTGTGAAATATTCATACTGATTTGTCTCTCCATCGCTCAGCAGAGTAAAAACAAGTAATGAGGGCGAACCCTCATTTTTCAAGCGCAAGGCAGGGGGTTCTACGATCTACGCAGAACCATCAATCCTTACGGGTGCCTATTGATCACTTTGTTCCATCAGGCGCTGATTGAGTGTTGAATCGGCAGGGGCAGAGGTGCCATCCTGATCGAGTAAACCGCGAGTGTGCTCGGTGCTCGTGCGGACTTTTTCAATGTCTTCGAGCAGGCTGCGGCTATTAATTTTGCTTAAGAAATCTTCCGGAATAATGGTCGATAAGCTATTTGCCCACTCCGTCACCGTCGGTGAGAGGCGCGCTTCTTGCCAATAAGGATGATCGCTTAAGGGGGATGTAATGATAAACATCGAGATAAACGCCACAATCAAAATCCCGCGAAGAACGCCAAACGCAGCGCCGAGTAGGCGGTCGATAAAGTTGATTTTAAAGTGACGAATAAAGAGTGAGATCACTAAATTGACCAGCCCCAAAATAAAAAGAAGGCCAAAAAAGGTGATCAGAAAACTTAAAATCGAGGTGAGAATCACATCGTTTCGATTATTCGGGTCGGTGGCATCGGCAAGGTTTGAGGCAGGGCTATCGTATAAAATATTGGGAAGCATTTTCGCCACATCTTCAAAATAGAGCGTTGCCCCAATGATGGCGCCAATCCAGACAAATAGCGACAGCACTTCGGTAATGACGCCGCGGGTATACGCAACGAGCACCGAAATCAGCATGATGCCTAAAATAATGTAATCGATGATATTTAATTCTTCCACTATTTGGGTCCTTTATTGAGAGTCAGATTATCGAGATAAGATGGTGGTATCGATTTTATTGGCGCGTAGGCGACTTTGAATTCGTTCAGCCTCATCGCGGGTGCGATATGGGCCGATTTGAACCTTGTTAAAATTTCCTTCTACAAAGATGACCGCCGGTAAATTTTGGCGTTTAAACTCTGCATGGCGAGCGTTCGCATTTTGGCGACTGCCAAAGCTGCCCACTTGCACATACCAGCCTTTGCCACCGCTTGATACTGCGGCCGTTTGAGCGGGTTTATTGGCTTGCGCGGTTTGTGTCTTTGCAGCCGGTTTAGTCTCTTGTACCGAGCGGAGTTTAATCGCCGGCGGTTTCACTTCGGTTTTAGGTTTTGTTTGGGCTTGAGCCTGCTTTTGTGTGTTGGTAGCAGGATTGCCGTTATGGGCATTGTTAGTCCCTTGTTGAACATTAGTGGTCTCTTTTTTCGCAAGGGAATGGCCCGCCGGAAGGGGATCCGGGCGTTTATTAGCGGTCACGGTTTTGGGCGTTTCTACCGCAGTTTTTGGCTCGCTCTCGATCTTATCCCAAAGCGATTCAGGCACGACTGATTTATTGCCGCCCTCTACCATTGGATCCGGGAATTCTTCCGTCATCGGAGGAAGCACGGGTTTGGTCTCTTTGGGTTTAAATTCAACCGTAGGGGGTTTAACGATAATGGTGCTTGAGCCATCATCATTTTTAGTGGTCATGGGGATTACTAAGCGATTGGTTTTCTCGTTTTTAAGATCATTTTCGCTGAGCATCTGCGTGCTTTGCCCCGGTAAATTGGGGTTTGGTTTAAAGACGAGCGGCGAGAGCAATAACGCGATTGCCACAATAAATAGAAGCCCAATCAGGCGACGTAAGAGTGTTTTATTAATCGTGATAGCCATAGTCGTTAAGCCAATTTATTCCTGCAGAAACAATGTGAAATGAGCCAAATACGATGATTATATCATCTTTAGAGGCGTCCTTTAATGCTTTTTCGCAAGCGGATGGCACATCGTGAGTGAGGGTATAACGGTGATCAATTTCGGTGGCAATTCGCTCAAGCAACGCCGCTTCCGTTTGGCCACGTTCGCCATCAATTCCGGTCAGATACCAGTGATCGATGTGGGAGTTTAATTCATGGGTGACCGCAAACGGGTCTTTATCAATGAGCATGCCAAAGACCGCTAAAACACGACCTTTAGGGGGATAACTCTCAATGAGCTCTTTTAATACGCGTGCCCCTTGGCGATTATGGGTCACATCGAGATAGAGATCCGGTGAGCCCTCTTTTTTAAGCGGCTGAAAACGCCCTTTGAGCGACACATGGGAAAGCCCTGAACCGATTTTTTCTAGATCGACGGGGAAGGGCGAGAGTAGAAGCGCACTAATCGCCGTTACTGCATTTTGATATTGATGTCGGCCAAGGAGATTTAATTTAGGCAGCGTCAGTTCGATCGTTTCCTTTGAGTTTGCTTGATTGCTTGCGAGATTTCGCGTGAGCGAATAGGTAAAACGCCCATCCTCTAAAATCTCATACGCAATCGCATCGCCTTGGGAATAACGCGTCGCCCCCATTTTGTCGCATTGGGTGATGATCGGTTCAGGCGGATTGACTTCGCTAGTAATTACGATCGCGCCCTCTTTAATCACGCCCGCTTTTTCAAAGGCAATTTTCTCAATGGTATCGCCCAAAATGTGAGTGTGATCAAGATCGATTGGGGTAATGAGCGCCATATCGGCACGGGTGATATTGGTTGAATCCAGACGGCCGCCTAGGCCCACCTCTAAAATCGCCACATCGACATTTTCTTTTTTAAAGCAGTAAAACGCCGCTAAGGTTGCAAACTCAAAGTAGGTGAGGGTAATTTCGCCGCGCGCGGTTTCAATCGCGTTAAAGGCTTCCATGATGAGCGCATCATCCGCTTCTTTTAAATTAAGGCGAATGCGTTCATTAAAACGGTTGATGTGAGGGGAGGTAAAGAGGCCGGTTTTATAACCCTGCTCGGTAAAAAGCGTCGCCGTTGTGGTGGCGGTAGAGCCTTTTCCATTGGTGCCCGCGACGATAATGACGTGCGGGGCAATGGGTTCGATTGCGAGCGTTTTGAGCACAGCACGGATACGCTCTAATTTAAAATCCATCGATAATGGGTGAATGGACTCAAGGTGGCTAAGCCACGCGTCGAGCGTATCGAGCTGTTTACGCATAATAGGTCTATTGAACCTCTGCAATCGATTCTGGTAAGTGTGATAATTTTGCAAGCAGACGTGAAATTTCGTTACGAAGTTCACGGCGGTCAACGATCATATCGATCGCGCCTTTTTCGATTAAGAATTCACTCTGTTGGAAGCCTTCCGGTAATTTCTCACGCACGGTTTGTTCAATGACGCGAGGGCCAGCAAAGCCGATCAGCGCTTTCGGTTCAGCGATAATCACATCGCCAAGCATCGCAAAACTTGCCGATACTCCACCAAAGGTTGGGTCGGTTAACACAGAGATAAAGGGGAGTCCTTTTTCATTCATTTTTGCCACAACAGCGGAGGTTTTGGCCATCTGCATCAGTGAGGTTAAGCCCTCCTGCATGCGCGCGCCGCCACTTGTGATAAAGACCACAAAGGGAATGCCAAGCTCCATCGCACGATTTCCGGCGATTTTAAAACGCTCGCCCACAACCGATCCCATTGATGCGCCCATAAAGCTAAAATCAAATGCGCCTGCCACGATCGGAAGTCCTTTTACAGAGCCTTCCATCACAATGAGCGCTTCAGTTTCGCCCGTGGATTTTTGCGCCGCGGCTAAACGATCTTTATAGCGTTTACTATCTTTAAAGCCTAAAAAGTCAACGGAGGCTAAGTTTGCACCGAGCTCTTTTCCGCTTGTTTCATCTAAGAATGATTCAAGACGTTTGCGCGCCGAAAGACGCATGTGGTGATCACATTTAGGGCAGACATTTAAGTTCGCCTCGAGCTCTTGTTGATAGAGGATCGAATCACATGAATTACACTTTGCCCAGACACCTTCTGGAACTTGTTTTTTAGCACTTTGTGTGCGAATCCGCATGGGATTAAGACGTTGGAACCAACTCATTCGTAAACACCTTTCAATAAACTTTTTAGAAGGATGATTTTCTCATAAAAAAGAGAAATAGCCAATCGTAAGATTAGCGGGCATGACCCTGTCACGCCGATCAGAATTTTCAAATATAGGCTATCTTACCATGAAATGATTTTGGAGATATTTTTCCAATCATTCTCGAATTTTTGTCAATTTACGATATAATTAGTACGTTTTTAGTGCTAATTACACGAGCTGAAAGAATTTTGTTATGAGTGTTGATATTAAAGAGCTGTATCAGGAAGTGATTCTTGATCACAATAAGCGTCCGCGCAACTTCCGAGTGATCGATCCGGCAACGCATACGGGCAAGGGATTTAATCCGCTCTGTGGCGATCAGATTGAGGTTTATCTCTCGGTCAATTCGGCGGGCATTGTGGAAGCGGCGGCCTTTCAAGGGGAAGGATGCGCGATATCAACGGCCTCAAGTTCCATTATGACAGAGCTTGTGATCGGGAAGTCGATCGAAGAGATTGAGGCGCTTTTTACCGCATTTGAAATGGCAGTGAAGGCGGGTCAAACGAGTAATGAACTTGCTCATCTTGGCGATCTAAGTGCATTGGTGGGCGTACGGGAGTATCCGGCGCGCGTTAAATGTGCAACGCTTCCTTGGCACGCTTTGCAAGCGGCGATCCATCACGCATCGGACGCGGTAGAGAGCGAAAAAGAATAACCGAGATACACACGTTACAATTGAAATAACTTGAAATGAAAACGAGTCGCTCAGCGGCTTTATTGGTTTAGGAGACACAATAAAATGGAGATTAAAACCGACGATCCCAATTTCCCACGCATCTTATTTGCAGAAGGGGTGGAGCAGACGGAAGCGAATACACGCGCGGCGGAAGAGATGGTTCCGAAAATTATCGAAGCGATCAAAAAAGTGTACGACCCTGAGATTCCGGTGGATATTTATGAGCTAGGTCTCATTTATGCGATTGAATTTAACGAGCTAACCGAGGATAATGTGCGCGTTCAAATCGACATGACGTTAACCGCGCCAGGGTGTCCCGTTGCCGGTGAAATGCCGAGCTGGGTAAGCAACGCAATCTACTCAATTCCGCAAATCAAAGAGTGTTTAGTAGACCTTGTGTGGGAACCCTTCTGGACGCCCGAGCGCATGTCGTTGCGTGCTAAATTGGAACTCAATATGTTCTAAATAAACAATAAATTGGCAAATGCCAAAGGAGCTGTACCTATGAAACGACCACTTTTTAAAGTGACCTTATTAAGCTCGTTACTTGCAACGAGCATCGCATTGGCAGCTCCTTCTGGGGCACTGTTACGGGAGCATATCGAAGAGGATACGCTCCTTTATTTACGCGTTCCAGAATTAGTGAGCGGCGGCACATTGAGCAATCATCATAATGAATTAAACCGCCTCTACTCCAATAAAGAATTCCAAAAAACCACCAAAGCGCTTGCGGCAGCCATCCAAAACCCGAAAACGGTGGAAGGTGCGTTAAAGCGTCTTGGAGTAAACCAAAATACTGCTGAATTTAGCTACGCGATTGCGCTATTAAGCCGGATTAATTCGCCGCTTGAAGTAGCGGTTGTAGGGCAAAGCATAGAAAATCTCTCAGGTTATCTAACGGCGGGCGTTGAATTTGAATCGGTCCGTGAGATCAATCAATTTCTGCAAACCTTAGGCGTTCCACCGACCATTCAATTAAGCCCAGAAGGCGATCTTGCCGCGGGCGCTGTAGCGATCCATTTTGACACCAAAGCAAAACGTCTATATTTAATGGGCTCATCGAAAGGGGCGGGACTTACCGAGCTTGAAGCGTGGAAGAAAACCTTAAACAGTCGCGCTAAAAAAGACGGGAACGTGATGAGCGTTGCCGAGTCGCGTATTGATCCCTCGGGCGATGGACTCTTTTTCTGGATGAGCGCGCCTAAGGGGCAATTGGCCGAAGAGCTCGCCTTTTTTATTATGATGATGGATCAAAATCCGCTCTTCCCAATGTTGTTGCACCCTGATTTTAAAGGCCTCTCGTTTGGCGCGGGCAAAACCGAAGAAAATCGCGGGCAGATTCGCTTTGTAATCGAAGGGGATACGCAAAAAGTATTAGGGTATTCCGGCAGTGAAAAAACGCCATTAAATTTTGAAACGCTTGGAACGCCGCAATATATGGCGCATCAAACGCTTCCCTCAATTGCTGAATGGAACAGTTTTGAAAATCATATCCTCAATTATCTAGAGGTTGATCAGCAAGAGGCTTATCGCGTTGGCAAAGAGAAATTTAAAGCTGAATTGGATAAAAAACTTGGCTTTGATAGTGCGCTCTTTGTAAAAGCCTTTGGTCCGGATGTTGCCGTCTATAAAGATGATTCAGGCGATAATACTGCGATTCGCATTCGTGATAAAGCGGCTTATAAAGAGCTCACTAGCGCACTTGAGAAATCGGCAGAATCCGCTGAGAAAAAATCTGGCGTGACTCATTACCATTTTAATAATCAAAGCTACCGCGAACTCTTAGATTTTGCCTTTTCAGAGGCGGAGCCCGAAGCGCGTGATGGAGTGATTGTAGCGCGTTTCTTACTGGCTAAATGGGTTGACCTCGGCGTTATTAATCAATTTTTCATCCCGGATAGCCACCTCTATTTAGTAGAAGATAATGATTGGGTCTTTGTGAATTCGATTCCACAACCATTAATTGAGCGTAAAAAAGCGAAATTTAAAGTGGCGCCATGGTTAAAAGAGAATAGCTATCGTTCCGAGAGCGCATTCTTAGGCGGTACAATCAATGTCAAAGGCGCGTATCAGAAATATTATTACGGCCTGCTTGAGCGTCTCCAAGTCTTTGGCGATGAGATGGATGTGCCGGTGAATTTAAATGAATTCCCGCTCTACAGCGATCTTCGCGTGAAAGAGTCGTCACAGGTTAATATTTCGCTCGATTGGACCAAAGAGTATCTCGGTTGGAGCTATCAATATGAATTGTTGCCTACTGATTACGATTATGGCTACGGCTCGACCTATGCACAGCTCTATATGGTGGGCGTTGCGGGCATGTTTGCGATTCCGGCGTACCAAGATTATGGCAAGCGTCAAGTGGTAGCGGAAGGATTGATGCTCTCGGCGGCGGCAAAAATGGCGGCGACAGAGTATTACGCAACCATGGGCGAGTGGCCTGCGGATAATCAAGCCGCGGGACTTTCACCGGCGGATGCAATTCGTAGCAATGCGGTGCGCGGTGTAGAAATCAATGAAAATGTGATCCTGATCCACTTTGATGAAACGCTTGATTACGGTTCGGTCATTTTGGAAGGCAGCGCGACTGAGGATGGTTGGGGTTCGGTGGTTTGGAACTGTTACTCCATCGACATCGCCGATCGTTATCTTCCTGCGAATTGCCGTTTTTAAATTTTAATTAAAATCAAACAGGAACAATAAAAAGCCCGTAACGAAGACTCTTAATTGAGGTCGTTACGGGCTTTTTTATATCCGGTTATTTAATTTACTTTTTAAGGAATGGCGCGAGGAATTTCCCGGTATAACTCTTCTTACATTTTGCTACCGCTTCCGGTGTGCCTGAAATAAGAATTTCACCGCCTTTAGCACCGCCCTCAGGGCCAAGATCGATAATCCAATCGGCGGTTTTAATCACATCGAGATTGTGCTCGATTATAATAATGGTATTGCCTTGGTCACGCAGGTGATGAATCACTTGTAACAGTTCGGCAATGTCATCAAAATGGAGGCCAGTAGTGGGTTCATCGAGGATATAGACCGTTTTGCCGGTATCGCGTTTAGAAAGTTCGCGCGAGAGTTTGACCCGCTGCGCTTCACCGCCGGATAATGTCGTCGCATTTTGCCCGAGGGTAATATAGCTCAATCCCACATCCATCAAGGTTTTAAGGCGACGATGCACCACCGGAATTGCCTCGAAAAATTCGCACGCATCTTCCACGGTCATATCGAGCACTTCATTAATCGCTTTCCCCTTATATTTGATCTCAAGGGTCTCACGATTGTAGCGTTTTCCGTGACATTCATCGCACATCACATAGATATCGGGAAGGAAATGCATCTCCACTTTAATGAGGCCATCGCCCTGACAATGCTCACAGCGACCGCCTTTCACGTTAAAACTAAATCGCCCCGGTTGATAGCCTCGTGCCCGCGCTTCTGGTGTGCCGGCAAAGAGCTCGCGAATGGGGGTAAACAGCCCGGTGTAAGTGGCGGGATTGGAACGCGGCGTTCGCCCAATCGGGCTCTGGTCGATATTGACAATCTTATCAATATGCTCAAGGCCATTAAGCGCTTTATGCGGGGCAATCTCGACGCTATGATTATCGTTGAGCGCACGAGCAATGGCGCCATAGAGCGTGTCATTGACGAGCGTTGATTTCCCCGACCCTGAAACGCCAGTAACGCAGGTTAAGAGTCCGAGTGGGAATTTCGCGGTGACATTTTTAAGGTTGTTGCCGGTTGCACCGACAAGTTCTAAAAATCGCTCAGGATCGGGCGCGGTGCGCTCTGTGGGCACCTCAATTTTTTTACGCCCTGAGAGATAAGCTCCGGTAAGAGAGTTTTTATTTTTTTTGATTTGAAGCGGGGTGCCTTCCGCGACGATGCTTCCGCCGTGAACGCCCGCACCAGGGCCAATATCGACGATATAGTCCGCCGCGTTAATGGCATCTTCGTCGTGTTCTACCACAATGACGGTATTGCCAAGATCGCGGAGGTGAATAAGCGTTTTTAAGAGGCGATCATTATCGCGCTGATGAAGGCCGATCGACGGTTCATCGAGCACATAGAGAACGCCCACCAGTCCCGCACCAATTTGAGAGGCAAGACGAATCCGCTGTGCTTCACCGCCTGAGAGAGTTTCCGCTGAACGGGAGAGATTGAGATAATCGAGCCCCACATTGACTAAAAAGCCAAGGCGTTCGACGATCTCTTTAAAGATCTTATCGGCAATTTCCGCTTTCGCCCCTTTGAGCTCGACAGTTTTAGCCCAGTCGAGCGCTTCATCGATGGGAAGGGCGGTAATTTGATGGATCGCTTTATTGGCAATCAAGATATTTTGCGCAGCTTCCCCTAACCGGCTCCCGTGACATTTCGGGCAAGGGCGCGTCGCTAAAAATCGGGTGAGATTTTCACGCACCACCTGCGAATCAGTCTCATGATACCGGCGCTCAAGATTGGGTAAAATTCCCTCAAATTCATGAATGCGAATGGAACGTTTACCTTGATTGGTGACGTAATGAAATTCGATCTCTTCATTGCCGCTACCGTAAAGCACGATCTCTTGGACCTTTTTCGGCAACTCTTCAAAGGGCGTATCGATATTAAATTGATAGTGCGCCGCAAGGGATTGGAGCATGGCAAAATAGTAGGCGGAATTTTTATCCCAGCCACGAATCGCCCCATCAGAAAGCGGAAGCGAGCGTGAGGTGATCACTTTATCGGGATCGAAAAATTGGCTCACGCCTAAGCCCTCACAACTTGGGCAAGCACCGGCAGGATTATTAAACGAGAAGAGACGCGGCTCAAGCTCTGGAATGGAAAATCCGCACTCAGGACAGGCGTAATTGGCGGAAAAACTGAGCTCCGTTTCACCGCTCTGCATATCGACAATTTGCGCCAACCCATCGGAAAGATCGAGCGCGATTTCAAGCGATTCCGCAAGACGTAGCGCAAGATCGGGGCGAACACGGAAACGGTCAACCACCACATCAACGGTGTGATTTTGTTTGGGATTGATCGCGGGAATTTGGTCAATTTCATAGACCTCACCATCAATGCGCACTCGTAAAAACCCTTGCGCTTTGAGCTCATCAAAGAGTTTTGCGTGCTCGCCTTTTCGATTTCGAATAATGGGCGAAATCAGCATGAGGCGCTTTTCATCGGAGAGTTCGAGCGTCATATCCACCATCTGGGTGATGGTTTGGGCGTTGAGCGGGAGTTTATGGGTTGGGCAATGAGGCGTACCGATCCGCGCGAAAAGGAGGCGAAGATAGTCGTAAATTTCAGTAACCGTACCCACGGTTGAGCGCGGGTTATGGGAGGTGGATTTTTGCTCAATGGAGATTGCGGGCGATAATCCGGCGATGTGATCGACATCGGGCTTATCCATCATCGAGAGGAATTGGCGCGCGTAAGCCGAGAGCGATTCCACATAACGGCGCTGCCCTTCGGCGTATAGCGTATCAAAGGCGAGCGACGATTTGCCCGATCCCGAAAGCCCAGTAATCACGATCAGTTTATTGCGTGGCAGGGTGAGATTGATGTTTTTAAGATTGTGGGTGCGAGCCCCTTGAATGATAATATCGTCCATAAATTATCCTTAAATCAAAATCCCCGCACCGAGCGGGGAATCTGACATTGAATGTAGAAATCTACAGGTCTGTTCTTCGTGTGTTTATTGCGTTTAGATCAGCTGATTCTCTTTGGTCACCATCAGCGCTTGTAAAATATTGAGCGCCTCGTAGAGATAGTAATCGGTTTCCGCATGTTTGCTGTTATCGATGTAGTGAATCTCAGCGGGCGCGTTGCCATTTTCATTTTCAAGATGGCCTTTAATGTCTTGCTCGCGGATCGATAAGAGTTGCGTTTGCAGCTCTACATTCACCGGCGCGACCATCACATCGGGGATAATTCCGGTGGTTTGAATGGAGGTGCCGTTGGGCGTGTAGTAGCGCGCGGAGGTATATTTTAACCCTTGACCGTCCGCAAGATCGATCACTGTCTGCACCGAGCCTTTTCCAAAGCTCTTTTCACCAACGACTAACGCACGTTTTTGATCTTGAAGCGCGCCGGCAACGATCTCGGAAGCGGACGCGGAACCTGAGTTAATTAGCACAATAATGGGCGCACCGGCCAGAAGATCGCCTTTGGTGGCGCTAAAGGATTCTTGCGCATGTTCGGCGCGACCTTTGGTGTAAACAATCAGTCCATTTTGAATGAAAAGATCAGAGAGCGATACCGCTTCATCAAGAAGTCCGCCAGGATTATTGCGCAGGTCAAGAATCATCCCCTTAATCGCCCCTTTTTTGGCAATCGCGTGGGTTTGCATCTCTTTAATGGCGCTTTCTACCTCTTTGGTGCTGCCTTCTTGGAATTGGCTGAGGCGCACATAGGCGATCGAATCGTTGAGCGTTTCATATTGCACACTTTTCGTTTTGATCACATCGCGAATAATCTCAAAGGTGAGCGGCGTGTTTGATTGATCGCGCAGCACTTTAATGGTGACCGTCGTGCCCACATCACCGCGCAGCATTTTAATCGCTTTATCGGTATCGATGGTTTGAACGGCAATGTCGTCGATCTGAATAATATTATCGCCCGGTTTAAGCCCCGCTTTTTCCGCCGGACTGCCATCAATTGGAGAGATCACTTTGATAAATCCGCGATCGGCAGTAACTTCAATGCCAAGGCCGGCAAATTCACCCGAGGTACTCTCTTTCGCGGACTCATATTCATCTTGAGTATAAAACGTCGAGTGTGGATCAAGTCCTGAGAGCATGCCTTTAATGGCGTTGGTCATAAGGTCTTTATCGCTAATCGGATCGACGTAATTTTCTTTGAGTTGTTCTAGAATTTCAATAAAAAGACGCACATCGTCAATGGGAAGAGGATCGTGCGACGAAGCGCTTGGCATCGCCGGGACTGTGACTGGAGCCTCGTCCATAGGGCTCTCGACCGCCTCATCTGCAAGGGGCGAGCCTTGAGCAAGTCCGAGAGTGAGCTGTCCGGTTAAAAATAGGGCGAGCCAGAGACGTTTGAATTTCATCGTTGTATCCTCTTTTGTGTTGCAGGGTCTGATACGGCCGGATTGATAAGTGTTGTGGCGCGTATCAGACTCCCATCTTAATTATTGAAAATTCACTAGGTTTTTCCCAGTCATCTCAGAGGGCTGTTTTACCCCGATGAGACTTAAAATCGTCGGTGATAGATCGCAGAGCGAACCATCGGGCGAAAGGGTGGCTTTACGGCCAAGATAGATTAAGGGAACCGGGCCTGTGGTATGCGCTGTGTGAGGTTGCTCCGTTGCAGGATCCCACGTTTTTTCCGCATTACCGTGGTCGGCGGTAACGAGCATTTCGCCTCCCATCGCTTTCACCGCTTCATACACTTTACCAATGCCACTATCCACCGCTTCTACCGCTTTTACAATCGCGTCAAATACGCCGGTATGGCCGACCATATCAGGATTGGCGTAGTTACAGATAATCACATCAAATTTACCCGAATGAATCGCTTCAACGAGTTTATCGGTCACCTCCGGTGCACTCATTTCAGGCTGAAGATCGTAGGTTGCCACCTTCGGCGAGTTTACTAAAATGCGCTCTTCATTGGGGAAGACTTTCTCTTCACCGCCATTAAAGAAGAAGGTCACATGCGGATATTTTTCCGTTTCGGCAATGCGAAGTTGCGCTAAGCCTTCATGAGCGAGCACTTCCCCTAAACCGTTTTTAATCTCAACAGGAGGATAAGCGATCTCAACATTGAGCCCTTCTTGATATTGAGTCAGGGTGATGTAATGAGAGAGTTTCGGGCGATATTTTGGGGTAAAACCTTCAAAATCATCTTCAGTAAAGGGATAGGTGATTTCACGAGCACGGTCGGCGCGGAAGTTCATAAACACAACGGCATCACCATGATTGATTTTTACTTTATCACCGATCACGGTTGGCTCAACAAATTCATCGTTTTCGCCACGCTCATATGCCGCTTCAAGCCCAGCAAGTGTGCTCTCTGCATGATATTCACCAAGGCCTTGACTGATGAGATTGTACGCTTTTTCTACGCGATCCCAACGCTTATCACGGTCCATCGCAAAGTAACGACCGATCATCGTGGCAACGCGGCCTTTGCCTAAAGATTTAAAGAGCGCGTCGGCTTTTTCAAGCGAGGCTTTCGCTGAGCGTGGCGGCATATCGCGGCCATCTAAGAAGGCGTGAAGATAGATCTCTTCCACCCCTTTTTCCACCGCTTGTTTAATGAGCGCGAAGATGTGCGCTTCATCGGAATGAACGCCGCCGGGGGATAAAAGACCAAAGACGTGAAGGGCTTTGCCTTCCTCTTTAATGTCGCTAAATGCGCTATTGATCACAGGATTTCGGCCAAATTCGCCGGTTTCAATCTCTTGGGTGATGCGGGTGAAATCTTGATACACCACACGTCCCGCGCCGATATTCATATGCCCAACTTCAGAGTTACCCATCTGACCATCGGGGAGGCCGACAAACTCACCAGAGGTATTGATTAAGGTGGTCGCACCGATTTCTAAAAAACGATCCCAATTGGGCGTATTTGCCGCCGCAATTGCATTATTTTCCGTTTCCTTACGGAAACCCCAACCATCTAAGATACAGAGAACCAAGGGTTTTGGCGTGTTCATTTAAATGAAATCCTTCTTAATTAAAATCAAATACTCCAATATTATAGGTGAAAGTAGAGAAAATATCAGAAGAGATCGACCGAAAAAGGAAAGTTTTCCACGCAAAAAAACCATTTTAATTAAGAGGCGTTTTCCGTGATAGATGGGAAAGCGTTTACTCGGCACGCCAAAAAATGGACAAAGCTTGCTAAACTTAGGTCACAAAAAGGTCATACTCGCCTGATAAAAGGGTACGATCGCATCGTATTTTGTCACGATTTTGTGAATATTTCGCGAGGGTTTCGCGGGAGAAAAGTGCAGACGAACGGCGCGAGATAAGGTATGATATAGGCAATTTTCATGAAATGTTTGTTAGATTTGCAAATAAAGGAAACAGAAGCATGGGTGCATTAAGTATTTGGCATTGGTTAATCGTTTTATTAGTGGTGGTTTTAGTCTTTGGTACGTCAAAACTCCGCAATATGGGTAAAGACTTAGGTTCGGCGGTAAAAGGCTTTAAAGAAGCGGTCGGCGAAGGCGAAAAAGAAGCGGAACAAGCAAAAATCGCACAGAAAAAATCTGAATTAGATGACACCGTTGTTAACGAACACGCAGAGAAAAAAGACGAGCACAACGCGTAATCGTTTTGGCGTTTTAATCAAATAACGGGATCAAAAATAGTATATGTTTGGCATTAGTTCGTTTGAGCTGCTGATCATTTTTGTGGTGGCCTTGATTGTGATCGGGCCCCAAAAAATGCCAGAAGCAGTGCGCAGTGTAGGTCGATTTATCGGGAAGGTGAAAAACTACACCGATAATATTCGTTCAGAACTTGAGCGGGAGCTTCACGTTGATGAGGTGAAAGAGTCGCTCAATGAGCTTAAAAATAGCGAGAGTATGAAATCGCTGCAAAAAGAGCTCACCAGTTTGAAATCGGATACCGAATCGGCTGTCAGCGGCATGAAATCGCAGTTAAACGATGGCTTAAACACCGTTAAAAATCCGCTCGATGCGGCTACCTCTAATCTTAAGAAAGATTTAACGGAGCTTGAAAGCTCGGTGAAAAAACCGCTCTTTAGTAAGCATGCGCCCAGCAACTTACTTGAGAGTGGGGGAGAGGATGTCGAGGCGCTCCATGACGAGGATCTGATGGATGAGCTCTATCACGATAGTGATCTTCCCGAGCTTCCTTTAAGTGAGGCCGATCTTGCAGGCGCGAAAGCTGAAATCGAGGCTTTTGAAGCGGATAACTTCTCTCACAGTAGCACTATTGTGGAAGAAGATGACACCATTATGACCGCGCCTCCGAAAGGATTTAATCCGATTAAATCAACCGATGGCGTTGAAGCGGATTGGCAGATGCGTCTTCGTGAACGTCAGCTCGAAATTGCGGCGAAAAACAACGAGAGCGCCAATGCGATGTATGAGTTTTTAAAACGTCAGAAAAATCGTAAACTTCTCACCGAGCGGGAGCGTCACGAGCGCTATCTTGAGCGGTTAGAGGAGATTAATCGCGCATCATGAATTCACTATTTTTAGATTGTAAAAAAGACGATCTCTTTTCCGTTCGCCGTGAAAAAGGGAAATTCTCCTTTAATGAAGAGGTGGTGAGCGTTTTCCCCGATATGATTCGTCGTTCGGTGCCGGGCTATACCACCATTGTGGAAAATATCGGCCATCTCGCGCCCTATTTTGCCACCGAAAATAGCCATCTGTATGACTTGGGAAGCTCGCTTGGTGCCGTTTCGATGGTGCTTCGTGCCGCGGTCAATAAGGCCAATTGCCGAGTGATCGCGCTCGATAGTTCAGCGGCGATGGTGGAAAAATCGAAAGAGTATTTTAAAGCGCAAGAGATGATGGTCGAATCCCTGCTGCCGATCGAGGTGGTTGAGGCAGATATCACGGACTTTGAGTATGAAAATGCCTCTCTTATGACGATGAATTTTACCTTACAATTTATTCCGCCCGAGAAACGGTTAGCACTCCTAACCAAGCTCCGCAAAGGTTTAAATTCCGGCGGCGCGCTCTTTCTGTCGGAAAAGTTACGCCTTGAAGACCCCGAAGAGCATGAGTTTATCAATGCGCTTCATCTAGAGTTTAAGCGGGCAAATGGCTACTCCGAGCTTGAGATTGCACAAAAACGCGACTCGCTTGTGGATGTGATGAAGATTAACACCTTTAGCGAACATCGTGAACGTCTGCTTGCAGCGGGATTTAGCAAGGTGTATCTCTGGAGCCGAACCCTTAATTTTGGCTCAATTTTAGCGATCGCTTAATTTTATAAAGTTCAACATAATAGATTAATCATGATTAGTTATGAAAATTTAACGCGCGGTTTAGATGAGACCCATCTCCGCGCTTTTATTCGTTCATTAGAACCTGTTTTAGCCCCGATTTTAGCGAAAAAGCATGGCGATAGCCCGCGTTGGGAGCATGCTGTGCTCGATCTTCCGAAGATAAATGCGCTTGAGGTTGAGCTAAAAGAGGCGTTTAAACTTGTGGGTGAGACCGATGAGATTGCCCTTAAAGATGCGTTAAAGCGTTTAATGCCGTGGCGCAAGGGCCCCTTTACCTTTGCCGGCGTGCACATTGATACGGAATGGCGTTCGGACTTTAAGTGGGCACGGGTTGCACCGCATATCGATTTGACGCAAAAGAGCGTGCTCGATGTAGGATCGGGAAATGGCTATTACGGCTACCGCATGCTTGGTGCAGGGGCGGCGCGCGTTGTGGGGATTGATCCGAATTGGCTCTTTCTCTATCAATTTTTAGCGGCAAAAACCTATCTGCCTGAGGCGCCGATTTGGCAATTGCCACTCACCCTTGAAGATCTGCCCGCGGATAGTGAAACTTTTGATGTCACTTTTTCCATGGGCGTTCTCTATCATCGCCGCTCGCCGATGGATCATTTTTATGATCTCAAAGCGACGTTGAAACCGGGCGGAGAATTGGTGCTTGAAACGATCGTGATTGATGGCGATGAAAATACCGTGTTAGTGCCGGAAGATCGTTATGCACAGATGCGTAATGTCTGGTTTTTACCCTCAGTTGCGGCATTAACCCGTTGGCTTGAGCGTTGCGGATTTAAAGAGGTGCGTTGCGTGGATCTATCGGTCACAACCCTTGATGAACAGCGCACCACCGAGTGGATGGATTATCTCTCACTGCCGGATTTTTTAGACCTCAATGATCGCACTAAAACGATTGAAGGTTATCCCGCGCCAAAACGTGCGGTGATGATTGCGCGAAAACCGAAGTAATCGCTAAATAGGCGGTAAGAAAAAAGCGAATCCCGGATTCTTTTATGAAAGAGGTGATTCGCTTTTTTGTGTCGGATGCTTTTTATGCGAGCGCGGGAATAATATAGATCTCCACAAACTTACGCATGCCGTAGATAATGCCGGCAAAGAGTAGGGCATTGACGAGAATCGAAATGATAATCCCGCGGGGACGATTTAGATACCGAAAGAGCACCGGGCCGATCGTCATAAAGTTCGCCGCATTTAAAAACGCAAAAAGATAAAAGAGAGTGACATAGAGAGTCGGCGCTTGAATATCAAGAAGGTTTGTCACCGGATATTCAAGTAAAATCGTGCCCACATAGGTCGTTGAGATAAACGCAATCGCCGTGACACCGGCAAAGAGCGCAAAGGGACGCAGATTTTTCCGTTCTTTAAAGAGAGCGCCGGCCAAAAAGATCATAAAGACGGCGATAATCGAGACCGGCACCATCATTTTCGGGCGGGTAAAGACGAAATTAAAGATAAACATCAAGATCCAGATCACCGCATAACCGCCCGCTGTTTTTGGCGGAGGTGTGGGGGATTTAATCGGCGCTTGATCGGTTTTATTGGGTTGTGTTTGGGTCATAAAACTCCTTTATCAGCATTAATTAGCGAGCATCGAACATCGATTAACGTTCAAGATAGGGATTCGGTAGACCGAGTTCCGCTAAAATTTGAATCTCAAGTCCTTCCATCTCTTCAGCTTCCTCATCGGCAATATGATCAAAACCTAAAAGGTGGAGCGTTCCGTGCACGGTCATATGGGTTAAATGGGCATTCACGGTTTTTTCTTGTTCGGCGGCCTCTTGAATGATTACATCCATGGCAATAATAATATCGCCGAGCGTTGGAATATGTTCGTCGATAAAATCGGGCACTTCAAAGGGAAAGGAGAGCACATTGGTGGGTTTATCTTTATCGCGATACTCCCGATTGAGGGTTTGAATTTCTTCATTTTCCACAAAGCGGATCGCGACATCGCTTGGCTTATCATATTTAGCTGTTTTGAGTGCGGTTTCAATCCAGAGCTTAAACTCAGCCTCTGCGGGAAGGGTATGCTCGGTGTTGTTAATGAGATTGAGGGTTAATTCCATGTCGGTTCCTCATTGTGCTCTTTGCGCATCGCTTCACGGCGAAGTTTTCGGGCTTCTCGCTCGGCTTCATCATTCGCTTCTGCAATTTCGTAAGCGTTAATAATTTTAGCCACGAGCGGGTGGCGCACAACGTCTACAGCAGTAAAGTAGCTAATGCCAATGCCGTCAACGCCATCCAAGGTTTTAATCGCATGATTAAGGCCTGAAGTGAGATGACGCGGCAGGTCGATCTGCGAGGCATCCCCAGTTACAACAGCGGTTGAACCAAATCCGATTCGCGTTAAAAACATCTTCATCTGTTCGATAGTGGTATTTTGCGCTTCATCGAGAATAATAAAGGCATCATTTAAGGTGCGACCACGCATAAAGGCGAGCGGTGCAATCTCGATGGTGTGGCGCTCAATCAGTTTATGAACCGTTTCAAACCCGAGCATTTCATAGAGCGCATCATAAAGGGGGCGCAGATACGGATCGATCTTTTCCACAAGATCGCCGGGCAGAAATCCAAGTTTTTCACCGGCTTCAACGGCAGGGCGAACGAGGATAATGCGACGCACTTCATCTTTTTGGAGCGCTTCAACGGCAGCGGCAACGGCAAGATAGGTTTTCCCCGTTCCTGCAGGACCGATTCCGAAGTTAATATCATTGGTTGCGATTGTATGCAGATACTCTTTTTGCGCGAGCGTACGCCCTTTAATCACGCCGCCTTTGGTCTTAATCACATGCTCTTTAAAGTGGGTGAGCGTTGGCGCTGCGACGGTATCATTCCCGATTTCGGCGATCATCAGATGCACGTCATCGGGGGTGAGTTGTTTGGTGGGGGTCTCTTTAAAAAGTGCCTCAATAATGGCTTGGGCGGTCTCTACATTACGACTGTCGGCGCCGGTAATTAAAAATTTGGCACCGCGGTTGGCAATTTCAACGAAACAGCGCTTCTCAATTAAGCGAATATGTTCATCAAGATTGCCGGCTAAATTGGCAAGTCGGCGGTTGTCCGATTCCAACTCAAAGTTTTTTGTTTCCATTTTTTTAATATTGCTCAAATAACGGTTTAATCCTCTTATGATACCATGCTTTCAAGGAGTTCTTTTATTAACTAATCTATAGTAAAATGAGCTCTTACAAAGAATTGTCTAATTAGATATAAGGTTCAACACCAATGGATGAAAAAGTATCGGTATTGGAGAGTAATGCTCTCGTTCGCTCGCTGATGGCGGGAGGGGAACTTTCGAGAGAAAAGCTTGAGAAAGTCGAAAACGCGATGACGGTCACCGGATTATCGCTGGTGCGGGCGTTATTAAATAATGCGATTAGCAGTAAAACGATCTTAAAACATGCGATGAAGATCTCAACGGCGCCGGTGTTTGATCCAAAATCGATGGAGATGGATATCAATAACAAGGAGCTTAACTCCTTGGTATCGATGGCGGAGATGGAGAAAGATTTTATCTATCCGCTCCGTAAAAGTAACGGGGTGCTCTATTTGGCCGTCGTTGATCCAACTAACACGCAAACGATCGATCGATTACGTTTTAAGTCGCGCTCAATTGTTCAGCCGATCTTAGTCGATGCTGGCAGTTTTGACTATATGCTCTCGGCAACGGGCGGGGTTGACCGCCGTGTGATCGAAGGGGAGCTTGCCAAAGCCGGGACCGAAGGGGCAAGTACAGGTGCATCCGATGTGGTCTCCTTTAACCTTGCGATTAAACGCGATGATCCGCCGATCGTTAAATTTATTAACGGGGTGTTAGCGGACGCCATCAGTAAAGGCGCGTCGGACCTTCACTTTGAACCTTATGAAAAATCCTATCGCATTCGTTTTAGAATTGACGGGGTATTGCAAGAGATGTATGCGCCCCCAGAATCCCATCGTGACCAGATCTCCGCGAGAATTAAGGTGATGTCGCAACTGGATATTACCGAGCGCCGTAAGCCGCAAGATGGTCGTATTAAGGTGATCTCTGGTAACCGCGTGATTGACTTCCGGGTCAGTATTTTGCCGACCCTTTGGGGTGAAAAAATCGTAATGCGTATTCTCGATAGTTCGGCGTCGAAACTGAATATCGATATCCTTGGATTTACCGAGGTGCAAAAACAGGCGATTTTAGAAGGGATTCATCGTCCGCAAGGGATGGTACTGGTAACAGGACCCACGGGATCGGGTAAAACCGTAACGCTCTATACCTGTATGGGGATTTTAAATAATCCACAGCTGAACCTCTCCACCGCGGAAGACCCGGTAGAGATCAACTTGGAAGGGATTAACCAGGTCGCGGTGAACCCCGGCATTGGCTTTACCTTCGCCGAAGCGCTGCGTTCATTCCTCCGTCAGGACCCGGATGTAATCATGGTCGGGGAGATTCGTGACTTAGAAACCGCCGATATCGCCATTAAAGCGGCACAAACGGGGCACTTGGTACTCTCAACTCTGCATACAAACTCTGCGCCTGAAACCTTGACCCGTCTCATTAACATGGGGGTTGAGCCATTTAACATTGCTTCAACGGTGCATCTAATTATTGCGCAGCGTCTTGCGCGTCGCCTCTGTTCTTGTAAAGAGGAGGTGCTCGTGGATGCGGATTATCTTGAGCGTTTAGGCTTTAGCCGAACCCAAGCCACCTCGCGTATTTACGGGCCGGTAGGCTGTGATAACTGTACGCGCGGTTATAAAGGCCGTGTCGGTATTTATGAAGTGATGCCGATCTCTGAAACGATGGAGCGCCTCATCTTAGGCGAGGCAACGGCGCTCGATATTGCCGACCAAGCCCGAGAAGATGGCGTTGATAGTATTCGTCAATCGGCGATTAAAAAAGTGCTCGAAGGGGTTACGAGTATCGAAGAGTTGCTCCGCGTGACCTCTGACTAAGATGAGTAGTGACGTAGAGCGCATGCGGCTCGATCAATATTTGCAAAAGAGCTGTGAAATCTCTCGGAAAGAGGCGCGCGACCTGTTGAAACGTGAATCGGTGACCATTAATGGTGAGCGGGAACGGCAAGGGAAGCGCGTGATTGATCCGGTTTCTGATTTAATTGAACTTAATGGTGAGCGACTCATTTTCGAGACCTCGCCTCGTTATTTTGTGCTCTATAAACCGAGCGGATATGTCTCAAGTCATCGTGATGATGGGCATCCGTCGCTCTTTCGCTTACTCGATGAACCGCGCGTGATGGAACTCCATATTGCAGGGCGGCTCGATGCCGATACCACGGGGCTCACGCTCATTACCGATGATGGCGATTGGTCGCATAAAGTCGCTCATCCGAATCGAAAGATTAATAAACGCTATCGGGTGACGCTTGAAAATCCGCTTACCGAAGCGATGATTAAATCCCTTGAAACGGGAGTTTTACTTCGCAATGATCCCGCTCCGACACTTCCCGCAACGGTAGAGAAACTCGGCGACACTGAATGTTATCTCACCATTTCAGAAGGGCGTTATCATCAGGTTAAACGTATGATGGCAGCTGTAGGGAATTTAGTGATCGCGCTTCACCGGGATCGCGTGGGAATCATTGATCTTGAGGGGCTATCTGTGGGAGAATATCGCCCCTTAACCAACGACGAAATAGAAGGAATATTAGCATGATCGATCCAGCCATAAGCGCGCTCTTTCATAATTTAGATGCATTAACCGGGCGTGGGCTGTGGCTTGCCGATGAAAATGTGGAGCCGATGAAACTCCCGAATCTCACCCTTGATCTTGTGAGTAATCGTTATGATTTAGTCACCTCATTTAATGCGCTGAATAAAAAAAATGATCAGGTGACGGCGGCACTTCACGATTTTGACCTCGAAAAAATTGAGCAGGGCGCGTACGATTACGTGCTGCTTCGTGCGCCAAAATCAAAAATCTTGCAACATTATCTCGTGCATGTGGCACAAAGGGCGTTAAAACCTGCGGGGAAAATCGTTGTCACCGGCAATAATGATGAGGGCATTAAGAGCCTTATTAAAAACCTAGAGAAATGGTGCGCGGGCCATGCAGAAGGTGAATTGCTCGGTAAAGGATTACGCTATGCGGCGATTACCGTTGGCGATGTAACAGAATTTGAAACGCCGAAACGGGCAGCTGAATATAATGTCATTCATACGTTTGAAACGGAGAGTGGTATTCAATTTACCTCAAAACCGGGCGTGTATGGCTTTGATAAGGTCGATTCCGGCAGTGCCTTTTTAATCGAAACCTTGATTAAAACGAAAGCGCCGATTAAAGGGAATGTAGTCGATTTAGGGGCAGGCTATGGCTATTTGAGCGTGATGCTGAAAGCGCATTTTGAGTTTGATTCGATCATTGCAACGGACAATAACATCACCGCGATTACCTGTTGCGAGCAAAACTTTGCCCAGAATGAGGTTGAAGGCGAGGTGTTAATTGATGATTGCGGCAGCACAATTTTAGATCGCTCAGCGCATGTAGTGATCTCGAATCCCCCATTTCATCAAGGCTTTTCAACCTCAACAGAGTTGACGGAAAAATTTGTCAATCGCGCGAAAGCATTGCTTAAATTTAAAGGCGTGGCATATTTTGTGGTGAATCGCTTTATCGGGATCGAAGAGTGGATCGAAAAGGCGGGGCTTAAAAGTGAATGCCTTGCGCAAAATGGGCAGTTTAAAGTATTGGCCATGCGGATTTAGTTTGGCATCGATTACCAGTCGATTTATCTTCGATTGACAGGAAATTTTGAAGGGCACGAGCAAATACTCGTGCTTTTTTATTGTCACTTTATTTAATTCGTATTATCTTGTTTTATACCCGTTCACCGTTGTGTCATAAATGGATGATATAAGGGGCATGATGGACATCAATAATTTTAATAATTCACCATCTAAGGAGATAGATATGAGTACGAAAAAGATTTTACTATTAGCGGGCGATTACGTTGAAGATTACGAAATCATGGTGCCGTTTCAGGCGTTAACGATGCTCGGCTATGAGGTGCATGCAGTCTGCCCTGAGAAGAAATCGGGCGATACGGTATTTACCGCGATCCATGATTTTGAAGGGGCGCAAACTTATAGCGAAAAGCCGGGGCATAATTTTGTCTTAAATTACGATTTTGATGCGGTTAATCCCGATGATTATATCGGGCTTGTGATTCCGGGCGGACGTGCGCCAGAGTATCTTCGGTTAAATCCGCGCATTATCGAGATTGTCAAAACCTTTGATACGGCGAAAAAGCCCATTGCCGCCGTCTGTCATGGTGCGCAAATTTTAGCAGCTGCCCGAATTATTGAAGGGCAAAAGGTGAGCGCTTATCCTGCATGTAGCCCAGAGGTAACGCTTGCCGGTGGGATCTATTGTGATATTCCCGTTGATGGAGTGGAAGTGAGTGATCATCTCATTACCGCGCCGGCTTGGCCCGCCCATCCTGCATGGCTTGCCGCCTTTGTCAAAAAGCTCGGTGCTACGATCGAGATTTAAGCTATTTTGGTAACGGTTTTGGAAGCAGTTTTGTAAATGCATTTTGTAGGCAATAAAAAAGCACGGTGATCAGCCGTGCTTTTTGTTTTAGTTAAGTCGTTTAATTAAACCAGTGACTCTGCTTTAATTATTTTTTAGGACCCACTTTCGCAAGTTCTTTACCAAGATCTGTATCGGTGTACTGATCGAAGTTATTGGTGAAGAGTTCTGCTAAGTGTTCCGCTTTTTCTTGCCACTCAGATGCTGCTGCATAAGTGCTGCGTGGGTCAAGAAGTTTCACGTCAACGTCTTTAACTTCAGTTGGGATTTCAAGATTGAATACAGGAACAGTTTCTGTTGCTGCTTCATCGATATCGCCACGAAGGATTGCGTTGATGATGTTACGGGTATCTTTAAGTGAGATACGGTTACCTGTACCATTCCAACCGGTGTTCACTAAGTATGCAGTCGCACCAGATTCTTGCATGCGTTTTACTAATACTTCAGCGTATTGAGTTGGGTGAAGGAGTAAGAACGCCGCCCCGAAACATGCTGAGAAGGTTGGGGTTGGTTCAGTGATACCGCGCTCAGTACCGGCAACTTTCGCTGTAAATCCTGAGAGGAAGTAGTATTGCGCTTGCTCTGGGGTTAATTTTGATACCGGAGGTAATACGCCGAATGCATCTGCCGTTAAGAAGATCACTTTTTTCGCAGCGCCTGCTTTAGAAACTGGCGTTACGATGTTATCGATGTGATAGATCGGGTATGAAACACGAGTATTTTCAGTTTTTGAACCGTCGTTGAAATCAACAACGCCGTCATTAACTACAACGTTTTCTAAAAGCGCGTCACGACGGATTGCACCGTAGATTTCTGGCTCTGAATCTTTAGAAAGGTTGATGGTTTTCGCGTAACAGCCACCTTCAAAGTTGAAGATACCGTCATCGTCCCAACCGTGCTCGTCATCACCGATTAATTTACGGTTCGGGTCGGTTGAAAGGGTGGTTTTACCAGTACCTGAAAGACCAAAGAAGATCGCAGTATCGCCTTCTTCACCTACGTTCGCAGAGCAGTGCATTGCTGCGATGCCTTTAAGGGGAAGGAGGTAGTTCATTACAGAGAAGAGACCTTTTTTCATCTCGCCGCCGTACCATGTACCGCCAATTAATTGCATGTTTTCAGTTAAGTTAAATGCAACGAATGTTTCTGAGTTTAACCCGTGCTCTTTGTAGTTCGGATTATTGGTTTTCGCGCCGTTTAATACCGTGAAGTCTGGCTCGAAGGTTTCGAGTTCTTCTGCTGATGGGCGAATGAACATGTTTTTAACAAAGTGTGCTTGCCATGCAACTTCTGTTACGAAGCGAACGCTTAAGCGAGTATCTTTGTTTGCGCCACAATAGCCATCGACGACGAAGAGACGTTTGTCTGAAAGTTGATCAGTAACGATTTTTTTAAGATCAGTCCAAACTTCTGGTGAAAGAGGTTTGTTATCGTTTTTACCTTTACCTGAGTCAGCCCACCAAACAGTATCTTTGGTAGTTTCGTCGCGGACAATGTATTTGTCTTTCGGTGAACGACCTGTATAGATACCTGTATCAACGGCAACTGCGCCTAAGTCAGTAAGAGTTCCTTTTGCATAACCTTCTAAGGATGGATCGAGCTCTTCTTCAAAGAGTAGTTCATAACTTGGGTTATAAACGATTTCTGTAGCAACAATACCTTTCTCTTGTAATGCATCTATGATCTTTTGTGACATCTAATAAATTTCCTAATAAATGTGTAATAAAATAGTAAACCAACTAAACGGCTGGAGCATATCATAACGAAAAAACTACAAAAAGACTACATATTTTGTAAATCTTTTCGGTGCAGCCTGAGCTCTCTTTAGAGAGCTGCCTTAAATTTCATATACTTATTGTGTAACTTAAATTTGAAGTCGTCCCAGATTTGTTTCACAAATCCAGCTTTTTCGACCGATTCAAGGGCAACAAGCGGTGCTGAATAGATCAGCTGGTCATCGAGATGAATCTCAAGTGACCCAAGTTCCGATCCCTTTTCGATGGGAGCGACAACATTATTTTTGATGCGAATTTGGCTTTTGACATTGTCATAGTCAAGGAGCGGTAAAGTGGCTTCAATTTTCCCAGCTGTACCCACCGCGACGCTCTGCGCCGTGCCTTTACGCACATTGATGGTTTGAAGCGGCTCACCGGCATCAAAGAGATGCTGTTTGCTAAAATTTTGGAAGCCAAAGTTTAAAATGTTTTGGCTAACGCGGTCACGATCATGAACGCTTTGCGTCCCGAGAACCACAGCGATAAAACGGTGATTGTTACGCTCAGCACTTGAGGCTAAACAATATCCCGCACTATCGGTATGGCCGGTTTTAATGCCATCAACGCTCGGATCTTCGCGGAGAAGATTGTTGCGATTTGGTTGAGTGATGGGGCGACCGGTACGGGTATCGACGTTCCAAGTAAAGGATTTTTCCGCGTAAATGCCGTAGTGGCTTGGGTAATTTTTAATGAGCTCGCGCGAAAGCACCGCTAAATCATAGGCGGTACTAAAGTGATTCGGGTCAGGCAGGCCGCTTGGATTCATAAAATGGGTATTTTTCATGCCAAGCTCGCGCGCTTTTTGATTCATGCGAAACGCAAAGGCATCCGATGATCCGGCGACATATTCCGCAAGTGCCATAGCTGCATCATTACCTGATTGAATCACAAGGCCTTTGACGAGATTTTCCACCGACACTTTAGAATTTTCCTCAAGATACATGCGCGAACCGCCTTGACGGTAGGCATTATTTGAGATGGTCACCAATGCGTCAGATTGGATCGTATTTTTCTCAATCTCTTCGGCGATAATGTAGCTCGTCATCACTTTGGTAATGCTCGCAGGCTCGAGCTTTTGATGCATATTTTTTTCTGCAAGCACGGCGCCGGTTTCGTAGTCCATTAAGATCCATGAGGCGGCGTTATATTCAGGAATATAGAGCTGGTTTTGGACCGGTTGAGCAAAGGCCGTAGATGTCACGGTTGCAACCCATAAAATGGCGGTGATAAATCGTTTTTTCATCATAGTTTATCTATTGTTTGAATCGTTTGTAGAAAGTAGATCGTATCGTAACGCGTTAAAAAACAGAAGGATCACGATGGTTAAATCGTGATTACTGTATTCGGTAGACCGAGGCGATACGAGGCCTCTTTGGCAGCGTTATAATTTTGATATTGTCCAATTATAACACGATATAGCCCTTTATTCGGGACGATTTTCGCATCATTAAGGCCGTGATATTGCAGCGAGTTTTTAAAGTTCACTGCATTTTGCTCATCACCAAAGGCCCCAACTTGTAGATAGTAGTTATGACCCGATAAAACGTTATTCGGTAGCGGTTTATTATGGGTGCTCGGATAAACGGCGCTTTTGTTGGTGAGTGATTGATGCGGAGGAATAGCGGTTACGCGAACTTTAGCCGTTCCATTTTGGAGTACGCCAAGCTCTTTTGCCGCGCGAAATGAGAGATCAATAATGCGGTTTTTCACAAATGGTCCACGGTCATCAACACGTAAAATGAGGCTTTTGCCATTTTCAAGGTTGGTCACGTTGACATAACTTGGAATGGGGAGCGTTTTATGCGCCGCTGAATAGGCATGCATATTATATGGCGTCCCGCTTGAGGTGGCTTTCCCGTGGAAATCTTTACCATACCAAGAGGCAACGCCCACCTCAGAATAGCCCTTTGTGGTATCGCGGAGGGTGTAGTTTTCCCCAAGCACTTTGTAGGTTTTAGGGTTTCCCGAGCGGCTTAAGGGTTCTTCCGTTGGTACAGCGCCTCCGCCTGGAATTTCCTTGATGCGATGCCCTTTTGAAGCGCACCCCGTTAAAATGAGTGAGGCGATCACACACGCCATCACTCGTTTATTGAACAATACCCCCATATCGTCTATTTCCTTGCTTTAATGCCCTCAGCTAACTGATGCACCGCAAGCGCATAGAGAGGGGAGTGGTTGTATCGGGTGATGGAGTAGAAGTTTTGAAAACCAAGCCACCATTGGGACGCAGCTGGATTATTCTTCTCCATCTCAAATTCAAAAAGATTGGCCTTATTACTATTGTGCGCGTAGGTCTGTACGCCTGCCGCTTTAAGTGTGGCAACCGAGTATTTTGGCGGCACTAATCGGCCGGTATGTTTATATTGAAGATGAGCGGTATTGCCTGTAGGAATTTTCACCTCAAGCGCAACCGTTCCATCTTGAACCCAACCATGTTTGGCTAAATAGTTTGCGACCGACCCAATCGCGTCGACGGGATTATTCCAAAGATCACGCAGGCCATCACCATCAAAATCCACCGCATAAGCTAAATAGCTCGATGGCATAAATTGTGGAAAGCCCATGGCGCCGGCGTATGAGCCTTTGTAGCTAAAGGGTTCAAGTTTGGTCTCATTTAAGATCACAAAGAAATTTTCGAGCTCTTTACTGAAAAATTCAGCACGGCGCGGATAATCAAACGCAAGCGTCGCAAGCGCATCTAATACCGCCCAGTTGCCGCGATTTTGTCCATAACTGGTTTCAACGCCGATAATCGCCGCGATCACCTCAGGAGCTACGCCATATTGATTGTAGGCGCGCTCCAAGGCTTTTTGATGAGTATGATAGAATTTCACCCCATCATTGATGCGTTTGTCGGTGATGAAGATTGGGCGATATTGTCCCCAAATCATGCCTTCCGCTGGGCGATTCATCGCTTCAACAATTTTAGGCTTAAGTTCAGTGCGGCTTAAGATATCGAGCACCCAATCGCGGTCGAGATTATTATTGCGCGCAACGCGATCGGCAAAGGCTTGTACATCTTTACGATTGGCAAGGCCGGATTTTGCGCTGCGAGAAGGCGTTGGCTGAGCACTTGATTTCGCGTTTTTTGATTTAACTTGTGAGGGAGATGTTCCTTGGGTATAAGGCACATTCGGTGAGCCAGTTTCAGGGAAAATAATCTCATTTGTGGGCGCGGTGATGCCGCGACTCGTTGCCTGATTGCCCCCTTCTGGAGCATTTGAGGTCGCACACCCGGTAACAAACGCGGTGACAAGAAGAGAACTTACGGCCCAATTAAATTTTTTCTGCATTTACTCAATCCTTTTTCGCTTAGGAAGGGGGTTGGAATAGATATTCATTAATATACCAAAAGAGACAAATAGAGTCACAATCGAGGTGCCTCCATAACTGATAAAGGGGAGCGGAATTCCCACAATGGGTAAAATGCCACTCACCATGCCGATGTTAACGAAAATATTGAAGAAAAAGTAGAGGCAAATGGTCCCGCCGATCAGCCGGTAAAAATCATCCCGCGCTTTCAAGGTGATAAAGATTGATCGATAAATGATTAACAGATAGGTGAGCAATAATAATCCACTTCCCATCAGGCCAAACTCTTCGGCGGTGATGGCAAAAATAAAGTCGGTAGTGGATTCCGGAAGAAATTGGAGCGAGGCTTGCGTTGAATTTTGCCAGCCTTTTCCATAGGTTCCGCCCGATCCGATGGCAATTTTCGATTGAATAATCTGATAGCCTTTTCCAAGTGGATCCGATTCAGGATTGATCAGCGTAATGACGCGATCTTTCTGATAAGGTTTCATGCCAAACGCCCAAAACGCCGGCAGACTCACGGCTAAAATGAGTGCGGTAATAATAATGTAGCGCCAATAGAGCCCGCCCAAAAAGAGCACCGCAATACCGGAATAGGCGATAATAAGCGCGGTTCCAAGGTCTGGCTGAATGAGCACCAGCATAAAGGGAATCGCAATTAAGGTGAGCGCGACCACAAGCGAGGTAAAGCTTCGCGGGAGATTAAATCGATCTAAGAAGTAGGCCACCATGAGCGGCGTGGCGAGTTTCATAATCTCTGAGGGCTGGAATTTAAAAATATAGAAATTGATCCAGCGGCGCGCGCCTTTAATCTCAAGGCCAATCACAAAAATCAGCAGCAATAAAATTACGCCCCCAATAAAGATAATCGGGGTGAGACGTTTTAACAGATCCGGTGGCATCATCGCCACAAGCGTCATTAAAATAAAGCCGACGACAATCTTTTTCCCCTGCGACATCACATAATCGGCATTAAAATTGGAGGCGCTAAATAAGATCGCAAGCCCGACGGCGCAAAGGAGCAAAATCAGAAGGGTGAGTGTCGTATCGAGGCAAAAAATGCGGAGAAAGCCACTTGGGCGCACCTCTTCATTTTCATAAGCGGATTTAATCTCCATCGCTATTCTCCTGCATTTTCGTTAAGTTGTAGGCTGTTTGAAACCTCTCTAAAGTCCGTAAGCCACGCGTGAATCACCTCTTTGGCAATGGGCGCGGCAACTCCGGAGCCTGATCCTCCATTTTCAACCACCACCGAGATCGCAATTTTAGGCTGATCGGCGGGAGCAAAGGCGGTAAAGAGCGCGTGATCTCGATGACGTTTATCGAGTGCTTTCTCATTATAGCGCTCCCCTTGGGCGATGGTTTTGACCTGCGCCGTTCCGGTTTTTCCGGCGATCTTATAATTGATGCCTTTATTGATTCGGCGCGCAGTTCCGCGATTGCCATGCACCACCGCCACCATCGAATCGATAATGGTATCCCAATGTTTGGTGCTACTCACTTGCATCGGCTCAATTGGTTCGAGCGGTTTTGTAATGCGTTCATCACTATTGGCGTGACTGTGAGAATGTAAAATATGGGGCACATAGGTTTCACCACGCATAGCGGTAATTGAGACCATCTGCGCGAGCTGAAGCGGGGTGGTGAGCCAGAAACTTTGGCCAATTCCCGCAGTAACCGAGTCGCCGGCATACCACGCTTGTTTAAAGGTGCGCTGTTTATAGGCGGGCGTTGGCAGTACGCCAGGGGATTCCCCAATCAGATCAATGCCAGTTTTACGCCCTAAATAAAATTGGGTTAAAAAATCGGTCATCGAGGTGATGCCCATCTCATAGGCAAGGCTATAGAAAAAAACGTCGCACGAACGCTCGATCGCTTTATGAGCATTGGTTGGGCCGTGAACCCCCATATCGCGGAAACGGTGGGTATTTCCGGGCACTTGGAACGATCCATTACAATTAACGGTGCTTGATGAAGTGATAAAATCGTTGCTGAGGCCCGCAAGGGCAATCTGCGGTTTAATCACCGATCCGGGTGGGTACCTTCCTTGCATCACGCGGTTTAAAAAGGGACTATCGGCGGTATGAAGACGATTATAATCGCTCTGGCTAATCCCTTTGACAAAGAGATTGGGGTCATACATCGGTTTGGAGACAAAGGCTAAAATATCGCCGGTATTGGGGTCAATCGCCACCACCGAGCCGTTATAATCCCCAAGCACTTTTTCCGCAAGTTTTTGGAGTCTTAGGTCGATGGTGAGATAGATATCTTTTCCAGGCGTTGGCGGATGCTCTTCAATCACGCGAACGATTCGCCCATTGGAGTTAGTTTCCACCTTTTCATAGCCCGCCTCACCACGAAGAAGATCTTCAAAACTCTTTTCACTGCCACGTTTGCCGATATGAGAGATATTCATATACTCGCGCGTGAGGTGATCCTCTTCGATCTCCTCCATATCTTTTTGGTCAATGCGCCCAACGTAGCCGATCGCATGCACCGCCACCTCTTTATGAGGATAGATGCGCACCATTTCAGGATTGATATAAACCCCGTTTAATCGATAAAGATTGACCGATAGGAGTGCAATCTCCTCTTGAGTGAGCTCACTTTTCAGCACCACCGGATCTTGCGGAAGGCTCCGCGCGAGTTGGCGTTTAAATTGGCTGATCTCATCATCGGTGAGCGGAATAATTTCGTGAATATCCTCAAGAAGCGCATCAAGATGATTGCGGTCGATATCTTGTTTAATGAGCTCAATATTATAAACCGGATAGTTGGTGGCTAACACCTCGCCATTACGGTCAAAAATTTGGCCACGAGTCGGCGGAAGCGGAACGAGTTTTATACGGTTTGAGTCGGACAGTGTCGCATACTTATCGTAATGAGCGATTTGAAGGGAAAAGAGATGATAAAAAAGACCGCAAAAGGCGAGTGTAATCAGGAGTCCCCCAATTAAGAGGCGATTTCTGAAAATATGGCGATTGGCATGATCGCTATGTTTTTTCGGTTTCTTTAACGGTTTCATTTCTTCTCATCGATCTGCAACATAAAACTGAGCTCGCTTAAAAGTCCGCTTAAAAGGGGCCATAAGATGCTCGAAAGGATGATCGGAATCGCGGCAAGCGCCACATGTACGTTGGGAATATTTAAAAAGCCATTCATCACAATCACCGCTAAGCCTTGGAAGGCAAAGAGCGACACCACAAGGAGCGATTGTTCGACAATCGAAAGCTCGCGGAGCCAGTGATAATTGCGTTTAATTAAATAGGCGGTGAGCGCAAAGATAAAGCCGTGTGCGCCGAGTAGATAATTTTTACTAATATCGAGGATTAATCCCGCAAGCCACGCGCTGCCGATCCCAAAACTGTTACGCAGATAGAGCGCCCAAAAAATCACGATCATCAGCGTCCAATAGGGGCGAAAGAGCGCAAGATATTTTCCAAGGGGCATGATGTCGAGAATGATGCCAAGGAGAATGGTAAAACTGATAAAGAGCGTCTTTTTCATAAGGGCATTCTACGGTAACGTGGATGAGGCGCGTTCCGCAGGCGGTTGCGGTTGGAGCACGAGAACCTCGCGAATGCGTTCAAGATTCGCGGTGGGTGTGGCAGTAATTTTAGCAAAGAATCCGGTCGAATCAATATCGATCGAATCGATGGTGGCAACGGGATAGCCGTGGGGGAAAATCCCATCAAGCCCTGATGTAACAAGGAGATCGCCAATTTTAAGATCATCGCTATAGGGAATATTGGTTACATCGAGCTGATTGATCTTGCCATTGCCCGACGCAATTCCGCGCACGCCATTGTGATTGACCTCAATGGGAAGCGAATGGTGTGGATCGGTAATGAGGATCGCTTTGCTCGAAAAGGGGGAGATCTCAATGATCTGCCCGATAATGCCACTGTTATTTAAGATCGGGCTATTGTTGTGAATCTCTTGGCGCTCGCCCTGATTGAGCATAATAAGATGACGATACGGATCTGAGGTGATATTAAGGAGTTCTGCCGTCGTTGTCGGATGCTCAACATTAACTGATGAGCGCATCAAGAGACGCAGACGCCTGTTTTCTGCGATCACCGTAGACATCTTTTGCAGTTCAAAAGAGAGGTAGAGCTCGCGATTTTCAAGGGCTTCGATCTGTTTAATCAGTTCCGAGCGATCTTCAAACCACGATTTCACTACGCGAGTGACATCGCCCGGGGTTTTTGCCGTCGCTTGAAGCGGATAGACTGCGCCATTTAGATAGTATTTGATGCTTTCCAAATAGGCGGTGCGGTGATCTAAAAAGATCAACAGTAGGGAAAAAAGACAAAAAAACAGCGCCTTCATCTTCATGAGGGAGCTGTTTACGGTGATATCTTTATTTCTCGACATAGAACCTTTGTATAAAATCGGCCCGAATAGATAAACGAGGGGTGAAACGAGATGGGATTATTCTAATCCAAATGCGTTACTGCCGTAGAGGCCTTGCTGTTCAAGGGCTTTCCCGCCACCGCGTACAACGCAGGTTAACGGATCATCGGCGATAATGGTATCTAATCCGGTCTCTTCGGAGATCAATTTATCGATGTTGCGTAAAAGGGCGCCGCCGCCTGTAATAACAATGCCGCGCTCTGAGATATCCGCTGCAAGTTCAGGTGGAGTCGATTCAAGGGCTAAACGCACTGCGCTTACGATGCCTTGAAGGGATTCTTCTAGCGCTTCTAAAATCTCATTGGAGGTTAAAGTAAAGGTACGTGGCACGCCTTCATTTAAATTGCGTCCGCGAACTTGGGTTTCAAGCACTTCTGAGGTGGGATATGCCGATCCGATATCATGTTTAATGCGCTCAGCGGTGGGCTCACCAATTAGCATGCCGTAGTTGCGACGGACATAATTAATAATCGCCTCATCAAAGGTATCCCCGCCGATACGAACGGAGTTGGCATAGACAATTCCGGTCAGTGACATCACCGCAACCTCTGAAGTGCCACCACCGATATCAAGTACCATGGAGCCCGTTGCTTCATGCACAGGAATTCCTGCTCCAAGCGCAGCTGCCATTGGCTCTGGAATAAGTTTTGCTTCAAGGGCACCTGCATTTTCAGCCGCTTCCTTAATCGCACGGCGCTCAACGTGGGTTGCACCAGAGGGGACGCACACAATCACGCGCGGTGTAGGGCGGCCTAAGAATATGTTGCGCGAGAGCACTTGGCTGATAAATTTACTCAGCATGATCTCAGTTTTAGGAAGATCGGCAATCACACCATCTTTTAATGGGCGAGTCGTTTCGATCCCGTCAGGTGTACGGCCAAGCATGCGTTTTGCTTCGTGTCCAACAGCTGCTAAGCGAGGACGGCCTGTTTTACGATCGCGTTCTAAGGCAATCACTGATGGTTCGTTCAAGACGATGCCTTGTCCATGCATATAGATTAGTGTATTTGCAGTACCAAGGTCGATCGAGAGATCGCGCGAGAAAAGAGATCTTAAACGTTTCGGAATCATAAAAACCACTCAAAATAACAAGTTAAACTACACAAAGTTTCACAAACTTTCCACAAAATAAGGTATGATTATAGCAATTTATCCGGGCGAATGATTAATTATTTATTCCCCGCTTCAGATCGATTTATCTATCGTATTGATTCACGAAAAATGAGTAGAGGTATTAGATGACAGCAATCAAACCATTGGTAGCAGGTAACTGGAAAATGAATGGCTCAATGGCCGAGAATGACGCACTTTTAGACGCGCTTTTAACCAAAGTGACGGCCGAAAATGTTGAGGTTGTTGTGTTTCCTCCCGCGGTCTATCTTCCCCAAGCGATTGCCAAAACAAAAAATAGTCTCATTAAAGTGGGCGCACAAGATATCTCAAGCCAAGAAAAAGGAGCATATACTGGTGAGGTGTCTGGTGCAATGCTTAAAGATATCGGTTGTGAATACGCCATGATCGGGCACTCTGAACGCCGTCAATATCACGGTGAAACCGATGCGGATGTGGCAGCAAAGATGGTCAAAGCCCTTGAGCATGGATTAACGCCGATTATCTGTATAGGCGAAACCTTAGATGAGCGCGAATCGGGCAATATGGAAAAAGTGATCGAGCGTCAACTTTCAACCGTGATCGATATTGTTGGGATTGAAAAATTTGAAACGGCAGTGATCGCGTATGAGCCTGTGTGGGCCATTGGTACCGGCAAAACGGCAACCCCTGAACAGGCCGAAGAAGTGCATCAGTTAATCCGCTGTACATTAGAAAAGTATGATGATAAAATAGCCGGCTCAATCAGAATTTTATACGGTGGCAGCGTCAATGCTGGCAATGCCGAACGCCTGTTTGAAGAGAAGAATATAAATGGGGCGCTTGTGGGCGGTGCTTCACTTAAAGCGGACGATTTTAATACCATTATCGCTGCACGCTAAGCTCACTTGAGTTGTTCATTTAATTTATAGTTTTTAGGAAAGTGTGGAATGCTTACTACATTAATCTACGTCGTACACATCGTTTTATGTCTTTGCATTATTGCTCTTGTGATGGTTCAGCAAGGGAAAGGCGCGTCTGCAGGAGCGGCTTTTGGTAGTGGTGCATCGGGCACTGTTTTTGGTGCGGCGGGGAAGACAAACTTCTTAGCAAAGCTCACCAAATGGTGTGTTGTATTATTTTTCATCACAAGTCTTGCAATGATGTTTAATTCTGGTAAGATTACCACCACTGGAAGCGTACTAGATGAGAAACAAGTCGAGTCGGTGATTGAAGACACAGATAAGAGTGGCGCAGATCACATTCCAAACTAGTTTTGCCGGCGTGGTGGAATTGGTAGACACGCTACCTTGAGGTGGTAGTGCCTAACAGCATCCCAGTTCAAATCTGGGCGTCGGTACCATACGGAAACCCAAACTGATATAAGTCATCAGTTTGGGTTTTTTTATGCCTCATTGATTGAGGATAGTGCGTACTTAATTAAGAGTCTGGTATAATTGACGCCGTCAATAAATATAGATATTTTAACGAAAATTAATCTTTCTTAGTCGATTCGATGGGTATCAGCCCACAATTCACAGTCGATAGATGAGGCAAATATGGCTACAGATATAAAACGAGAATATGATTTTAAGTGGGTAGGGCGCGATAAGTCCGGAAAGCGAGTTGAGGGAATGCACCGCGCTGTGTCGCAATCGGTCATTAAAACGCTTCTAATTGAGCAGGGCATTCAGCCAATCCGCATCACTAAAAGTAAAGCAAAACGTGGGCGTGGCGGTAAAGTTACTAATGAAGATGTGATGAACTTCTCACGTCAGATGAAAACCATGATGTCAGCGGGGATTCCGATCTCTGAGGCGCTTGGAATGCAGGCGGCAGGGATGGAAAAACTCAGTATGCGTGAGTTACTCCTTGGGCTTCGTGCAGACGTTGACCGCGGTGAGGGGTTGTCAGGTGCACTTAATAAACGTCCAACTATTTTCTCACCCATGTTCCGTGGGCTTGTGGCGGCCGGTGAAGAGTCGGGTACGCTTGAAACGGTGTTTGAGCAATTAGCAACGTTCTTAGAAAAATCAGAGAGTACGAAAAAAGCGATCAAAAAAGCGATGATCTACCCGATCGCGGTTATCGTGATTGCGCTTGGGATTACCGCGGTTATTTTAGTTAAAGTGGTTCCAGTGTTTGAGGAGATGTTTGCATCAAGCGGTAAAGCACTTCCGGGGCCAACCCAGATGGTCATTAATATTTCAGATTTTGTTCAGTCCACAGGATTTTTAGCGTTTCTCTTTATAGCGGGGCTTTCAATCTTTGGCTTTAAACAGTTGGTGCGAACCAATGAGGCGCTTCGCTATAAGGTGCATAAGCTGATTTTGCGACTCCCTGTTATTGGTGGGCTCTCATCATTAAATAATAGTTCCATCTTTTCGCGCACACTTGCAACGATGTATGACTCAGGTACTCCAATGATTTCAGCGCTTGGTACTGTTGCCGGTGCAACTACAAATGAGCTGTATAAAGAAGCGACATTAAAAATGCGTGAAAACGTTTCGATCGGTCAAGAGCTTAACTTTGCGATGCGTCAATCAGGGCTCTTCCCAGAGCTTGTTGTGCATATGGTCGGAATTGGTGAGAAATCCGGTAACTTATCGGATATGCTCTACCGTGTTGCTGAGACCTATGAAGAGGATATTGATAACGCCATTGATGGAATGATGTCGCTCATTGAGCCGATTTTGATTGTTGTGCTCGGGGTTCTCGTTGGGGGAATCGTTGTTGCGATGTATCTACCACTCTTCAGTATGGGAGACATGGTGTAAATAATGCGTGATCTGTTATTTATGTTACAAGAAGAACCAGCTATCGCCACGATTGTGGCGGTAGTTTTTGGTTTATTGGTGGGCAGTTTTTTAAATGTGGTGATCTGCCGCTTGCCGGTGATTATGAAGAGTCAGTGGTACGCCAATATTAAAGAAATTTTAGATGATGCGGTGGTAAATAAAGAGAAGACCGGGATTGAGATGGTTGATAATGGCACCTATCAGGCAACCCCCGATGCGCCGCTTGCAGCTAAACCTTATCGCTATCTGGCGTGGCCCCCATCGGCGTGTCCAAATTGCAATCATAAAATTAAGAGCTATGAGAATATTCCCGTCTTAAGCTGGCTTTTTTTGCGCGGTAAATGCAAAGGGTGTCATGCGCCGATCTCGATCCAATATCCGATCGTGGAAGCGCTTACCGGAATTTTAGTGGGGCTTGTGGTGTGGCTCTATGGGGTGAATCTTGAAACAGGGTTCTTTATTCTGCTATTACTCGGGTTAATCACCGCCACTTTTATTGACCTAAAGCATTACCTGCTTCCTGATGAAATTATGTTGCCACTTTTGTGGTTAGGATTGGTCGCGAGCTTTGCAGGGTGGGTGTCGACGCCTTTTGAAGCATCGTTTTTAGGAGCGGTTGTTGGCTATCTCTTTTTCTGGATCGTGAATTTTGTTTATAAAACGCTCTTTCGTAAAGAGGGGATGGGGCATGGCGATTTTAAACTGCTCGCTCTTTTAGGCGCTTGGCTTGGCGTTAATGCGATTTTGCCGATTATTCTGATCTCTACCATTGTGGGATCAATTGTCGGAATTTCGCTAATGCTCTTTTTCCGTCACGAGCGCAGTAAGCCAATTCCATTTGGACCTTATTTAGCCCTTGCCGGAGTGATTTATCTATTGTTTGGTGCCTCGTTTATCCATCAATGGGTGCCACCACTTTGGCTCTAAAAAACGATATGTCACACAACCGTAACGCCTTCTTAGATACTTCAATCTCGCATGCACCGCCGGTAATCTTACTTACAGGCGGTATCGCTACAGGGAAAACCTTTGTCTCTGAATATTTGGGCTCGCTTGGCGCGAATATTGTCGATACTGATCTTCTTGCTCGCGAAGTGGTGTCACCCGATAGCGAACGGGGGCGTAAAACCTTAGCGCTGCTTGCGGAAAAGCTCGGAGCGGAGATATTGATGCCTGATGGAAATTTAGATCGAGCCTATCTTAGAAAACGAATTTTTAGTGACGAAAATGCGAAAAAAATATTAGAATCGATACTTCACCCACAAATTTTATCGCTCACCCAAGAGCGAATTGCAGAGCCTGTTTCCACCTATCACTTGATGGTTGTACCACTTTTGCATAAAGGCTCACCCTATTTAAACCTTGCCGATTTTACCATTGGCGTAGAGGTGTTTGAAGCGGAGCAGAAAAAACGCTTGATGGCGCGCGATGGGATTACTGAGGCGCTCGCCGATGAGATGATGGCGTCACAAATCTCGCGGTTAGAACGGCGGAAATTGGTGGATGTTATTATTATTAATCACGATCGAGGAGGCGTTGTGCGAAAATTAGACCAACTACATGCACGCATTATTCACCACACATTAGGGGGTAGACGATGATTTATGAATACCCTTTAAGTGAAGGTGCACGCCGTCTGCTTCGCATTGAAATGCTCGTTGATCAGGCGCGGAATTGCATCGAACTCGATTCCCCCTACGCAACGCTCGCGGCGATTCGTACGCTCCTTGATACCGTTGGGTTAGTAACTAAAAATGATCTTAAAGTGAGCATTTTACGGGTGCTTGATGATTTTTCATTCAATGAGAATCTCACCGATGAGGTAAAAGAGCATGCTAAAACGCTCAAAACTGAGCTGACAATGCAGTCGGTGCGTGCTTACGATGAGATCAAAGAAAACGCCTTTTTAAATATTTTGCGCCAGCGGATTCATATTCCCGGCGGCACCTGTGGTTTTGATGTGCCTCTTTTACACAATTGGCTTGAACGGCCGCATGAGGTGCGTAAAGATCACTTTTATCGTTGGTTTTCAGCGCTAGATAAGATGGTGGGAACGATTGAGTTTACCCTACAGACCATCCGCAGTTTAAAGCGCGAAGAGCATTGTCAATTTAAACGTGGATTTTATTACAGCAGCATTAAATGGGATGCGGCGCTAGTGCGTTTAGAGATCGATGATCCTAATATCTACCCTGAATTTAGTGGAAACCGCCATCAGCTGAGTGTGAGGTTATTTCAACAGGAATTTCCTTGGGAGCGTGCGACACAAATCCCCGATGATGGCCAATATGTTGTAGAGATTTGTGGCGAATAAGAGAAAATTTGCCCTAATTGTGATTGAATAACGCTCGAATATTGATGGAAAAAGCGATTAAAAAACTGATCTATGTCAGTTTTGCAGAGTAAACCCCGCTCGAAAACAGTGGATTGTTTTTGATAAAAACGGATAATTTTTTAACATTCTCATCGATTAGAGAATTAGGAGAAACTATGAATTTTGAAGGAAAAGTTGCTTTAGTAACTGGGGCAACCCGTGGGATTGGTAAGGCGATTGCTGAGAGTTTAGCTGGTGCTGGCGCATTTGTGTATGGCACGGCCACCTCTGAAAATGGCGCCAATACCATCTCTGACTATTTAGGTGATAAAGGCCGCGGTTTAGTGCTTGATGTTACCGACAATGAGAATATTGAAGCGGTATTAAAAACGATCGCTGATGAAAAAGGTGCGCCGCTTATTGTGGTTAATAACGCCGGAATCACCAAAGATCAGCTCTTAATGCGCATGAAAGATTCAGATTGGATGGATGTTATTCAAACAAACCTTACAAGCGTCTATACCATCTCAAAAGCGGTGATGCGTCCGATGATGAAAGCGCGTTTTGGCCGTATTATTAACATTAGCTCTGTAGTGGGAATTACCGGTAATGCGGGGCAAACGAACTACGCAGCTGCGAAAGCGGGTGTAATCGGTTTTACGAAATCGATGGCAAAAGAGGTGGGTTCGCGCGGGATTACGGTAAATGCTGTAGCACCAGGCTTTATCGATACCGATATGACTAAAGACCTTCCAGAATCAGTGAAAGAAGCACTGCTTGCGAACATTCCCCTTGCGCGTTTGGGCGCCCCAGAAGAGATCGCCAATGCGGTTACTTTCTTAGCCTCTGAAGGTGCGGGATATATCACCGGCGAAACGATCAATGTCAATGGCGGCATGCTGATGGATTGATTAATCGAAATATTCGGATTATAATCATACTCCAAGAAATAAGTTTGGACTTTAATCTGAATATTTCTTAAAATGCATTTTGGCGATTGTGCCTATTGTTAAATTAGTTTAAGGATTTATATAGTTATGAGCGACATCGAAACACGTGTCAAAAAAATTATTATGGAACAACTTGATGCTAAAGAAGAACAAGTTGTAAATACAGCATCTTTTGTTGACGATTTAGGTGCAGATTCACTCGATACTGTTGAATTAGTTATGGCTCTTGAAGAAGAGTTTGAGTGCGATATTCCTGATGAAGAAGCTGAAAAAATTACAACAGTTCAGCAGGCTATTGACTACGTTAACGCAAACTTATAAGAAGCTAGTTTAACGTTGTGATACAAAGAAATTTGTAATCAATAGTCACAATTTAAGAATTTTGGGCGACTGTATTTAGGCTTTGTAGTATATGAAGTCACTAAATCAGTCGCTTTATTTTTATCTACGAGCGCTAAAATATTTTGTAAGGAGTTTTGGATGAAACGCCGTGTTGTAGTAACTGGATTAGGGGCGGTAACGCCTGTTGGAAATAACGTAACCGATTCATGGGCGAATATTATTGCAGGGAAGAGCGGGGCGAAAACCATCGATCTCTTTGACCCTACCGAGTATGCCGTCACGTTTTCGGCGCCTGTTAAAGAGTTTGATCCTTCACATTATATTAGTGCTCGTGAAGCGCGTCGTATGGATACGTTCATTCAATACGGATTGGTGGCAGGCCTTGAGGCGCTCGACGATTCCGGATTGGAAGTGACCGAGGAAAATGCCACACGTATCGGTGCGATGATCGGTTCGGGCATTGGTGGACTGCCGGGGATTGAAGAGAGCCACTCAACGCTTTTAAACAAAGGTCCTGGCCGCATTAGCCCATTTTTCGTACCTGGCGCAATTATTAATATGGTTGCAGGACAGCTCTCCATTATGCGCGGTCTTAAAGGGCCTAACTTAGCGACGGTTACTGCTTGTGCGTCAGGGACTCATTCGATCGGATTAGCAGCGCGTTTAATCGCGTATGGCGATGCTGATGTAATGGTGGCAGGCGGCGCTGAAATGGCGACCTGCCCAACCGGAATTGGTGGATTTGCGGCAGTACGTGCACTTTCTAAACGCAATGACGATCCAGAAGCGGCGTCACGCCCATGGGATCAAGATCGCGATGGATTTGTATTAGGCGATGGTGCCGGCGTTATTGTGCTTGAAGAGTATGAGCATGCAAAAAAACGGGGCGCTAAAATTTATTGTGAGCTCACCGGATTTGGTATGAGTTCCGATGCTTATCACATTACCAGCCCAACGCCAGATGGTAGCGGTGCAATGCAATGTATGGTGGCGGCACTTAACGATGCGGGCATTGACGCAAGTGAGATTGATTATATCAATGCGCACGGAACCTCAACGCCGGTTGGCGATGTGATGGAGATAGCAGCGGTAAAAGGTGCGCTTGGCGATCATATCTACAAAACCGCAATTAGCTCAACGAAATCAATGACAGGCCATCTTTTGGGTGCAGCCGGTGGGATCGAGGCGGTATTTACCATTCTTGCCATTCGTGATCAGATCGCGCCTCCAACCATTAACTTAGACAATCCAGCGGAAGAGTGTGAGGGAATCAATCTCGTGCCCAATACTGCACAGAAGATGGAGATTAACTACGCACTATCGAACTCATTTGGATTTGGTGGTACCAACGGGTCACTGCTCTTTAAAAAAATTGACGAGTAGAACGCCTTACCTGTAAAAGATATGGTGTGGATGTGTTAAAAGCGCATTCATCCATATCTTTTTTAGTGTATAAGACAAACGGATAAATAAAGGATATAGCGTGTTGCGATTGATTCGACGTTGGATATTTTCCATCATCAAGTATCTCTTTTCACGAGGCCTCTTTTTAGTGGTGGTCTTCGCAATTTTTGGCAGTGTGGTGGGCTTTGCTTATAATCTTGGCAACTTTTTAAAAACGCCTCTTAATATGACCGAAGAGGTCCGTCTAGAGATTCCAAGCGGTACATCGCTCGCTTCACTTACGCAAAAACTGACCAAGCAAGCCGGTTTGCACGATGAGCGCTATTTCCAAATCTACAGCCGCCTAACTGGGCAATCCGGTAAATTAAAAGCGGGTGAATATCTCTTAAAGCCGGGGATGACGGCGCAAGATATTCTTTCTCTCGTCACAAGCGGTCAATCAATTCAATACAGTTTTACCCTAATTGAAGGGTGGACCTTTAAACAGCTCATTGCTGAGCTAAAAAAACATCCCGATATCACCTTTACCTTAGAGGATTTATCGCCCGATGAGATTATGACGGCGCTTGATTTAGATGGCGCGCATTATGAGGGGTATTTCCTCCCGGATACCTATTTTTTCCCGAAAGGGTATGAAGATCGAGCGCTCTTAAAACGCAGTTATACCGCGATGCAACGTGTGGCGGAAGATGCTTGGAGACGTAAAGATGGCGATCTTCCCATTAAATCAATTCACGAACTGTTAACGCTTGCCTCCATTATTGAAAAGGAGACCGGCGTTGCCTTTGAGCGCCCTGAAATTGCCGGTGTCTTTGTGCGCCGCCTCAATCTTAATATGAAGCTCCAAACTGACCCGACGGTTATTTACGGCCTAGGGGATAATTATCGCGGCGATATCTATCTGAGCGATCTAAAGCGCGATACCCCGTATAATACCTATACGCGCGCGGGTTTGCCGCCGGGACCCATTGCGATGCCAAGCCGTGCGGCGATCTATGCGGCGGCCAATCCTGCAACGGGGAAAAGCCTCTACTTTGTGGCAAAAGGCGATGGATCGGGCGAGCATGTCTTTAGTAATACGCTTGATGAGCACAATCGCGCCGTGCAGGCATATCGCAAAGCGATTAAGAAACAGTAGATGGATAATGATGTAGCAATGACGATGACGCAGGGAAAATTTATCACCTTTGAAGGCTCGGAAGGGGCGGGTAAAACCACCCAAATCACCAAGCTTGCCACTTTTTTAGAGGGGAGCGGGGTCGATGTGATCGTAACCCGTGAACCCGGTGGCACACCGCTTGGGGAAAAAATTCGTGCGCTTTTATTAAATGATGAGATGGACGAGGTGACCGAGCTCCTCTTAATGTTTGCTGCGCGCCGAGAGCATTGGATCACGAAAATCAAACCCGCACTCGATGCCGGAACGTGGGTGATAAGCGATCGGTTTACTGAGTCGAGCTTTGCCTATCAAGGCTTTGCGCGAGGTCTCTCACTTGAAATGATTGAAACGCTTGAACGGGTCACGCTTGAAATTCCGCGCGCCGATCTCACCTTTTGGTTTGATATCCCGGTTGAAGTGGGCTTGAAACGAGCACGTTCCCGCGATGTGACGGACCGATTTGAGCAAGAGAAAATCACCTTTTTTGAAAAGGTCAATGCAGGATTTAAAGCGCTCTACGAGAGTGGTGAGCGGCCAATTGTACGAATTGATGCAACGCAAACCATCAGCGAGATCGAAGCGGATATTAAACGTGGGATTGATGCACGTTTTCCACGAGCGTTAGGAGTGGCTCATGAGTCGTAAAAAAGAGGACGCATTGCAAATATTAGCGCTCACCAAGCACTATCCCAATGCATTTCAAAAAGCAGCGTGGCTCCATGACTATTATCGTTCTATCCTCTCACGCTTTGAGATGGGGAGAGCACCCAACGCCATTTTATTAAGCGGTGAAAAAGGAGTGGGGCAACGGGAGCTCGGGCTTGAGCTCGCAAAAGCTTTATTATGCCAAATGCCGAATCAAACTGATTTACCGCAAGCCTGTAATGCGTGCCAAAGTTGCACTTGGTTTAATGCAGAGCATCACCCGGATCTTATTTATCTTGGGGGAGGGCGTGAGATTAAAGTGGATGAAATTCGGACGATCCAAAAATTTTCTGTTACCAAAGGGGAATCGGCACGGAAAATGGTTTTTTTAGATGAGGCAGAGCGGATGAATGTGAGCGCTGCCAATAGCCTTCTTAAAATTTTAGAAGAACCGCCAAGTCATCTTACATTTATTTTAACGGTGGAGCGCCCGCGGGAATTGCCGGCAACCATTTTAAGTCGCTCGCAACATTACTCTATTTTAAATCCAAGTGAAAACAGCGTGGTCACTTGGCTACAAAATGAATTAAATCTAAATGCCGATACGGCAACGCTCCTCTATAAGCTCTGTTTTAATTCCCCCTTCGGCGCGCTTGCACGATATGATGCTAGTTTTTTTAGTGGTGTCGAGGAGATGGCAACAAAACTGCTCAACTTTCTTGCCGTGCCAAGTCAAGCGGTTAAAGAGCTCGAGGCACTCGTTAAGGATGAGGCTAAAGCAACGCTCCTCTTTGAGCTCCTCTTTCTTGCGCTTCGTGATGCGCTCTATAAAATGCCCACACTCCCAGTGTTGGAGGGAATGGTGCGCTACTTTTCCCGTATCCCTGCGAAAAGTTGCCTCACCCGTTATGAAAGACTCGTTCGCATCTATGCCGATCGCCATAAACAGACTCGTTTAGATTATGCTTTAGAGGCTTGGTTTTTAAATCGCTAGTTTTTTTGATTGTTTCTATATTTTTCTATACTGATTAGATTGGCACTTTAAGTCACTTTTGGTAACAGAATGAAAAACTTGATTCGGGTCAAGTCTAAAATTGCCGGGTATGACAAATATTGGCACCTTTTTGTGTCTGTTGGCACCATTTTATCAATCTTGGGCTAATTGAATTGTTCAAATGAAATTTAACGTTAAGATTGGAAAAGCCTCAAAAGGTTGATTATTATCGTGTTTTATAAGGGCTTATTACTGGAATATTTGCATTTTTTACAAAAAAAGATAATCTATACTGTGTTGGCACGAAGCTTGCATCTAATAGAGGTAAGACATTCGTCAAACGCAGTATAAAAACTGCGATCCATTCCATAGAAAAAGGTAGTAATAGATGAAAACATTACAAAAAGGTTTTACATTAATCGAGTTAATGATCGTTGTTGCGATCATCGGTATTCTTGCAGCAGTTGCAATTCCACAATATCAAAACTACATCGCTAAATCACAAGTTAGCCGTGTGATGGGTGAGACAGGTGCTCTTCGTACTGCAGCAGAAACTACTATTTTAGAAGGTGGTATTGCAGGAAAAGAAGTTACTGCAGTTACTGCGATAGATCTTGGTTATACAACATCAAATTTACTTGAAAAAGCACCAGATGTTTTATTGAATGGTAAAGCAGGCCAAAAAAGTACGATTATTGCAACATTTGGTGAGAATGCAGCACAGATTTTACATGGTAAAACACTAACCTGGACTCGTGATTCTGATAAAGGTGATTGGGGTTGTGTAACAAATGCGGATGCGAAATTTGCACCAACAGGATGTCCTCATTCATAATAATAAGTAATAGATAGATTATCGATTATGATAATTAATTAGGTTTTATTAGACGCTCTATTTTATACAAATAGAGCGTTTTTATATTGTATGTGAGAATTTAAGATGTTGTTAAATGAAAAGGGTTTCACCTTAATTGAATTAATGATCGTTGTTGCCATCATTGGTATTCTTGCAGCAGTCGCGATTCCTCAGTACCAAAACCATGTGGTTAGAACTCAAGTGAGTCGCGTGATGATGGAGTCTGGGGAGATTCGTTTAGGTATTGAGATCTGCCTGCATGAAGGGAAAACAACCGTCGATAAGATTGATGCTGAGTATTGTGATCTTGGTTTAGTCAATAGCTCAAATCTTCAGGAGATTGGCTTTCCATTAGCGCCGAAAGAGAATGATACGTTAACTGCAGATTCGAAGATTATTACCGAGTTTGGTAATAACGCGGCGGGGGTTATCAAAGGGAAGCGCTTGCAATGGGAACGAGATGAAAATGGTAGTTGGACCTGCAAAACCAATGTGGATAATAAATATCGTCCATCTGGGTGTCAGGCGGATATTTAGTTCCTCCTTTTTCTATTGGTTTTTTAACGTTCATTTACTTTGTAACTCACTAGCCTTAACCCTTAGTGAGTTTTTTATTGTCCACAGTTTTTAGGTTTCCTAAGACCTCCCACTTTTTACCGCGTAGGTGCGTCCTCTTTTTGGTAGTTTACATTTCTTGAAAATATCCCGTAAAATTAACGACTAATATCAATAAATAGTGATATAAATCTTGCCTGTTTACAGATCTATAGATTCGTTCAGCACTTTTTCCCCGCGATTTTCCACTTTTATTCCTTATTCAAATCACGCCGAACTCTCGATACTGACTATTGTAGAGGTGATTTTTGACGAGTGGATTTTATGCAGGGGAGATGAAAGGGAGAGAAGTGGTTTTTTATTAAACGACTTGGTGGTAAAAAATGGTAAAAAGTGGTATATATAGTTACTCAATCATATTGATAACTGTTTTCCTCCCTAATTGAAGGCTTGCCCGTGAGTAATGATTCCTTTAAACATAAAAGTGTCTTAGCTGACGAAAGTTTAGCGGGGCTCGATATTAAGCCAGATGGCATCTATGTTGATGCAACGTTTGGTCGAGGAGGGCACTCACGCCTGATTTTAAATGAGTTAAAGGGTGCAGGGCGACTCATTTCGATTGACCGAGATGAAGCGGCGGAAGCCCATGCCAAACTCCATTTTGCCGATGATGATAATTTTACTTTTTGTCGGGGCAATATGAGTGGCATTGAAGCGCATTTAAAATCGATTGGCATTGAAAAAGTCGACGGTGTACTGATGGATATCGGGGTATCGTCGCCACAGCTTGATGATGCAAGTCGTGGATTTAGCTTTATGCGAAATGGGCCGCTCGATATGCGGATGAATCAGGCGGAAGGCATGACCGCCGCCGAGTGGGTGATGACAACGCCGCTTGAGACGATGATTCAGGTATTTCGCGATTATGGGGAAGAACGGTTAGCCGCAAGGATTGCACGTGAAATTGTCAAGGAGCGAGAAGAGCGAGAGATTTCCACCACATTTGATCTGGTTGAAATCATCACCCGAGTGAATCCGCTAAGGCAAGGGCGTAAGCAGAAGCATCCCGCAACGCGCGTCTTTCAAGCGATTCGGATTGCAATAAATAGTGAGCTCGATGAGCTTCGTTTAGCGCTATCGGGGGCGGTGAATTCCTTAGCCGTTGGTGGGCGTTTAGTTGTGATCTCGTTTCACTCGTTAGAAGACCGAATTGTGAAGAATTTTATGCGCGATCGCTCGGAGGTGAAGGATCTATTTCCCGACCTTCCTATTTTAATTACTGATTCAAATCCGGATCTAAAATTAATTGGCAGAGCGATTAAAGCGAGTGATGAAGAGTGCGAGCGGAATATCCGTGCGCGAAGTGCAGTTTTGAGAATAGCAGAGAAGATAGAATGATTACGGCAAGATTTACAATGATACTTGGGGTTATGGTGATGGCTCTTGGCATGTACAGTGTTGCGAATACGCAGCAGTCTCAGGAGCTTGTGCGCGAAATTGAGAGCGTCGCAAAAGAGAATCATCGTTTAAGTGAAGATTATAAAAAGCTCAAACTTGAAGAGAGCACGCTCATTACTGAGGCGCTTTTAGATGAGAGCAGTCGCGAACAGCTTGGCATGGTCGTTCCGGAATCAAGCGCGATTGTGTATGTGATCGAAGCACCGGCGATGGGCAATGTTGCAGCGCGTAACGCTCAAGAGGCAGAGCAATATTCGATGAGAAATTAACGGTATGAAGGCAGCTTCAAAGCGAATAGGAACCCCTAAAAAAAAGGGTGATAAACCGGCGCTACTTCAACGTATTGGGCAATTTAATTTACCCAACTGGCGCAGACAACTGGTGTTGTTTGCGCTTTTTGTTGTGGCGGGAATTTTATTAACCGGTTCTTTTTATCGTCAAGTGACACAAGCAGATAAGCTGATCGCTGAGGGCAATAAACGCTACCGTAAAATTGAGAATACTAACGCGGTGCGCGGTTCTATTTATGATCGAAATGGCAATAGTATCGCGGTCTCGGTCGATGTGGAATCGATCGCGATTAATCCCAAACAGCTCATCCATAATCCCTATAAGATTGCGCTGCTTGCGCATGTTTTAGAGCGTGATCCCAATGAGTTTTATCAGGCGGTACAAAAACGTCAAAACACTCATTTTCTTTGGATCGCGCGCCACATTTCCCCAAAAATGGCCCATCTCGTCCGTCAAATTGAGGGCGATGGCATTTCGCTAATTAAAGAGTATAAACGCTATTATCCCGATGCGGAGATCACATCGCACCTGCTTGGATTTACCAATATTGATGATGAGGGAATCGAAGGAGTGGAGCTCTCGTATGATGAGTGGTTAAGTGGAACGAATGGGAAATACCGCCTGACGCGTGATGGTCGCGGGCGATTGTTAGATCGTGAGGTATTAACGGCGGAAGAACCTGGGCGCGATCTCACCTTAACGATCGACCGTCAAATTCAGATTGTTGCTTACCGGGCGCTTAAAGCGGCGGTGATTAAACACAAAGCCAAAGGTGGAACGGTGGTGGTCGCCAATGCTAAAACCGGTGAAATTCTCGCAATGGTGAATCAGCCAGCGGGAAACCCGAATCGTGCTAAAGATCGCGGTACACCGGGATTACTGCGAAATCGCGCAATTACCGATGTCTTTGAACCGGGGTCAACCATGAAGCCGTTTGTGGTGGCAACGGGATTAGAGTCGGGGAAATGGCGTCCTGATACTACGATTAAAATTGGCAGTTATTTCCGCGTTGGCCGGCATGTGGTGCGCGATGTTGGGTATGCCAAAGAGCTTGATGTGGCTAGTGTTTTGATTAAATCGAGTAACATTGGCGTTGCGAAAATTGCGCTCTCGATGGATCCTGATATTTTATGGCGTAAATATAAGATGCTTGGCATTGCAGAAAAGAGCCATCTTGGCCTTGTTGGAGAGGTGCCGGGAACGGTGACCGATCTTTCGGCATGGAAGCGCAATGAATTTGAATATGCGACAAAATCGTTTGGCTACGGTTTGAGCGTCAACACGCTGAAACTTGCGCAGATGTATACGGTTTTTGCCAATAAAGGCGTTTATAAACCGCTTCGCATTGTACAGAGTAATTATCAATTGCCGGAAACTCGGGTTTTCTCGCCAGAGAGTGCGGAGACGGTGCTCTATCTGCTTGAAGATGTACTTAATAAAAGTAAGGGCGGCAGCGGTTGGCGTGGGCAGGTGGATAAATTCCGCGTCGCTGGAAAGTCCGGAACGGTACGAAAATTGGAAAATGGGCGCTATAGTGATAATAAGCATCGCAGCTTTTTTGTCGGCATTGCGCCGGTGACGGACCCTGAGTTTATTATCGCGGTGATGATTGATGAGCCTACCGAAGGCGGGTATTATGGAGGGCTTGTGGCTGCTCCGGTATTTTCTGAGGTGATGGGAAATACGCTACGAATCATGGGGATAAGGCCTGATGGAATGATGAGGATGCCGAAACTGCAACTCATCTCACAATAACAACGAAAGGATGTTTATGCGACTTGCCGAATTATTAAAACCGTTTGTGGATAATGCTGTTTTAAAGGCCGATTGGGGGGCGCTCGAAATTAGCGGGCTCTCATCTGATAGCCGTTATGCAAAAGCGGGCGATCTCTTTTTTGCACTGCGGGGCGAGCATTCTCATGGACTAGCCTTTCTTGATGCGCTGTGTGAGAAAAAGGTGAGCGCAATTGTTTATGAAGCGGCAGAAGGGTACGAGATCCCGAGCGATCTTCCCACCATTGAGATTGAAAATCTTACCGCACTCCTTCCTAAAATTGGCTACGCTTTTTATCAAAACGCCATTGAAAATTTAACGCTGATGGGCGTGACGGGAACGGAAGGGAAAACTTCGGTGACCCAATTTGTCGCGCAAGCCTTTGAGCATTTAGGGCAATCCTGTGCGCTCATTGGCACCAACGGGATTGGGTTTTTAGGTGGGCTTAAAGAAAATACCCATACAACGCCGGATCTTCTTGCGCTCTACCGATCTTTAAGTGAGATCAACCAAGCGTTTGATGCCAAAGAATTGAATAAAACGATGAATCAAGAGGTGGCAGGTAAGCGGCCTTGCACGCTGGAAGTCACCTCCCATGCGCTTGCGCAAAAGCGTGTGGAAAATTTACGTTTTTTAGTCACCGCGCAGACCAATTTAACCCGCGATCACCTTGATTATCACGGTACGATTGAAGCTTATGCGGCGGAAAAAGCGAAGCTCTTTTATGAGTATGAGTCGGTTTCGTCGGTGTTAAACATCGATGATGGGTTAGGTAAATCGCTCTATCACGGGCTGCAAGAACGCATTCCTAACCGGATCTTATATCCGTACGGACAAGGCAAGTGCGATCATCCCAACTTTTTACAGATTCAACATCTCACGCTGACTCATAGCGGCCTTGCATTTACGCTGCAATTTCAAGACAAGCAGTATGCGCTTGAAAGCCCGCTCTATGGCAGTTTTAATGCCTATAATCTCACCGCGATGGTGGGAGTTTTATTAAGTTATGGGATTGAGATGGAATCGATTGTCGGAATTTTACCGAAGATTACCCACGTCAAAGGGCGCATGGAGCGGGTTGAGCTTAAAAATGGTGCGGTGGCACTGGTGGATTATGCCCATAAACCCAATGCATTATTGCAGGCGTTAAAATCCTTGCGGGAGCATCTCTCGGAGGGGCAATTGACCGTGGTCTTTGGTTGTGGCGGTGATCGAGATCGGGGGAAACGCCCGCTTATGGCCGAAATTGCTGAAGCGCATGCGGATCGTGTCGTGATTACGAGCGACAATCCCCGCAGTGAAGATCCTCAGGCGATTATTGATGAGATTAAAACTGGGCTAAAAGCGCCTGAAAGCACCACGATTTTAGAAGAGATTAGCCGTCAAAAAGCGATCGCGATGGCGTTATCACAAACTCAAAAAGGCGATATTGTCCTCGTTGCGGGGAAAGGGCATGAGGATTACCAAATTTTAGCCGATCGCGTCATCCACTTTTCAGACATCGAAGAGATCGAACGTTTTAATAGAGAATGATTATTATGAAACTATCAGAAGCAAGTCACATTATTCATGGCACTTTGCATGGCGAAGATGCTCACTTTTTTGGTGCAAGCTCTGACACGAGGCTTCTCGCACCGGGTGAACTCTTTTTTGCGTGGAAAGGCGATAATTTCGATGCCCACCAGTTTTTAGAAAGTGCGGCGGCAAAAGGCGCAATTGCGGCGGTTGTTGAGCGATTTATTCCATCGGCAGAGCTCGCGCAAATTGTGGTGGACGATAGCCAAAAAGCCCTCGCCGTTTTAGCCAAAGCGTGGAAAAAAGAGTGGCAAGGTATCACCATTGCGCTTACCGGATCAAATGGTAAAACAACGCTCAAAGAGATGATCCGCTCCATTTTAAGTCTGCGCCATTCGGTGTTAGCGACTGAAGGCAATTTTAACAATCATGTGGGCTGCCCATTAACGCTCTTAAAACTGAGTGAAAAACATGACATTGCCGTGATCGAAATGGGCGCAAATCACGCCGGTGAAATTGCTTATTTAACCGATTTGGTTGGGCCTGATATCGCCATTATCAATAACGCAGGCCCTTGTCATTTAGAAGGGTTTGGCTCCATTGAAGGCGTTGCGAATGCCAAAGCGGAGATCTATCAAGGATTAACCGATAATGGCGTTGCCGTCATTAATGGCGATGATGCCTATGCCCCGTTATGGAAAGAGAAAGTCGCGGGGCACCGGCAGATCACGTTTGGTACCTATGAAAACGCGCAAGCGGATTTAACCTACGAGATTATCGAAGGGATGACCTTTGCGCTTCGCTATCAAGACAAATCCGTTGAAATTTCACTTAATCTCCTTGGCGCGCACAATATCCGTAACAGTGCGGCAGCAGCGGCAGCGGCGCTTATGGCGGGGGCAACCTTTGAGGATATTAAACAAGGGCTCGAGGCGTTAATGCCGGTGAAAGGGCGCTTGGAACCGATTGCCTATCGCGATCACATCACCTTAATTAATGATGCCTATAATGCCAATCCCAATTCGCTGAAAGCGGGGATTAATGCCCTTAAATCCCCCGATCGTTGGGTGGTGTTAGGGGATATGCGTGAGCTTGGCAGTGATGAGATTAAGCTCCATAAAGAGTGCGGTGTTTACGCGAAAGACGCGGGCGTAACCAGACTTTTCACCTTGGGCGATCTTTCAAAACATATGACGCTTGCCTTTGGTGAGGGTGCGGCGCATTATAACTCGCACGATTCGCTCTTTAATGCGCTACAAGCGGCGCTCAATGATTATTCAGGGGAGGCGCTTGAAGTGCTATTTAAAGGTTCAAATAGCATGAATATGCCTCTTGTTATTAATGCGCTGTTAAAGCGTTAATCGTCTCTATTTAGTTGGTTTAAGGATTCCCATGCTTTACGCATTACTCTCATATCTCTCAGAATCGTGGGGCGCGTTGCGTCTCTTTCAATATATCTCAATGCGCGCAATTATGGCGGCGTTGACGGCACTGATCTTAAGTCTCTTTTTGGGCCCGGCCTTCATTCGTTATCTGCAACGCTTGCAGATTGGGCAATTTGTCCGTACCGACGGGCCCGAATCCCATCTTTCAAAGCAAGGGACGCCGACTATGGGCGGGCTTCTCATCATTTTTAGTATTTTGGTGAGTACGCTGTTATGGGGCGATCTAACCAGTTTTAATGTCTGGATTGTGCTCTTTGTTCTGGTGAGTTTTGGTTGGGTGGGCTTTTTAGATGATTACCGTAAAGTGGTGAAAAAGCAATCGCTCGGGCTAACGGCGAAAGAGAAATATCTCTATCTGAGTCTCTTTGGATTGATTGCTACCTGTGCGCTCTATTTCACGGCAAAAACCCCGCAAGATACGGCGCTCCTCATTCCTTATTTTAAAAACTTAGCGATTCCGCTTGGGATTGCGTTTATTCCCTTTGTCTATTTAGTGATTGTGGGGGCGAGTAATGCGGTCAATATGACTGACGGGCTCGATGGGCTTGCGATTATGCCAACCATTATGATCGCTGGCGCGCTTGCGATTTTCAGCTATGTCGCAGGCAACTCGGTCTACGCGACCTATCTTGCGCTTCCTTATGTGGAAAATGGCGGTGAGATGGTGATTATCTGCGCTGCGATGGTGGGCGCGGGGCTTGGATTTTTATGGTTTAACACCTATCCTGCACAAGTCTTTATGGGCGATGTGGGCGCGTTATCTCTAGGAGCAACGCTTGGAGTGATTGCGGTGATTGTGCGTCAAGAGCTCGTCTTTTTCATTATGTCCGGGCTCTTTGTAGTGGAAACTTTATCGGTGATGATTCAAGTGGTGTCGTATAAAACTCGCGGGAAACGCGTATTTCGTATGGCGCCGATTCATCATCACTTTGAATTAAAAGGATGGCCTGAACCGCGGGTGATCGTTCGTTTTTGGATTTTAACGGTGATTTTAGTCTTAATTGGGCTCGCATCGTTGAAGATTCGCTAACGGCCAGAATTTATCCTACATTTTTACTACCTTTTTTCACGCAATAGGGGTATAAAGGTAGGATCGCTATTAAAAAGCTTTTATGATTAGCGTATAATGAATTTTATAACATGTATCTCGCATGTAGGTTAATTATACTGAAACGACAGAAAGGAGAAAGGAATGAAAAAGCCAGTAAGAGTCACGATTACCGGTGCCGCTGGGAATATTGGTTATGCGATGGCCTTCAGAATTGCAGCAGGTGATATGCTTGGTCCTGATCAACCTGTAATTCTACAGTTATTAGAAATTACCCCTGCGCTTGAAGCGTTAAAAGGTGTGGTAATGGAGATCAATGACTGTGCATTCCCACTTGTACAAGATGTGATTGCAACGGATGATTTAAACGTTGCATTTAAAGACGCAGACTACGCAATGTTAGTGGGTGCGCGTCCACGTGGTCCAGGAATGGAGCGTAAAGATCTTTTAGAAGCGAACGGCGCAATCTTTGGCCCTCAAGGTAAAGCGCTTAACGATCACGCAAGCCGTGACGTTAAAGTATTAGTGGTCGGTAACCCAGCGAACACCAACGCACTAATCGCGATGAAAAATGCTCCGGATTTAAACCCCAGACAATTCACTGCGATGACTCGTTTAGACCATAACCGTGGTTTAAGTCTCTTAGCTGAGAAAACTGGAACCCACATCAATGATATTAAAAATCTTATCATCTGGGGTAACCACTCATCGACACAATATCCTGACCTTTCAAAAACCACTGTAAACGGTAAACCTGCACTTTCGCTCGTTGACCGCGAATGGTATCAAGATAGCTATATCCCACAAGTTCAACAACGTGGTGCAGCGATTATTGCAGCGCGTGGGGCATCTTCAGCAGCATCAGCAGCCTCATCAGCGATCGATCATATGCGTTCATGGGCACTTGGCACACAAGAAGGTGACTGGGTGAGCATGGCGGTTCCTGCAGATGGTTCATACGGCGTTGAAGAAGGTATCATCTACTCATACCCATGCGTATGTAAAGATGGTGACTATGAGATCGTTCAAGGATTAGATGTTGACGAATACTCACAAGCGAAAATGGATGCAACTGAAAAAGAACTTCGCGAAGAAGCGGATGCGGTTAAAGCACTTTTAGGTTAATTCTCGCTAAAAATTAGGTGAAAGAGTTCGATAAATAAGAACAATTCGCAAATCAGTAGAAAGGCTATATAATATTGTATAGCCTTTTTTCTTGCCTAAAATAACAGACCCAATCAGAAGGATTTAGAAGGATTATATGGACAGTCGAAAAAAAGTCGGAGTGCTTTTAGTTAATCTCGGAACCCCCGATGCACCAACAGCGCCTGCCTTAAAGCGCTATTTAGCAGAGTTTTTGAGTGATCCGCGCGTTATCGAGGAGCCAAAGTGGAAATGGTATCCCATCTTGCACGGCATTATCCTTCAAGTGAGGCCTAAAAAGTCGGCGGCTAAGTATCAAACCGTTTGGACCGATGAAGGCTCACCACTTCTCTATATTACTCAGCATCAAGCAAATAAAGTGCGCGAGCTGCTTCCGGAAAATTATGTGGTCGATATTGCGATGCGTTACGGAAAGCCGTCCATCGATCAAGGCATCACAAAAATGATTGAAGCGAACGTCGATGAAATTATACTATTTCCGCTCTATCCGCAATATTCGGCAGCAACCACTGCGACGGTGATGGACAAAGTGGGCGAGGTATTAAAAGAGAAACGTTATTTCCCCGCGATTCGAGTGATGGGCGCGTACTATAAAAATCCGCTCTACATTCAAGCTTGTGCCGAGCGCATTCGTGAAACCTTAGGTGACAGCTACGATACGCTCGATAAGATTGTTTTCTCCTATCATGGTATGCCAAAAGCAACCTATGATTTGGGCGACCCCTACTTTGATCAATGCATGGAAACCACAAAGCTGATTGCGGCGGAATTAGGGGAATCGCTAGACCGATTTGAAACGGTCTTCCAATCCCGATTTGGAAGTGCGGAATGGCTTCAGCCTTATGCGGCAGAATATTTTAATGAGGCACCGAAAAAAGGCATCAAAAAAATTGCGGTGTTCTGCCCCGGATTTAGCGCGGATTGTTTAGAAACGATCGAAGAGATGGCCGATGAAAACTACGAGGAATTTATGAATGCCGGCGGAGATGCTTATCACTTTGTGCCGTGCCTTAATGAAGATCCGCGCCACATTGAGATGATGGTTGATGAGATTTTAAATTAGCATAATGCTTTAAAAGATAGGGATAAAAGAAAACCCCAAGTGAACGTGAGTCAACTTGGGGTTTTTTCTGTTTACGCATACTAAATACTAAACGCTATTAAATGCGATCTTAGTTTTTAAGCATTTTTTCGAGGTAGTGGATATTTACGCCACCCTCTAAGAATTTTTTATCTTCTAAAATGCGTAAGTGAAGATCAGCGTTTGTTTTAATGCCTTCGATCACGAGCTCATTGAGCGCGTTTTTAAGACGAGCAATCGCCATCTCACGGGTAGGGCCGTGCGCAATAATTTTTGCGATCATCGAGTCATAGAACGGAGGAACCGTATAGCCCGCATAGATGTGGGTATCGATACGAATTCCAGGGCCGCCTGGGGGATGATAAGTGGTGATTAAACCCGGTGAAGGGATAAAGGTGTTCGGATCTTCCGCATTGATACGGCACTCGATCGCATGCCCTGTGAAGTGAATATCTTCTTGTGAAATTGAGAGTTTTTGACCGCTCGCAATTTTAAGTTGTTCACGTACAAGGTCGACACCGGTTAACATTTCCGTTACCGGATGCTCAACTTGGATACGAGTATTCATCTCAATGAAGTAGAATTCGCCATTTTCATAGAGGAATTCAAAGGTTCCCGCACCGCGATAATTGATGCGTTTACACGCTTCAACGCACGCTTCACCAATGCGCTCACGCTCTTCTTGAGTGATGCCGGGCGCTGTGGCTTCTTCAAGCACTTTTTGGTGACGACGCTGTAGTGAACAGTCACGCTCACCGAGATAGATCGCATTTCCTTGACCATCGGCTAAGACTTGAATCTCAACGTGACGAGGGTTTTCAAGGTATTTCTCCATGTAAACCATGTCATTGTTGAACGCCGCTTTCGCTTCCGATTTGGTTAAAGAGATCGATTTAATGAGCTCTTCTTTTGAGTGAACGACACGCATACCGCGTCCACCACCGCCGCCGGAGGCTTTGATAATCACCGGATAACCCACTTCTTCAGCAAGTTTGAGGTTCTCTTTCTCATTATCGCCAAGCGCTTCTTCAGAACCGGGAACGCAGGGAACGCCGGATTCGATCATCGCTTTTTTTGCTGAAACTTTATCACCCATAATACGGATCGTTTCAGGGCGAGGGCCGATAAAGACAAACCCAGAGGTTTCCACTTGTTCGGCAAAATTCGCATCTTCTGCAAGGAAGCCATAACCGGGGTGAATTCCATCACTTTCGGTCAGTTCCGCGGCAGAAATAATGCGAGGAATATTTAGATAGCTCTCAACCGGTGACGAGGGGCCGATACAGACAGATTCGTCGGCTAAACGCACATGTTTGAGATCTTTATCGCCTGTGGAGTGGACGGCAACAGTTTTGATGCCGAGCTCCTTACAGGCTCTTAGGATACGAAGCGCGATTTCACCGCGATTCGCAATCAGAACTTTTTTAAGCATCGATACGCTCCTTATTCAAGGATCATAAGTGGTTGATCGTATTCAACGGGTTCGCCGTTCGCAACTAAGATCTGAGCCACTTTACCTGAGATTTCGCTCTCGATTTGGTTAAACATTTTCATCGCTTCTACGATACAAACCACATCGCCCACTTTAATGTCTTGACCAACGCCGGTGAATGGGTCTGAGGTAGGAGATGCTGCGGTGTAGAACGTTCCAACCATTGGTGAACGGATCACTTTTCCAGCAGGAAGCGCATCGGGATCGGCCGCTACGTCTGCAGCAGGCGCAGCTTGTGGAGCCATTTGTGGTGCTTGCATTTGAGGCATCTGTTGCATCATCATTTGCGGCATCATCATTTGGGGCATGTTCCCTTGAACAAAGGTGCCCTCTTTAGGGGTACGGCTGATGCGGAGAGATTCTTCACCTTCCGTGATTTCGATCTCTGCGACGCTTGAATCGTCTAATAATTCAATGAGTTTTTGTATTTTTTTGATATCCATAAACAGTCTACTCCTTAAAATTGACTCTGTAATTGTACCGTATTGTAACGAACTATTCTTTGATTAAATCGATCGCCTTCATGAGCGCGAGTTCATATCCAAATGTGCCACAACCAATAATAACGCCCGCTGCAATATCGGAAAGATACGAGTGGTGTCGGAAGGGCTCACGTTGATAAATATTGGAGATATGAATTTCGACGAAGGGGATATCGGTGCCTAAAAATGCATCTCGAATGGCGATGCTGGTATGAGTAAAGGCACCAGGGTTGATAATAATTGCGCGAACACCGTCCTGTTTCGCTTGGTGAATCGCCTCAATAATTTCATATTCACGGTTGCTCTGCATGCATAAAATTGAATAATTATTATGCAGTGAAAGATCGGTCAAACGGGATTCGATGGACGCAAGTGTATCGTTACCGTAGGTCTCGGGTTCTCGCATTCCTAGAAGGTTTAAGTTCGGCCCGTTGATTAAGAGCAGTGAATGATTTGTCTTTTGCATAATCGGATTTTGCTATATTTACACCGAGTTGTCCATTAAATTAATTGAATTGATAATGGAATTTTATTAATAAATTCATTGGGTATTGCTATAATGACTGATTAATTACTACAAGTTGTTTTTTCAATGAATCTATTTTTGCCAAAGTGTCATTATAGCATTAGATCGATTCGGCAATCACTGTTATTTATTCTCTTTATTGTGATGGCCGTCATCCCGCAGATGGTTTACGCGGGTGGGCGTGATAAAGCGCCTCTATTGCTGACCGATATTTTAGCAGATGGACTCTCGTTAGAAGAGCGTGAGCATCGTCATGTTAAAAGTCATATGGAGAATTATCGCAAACATAGCGTCTCCATCTTTAGTCATTTAGACGAAGATCGTTTGGTGATCTTTAACTATGTCTTAAATGAAGTGAAATCCCGTGGCATGCCGCTTGAGCTTGCCTTTATTCCGCTTGTTGAGAGCAGCTATCGCCCCAATGCATCAAATCGTGGTACACACGTGGGTTTATGGCAGATGGGTGAAGCAACGGCAAAAACCTTTGGCGTTCCGGTGACGCGTGTCTTTGATGGGCGTTACGATATCGAGCGTTCAACGCAAGGGGCGCTCAATTATTTAGAATATTTGCATAATCGTTTTGATGGCGATTGGTTGCTGGCGATTGCCGCTTATAACGCCGGAGAAGGGCGGGTGCTTCGCGCCATGAAACGCAATGAAAAGGAGGGTAAAAAAACCGACTTTTGGTCGCTCTCCCTTCCGCGAATTACCCAAGCCTATATTCCTAAAGTGCTTGCACTATCGCGTTTAGCGCAAGAAGAGAATCGTTTAAAAGTGCCGCGCCGCAATGTCTCTAAATTGGTGAAAATTGAGGTGTTAAAACCGACGCAACTCTCAGCCATTGTGAGCGAGTTCTCTATTGAACAGCCGTCGATCGAGTTTTATAACCCCAATTATAAACGCCACAAAGATCATGTCCGCACCATCATCGTGCCGGAGAAGTATCTTAAATAAATTAAGGTTTAGTTAATAAAAAACGCCTCGAGTCAATCGGGGCGTTTTTGTGTGAGCATGTTTTAAATGTGGGAGTCTTAATCTTTATTAAAAAAGGCTTCGTGGGCTGCGAGCTCTTCCGCGTTAGCGTAGATTATTCGTGTACCGCCGGAAACCTTTTTCGCCGTTGCCATTAAAAGATCCTCATCGGCATCACTCTCTTTTTGGCTACCATCATCAAATAGCAGCAGCGATTCCTGACCGCCCGTCATTTTAAGATAGACTTGCGCGAGAAGCTCCGAGTCAATTAGAGCGCCGTGAAGCACACGATTGGAGTTGTTGACATCTAAACGGCGACAGAGTGCATCGAGGGTATTCCGTTGCCCGGGATACATATCGCGCGCCATAATTAAGGTATCGATAACGCTGGAGGTTTTACTCACCGGCGTCAGGCCTATGCGCTCAAGCTCAAAGTCGAGGAATCCCACGTCAAACGCGGCATTATGAATGATTAGCTCATCGCCATTAACGTAATCTAAAAAGGATTGCCCAACCGCTTCAAAAAGGGGTTTGTCGCGTAAAAACTCATCGCTCAATCCATGAACTTTAAACGCCTCTTCCGGCATATCTCGCTCAGGATTAATATAGACATGATAATGATTGTCGGTGATTTGACGGTCGATCATCTCGATGCAACCGATCTCCACAATGCGGTCACCGGTTGCGTGATCAAACCCCGTGGTTTCCGTATCGAGCACAATTTGTCTACTCATGAATCTCTCCTTTTACCGCTATTGTTCGCTACGAGCTTGTGCGATTGCGCCGGTCGCGAGATCGTCGGCCCGTTCATTTTCAGGATGGCCGGCATGGCCTTTAACCCAGCGCCAATCCACCGATAGATGGCGTTTTTCAGCCTCTAATAGACGTTGCCAGAGATCTTGATTGCTCACCGGCTTATTGCTCGCCGTTTTCCAGCCCTTTTTAATCCAGTTTTGCACCCAATTTAAGATGCCTTGCTGAACGTAGCGGGAATCGGTAGAAAGAGCCACATGACAAGGGCGATTGAGCGCTTCGAGCGCCATAATGGCGGCCATAAGTTCCATGCGATTGTTGGTGGTTTCAGGGGCAAAGCCTGAGAGCTCTTTTTCATGCCCTCGATATTTTAATAGAACGCCCCAACCGCCTGGGCCAGGGTTTCCACTGCAGGCGCCATCGGTGTAGGCGTGTACAAGATTATTTTCGTCGATCATGATGATTTATACGGCTACTTGAGCGCGAATGGCAGGGTGAGGATTGTACTCTTCGATGATAAAATCCTCAAATTCAAAGCTAAAAATATCGGTCGCTTGTGTATCGATTTTAAGTTTCGGCAGTGTGCGGGGTGAGCGAGAGAGTTGAAGGTCCACTTGCTCTAAATGATTGCTATAGAGATGGCAATCGCCGCCGGTCCAGATAAAATCACCCACCTCTAATCCGGTTACATGGGCGACCATATGGGTTAAGAGTGAGTAGCTCGCGATATTAAAGGGTACGCCCAAAAAGAGATCGGCGGAGCGCTGATAGAGCTGGCACGAGAGCTTGCCATCAGCAACATAAAATTGAAACAGAAGATGGCACGGTGGAAGCGCCATGTTAGCAAGCTCGCCCACATTCCACGCACTGACAATAAGACGGCGGGAATCGGGTGTGTGCTTAATATCATGAATAAGATTGGCGATCTGGTCGATCGTTTTTCCATCACGGGTAGGCCAGCTGCGCCACTGCGCGCCGTACACTGGGCCTAAATTTCCCGCTTCATCAGCCCATTCATTCCAGATCCGAACGCCATTATCTTGGAGATATTGCACGTTGGTATCGCCGTTTAAAAACCATAACAGTTCATAAATAATGGAGCGCAGATGAAGTTTTTTCGTGGTAACAAGGGGAAAACCCTCTTGCAGGTTGAAGCGCATCTGATGACCAAAGATCGAATAGGTGCCAGTTCCGGTGCGATCGTCCTTGAAGGTCCCTTCGTCGCGCACTTTTTTGATAAGATCAAGATATTGCTGCATCGTGTTTTCCTCGATATGCATAGATAAATAGAAGCGCACCGCCGAGAATCATCGGGATGCAGAGAATCATGCCCATAGTGAGCCAATCGCCGGCGAGATAGCCAAGATGAGCATCGGGTTCGCGGTAAAATTCCACGATAAAACGGAAAATGCCATAGCCCATTAAAAAGAGCGCAGAAGGCGCGAAGGCTGGGCGCGGTTTACGGGTATAGATCCATAAAATAAGAAAGAGCGCAAAACCCTCTAAAGCCGCTTCATAGAGCATCGATGGATGGCGATAGATTCCGTAGAGATAATCGGGCGCGGTATGAAAGAGAAATCCCCAGGTTTGATCGGTGGGTTTTCCCCATAATTCGCTATTAATAAAGTTGCCTAATCGGCCAAGCAACAAGCCAATCGGCGCAAGTGGGGCGATAAAATCGGCAATCTCGGCAAAGGATTTTTTAAATTTACGCGTTGCGAAAAAGGCGGCCACAATCACCCCTAACAGCCCGCCATGGAAGCTCATTCCGGCCCATGACAATCCATTTTCGGTAATGCCGAGTAGGTAGAGCGGGTTGTGAATAAAGGTTTCAAATTGATAGAAAAGCGTGTAGCCAATGCGTCCGCCAAGCACCACCCCTAAAAAGAGATAGAAGGCCAGATCGCTCACTTCGCTCTTTTTCCAACCGGAGTTAGGTTGCTTTGCGCGATACGACCCCACGGCAATAATCACAAAGAGCGCGAGAATGTACATAAATCCATACCAATGAATGGCGAGCGGACCGATCTTTAGCATGACAGGATCGAAGTTCGGCTCAAAAAAGAGAGATGATGTCATAAGGCCTCGTTTTCGAAAATTTAAAAGCGATTTACCATTGTACAGAATGGGGCGCCTGAACAAAAGGGCTCAAAAAATTGAAATAAAAAAGGGACGGTGTTAAATCCCATCCCTTTGATGTTTCACTGGTAAAACGTTATTTTTCGTCGGCGTTAGTGTCACTGTTGGCGCTCGCATCTTTCTCAGAGAGCTGTTTTACGAGGCCATCAAGCACCATAATAAATTGATCAAACGGTGAGACATTCGCATTATTTAAGCGATTCGCTTTTTCGATATCGAGCACGTATTCACCGTTTACAATCACCGCAGGAGTGTAGTTAACGCGATAATATTTACTCATATATTCCGCAGAGCGCTTAAATTTAAGATTGGTAGCAAATGAATCGTAGCCCGCTAAGAACGCTTTTTTGTCCATGTCATATTTTTTTGCGAAATAATCGGCAATGGCTTCTTTTTTGATAAAGCGCTGATTGTCGTTGAAGATCGCGTCAAAAAATGCAGAGTGATAGGGCTCAACTTGGTCCATCGCTTCAAAGGCGTAATAGGTTTTTGCGTAGAGCTCACTGGTGCGCGGGCCTGGGTAGGGAAGGCGAACATAATTGACCTTCTCTTCATTTACTTTCGCCCATTTTTCGATATAGGGGTCTAAGCGATAACAGGTGCCACAGGTGTAGGAAAATACCAAGACCACTTCCACTTTATTCGCTTCACCTTCAAGAAGGGGCGCTTTGTTTGAAAGGGTTTCGTACAAGGCAGCATCGGTTGATTGGGCCGTTGCGACTTGCGTCACTAAGGTTAAAAGTGCAACAAACGAAAATAGTAGTCGTTTCATAGTCAGTTCGATCCTCTTTTAGTTATTACGGAGGGGAAAATAAAAACCCCTAGTTGAACAGTATACGACCTTTTAGGATTATCGTTCAAATAGGGGATTTATAGATTGTTCGCATAGCTCGCGCTCTCAATTAAAGCGAAGCGTCCAATGGATTCAAGGGCGATTTAGTTGTTCGCTTGACGAATCGTTGGGCGTTTGATTTGGAGAGTTTCAATATATTTTGCTAACCCTTTAATCTCTTCATCAGTTAAGCGCTCGGCGATATCACGCATCATGCGCTCTGGGTCGTTGCTACGAACCGCTTTTTCAGCACGGCTATTTTTAAATGCGAAGAGTTGTTTTTCGGTGTATTGCGCATATTGGCCTGCGATCATTGGATATTTTGCAGGACCGTTCCCCATTCCTGATGGGCTATGGCATGATGAACACGCAGGGATGTTGCGGTTAACGTCACCACCACGGTAGAGGTAGTCGATGCGTGTTTCAAATTCGTTGCTAGGAGTTTTTGCTGCGTCGGCAAGGACAGGTTTTTGCGATGAGAACCATGCAGCGATATGAGCTGCCATCTCAGAATCGAGCATTTTACCGCCCATCATTGGCATTGATACGTATGGCATCATTTGCACTTCAACGCGGTAGATTCCCTCTTTTTTCGCACGCTCAGGATCCATGTGGGAGATTTGTAGTGAGCGTAATTGCTGAAGGATATATTCAGGATGTTGTCCCGCTAGACGTGGGAATGTTGGACCCATTGACATTGGCTCGCCCGCTTTATTTAAACGAGGATTGCCTTCTTTGTCGCGAATAACACCATCTCCTTGAAGGCCGTGACAAGTTCCACAGGTGGTTCTAGCAAGCTCGAGGCCGATTTCTGCGCTAGGCACAAAGTTCGCAGGGAGGGGATTATCCAAGGGGATTTCTTTGGCTTGTACGCTAGACAAAAGCAGCGTAGAAAGACCGATTCCTAGTAGAGTTTTATAATTGAAACGCACAGCTTTCTTATCTCCTAAAAAATTATGATTTTCATACTGTTAATCTTGAGTAAGTTAACATTTCAACGAAATTATTTCTATATTCTAATATAATTTTTATAAAATATGTAGTGATTTAGGTAAAGAACCTAGGCTTTAGTTCGAAGAGATGACTTTATACATAGAGTTGGGTGAATAGTTAAGCGTATCACGGCTTGCGATCATTTATCGTTTATTCTCTATAAATAAGCACAATATTGAGTTTGTGATCTAAAGCGGTTGGCTCTATAATTAAGGTTTGGCTGCATTTAAATAAGTAAATTTGATGATTGGAGTAATTGAATGCCTATAGTTAAATTACCAGATGGTAGTGAGCGTAAATACGACGGTGATGTCACTGGTTTTGATATTGTGAATGATATTGGGCCAGGCCTTGCGAAAGCAGCGGTCGGGATTGTAGTGGACGGCGTGGATAAGGATTTATCACACACCATTACGACCGATGTGGATTTCCGTGTACTGACGGGACGAGACGAAGCGGGTCTTGATATTATTCGTCATACGTTAGCCGCTCAAATTTTAGCGCGGGCAGTCAAAGATCTCTATCCGACGGCAAAACTTGCGATCGGACCAACGATTGAACACGGGTTTTATTATGACGTGGATTTTGAAGAGCCGATCGTTCCTGAAGATCTCCCTGCGATTGAAAAGCGCATGCGTGAGATCATTAAAGAGGGCTTAGATGTCACCCGCGAAATGTGGGATCGACAAGCCGCGATCGATTATTTCCTCAATAAAGGTGAAATCTACAAAGCCGATATCATCGAGCATGCGCCAGAAGATCAAACGGAAATCTCGCTCTACCGTCAAGGCAATAATGGCGAAGATATCTTTATGGACCTCTGTTTTGGTCCGCATCTTCCCAATGTGAAAAAAGCGAATATCGCCTTTGCATTAACAAACGTTGCTGGTGCGTATTGGCGTGGGGATTCAAACAATAAAATGTTAACCCGTATCTACGCGGTGGCATTTAATAGCGATAAAGAATTAAAAGAACATTTAAAACGCGTTGAAGAAGCGGTAAAACGTGACCATCGCCGTATTGGTCGTGCGCAAAATCTCTTCCATTTACAAGAAGAAGCGCCAGGTATGGTGTTTTGGCATCCGAAAGGTTGGACCATTTGGCAAGTGGTTGAGCAATATATGCGTGAGCGTCAAAAAGAAGAGGGTTACCTTGAAATTCGCACGCCGATGATTGCAGATCGTTCACTTTGGGAGCGTTCAGGACACTGGGCAAACTATAAAGAGAATATGTTCACCACCGCGTCTGAAAATCGTGATTACGCGGTCAAACCGATGAACTGTCCCTGTCATATTGAAGTATTCAATCATGGCCTTCACTCCTATCGTGACCTTCCGTTACGTTTAGCGGAGTTTGGATCGTGCCATCGTAATGAACCATCAGGAGCGCTTCACGGATTAATGCGCGTACGCGGATTTGTTCAAGATGATGCGCATATCTTCTGTCGTGATGATCAGATCGTTGATGAAGTTCGCCGTTTCCATGCGTTTGCGATGAGCGTTTATAAACATTTCGGTTTTACTGATATCAGCATTAAATTATCGCTTCGTCCTGAACAGCGTGCAGGATCCGATGAGATCTGGAACCACGCAGAATCAGGATTACGCAGTGCATTAAACGCTGCCGGTATCGCTTGGGAAGAGCTTCCAGGCGAAGGGGCGTTCTACGGTCCTAAAGTGGAATATCACATCAAAGATGCGATCGGCCGATCATGGCAAGTGGGTACGATCCAGTTAGACTTCGTACTTCCTGAGCGTCTTGGCGCAAGCTTTGTGGATGAAGACAACACTCGTAAAACACCGGTTATGCTTCACCGCGCAATTTTAGGTTCTTTTGAGCGTTTCATCGGGATCTTGATTGAGCATCACGCAGGATCATTCCCGCTCTGGCTCGCGCCTGAACAAGTGATTGTGACCACCATCACCAATCATCAAGATGAGTATGCAACGCAAGTGGCAGAAACACTTCGAAATCGAGGCTTCCGCGTTAAGCTTGATACCCGTAATGAAAAGATCGGTTATAAGATCCGTGAAGCAACTGTAGGCCGCATTCCATACATCGTTGTGGTGGGCGCGCGCGAGGATGAGCTCGGCTTAGTGGCGGTTCGTACACGTGAAGGTCAAGATTTAAGTACCATGCAGATTAATGAATTTGTAGAATATTTAAACAAGAATCAGTATAATTAGAGATTATTATAAATTTAACGTAACTTTGATGATTAACATTAACCAATAGGAGAAATGAGTTATCAGTAATCAAAACGAACACCGAATCAATGAAGCAATCTCATCACGTGAAGTACGCTTAATTGATGAAGCGGGCGAACAAAAAGGCATCGTAAGTCTTGCAGATGCGCTCGACATGGCTTATAATGATGGGCTTGATTTAGTGGAGGTGTCGCCCAACGCGAGACCGCCCGTATGCCGCATTATGAACTATGGTAAATTCAAGTTCGAGCAGCAGAAAAAGGCCGCTGAAGCACGTAAACGCCAGCGTCAAACACAGATCAAAGAAGTAAAATTCCGTCCTGCGACGGATGAAGGGGATTATCAGGTAAAACTACGCAACCTGATACGTTTCCTAAAAGATGGTGATAAAGCAAAAGTAACGCTTCGTTTTAGAGGGCGTGAAATGGCTCACCAAGAGTTGGGTATGGAACTTCTTCTACGCGTAGAAGAAGATCTTAAAGAGTATGGTGTCGTTGAGCAGCGCCCGCGTCTCGAGGGACGTCAAATGGTGATGGTTCTAGCGCCAACTAAATAACCCAAATTTTTATTAATGTAATTTTGAATGCGAGTGGATTATTATGCCAAAATTAAAAACGAATAGTAGTGCGAAAAAGCGCTTTGCCAAAAATGGCGGCGGTAACTTTAAGCGCCATTCTTCACACAGAAGTCATATCCTCACAAAGAAATCAACTAAACGTAAAAGACATTTACGTGCAGATAAATTGGTTTCCGCTGCGGACAAAAAGTCAATTAGCAGATTAATGCCGTACGCATAAGTTGAGGAGAAGTAAGAAATGGCAAGAGTTAAACGTGGTACTATTACCAAAGCACGTCACAAAAAGATTTTAAAGAAAGCAAAAGGTTACTATGGTGCACGCTCACGTACAATCCGTGCAGCACATCAAGCAGTAATCAAAGCAGGTCAGTACGCATATCGTGACCGCCGTCAAAACAAACGTAACTTCCGTTCACTTTGGATCGTACGTATTAATGCGGCAGCACGCGAATGTGGTCTTTCATACAGCCGTTTTATCAACGGTCTTAAGAAAGCGAACATCGAAATTGACCGTAAAGTTCTTGCGGACATGGCTGTTCATGATAAGGCGGGCTTTGAGGTTTTAGCAAACCAAGCTAAAGCAGCACTAGCTTAAACCTTTTAGGTTTTATAGCCGTATTATTAGAAAGGAAAAGGTGCACTATGCTTCTTTTCCTTTTTTATTTGTGGTTGATTTGTGGTTACTTTTGATAGGTAGTTGATGAATGAATTTAGATAATATATTAGAGAGCACACTCGGTGAAATTAACGCCGCTGACTCGCTTAAAACCATCGAGGAGATTCGCGTCGCTAATTTTGGTCGTAAAGGTAAAATTAGCGGACTTATGGCTGAACTCGGAAAACTCGATCCATCAGAGCGTAAAACACGCGGGGCCGAGATCAATCGCGTTCGTACAGCGCTTATCGATGCATTAGAAGCGAAAAAGCAAGCGTTAGAAACCGCTGAATTAAACGAAAAACTAAAAGCGGAGACGGTTGATATTACTCAGCCCGGTCGCCGCAGTGAGATCGGATCGCTTCACCCGATCACCCGCACCATGATGCGCATTCATGAATTTTTTGGATCCTTAGGATTTGATATCGTTCAAGGACCTGAAATTGAGAGCGATTTTTATAACTTTGAGGCACTCAATATCCCTGAGCATCACCCCGCGCGCGCGATGTTCGATACGTTCTATTTTGATGATCACATGCTTCTTAGAACGCACACCTCAAACACTCAAATTCACGTGATGGAAGAGCAAAAACCGCCGATTCAAATGATTGGATATGGTCGCGTCTATCGCTGCGACTCCGACGTAACCCACAGCCCGATGTTCCATCAAGTGGAAGGCTTAGTGGTCAATAAAGATGTGACGTTTGCGAGTTTAAAAGGAATTTTAACGGAGTTTATGCAGGCTTTCTTTGAGAAAGATCTTAAACTTCGCTTCAGACCCTCATTCTTCCCATTCACAGAGCCCTCAGCGGAAGTGGATATTGAATGTGTGATCTGTAACGGCGATGGTTGTCGCGTCTGTAAAAATACCGGTTGGTTAGAAGTTTTAGGCTGCGGTATGGTTCATCCCAATGTCTTTAAAGCAGTAAATATCGATCCTGAGGAGTATCAAGGCTTTGCATTTGGTATGGGGATTGAGCGTTTAGCAATGCTCCGTTATGGCGTCAATGACCTGCGTCTCTACTATGAGAACGACATGCGCTTCTTAACGCAATTTAGATAGATGATCCTTTTCGATTAATCTCCTTTAACGACAAAAATATATAGGCAAAAATATGAAAATATCAGTTTCTTGGTTAAAAGAGTGGGTTGCCACCCTTCCAGATCAATTAGCCGATCGCCTCACAATGGCGGGGTTAGAAGTCGAAGCGGAAGAGCTGGCTGCGCCCGAATTTACTCAAGTGGTGGTGGGTGAGGTTAAAACCGTTGAGCCGCATCCTGACGCAGACCGTCTCCGTGTGACAACGGTTGATGTGGGCGAAGATGAACTTCTTCAAATTGTGTGCGGTGCGCCAAACGTAGCGGTTGGAATGAAAGTTCCAACGGCAGTTGTGGGAGCAGTGCTTCCAGGCGGCTTTAAAATTAAAGCGGCAAAACTTCGCGGCGTTCCATCAAATGGGATGCTCTGTTCATCGAAAGAGTTAGGTGTTGATGAAGATGGTTCAGGCCTAATGGCGCTTGATCCTTCGGTAAAAGTCGGTACCTGCTTTAGAGAATTGTACGATTTAGACGATCGCATTGTGGATGTGGATTTAACGCCTAACCGCGGTGATTGTCTCAGCATTTTAGGGGTCGCGCGCGATGTCGCAGCGATTTCAGCGCAGTCCATTATTCAAAAAGAGATTGCGCCGGTCGAGGTATCATTTGATGAGGTGAAAAATATCACCGTTGAGAATGACAATGATTGCCCGCGCTACATTGGCCGAATCGTTCGCGATCTTAATCCAAATGCAGAAACGCCGCTTTGGATGAGTGAGCGTCTCCGCCGTTGTGGTATTCGTCCGCACGGTATTTTAGTGGATGTAACGAACTACGTTCTTTTAGAACTCGGTCAGCCACTTCACGCCTTTGATGTTAATAAGCTTGAAGGGGATATCACTATTCGCCGTGCGAAAGCTGGGGAAACTTTAACGCTGATCAATGATGATAAAGCCGAACTTAAAGACGACACCTTAGTGATTGCCGATGAGAAAAAAGTTGTGGCGATTGCTGGGATTATGGGCGGTAAAAACAGCGAATGCGGTGATGACACTACGGATGTGTTCTTAGAATCAGCGTGGTTTAATCCCGTGACCATCGCAGGGCGTGCGCGTAACTACGGTCTTCATACCGATGCATCGCACCGTTTTGAGCGTGGCGTTGATTTTGCTTTAGCGGAGAAAGCCCTTGAACGAGCAACTGCACTTTTAGTGGAATTTGCTGGCGGTAAAGCAGGTAAAATTAGCCGTTTTGAAGCGATTGATGCGCTGCCTAAACGCAATCCGATCAAAGTGCGTTTTGCGCGCGTTGAAAAAATCATTGGTAAAGCGTTCTCAAAAGAAGAGATCGTGATCTATTTAGAGCGAATTGGTGATCTGTCTGAGGTAGCCGATGATCATCTTATTTTCACGGCGCCAAGCTATCGCTTTGATATCGAAATTGAAGAAGACCTCATTGAAGAGATTGCGCGTTTAAGCGGTTATAACGATGTGCCGGTCTGCTTTGATATGCAATCGAAAATTTCGATGCGCCGAGTGCCTGAAAATGAAGTGCCGTTAAAAGATTTTAAAAATATTTTAGTGGCGCGCGATTATCATGAAGTGATTGCGATGAGTTTCGTAAGCCCGAAATGGCAAGAAATTTTAGCGCCGGGCAGTACGCCGATTGCACTTAAAAACCCGATCTCAAGTGATCTATCGGTGATGCGTACTACGCTTCTTCCGGGGGTTTTAGGGGCGATGGAGCATAACTTAAAACGTCAACATACCCGTCTACGTTTCTTTGAATCGGGCTTAACCTATAACGGTACGCTTGAAAATGTGGAGCAAACGCTTCATTTAGCCGGCGCGATTTGTGGGGAAGCCTTTGAGAAGCAGTGGGGCGAGCCTGCACGTAAACTGGATTTCTTCGATCTTAAAGGCGATGTTGAAGCGCTGTTAAATCGTACAGGGATTCAGGGTTTCCGTTTTGAAGCGTCTGAAAACAGCATCTTACATCCCGGTCAATCTGCACAAATCTTGACAAATGCAGGAACCGTTGTAGGATATTTGGGTAAACTTCATCCAACGGTCTCAAAAGCACTCGATTTAAATACCGATGTTTTTGTTTTTGAGCTAAACTTTAACGCACTTAAAGCGTCCGCAACGCCAACCTTTAGTGAGTTGTCGAAATTCCCAAGTTCACGCCGTGACTTAGCGTTAGTGGTTCCCAATAACGTATCGCACGCAAACCTTGTGGATTCAATGATGCAGAGCGGTCAGCCACTTCTTCGTGCGGTCAACTTGTTTGACCATTACCAAGGGGCTGAAAAAGGGGAAGTCAATGAGACGAGAAATGTGGCATATAGCCTAGTATTTCAAAATCTTAAAGAAAATCTCAAAGATTCAGAAATCGATACTATAATTGAATCGATCTTGAATGATTTAGGAAAATTAGACGTTCAATTGCGTCAATAGGTTTAATTTAATATTTGTCTATTAAAAGGATTTTATTATGACAACGGTAACAAAAGCCGATTTAACTGAAAATTTATATCACAACTTTAACGCTCAACGCGAAGACGCAAAAGAGTTTGTTGAAGCATTTTTCGAAGAAATTCGTGAATCACTCGCCTCGGGTGAGCCTGTAAAATTATCAGGTTTCGGAAGCTTTGAATTACGTGATAAAGCTGAACGTCCTGGTCGTAACCCAAAAACTGGGGAAGAGATTCCAATTTCTGCACGCCGTGTAGTTACTTTCCGCGCAGGTCAAAAACTTCGTGCGAAAATGGAAGAGCTCAGCGAGCGTAAATAAGTAAATTTTCAAAATGGTTTGATTGATTCAATCAACCTGTAAAACGTATAACAGAAGCCTTGATCCGCGACACTCGTGGGTTCAAGGCTTTTTTATGGGCGCTTGAAAAAGGATTCCCAAAATAATTTAGGTAAAAATTGGCGGGTGATATCAGACTTTTGTGCGATCGGTTCGGCGAAGCGGGACGCTTTAGGATAAAATAGGACGTTATTGTTTTATATGCCTGATGGTCGCTCGGTTGGTGTCAGGATAGATCCACGCTAAAAATATCAATTCAGTATGAAAAAATCTCTCTTTCGCTCACTCTTTACCGTGAGTGCGTTTACCTTTCTCTCCCGCATTATGGGGCTTGTGCGCGACATTGTCTTTGCGAGCTTTTTCGGCGCATCGCTCTATATGGACGCCTTTAGTGTTGCGTTTCGGATCCCGAATCTTTTTCGCCGTTTTTTTGGGGAGGGAGCGTTTAACCAAGCTTTTGTGCCGGTCTTTAGTGAATATCGCATTAAAAAAGAGCGCGCTGAATTAAAGCTTTTTTTAGCGGAGATTAGCGGAACGCTCGGGATTGTTTTATTGCTGATTGCGGTGGTGGGCGTGCTCGCTTCTCCGCTTGTGGTGATGCTCTTTGCATCAGGCTTTATGAGCGATGCGTACGTCTTTGAGATCACTAATAATCTGCTTAAATGGATGCTCCCGTATCTCTTTTTTATCTGCATGACGGCGATGTACTCAAGTACGCTCAATGCGCTCGATAAGTTTGCGGTGCCCGCAGGCGTGCCTATTTTGCTCAATATCTGTTTAATTGGTGGGGCATTTTTAAGCTCGCTTGCCGATGAGCCGATCTATGTGCTCGGGTATGCGGTCTTTTTAGCGGGGATTGTGCAGTTACTCACGGTATTTTATGCGGTTTATCGGGAAGGGCTGATTGCCCGTCCGCGAGTGGCATTTAAATCGAAAGGCGTGCGCACGGTGATGTTTTTGATGATCCCGGCGATTATTGGCTCTTCGAGCAGTCAGATCAATATTTTGATCAATACTCAGCTCGCCTCTCGCTTGGAAACAGGGAGCATTACCTGGCTCTATTATTCCGACCGCTTGGTTGAGTTTGCCATTGGCACCTTTGCTGTTGCGCTTGGTACGGTGGTGCTTCCGCGCCTGTCACAGCTCAATGCAAAAGAGGATTATAAAAGCCTCGGGCAGACGATCGATTGGGGCTTAACCCTTGCGCTTGTGATCGGTTTGCCCGCGACGATTGCGCTTGTCATTTTGGCGGAGCCTCTTCTTGCGCTTCTCTTTATGCGCGGCGCTTTTACCGTTAATGATGTAATGATGGCCTCTCGTAGTTTAGTCACCTACGCGCTTAGTATTCCTGCTTTCTTTTTAATTCGCGTCTTGGCACCGGTATTTTTCTCGCGGCAAGACACAAAAACGCCGGTCAAATATAGTCTGATTGCGATCGCCACCAACATTATTTTGCAGTTTATCTTGGTGCAGCATCTTCAGCATGCGGGGCTTGCGCTCTCGTCAGCCATTGCGGCGTGGGTCAATGCGGGGTTACTCATGATGGGGATTGTCTCCCAAGGCATTCACAATTTTAGTGGGCTAATGCGCTTTAGAAGTTTAGCGATTTTACCGGCGAATTTACTCTTAATTGTAGGATTAATGTGGGTGGCATCGTTTAGCGCTTTTTGGTTTGAGGCAGGATTAATGATGCGCTTTGGGGTGATGATGGGCGTGGTTGTTATGGCGGTTGTGGGCTATTTTGCGCTTATTCATCTAAGTGGCCTTAAACTGCAAACTTTAAAAGAACCGGATCGATTTATTTAATTCTCATAAAAAAGCCCGCATTCTTTTGAAGAGCGGGCTTTTTAATAAGCGAAGAAGATTATTTATAGATTTTTTATGTATTGTTTATAGGGCAGCTTTCCCGCCTTTCGGGTGTTTTTTACGCCATTCACCATAGAGAAATACTGCAATCGCCACCCACACAAGGGCAAAGCCAACAAAGCGGTTTGCCGAAAAAGTCTCTTTAAAGAGGAAAATCCCCATTAACAGTTGGAAAGTGGGCGAGATATATTGAAAGATCCCCACAAGCGAGAGCGGGATTCGGCGCGCGCCTTCTGAAAATAGGACGAGCGGAATGGTGGTTACCGCCCCTGAAAAGAGGAGAACCAGTAGGGGGATGGTGTCGAGATTAAAGAGTTGCAGTTCGCCTTTGTTAATGACGATTGCCAGATAGACGATCGAGTAGGGCATCATAAAGAGGGTTTCAAGCGTAAGCCCGGGAATGGTTGGCAGTGATGCGACCCGTTTGATCAATCCGTAAAATCCAAAGGATGTGGCGAGAATAATCGCAACAATTGGAATGGATTTGCCTAAAATCGCAAGCCAGAGTACACCGAGCGTTGCAATGCCGATGGCGATATATTGCGGGCGACTGAGATCCTCTTTTAAGAAAATGCGCCCGAGAAAAATACTTACAAGGGGGTTCATATAGTAGCCAAGACTCGCATCGAGCACATGATTATTGCTAATCGCCCAGAGATAGGTGAGCCAGTTAAAAAAGATAAAGAAGGAGGCGCCTAAAAAGGTGACAAAAATCCGCCGATTGGTGAGCCCATGGAGCACCACTTTAATCTGTCCGGTAAAGGTGACAACGCCAAGCAGAAATAGGAACGACCAGAGTACGCGCTGCGCCATAATTTGATAGGCATCCATCCCCTGTAGCGGATACCAATAGAGCGGAAAGCTTCCCCAAATGGTGTAACAGGCGATGACGAGTAATATCCCTTTTTGATATTCAGTCGCAGGCTTTTTCATACGGTTCCTTTTTCGTGTGGTGTCGTAATCTGAATGGATCGAACGATCGTAAGTGCGCACGAATGGCGCAGGTAGAATGGCTCATATTGTACGAGGATTTTTTGAGAATCACTAGCAAAACCCATAATTTTGCTTGAGTCCGATTGAATTATGATTCCCTTAAAAGGGCAATATATAGAGCTTTTCTATAGAAAGTCGGTTCAATATTGAACGGATGCTTATTTTTTTAGAGGGTTTAGTGTAAAATTAGACACTTTATGACGCGATAAAGGATTAGCTAAAATGAAGTTCAATTTCAAAGCATTTGGAATTCATTTCCTCTTTAGTATTCTGCTGGTTTCACTCTTTGCGCTGGTGATTTTAACGCTCTGGTATCCGAGCATTTGGTCAAAAGCACTCGGCGGGTATGATCTTTTTATTAAGATTGTGATTATCGATCTAATCGTCGGGCCACTTTGTATGGGGATTGTCTATAAATCCCATAAAAGTCTTAAAGAGCGCATTGTCGATGCGACGACGATTTTAGCCTTTCAGCTCGCCTTTATGGGGTACGGGCTGTGGGTGCTCTATGAGTCGCGTCCGGTGTTTATCGTGTTTGCGCAAGATCGTTTCAATGTATATGTCGAGCATGAAGTTGAGAAAGAGATGTTAACGACTCAAGCGCCTTTTGATAGAAAATCGTTGACAGGGCCCGTCTATGCTGCGGTTGATCTTGAAAAGATCTCGAGTAATACGATGATGGATGTGTTAACAGCAGGGTATGATATTAGCAATATCCCCAAATATTACACCCCGATTGAAGACTTTAAAGAGACCATTTCTGCACGAAAAGTGAGCTATCAAGAGATGGACGATACGCTTTTAAAAAGTGCGCTAACAGCGTATATTGATAAGAATAAGTTGGATGAGAGAGCGGTCTACTGGCTCCCGGTAAAACATCGTTTTGGCTTTGTCACGGCGGTGCTTGTGGGAGATGAGTGGATTCCCCATGGTTATATCGATTTAGATTCGTATGAGACGAATCATTCAAGGGATTAATAGAGGATAAGTGATTAGCATGAAATATATCAGCACCCGTGGTGGCGCCGAGCCGAAGAGTTTTTGTGATGTTGTTTTAGAGGGATTATGCGTTGACGGCGGTTTGTCGATGCCAGAAACCATTCCAAGCATTGATGGCGAAACCTTACAGGCATGGAGCTCATTGCGCTATGCTGATTTAGCATTTGAGATTGCATCGCTCTATTGCACCGATATTCCCGCGGATGATCTAAAAGGCTTGATGGATCGTGCCTACAATAAAGAAAACTTCGGGACTGACTCCATCATCACCAATAAATCGATTGGGGGCGAGGTGCGCGTTCTTGAGATTTCAAACGGCCCAACCTTTGCCTTTAAAGATATGGCGATGCAGTTTTTGGGCGAGCTTTTCCCCTATGTCTTAGAGCGCGAGAATAAAACTCTCAATATTTTAGGGGCAACCTCTGGCGATACGGGTTCAAGCGCGATCCATGCGATGAAAGGTAAAAATCGCATTAACGTCTTTATGTTAAGCCCTTTTGAGCGAATGAGTGCCTTCCAAACGGCGCAGATGTACTCCGTTCAAGATGAAAATATCTTCAATATCGCAGTGAAAGGCGTGTTTGATGATTGCCAAGATTTAGTTAAAGCGCTCAATAACGATGCGACTTTTAAAGCCGATAATAAACTCGGCGCGGTCAACTCCATTAACTTTGCCCGTATTCTGGCGCAAATTATCTACTATTTCCGCGGCTATTTCATGAATGCTGAGTCGATCGGTGAGCCGGTTGATTTTGTCATTCCATCGGGGAACTTTGGCAATATTTTTGCGGGAATTATGGCGCGTCATATGGGGCTTCCGATCCGTAAATTGATTCTTGCCACCAATGAAAATAATGTCCTCGATGAATTTTTTAAAACGGGGATCTACAAACCGCGCGCTTCAAAAGAGGTGCATCTCACCTCAAGCCCTTCGATGGATATCGCGAAAGCAAGTAACTTTGAACGTTTTATCTATCTGATTGCGGGTGCCGAAAAAACCAAAGCGCTTTGGGACGCGATTGATGAGCAAGGTTATTTTGATCTCACTCAAGATGCGCTCTGGGCGGATCGCGCTGCTTGGAATATTGAATCGGGCGAGAGCGATCACGAGAACCGTTTAGAGACGATTCGCCGTATCTATAAAGATTCAGGTGAGCTCATTGATCCGCATACGGCCGATGGGGTCTATGTGGGCGCGCAATATTTAGATGGCACCACCCAAGTCTGTCTTGAGACAGCGAAACCGATTAAGTTTTACGAAACGATTAAAACGGCGATTCCCAACGCGCCCTTTGATCTTTCATTAGTTGAGGCAATTGAGTCGCTACCTCAACGCTTCAAAGTGCTCGATAACAGCATTGAAGATCTAAAAGCATATATGACGACTGAGTTAACGAAGTAAGGATTAGAGTTACAATGAAAAAAACATCATTCCCTAAGAGCGAAATTAAGGTTGTATTATTAGAAGGTGTGCATCAAGAAGCGGTAAAATATTTTGAAAAAGAGGGCTACTCGAATATCGAGTATCACCCGAAAGCGCTTGAAGGCGCAGAGCTTCTCGAAGCGATCAAAGATGCGCACATTCTAGGGATTCGCTCGCGTACTCAGTTAACGGAAGAGGTGCTTGCACACGCTGAGAAATTGATGGCGGTGGGCTGTTTCTGTATTGGAACAAACCAAGTGGATTTAGTGGAAGCGGAGCGCCGTGCGATTCCGGTATTTAATGCGCCGTACTCCAACACTCGCTCGGTGGCTGAACTTGTGATCGCTGAGATGATCATGCTCAAACGTGGCATTCCTTACAAAAACTACATGTGTCATGAAGGCGGCTGGATGAAATCAGCAAAAGACTCCTTCGAGGTGCGCGGTAAAACCCTGGGTATTATCGGGTACGGTCACATCGGTACACAGGTGGGGATCTTAGCGGAAAGCTTCGGTATGCATGTAATCTATTACGATATTGAATCGAAATTAGCGCTCGGAAATGCTCAACCGGCAAGCTCATTGAATCGCCTTCTTGAAGAGTCGGACATTGTGACGCTTCACGTGCCTGAAGATGCGACCACGAAAAACTTAATGAGCCGTGAACGCCTTGCGTTTATGAAGCAGAGCTCGGTCTTAATTAATGCGTCGCGCGGAACGGTTGTAGATCTTGATGCGCTTGCGGAGTTTATCGAAAAAGGGCATATCTCAGGGGCAGCGATTGACGTATTCCCCGTTGAGCCAAAATCCAATAACGATGAATTTATCTCACCGCTACGTAAATTACAAAACGTAATTTTAACGCCGCACATTGGTGGGTCAACCGTTGAAGCGCAGAAAAATATCGGGATTGAAGTGGCCTCGAAACTCGTGCTCTATTCAGATAATGGATCAACGCTTTCAGCAGTGAACTTCCCCGAAGTATCGCTTCCAAAACAGCCTGGCAGCAATCGTATTTTACACGTGCATAAAAACCGCCCAGGCATTTTGCATGAGGTGAATCAGCATGTCTCAAAACTTGATTTAAATATCAATGCGCAATACCTTCAAACCTCCGCTGAGATGGGGTATGTGGTACTTGATGTGTCAGGCTGTGAAGATGCGGCGCTCAAGCTCTATGAAGCGATGAAAGAGATCGATGGTACACTTAAGTGCCGAATTTTATACTAGTAACATAAAGGATTGATAAGGTGTCACTTCAGGATCAATTACTCAAAGCGGGTCTTATTTCAAAAGATAAGGCAAAAAAGATCGTTTCGGATAAGAAGCGTCGCAAGCACCAAGCCCATCGAGATAAATCGGTGCGGGCAGAACTTGAGACTGAGAAGAAGAAACGTCAGGAAGAGCTAAAAGCATTTGATGAAGCGAAGCGCGCGATGGATCGTGAGAAAAATCGCGAGATTCAGGAAGATGAGGCGCGTAAAGCGGCTCGAATTGAAGCAAGACGCCTAATCGATACTGAACGCGTCGATAATGCGAAGGATAAGCGTTCTGAGAGCTCTGAGCGCTTTAACTTTAGCTCCGATGGTAAGAAGGTGCGCTTTGTCACTGTCACGCCTGAGCAGAGCAAAATGCTCGCGGAAGGCAAACTCGCGATCTGCCGCAATGATCGGGATGGATATGATTTCCCCATCGTGCCGAAAAAAGTAGCAGAGCGTCTCCTTGAGATTGAAGTGATCGAAAAGGGGCGCTGGGTCTATTTTCTAGCCGATCCAACGGAAGTGAGTGAAGCAGACGATGAATGGGCGGCGTGGGATGCCTATGAGGCGAGTTTAAACGACGAATAGTCTCTACGTAGAGACTATAAGCCCTCATCGCGAATCTAAGCGCTGTGACGCGTTAAATCGTTTATAAAGGAGAGTGAGTAGCTCTCCTTTTTTTGTGCGCGTAAAAAAGCTCTGAGACGGCTCAGAGGTAGAGGAAATGGAAGGAACATAAAAAAGCCTTCGAAACTTTTTAACGTGTCTCGAAGGCTTTTTTGGCAGAACGCCCATTTAAGTTATTTAAGCAATATACATATACATTTTACAAACGGTGCACTGGTGAATCATGATACGAGGGAGGAAAATAGAGTGTGAGCCCTAAAAGCGAGAGGGGTGCAAGCTAAGTGTAGTTATCATGCACAGCTTTTAGCTCAAGAGATCGATGATCACAGGTGCGAAAAACTATTTATTTTTGCGTTCCTCTTCTTCTTTTGCTTTTTTAAGGAAAAAGTAAGTGAGATATCCGCCCATGCCGAACATGAAAATTAAGCCAAGCGCACTTGCTACCACTACCAGAAAATCACTCGACGCGACCATATAAACTCTCCTATGTGAATGTGAATGTGAAGGATCGATTTGAACGTTTCGCCGTAAGCTCTGTGCGAATCAGTGCTTCAAGCTTCGGCCTCTAAGGAAATCATGCCAAATTCAAGGATTAGTAACTTGATTAATATCAAATGAGACTGTTTGGAGTGGCGATAAGAGGGGAAAGGTTGGCTAAGGTCAAGGAAGAAGAGGTTATTTTCGATAGATAAGAAAAAAGCACTAGACCGTGTGGAATAGTGCTTTTTAAAGGTGGTGGCTCGAGGCAGAATCGAACTGCCGACACGCGGATTTTCAATCCGCTGCTCTACCGACTGAGCTATCGAGCCGCTGTTGATGTAGAGTATTAAACAGCTTTTTCGCCGTTTGGTCAAATTTATTTTCGCTCAAAGATTGCGCAGGTGCTAGGTTTGGTCTTTTTTGTCGCTTATTATGGAGAGCTTGATCGGGGCAAATTAGGCTAAAACAGATGGGTTTCGCAAATTTAGAAAAAATCATCAAAGATTCGATAAAAGACGGATTTCCGAGTGCTCAAATCGCAATTGAGCACAAAAGTAGCAGAATCTACCAACAGGCCTTCGGGCATCGAACCCTCATTCCGACTATTAATTGCGCAAATTTAATGACGCATTACGATATCGCGTCGCTCACGAAGGTATTTAGTCTGGCATTTGGCTTTCAATCGCTCCTGACAAAGGGGAAATGCGATCTTGATTGCTCACTTTTTGATCTGCTTGAGGAGGAAATTCGACAAGGACTCATCCTCCCAAGTGAAAAAGAGGCGATTACGCTCTATGATCTTCTCACCCACAGCGCCGGATTTGAACCAAATCCCCTTTTTTACGATCCTACTTATAGTGAAATGCTCTATTGTCAGGATCGCTTTCAGTTTCTCCAAAAACTCTTGCTCACGCCCCTTGTGCATCCGCCAAAAACGACAGCACTCTATTCCGATGTGGATTTTATGCTGCTGACATTTCTGTTTGAGCTGATTGCCGGGGAATCGCTGCAACAATATTTGAAAAAAACTTTTTGGATACCGCTTGGGATTGAGGATTCCATCGATTACCGGCCGCTTGAAAATGCAGCGATGCGCGATAATATTGCCGCGACAGAGCTTGCGGGGAATCGTCGGGATGGTGTGATCGACTTTCCCAATATTCGTCAAGAGGTGATCTATGGCGAGGTGCAGGATGAAAAAGGCTTTCACTGCATGGATGGGATTTCGGGGCACGCAGGACTCTTTGCCAATAGCGATGCGCTGTTAACATTGATGGCGCTTATGCGGGGCGATAATGATTATTTCTCTAATCACGTCATTGGGCAGTTTTTAACGCCGAGCAGGCTCGATTCGACCTTTGGCATCGGTTGGCGTCTTAATGGGGCGGATATGGGCTATATGTGCGGTGATTATGCTTCAAGCGAGGCCTATGGGCATACCGGTTGGACGGGCTGTCTGATTTTGCGCGATCCGAAATATGATCTCACCATCAGTTATCTCACCAATCGCAAACATACGCGCGTTGTCGATCCCGGCAAAAATCCCAATCTTTTTTATGGCGATACGTTGCCGGCGGGGAAATATCGTATCATAGTGAATGAAATTTACCGTGAGCTTGGGCTAGTGTAGCCTGAGGGCTCTTTTTTATTTCCTACAGGAGCATTGAATGCCAAAGCGACTCTTTTTCTTAAAACTCTTGGTGGCCCTTGGTTTGGGTGGCTTAATGACGCTTGGATTTGCGCCCTTTAATTGGGGTTATGGCGTGCCGGTATTGCTTGCGCTCTTTTTATTGCTGCTTCGCGGTGAGCAGGGCAAACGGGCCTTTATGCTCGGCACCGGCTTTGGTTTTGGCTTTTTCGCGTTTGGGATTGCGTGGGTGCATATTAGCCTGCATCAATTTGGCGGTGCGTCGCTTGGGCTATCGATGGGGATGGCGATGCTCCTTGCGCTCTATCTTGCGCTCTATTACGGCGTACTGGCGTGGATTGTGGGGCGAAGCAAGCTCGGTTTAGTGATGACCTATGGGTTTCTTTTTCCGGTTGTAGGCGTTTTGCTTGAATTGGTACGTGCGCATCTTTTTACCGGCTTTCCGTGGCTTGCACTGGGATACAGTTTGACGGAGATGCCCTTTGCACCGTTTTTATTTTCAACGATGGGCGCGCTTTTAAGCAGTTTTTGGGTCTATTTTGTGGCGGGGATTCTCGTTCTATTCGTGTTGCAGTTTGCAATGAAGATCGTGCTCGCGCGTCACGTTCGGCTTTCCGGAGGTAATGAGCGAAAGAGCGATGAGAATGTCGGACGTGAAACACTTCTCCGTTTTCCGCTTCTCTATGGTTTATTGCTTGCGGGGATTGTCGGGATTGCCTATGAGTGGGTCGGTGAGCCAATTGAGCCGAGTGGGAAGCCCGTTCGCGCGGGATTATTACAAGGAAATATTTCTCAAGATGCGAAGTTTCATGATGATTTTATTTATCACACGCTCGACACCTATTTTGATCTCATTGCCAAAGTGTCCGATCGCGTCGATCTCATTGTGATGCCGGAGACGGCGATTCCGATTGTTTATGATGGTCGTGATGGCGTGAGTGCGCATTTTCACCGGTTAGCGGAGCTTGGTAATGCCGATATTATTAGCGGGATTTTTACTGGCGATCGCTTAACCGAGCGTTTTCGAAATGGACTGGTGCATTATGGAAAGAGTGATCGAACGGATCATTTTTATGAAAAGTACCGACTGCTTCCGTTTGGCGAATACATTCCGTTTCGCGGGCTGTTAAGCCATTTTAATGATTGGGTGGAGATTCCCTATAGCGATCTTGAGGCAGGGCAAAAAGAGCAAGCACCGTTTCAGTTTCGTTCAACCGAGGCCAAAGGGAGCGCTTCAATCTGTTATGAGGCGGTCTTTGGCGACATGCTCCGCTATCAAGCTGTGCAGAGCGAATTTTTAATTAATGTGAGTAATGATGCGTGGTTTGGCGAATCGATTGGTCCGTGGCAGCATCTGCAAATCGCACGCGCGCGTAGCATTGAATTGGCGCGTCCTATGATTCGGGCCACCAATACCGGTGTGACCGCGATGGTCGATCATCAAGGAAAAATATTGGGGGTGTTGCCTCAATTTGAAACCGATGCGTTAGTGGGGGAATTTCAACCGATGACGGGATTAACCGCCTACGCAAAATTGGGCGACGGTGTGTGGATTTTAATCTTATTGAGCGTGAGCGGTTTGATGGTCTTTGTGACAAAGCGCTACGCTCGCCGTTTGCCTTAATCGGTATTTGCATGGATTAAGATCGATTCGGCAAGCGTCTCAATCAAATAAAGAATTGATCGGGTCGATGATTTATTTTTGAGCGGAATTCTCTGAGTTTGCGCGTTTACCAAATCCTACTCGACCTTCGCGGAAGGGGAGCGGGCTATAGCGCGAATAGAGAACGCAGCCGGTAAAGAGCAGAATCGTTAAGAGAAAAATCACGCTCGAGACACCATGCTCGCCACTACTCCAAAGATCGGTCGCGACGACAAAATATAAGAGCGAAAGAAAACTGGTCCAAGCGTGGGTATAACGTTGCGCGCGTAAAATGCCTCTTGATGGAAATAGAAGGGGCACTAATAGACCAATCACAAGCGGACCGCGCGGCAGCTCAGGATAAATCACGTTACCCACGATGAGATAGACAAGAAAAAAGAAGAGCGCAATGTAGGAAAAGAGCGCCATCAGACGGGAAATGGAAACAATCGGTAAACGCATAGCTACTCGTAAAATTACTGTATAATTGAAAGCGTTAAGTTTATCACAGATTTTAAGAGGAGCGTTATGCCAGAACTGCCAGAAGTGGAAACCGTTAAGCGAGGTGTCTCGCCCTATCTTTTGGGGAACAAAATTGCGCGGATTGAGGTGCGTAATGGCCGGCTGCGCTATCCGGTAGGCGAGGAGATTCATGCGCTTGAAAGAGAAACAGTGCAAACGGTATCGCGCCGGGCAAAATACCTGCTGATTGAGACGGATAGTTACCGACTTGTTGTGCACTTGGGGATGTCAGGGGCGATCAGTGTCTTTGATTCTGATTTCCCGCCGCGTAAACACGATCATCTCATTATTCATCTTGAAAGTGGCAAAGCGCTCTTTTATAACGATGCTCGCCGTTTTGGATTTGCGCGAACGTATGGGATCGATGAGATGCCCGATTATTTGACTCAGCTTGCGCCAGAGCCGCTGAGTGATGCGTTTAATCTTACCTATTTTTCAGGGCTACTTAAAGATCGTAAACGGGCGATTAAAACGGTATTGATGGATCAAAAGATGGTGGTGGGCGTTGGAAATATTTACGCCAATGAATCGCTCTTTCTCTCTAAAATTAATCCTCATAGGGAAGCGCGCTCGCTGACGAAAAAAGAGCAAGAAACACTGCTAGGCAATATCAAAAAGGTCTTAGAAAAAGCGATCGAGCAGGGCGGTACAACGCTGAAAGATTTCTCAAAACCCGATGGTACACCGGGCTATTTTGCGCAAAAATTATTGGTCTACGGGCGGGAGGGGAAACCTTGCCCGAACTGCGATGCGCCTATTATTCGGACAGTTATCACACAGCGATCAACTTTTTATTGTGAAAGCTGTCAACGCGCATAAAAAGAGGTGGAATTTTTATAAAAACATGTTAACGTGAAGATACTTTAAAAAGATTGTTAATTGTAAAGATTCTTTAGCGTTTCAGGGGTTGCTAAGCATAAAACTAAAAGCCCCTGATCTTATATCAATAAAGGAGATAACTATGAATGTAAGCTTAACAGGAAATGGTTTGGAATTAACCGAAGCGCTTCGTAACTATGTTGAAGAGCGTTTCTCTAAATTAGAGCGTCATAGTGATAATATTACTAAGGTTCATATCGTATTATCGACGGAGAATAAGCGCCAAACAGCAGAGGTAAGTTTACATATTGCTAAAGCGAAAGATATCCACGCAGAATCGGTGTCGGAAGATATGTATGCGTCGATCGATGATTTAGCCAATAAAGTGGAGCGTCTCTTAGTGAAACAGAAAGAGAAAGCGCTTGACGCAAAACGTCAGCCAGGAACGGCTCCGTCAGTTGACGAAGAATAAGTAAAAGAAGCTAAAAAAAGATTCTAAAAAATGAGATAATAGAAAAGCTCTGTACTGCACAGAGCTTTTTTACGTTTTGCGAGGTAGATTGGGATGAATGTGGCAACACCTGAGATTAAGAGAGAGGCGACGCATTTAGTCGTTGGATTCGGCATTACCGGGCTTTCCATGGTGAAAGCATTACGCAAATTGGGCGTAAAAACCCTCTGGGCGATCGATAGCCGTGAAACGCCTCCCAATCATGCGGATATTGAGGCGATTGCCGATTGTGTTGCCGTTGGTGGATTTGATGAATCGATGCTCGATCAATGCGATTATCTCTGGATAAGCCCGGGCGTTCCGCTTGCAACAGAAGCCCTTCAAAATGCACTAGCGCGTCTGCCAAAAGAGCAAACCGGTGGCGACATTGAGATTTTTGCGCGTTTGGTTGATGATCCGATTATCGGCATCACGGGAACGAATGGCAAAAGCACGGTAACCACCATGGTGGGTAATATCGTTAAAGAGGCGGGGCGCTCGCTCTATATGGGCGGTAATTTAGGTGAGCCTGCGTTAAATCTCTGGATGCAATATGAGGAAGATCAGAGCGTTGCCAATGTGGAAAAGCCGGTATTTGTGCTCGAGCTTTCAAGTTTTCAGCTTGAAACCACTTACAGTTTACAAGCAAGCGTCGGCATTATTTTAAACATTGCGCCTGATCATCTTGATCGTTATCCCAATTTTAAAGCCTATCAAGATACTAAATTGACGTTGCTCGATCAGTCAGAGATTTCCATTGTTCCGAGCGATTGTCCTGCGGCGATCGAATATTGCGAAAAAGCGGGGTTTTCTTACCAAACATTTTCTCTTGAAGACTCTCAAAGCGATTATTACGCCGATATTGCACGTAAAGTGATTATTAAACGCACTCAAGCAATGCCGATTGTAGGTTACGGGCAGATCCGTCTTGGGGGCTTTCATAATATTTTAAATATGGTGTCGAGCGTTGCAATTTGTGATGCACTCAATCTTGCGCACACTGCAATTGAACGTGGTTTAGAGACTTATGAGCCTCTTCCGCACCGCTGCGTTTTGGCTCGCGAAAAGGATGGCGTTCGCTACTATAACGACTCAAAGGCGACCAACATTCCATCAACAGAAGCGGCAATCTCAGGCTTTGCGGAACCGAAATGGTTAATTTTAGGTGGCGTGACGAAAGGGCAGGATTTTTCTACTCTAACTCCTGAGCTTGATGATTCCATTAAAAAAGTCTACTTAATTGGAACGGAGATCTCTGCTATTATTCCCCATATTCCGAAAGAAATTCCACATGAATATGTCGAAACATTAGCGCGTGCTGTGGAAAAAATTGATCAAGAAGCAACATCGGGCGACGTGGTACTTTTCTCACCGGCGTGCGCGAGCTTTGATCAATTTAAAGGCTTTGAGGCGCGTGGCGATCATTTTATTGAGCTAGTTAACGCGCTATAAAACGAAGGGGGCGAGTTTGAACGACGAGAAAAGAATCCGGATTACCTTTGATCCGTGGTTATCGGTAGTGGTGGTATTGCTGCTCTGCATTAGTATGTTGATGGTCACCTCATCGTCGGCCTATGTGGCGCGTTCGTACGATGTCGGCATCTACCATTACAGCATTCGCCAAGGCATCTATATCGGGGGCGGGCTTTTGATGGCCTATCTGACCTTCAAAGTCCCTCTTGAGGCGTGGTATCGCGTGACGCCGATCTTAATTATGCTCACTTTTGTGCTCCTTATATTGGTCTTGATTCCCGGCATTGGGCGAGAGATTAACGGGGCAATGCGCTGGATTCCGATGAAATTTATGAACGTCCAGCCAGCTGAGATGGCCAAAGTATTCTGCATTATCTATATCGCCAGTTATTTGCATCGCCATCATGCAACGCTTAAAACTTCCACGATGGCGTTAGTGGCACCGCTTTTCGTACTTGGTGCGTTTGGGTTTTTCCTGCTTTTAGAACCCGACTTTGGCTCAACTACGATTATTTTAGCCGTCGGCTTAACGATGATTTTTATCGCTGGCGTTTCACTGTGGCGCTTTGGTTTAATGCTCGCCATTACCCTAGGGCTTATGGTAGCGGCGCTCTATAGCTCGCCCTATCGTAAAGCCCGTCTCGCGGTCTTTTTAGACCCTTGGCAAGATATGTATAACCAAGGCTATCAGCTTATCAACTCACTCATCGCGATCGGCCGCGGAAAACTGGGCGGCGTTGGCATTGGCGAGAGCGTGCAAAAACTTGGTTATTTGCCGGAATCGCATACGGACTTTATTTTTTCGATTTACGCGGAAGAGCTTGGCTTTTTCGGCGTTGTGGTCTTAATTGGGCTCTACCTCCTCTTTTTAAATCGCGCTTATCATATTGGCAATCGAGCAGAGCGTTTAGAGCTTCGTTTTGCCGCTTATCTTGCTTATGGAATCGGAACGCTCGTGACGCTTCAAGCCTTTACCCATATGGGCGTAACGCTTGGATTATTACCCACAAAAGGGTTGACGCTTCCGCTTGTAAGTTATGGCGGATCGAGCATGATTATGATGATTATTGCGGTGAGCATTCTCTTTCGGATTGATATCGATACTCAATCGCTTCAATATCAAAATTACTTAAAATACCGAGAAAAAGAGGCGCAGAAAGCGGCCAAACAGGCTGAAAAAGAGGCGGCGCTTGCGGCAAAAGAAGCCGCGCGTCTGAAAGAGCCACTCATTTCACAATCCCCCGATGAGATGGAGCTCTCTTCGGTTGAGCTTTCCTCGGCAGATTTTAAAGGAGCGCCACATCATGGCTGACACAATTGTAATTATGGCCGGCGGAACGGGCGGGCACATTTTCCCAGGGCTGGCGGTGGCAAAATCCTTAGAAGCCAAAGGCTATGAGATCCACTGGCTTGGCGCCTATGGACTTGAAACAACGCTGGTGCCAAACGCTGGAATCCCACTCCATTCGGTACCGATTAAGGGCTTACGTGGCAATGGGTTATTAGGCTGGATTAAGCTCCCCTTTCAATTAACCCGCGCTGTTTGGAATGCGATGCGCTTTTTACAAAAAGTGAAACCTAAATGCGTGGTGGGCTTTGGCGGCTATGCGGCGGCTCCTGGCGGTATTGCCGCAAAATTATTGGGCATTCCCGTGATTATCCACGAGCAAAATGCGGTGGCGGGAATGGTCAATAAACTCTTATCGAAATTTAGTACGAAAACGTTATCGGGTTTTCCCGTTGCGCTTTCGGATGTGGAAGTGGTGGGCAATCCCGTTCGTAAAGAATTGCTTGAGATTAAATCCTATCAAGAGCGTTATGCTGCACGCGGAAATGCGCCGCTTCGGCTTTTGATCGTCGGGGGATCTCAAGGAGCAAAGCGTCTCAATGAGATCGTTTTTGATGCCATCGGATCGATCGATCGCCCGGTGGAGATTTACCATCAAGTGGGCAAAAATTGGATCGAACATTATGCAGAATTAAAAGAGAGCGCAGGGCTTGATGATCTCTATCGTCCTGTGGCGTTTATTGATGATATGAAATCCGCGTATGAGTGGGCTGATCTTGTGATTTGCCGTGCCGGTGCGCTGACAGTCGCTGAGGTATTAGCGGTGAATGTGGCGAGCTTTTTCGTGCCATTTCCCTATGCGGTGGATGATCATCAGACGGAAAACTGCCGCGGTGCATTTGAAGCGGGCGCTGCATTTTTAGTGCAAGAGCGTGATTTAACGAGCGCCGATCTAGCAGACACAATTAATCAATTTACGCGTGAAACCGCTGTTGAGATGGCGGAAAAAAGTGAGTCTTTAGCGAAAAAAGAGGCTACCAACACGATCGTAACAATTATTCAAAAGGTTATAAAATAGGCATGAATCAGACAATTTATCTATCTCCTAACAGCATGCGTCGCATCAATCGTATTCACTTTGTCGGAATCGGTGGTTCGGGCATGTGTGGGATCGCAGAGGTCCTTATTAATCTTGGATATGAAGTGACCGGCTCTGATATTGCCGCCTCGCCGGTGGTCGAACATTTAGTAGAACTTGGCGCGCTGGTTTGGATTGGGCACGATGGCGAGCACGTCAGTGGTGCCGATGTGGTGGTGACGTCAACGGCGGTCAAAGAGGATAACCCGGAAGTGATTCAAGCAAAAGCGGAGCACATTCCCATTGTCCCGCGCGCGATGATGCTCGGGGAGTTGATGCGTTTTCGTTTTGGAATTGCGGTAGCGGGAACTCACGGAAAAACCACGACGACGAGCCTTTTAGCATCGATTTTAGATGAAGCGGGCATGGACCCGACCTATGTGATTGGCGGGCGTTTAAATAGCTCAAATGCCAATGCGCGCTTGGGGCTTGGGCAATATCTTGTTGCGGAAGCGGATGAATCGGATGCTTCATTCCTTCATCTTCACCCGATGTCGGCGATTATCACCAATATCGATCGCGACCATATGAGCACTTATGGCAATGACTTTGAAAAGTTGCGTCAAACCTTTGTGGATTTTCTCCATCATCTGCCATTTTACGGGCTTGCAGTGCTTTGCCTTGATGATGAAGAGGTGCGTAATTTAATTCCGCGCATTCATCGCCCGATCCTCACCTATGGAGAAGCCGAAGGGGCGGATTATCAGCTGATTGAATATAAATCGGAAGGCATGATGAGCTGTTTTACCGTTAAAATGCCAACGGGCGTGAGTGAGTTTAAAGTCGCGCTTCCGGGCCGTCATAGCGTGTTAAATAGTTTAGCTGCGATTGCGATTGCCACCGACTTAGGCGTGCCGCAACCGGCAATTCGTCGAGCATTGATGCGTTTTAAAGGGATTGGCCGTCGCTTCCAGATGCATCGTCCGGTTCGCTTTAAAGCCGGCGGTGAAGCCCTTGTAATGGAAGATTATGGTCATCACCCAACGGAAATTCGCGCGGTCTATGATGCGCTGACAACGGCCTATCCTGAAAAGCGCGTGGTAGTGGCGTTTCAACCCCATCGTTATTCCCGTACCGAAGAGCTCTTTGATGAGTTTGTTGAGGTATTAAGTGGCATTGATAATGTCTTAATTACCGATGTTTACTCGGTGCATGAAAAAGTGCGCGAGCACGCAACCGGTGAAGCGCTCACCAATGCTGTGATTGCAAAAGGGGGCTCAAAGCCGCTCTTTGTGGGCTCGATCGATAATATCCGTACGGAATATCAAAAAGTCGCGACGCCGGATGATTTAATTGTGATGATGGGCGCGGGAAATATTGGTAATATTGCAGCGAATTTCTATAAAGGTGAGGAGTTTTAAATCATGTTTGTTAAAAAAGTAACCGATCCCAAAGCGTTTGGGAAAGTGGCGGTTGTCTATGGTGGCGACTCTTCAGAGCGTGAGGTGTCAATCTGGTCGGCAGAGGCGGTTTTAGCGGCGCTTCAGGCAAAAGGCATTGATGCGCACGGCGTGGATACGCAAAAGGTAGATCTTCTTTCGTATTTGATTGAAGAACGATTTGATCGCGTCTTTATCGCGCTTCACGGGCGGGGCGGGGAAGATGGCGTGATTCAAGGCGCGCTTGAATATCTTAAAATCCCCTATACCGGTAGCGGCGTTCTAACCTCAAGCGTCGGTATGAATAAATTAAAAACCAAACAGATCTGGAAATCAGAAGGCCTTCCGGTACTTGATTCCTATCTGTTAACCGATCTTGAAACCGTTGAAAAACTTCGCGATGAACTCGACTATCCGCTTGCGATTAAACCCTCTGAAGAGGGCTCAAGTATTGGGGTGAGCCGCGTGGATTACGATAGTGATCTCATTGCCGCGTGGGAAAAGGCGGGCGGTTATGATTCGCCGGTGTTTGCGGAGAATTGGATTGAAGGGAATGGCGAGTATACCTGTGCGATTTTAGGCGATAAAGCCCTTCCGATTATCCGGATGGAGACTGATCTTGCGTTTTATGATTATGAGGCGAAATATCTCCGTGATGATACCCGTTATTTCTGCCCATCGGGATTAGATGAAGAGGATGAGATGCTCTTTAGACGTCTTTCTGAAGATGCATTTACCGCGCTTGATGGCTCGGGTTGGGGGCGCATTGATTTTGTCGTCGATAAAGAGAATAATCCGTGGCTATTAGAGATCAATACCGTTCCCGGCATGACCGAGCATTCGCTTGTTCCCCTTGCGGCGAAAGAGGCGGGATTAAGTTTTGAAGATTTATGCTGGCTGATTTTAGAAACCTCACTATAATAGCTCTCGACCCGGCAATGGGATTGGTAGAGTTAGAGTTTAAAATAGAGCATTATGCGTAGACCGAGTGAAGAGACGATAAAACGGCGAAAAAAGACGGGGGCAGCGAAAGCGGAAAAACCCGTCAAAAAGTCGTGGCGTGCCCGCCGAAAAGAGCGGCGCGGTGTTAAATTAAAAGAGAGTTTCGATTGGGGTGCGGCGCTTGCATATCTAAAAAAGCGTCTTAAGCTCATGTTCGTGCTCTTTTTGCTTGTGCTCGTGCTCGTTGGGCCATTTTTTGCGTGGCAATATATTCGCCCCAATAGCTCGCCGTTTTCCATTAATCGGGTTCACATTACCTGGAAAAATGATTTACACTATTTAGATGTCGATGAGGTGAAAGTTTCCATCGGGCAGGCCCTTGAGTTTGAAAACTTTGTCACCGTTAATGTGGGTGACTTGCAAGAAAAACTGCAAGCCAATCCATGGGTTAAAGAGGCGAGTGTTAAGCGGAAATGGTATAACGAGCTTGAGATCGAAATCACTGAAGAGGAGCCTGTTGCAAGGTGGAACGACCAACTTGTCGACCTTGAAGGGAATCTTTTTAAACCCAAGAATATCGATGAGTTTGATTTTATTGCGATTGAATCAAATTATAAAAATCGCGCCGAAATTGTTAAAAAAGCGCTGGAGATTAATACGGCGCTCAACCGAGTGGGATTACATTTATCGCGCTTAAAGTTTGATGAACGCGAAGCATGGACTATACTATTGAAAGAGGATGTTCGGCTTCTGTTCGGGACAGAAGGGTTTGACGAAAAATTTGCACTCTTTATCGATAAATATCCGGAGCAATTGCAACGGGATTTTAGTCGAATATCTCAGATAAATTTTCATTATAATAATAGCTCCTTTGCGATTACTCATAAAAAGGCAGAGGAAATAGAATGAGGCTGGTTTTAGAAGATGACCGATGTATCAGAACGTTCATTTGTAGTAGGAATTGATATTGGCAGCAGTAAATTAGTTGCGGCAGTGGGAGAGTATGTCGATGATACGCTCCATATTCGTGCGTCCGCGACCGAAAAAATTCGTTGCGTGCGTGAGGGTACCATTTCCGAGATTGAGCCTCTTATTAAAACCATTAATAAGGCCATTAAAGCAATTGAGAAAGAGTCGAAATGTCAAATTTATTCACTCTCTTCAACCATTGCAGGCAAACATATTCATGGTGAAACCTCCCATGGAAGCGCGTCGATTCGCGGCGGGAAAAACCATGCAGTGAGCGAGCGCGATCTCTATGCGGTGCTTGATACAGCGGGCGCAGTCCCTCTTCCGAAAGAGCAACGCGTTATCCATGTGCTTCCGTCCACCTATAAAATTGACAATCAAGATGGCATTAAAAATCCGCTTGGGATGTCGGGGGTGCGATTAGAGGCGAATGTTTATGTCGTCGATGCAGCAGAAAATGCGATTCAAAACATTACTAACTGTTTTCAAAGCTGTGGGCGTAATCTCGATAGTGTCGTGTTTCAGGGACTTGCGTCAAGTTTTTCAGTCTTAACCGACGATGAAAAAGAACTTGGTGTATGCTTGATCGATATGGGAAGTGGAACGACGGATATCACCGTCTATTCGAAAGGCGCGGTGATTTATACGGAATCGCTTCCGCTTGCAGGTGATCGAGTGACGCTCGATATTGCCCTTGCAAAACGCCTGCAATCAAATGTGGCGGAGATGATTAAAGTGGAATATGGATCATGCATGTCGGAGCACATTAGCACCGATGAGATGATCGAATTGCCGGTAATTTCAAATCAAAGCGATGGCCGGAATATGCGCCGTCAAGAGCTTGCACAGATTATCGAGGCACGTTATGACGAGATTTTCGAGATGATTAAGAAAAAGCTCGAAGCGAAAAAGATCGACTTTCTCTATGGCTCAAAAGTGGTGAAAGTGGTTCTAACCGGAGGCTCGGCGAATGTACACGGCGTTGAGGCATTGGCTGAGCGGGTATTTCAGGTGCCAGCGCGGGTTGGAACGGCGCAGAATATCGATGGAAATATCGAGGAACTGGAAGGGCCTGAATATTCTGCTATCTTTGGGCTCTTAGCATTTCACCATCATCATGAGTCGTGGCAAAAAAAGATCCAAAATACCGTGTCAAAGCAAGGGATTTTTAGTAAGATGTACTCATTTATCAAAAAAACTTTTTAAAAAAGTACTATTATACTAGTTAACAAATTCTTTAATGAGGGTTAAACATGTCCAAATTTGAACTGCATCAAGATTATTCTGATCAAAGACCTATTATTAAAATCATTGGTGTAGGTGGAGCGGGCGGTAACGCTGTGACTCATATGGTTGAATCAGGAATGGAAGGCGTTTCTTTCATTGCTGCGAATACTGATGCGCAGGCTTTAAATAAGACGAAGGCTGAAATTTTAGTTCAGCTCGGTGCGGATTTAACAAAAGGCCTTGGCGCAGGAGCCGATCCTGAAGTTGGACGAAATGCAGCGCTTGAAGATTCAGATCGTTTACGCGAAGTGTTAGACGGCGCGAATATGGTCTTTATCGCAGCAGGCATGGGAGGCGGTACCGGAACGGGTGCAGCGCCTGTCATTGCAGAGATTGCACGTGAGCTTGGCATCTTAACGGTGGCCGTTGTCTCGCGTCCTTTTGCTTTCGAAGCGCGTGATGCAGCCGCTAACGAAGGGTTAAAAGTGCTTGCAGATCATGTGGACTCCCTCATTACCATTCCTAACGAGCGTCTTATGACGGTATTGGGAAAAGGCGCAAGTTTAATCGATGCGTTTAAAGCTGCGAATAACGTGCTTTATAACGCCGTTCAAGGCATCACTGAAAGCATCGTTCAAGAGGGGATGATTAACCTTGACTTTAACGACGTGAAGACCGTTATGAGCCAGCAAGGTATGGCAATGATGGGTGTTGGGGTGTCAAGCGGTGATAATCGTGCCCGTGAAGCAACGCAAGAGGCGATCTCATCTCCACTGCTTGATGATATCGATCTTTCAGGTGCGAAAGGTATTTTGGTTAACATCACAGGTGGACCTGGTCTTGCCATTGGTGAATATTATGAAATTGGTGGCATGATTCGCGAGTTTGTTAATGATGATCCGACCATTATTATTGGGGCGGCCATTGATGAAGAGCTTGGCGATGAGCTTCGTGTGACCATTATCGCAACCGGTTTAGGACGTTTTAATGCGCCCGCAGGCCGTGCGCGTCGTGCCACAAAAGAGAGCGCAGCAGCGCCGGTAACTGAGCGGGTTGAAAAAGCTCCGCGCGAAAAGAGCCGTACACAAGATCAGCTCTTTACAGAAATTTTAGATATCCCTGCATTTTTACGCCGTCAATCAGACTAATCACGTAGACGCTTTACGGAAAAACGGATACGGATTGACCCGAGCAGGAATTGAATCGAGGAATCGATTTAAGTTAGTTAAAAATAGGATGAAGATGTTAAAACAACGCACAATTAAAGAGGTTATTAAATCAACAGGGATCGGCCTCCATTCAGGGAAAAAAGTCTATTTGACCTTTTATCCTGCAGGCGCTGATCACGGGATTGTGTTTAGACGTAGCGATATTTCAGGGGCTCCTGGAATTAAAGTAAGCGCGACCTCCGTTGTCAGCACTCAGCTTGCAACCACGATCTCAACGGACGAGATGCCCGAGGCAAATATCTCAACGGTTGAGCATGTGATGGCAGCTCTTTGCGGTCTTGGAATTGATAATATTTTAATCGAAGTGAGCGCGCCGGAAGTGCCCATCATGGATGGAAGTTCAGCGCCGTTTGTCTATCTGTTGCAATCAGCGGGAATCGTTGAGCAAGATGCGCCAAAACGCTTTATTAAGATTAAAAAGGCAGTTGAGTATCGTCATGAGGATAAATTTGCAAAACTGCTCCCTTACGATGGCTTTATGCTCGACTTTACTATCGATTTCAATCATCCAGTATTAGATCAAACTGCGCCGCGCCATGTGTGTGAATTCTCCAGCCAATATTTTATTGAAGAGATTTCCCGTGCGCGTACATTCGGTTTTATGCGTGATCTTGAAAAGATGCGTGAGCTTAATCTTGCATTAGGTGGAAGCGTTGATAATGCAATCGTTGTGGATGATTATCGCATCTTAAACAAAGATGGATTGCGTTATCAAGATGAGTTTGTTCGTCATAAAGTGCTTGATGCTGTCGGCGACCTTTACCAGCTCGGGTATCCGATTTTAGGTAAATTCGTTGGCTATAAAGCAGGCCATATGATGAATAACATGTTAATTCGAGAATTGGTTAAAGATTCCAGTGCTTATGAGTTCGTCACCTTTGAGGATGCGCTCGAGTCACCGGTGAATTACTTTAGCCCTGCATGGAATTAATTTTACATTTTACTTTAGATGCAGTAGAATTACGGGATTATAGATTTTTATATTTAAACGTGTCTCTAACAATATAAAAAATAATTCATTATTTATTTTAGAAGATATAGGATTTCAGGTTTTATGGTTACAATTCGTTTAGCTCGTGGAGGCTCTAAAAAACGCCCTTTCTATCAAATCGTTGTGGCAGATAGCAGACGTGCTGTTACTAGCCGTTACATTGAGCGTGTAGGTTACTTTAACCCAATCGCAAAAGGTGGAGAACAGCGTTTAGTGATCGATACAGATCGTATTGATTACTGGGTAGGCGTAGGTGCGCAACCTTCTTCACGTGTAACTTCATTGTTAGATGAGTTTAAAAAAGCAGCTGCTCAAGCTTAATTTTTATTAGAATTGATAAGATTAGCCACTTTGCCCTTCAGCAAGGTGGCTTTTTTATGGGATTATGGAAAAAGATAAAATTATAGAAATTGGGAAGGTCAACGGCTTTCACGGGGTTCGAGGCTTTGTAAAAGTCTTTTCGGAAACACGTCCACGCGAGGCGATTTTAGCCTATTCGAGCTTTTTAATTAAAAAAGGTAAAGAGTGGGAGACGATCGAGGTGAAAGAGGGGCGAGAGCATGGAAAAAATATCCTCTTTCTCTTTAAAGCGTACGAAGATCGGAATTTAGTGGAATCTTTGTTAGGTGCACCTCTAGCGGTATATCGCTCACAAATGCCTGAGCTCCCCGAGGGCGAGTTTTATTGGGTTGACCTGATGGGATTGACTGTTCGCAACGAATCGGGCGTAATCTTCGGTAAAATCGACTCTATGATGGAAACGGGCGCAAATGATGTGCTCGTTGTCAAAGATGAAAAGGGTGCGCCAACCTATATTCCCTATGCGTATGGCGAGGTGGTATTGGATGTGGATTATGATGCGGGCGAAATGATCGTTGATTGGAGCGAGGACGAGGCGTGACCTTAACGATTGATATCATTTCACTGCTGCCAGAAATTATCGAGCCCACGCTGGAATATGGCGTTGTGGGGCGGGCGTATCAAAATGATCTCTTTAAGATTAAGTTTTGGAATCCTCGGAGTTACACCACTGATCGTCACCATACGGTGGACGCGCGTCCTTTTGGTGGCGGGCCGGGCATGGTGATGATGTATGAGCCGCTCAAAGCAACATTGGATGATATTACCGCATTTCGCGGGAGTCGAGGGAAGCGAATTTTCCTTTCACCTCAAGGGGAAACCCTCTCTCAAGCCTTTTTGCGCGAGCATGTGGAGGCAGAACATTTAGTCATTTTGTGTGGCCGATATGAAGGGGTGGATCAAAGAATTATTGATACAGAGATTGACATGGAGTTGTCGATTGGGGATTATGTCCTTTCAGGAGGAGAATTGGCGGCATCCGTTGTGCTCGATGGGTTGGTTCGATTAATCCCTGGCGCTTTATCGAATCATGAGTCGCACGAAAACGATTCGTTCAGTGTGGAAGGTTTATTGGATCATCCGCATTACACGCGCCCCCGCGTCATTAATAATCTAGCGGTTCCCGAAGTCTTGTTTTCAGGGGATCATAAAAAAATAGCGGCCTGGCGACTCAACGAGGCAAAGAAAAAAACAGCGTTAAAGCAAAAAAAAGAGTGATCTACGTCATTTAGTTAAGGAAAATGGAGCGCTCTCGTTGTTATTAAGTGCTTGATTGTCTTAATATATCAGTGCCTTATATGAATGAGGCATTGGCGAATTTATGTTTATTGGGAGATTGTGATCATGTTGATACTCACAAGGAAGGTTGGCGAGAAACTCATCATCGACGATAATATTGAAGTGGTAATCCTTGAGATTAAAGGAAACCAGATCCGTGTCGGAATCGAAGCGCCGAAGGAAATTTCAATATTTCGTGAAGAAGTCTATGAGAAAATTCAAGCTGAACAGGTGGTCAACGGCGCGGACGTTTAGCATTTAGTGATTTAATTTATTTAATTCACGAAGCGATTAGTCTAGCGAAGTTGGATTTTTAGTGTAGGTAAGCGAGAAAGCCGATTGCATATCCTTATCTACCGGCAGTAAAGCATTACTCATTTTAGTAGTGTTTTATTTCTGCTTTCTAAAGGATTTGTGCTCATCTCCCAAGAGTCTATTTTTTAGATTATTTTAAAATTATTTAAGTTAATAAAAAACCCAATGATGAATGGTCATTGGGTTTTTTGCGTTAAGCCGTTTCGTTAAGTTGTATATGGCTAGAGCGAGTAATAGAGCTCGTACTCAACGGGATGAGGCGTTTCATTGACGCGGCGTACTTCATCTCGTTTAAGCGCGATATAAGCGTGGATCATATCCTCATCAAAGACATTGCCTTTTAAGAGGTAATGATGATCGGTCTCTAACGCTTTCAGCGCTTCATCTAAACTTGCGCAGACTTTCGGCATCGCTAAAAACTCAGCGGCGGAAAGGTCATATAAGTTTTTATCGAGCGCATGACCGGGCTCAATCTTATTTTCAATCCCATCAAGTCCCGCCATTAAAACAGCCGCAAAGGCTAAATACGGATTAGCCGTTGAGTCGGGGAAGCGCACTTCAATACGGCGCGCTTTGGGATTGGGGATGTGTGGAATGCGGATCGATGCCGTTCTGTTTTTGCATGAATAAGCAAGCATTACCGGCGCTTCATAGTGAGGCACTAAGCGTTTATAGCTGTTCGTTGAGGCGTTGGTAAAAGCGTTTAAACTGCGAGCATGTTCGATGATGCCACCAATGAAATAGAGCGCTGTTTGAGAAAGCCCGCCATACTGATCACCGGTAAAAAGATTGACGCCATCTTTAACAAGCGATACGTGAATGTGCATTCCTGAGCCACTTTCACCGTGATAGGGTTTTGGCATAAAGGTGGCGGTTTTTCCAAATTGGAGCGCAGTGTTTTTGACCGCATATTTAAAGGTTTGCACTTCGTCCGCTTTTTGAAGGAGCGAATTGAAGGCAACGCCAATTTCACATTGTCCAGCAGAGGCTACTTCACGATGATGGATCTCAACTTTAATTCCCATCGCTTCGATCATTTCACACATTTCACTGCGAAGGTCGTGGAGTTTATCGCGGGGAGGCAGTGGTGAATATCCTTTTTGCCACGCCGAGCGATGCCCAAGTCCGCCGTTTTCAAGGCCCGTTTCCCACATGCTTTCAGAGGAATGAAGGCGCACGCTTAAATTGTTCGGTTTATTGCTAAATTCGATCGCGTCAAAAACAAAGAACTCATTTTCAGGGCCTAAGTTTGCGGTATCGGCAATGTTCGTCGATTTAAGATACTCTTCGGCGCGAAGGGCAACGGAACGTGGATCGCGCTGATAGCTTTTTAAGGTATCAGGTTCGATGACGTTACAGGTTAAAATTAAGGTTTTATGCTCAAGAAAAGGATCAATAATGGCGGATCTAGGATCGGGCATTAAGATCATATCGGAGTTTTCTGTGTGCTTCCAACCTGCAAAACTTGAGCCGTCAAACATGCGTCCCTGTTCGAAAAAATCTTGGTCAACCTGCTGTGCTGGAATGGTAAAGTGGTGTTGCTGTCCCTGTAAATCTGTAAAGCGTAAGTCTACAAATTTAATCTCATTATCCATTATTTTAGTCAGAACAGAGCTGATACTATAAGCAGGCATGTATTCTCCTTGAGCACAATAAAAAGCCTCTTCAATGGCAGGTTGCCTTGAAGAATGTAAAAATCATATCAAGCTATCTATTATAGAGGAGTTTTCCCGATAAATGTACTCTTTCAGAAAAATAGTATTGATTCCTTTAAAAGGCGAAAAAAGCTTCTTTTTCAGATAATTAAAAAGCGGTTAAACCCCTCACAAATAGCGGTGAATCATCGCTTTCAATTCGTGAAACATTCAAAGGGCTAAAAAATGGGAAATCTCAAACATTCCGCGCGCTGATTTTGTCTCTCACTTTTTCACGCCTTTTTTATTAATTTTTTTGAAGAATTGGGTGTGATTTATAAAGAAAATAAAAGAAGACACACATCTTTGAATAACCTTTAGCCGAATTGCCCATAAATTGCTCTTAAATTAGTGTGAATTTGCATTAAACGGGCGAAATGCATGCGGAGTGATTGACGAGATATGGCTAAAACTCTATGATGATCAATGGATTGATTTCTCATGGGCGATTCGGTTCGGCCTGAGAGATGCGAAAATCAAAAATATGATGAGGAGAGAGTTGAGTGAGTGAGGTTAAAACCTGTTTGCCTGCCTATTTTGGCGAGTTTGGCGGAATGTATGTGCCGGAAGATTTGGAAGTGGCTTTATTGGCGCTAGAGAAGGCCTATGCTGAGATTCGTCACGATGAGAGCTTTCAAAAAGAGCTCTATGAGCTATTAACCGATTATGCCGGTCGCCCAACCCCTTTGACGCTTTGCCGAAATTTAACGGAAGGCACGAAGGCGAAAATCTATCTTAAACGGGAAGATCTGTTACACGGCGGCGCGCACAAAACCAATCAGGTATTAGGGCAGGTGCTCCTTGCAAAACGCATGGGTAAAAAAGAGATTATCGCAGAGACGGGCGCAGGACAGCACGGAGTGGCAACGGCATTAGGTTGCGCACTTTTAGGCTTAAAATGCCGTATTTATATGGGCGCGAAAGATATTGAGCGTCAAAAACCGAACGTCTTTCGTATGCGTCTGATGGGGGCGGAAGTGATTCCCGTCACTCACGGAGAGGCGACCCTTAAAGCGGCCTGTGATGAGGCACTTCGCGTCTATGCTAAAGAGTATAAAACGACTCATTACCTGTTAGGAACGGCGGCCGGTCCGCATCCTTATCCGCTTATGGTCAAAGAGTTTCAAAAAATTATTGGCGAAGAGATGAAGCGCCAAATTATGGAAAAAGAGGGGCGTCTTCCGGATGCCGTGATTGCGTGTGTTGGCGGTGGTTCAAATGCGATCGGCGCCTTTACTGAGTTTGTCGATGATGAATCGGTTGCGTTAATTGGCGTTGAGCCCGGTGGATTGGGCGTTGACACGGGTAAACATGGTGCGGCGATTCAAACAGGGACTCCCGGCGTCTATTTTGGTATGCGCGCGCCGTTAATGCTTAATGATGCCGGCGAGGTGGGAGAATCCTACTCCGTTGCCGCGGGGCTTGATTTCCCATCAGCGGGGCCTGAACACGCCTATTTACAATCGATCGGCCGTGCAAAATATGTGGCGATTGATGATGCGGAAGCGTTATCGGCATTCCAAGAACTTTCAGAGCGTGAAGGAATTATTCCTGCGCTTGAATCATCGCATGCATTGGCCTATGCCCTTAAACTCGTGCGTGAAAATCCCGAGAAAGAGCAGACCTTAATTGTCAATCTTTCAGGCCGTGGCGATAAAGATATATTCACCGTTTACGAGCTATTAAATGATAAACTGATGCCATCGCACGAAGGCTAAATGCCGGCGCGCATCACACTAAATTAATAAGGATCAAGAAGAGTTTTAATGGAAATTGCAACGTGGAATCTTAATTCAATAACGGTTCGTTTACCCCAATTGCTAGAGTGGCTACAGGAGAGCAAAATCGATGTCGCAGGGCTGCAAGAGCTTAAATGCGATACCGATAAATTCCCTTATGATGAGCTTAAAGCGGCGGGGTATCATGTCGCGGTAAATGGGCAGCCCACTTATAATGGTGTCGCGCTCGTGAGCCGTTCTGAAATTACCGATGTGAGTTATGATCTGCCCGGATTTGAAGATGATGAAAAACGCGTCATTGCGGGAACCATCGACGGCATTCGAGTGATTAATCTCTACGTTGTGAATGGTCAAGATCCGAAATCCGACAAATACAGCTATAAACTCGCTTGGCTAAAAGCGCTCACAGCCTATCTAAAAACAGAACTTGAGACGCACGAGTCGGTCGTGGTGTTGGGGGATTTTAATATTGCCCCCACGGATGATGACGTTCATAACCCCAAAGCGTGGAAAGATCGCATCTTATGTACCGATGAAGAGCGCGCGGCCTTTAATGAATTATTAGCGCTCGGACTTACCGACGGGCTTCGCATTTTTGCTGAGCCAAAAGGGCAATTCACCTGGTGGGATTATCGCAGTCAAGGCTTTGATAAAAATCATGGAATCCGAATTGATCATCTGCTCTTGTCCCCACGGGTGAGTGCGCGGGTGATGGAGACGAAGGTCTATCTCAATGTTCGCGCGAATGAGCGCCCATCGGATCACGCACCGGTAAGTGTTGTGTTACGTTAAGAACTTAGGTAAATTAAACAGAAATTAACTGAAAAACGACAATCATTTTGAGGAGTCATTTTATGTATAGTGGAAGTATAGTCGCAATTGTCACCCCGATGTTTCCCGACGGCCGTATCGATTACGATACCTTAGAAAAACTCGTTGAGTTTCACGTTGAGAACAAGACCGATGCGATCGTTGCTGTCGGTACAACCGGAGAATCGGCAACCATCAATTTTGATGAGCATCGTGATGTGGTGAAGCGCATGGTCGCTTTCGCTAACGGACGGATTCCTATTATTGCTGGAACCGGTGGAAACTCTACCGAAGAGGCGATTCGTTTAACCCATTGGGCGGCGGAAGATGGTGCAGAAGCTTGTCTTTTAGTGACGCCATATTATAACCGTCCGCCTCAAGAAGGGCTCTATCAGCACTATCGTTTAATTGCCGAAACTGTGGATATTCCGCAAATTCTCTATAACGTTCCAAGTCGCTGTGGTTGTGATCTGTTGCCTGAAACCGTTGAGCGTCTCTGTGAATTTGATAATATCGTCGCGATTAAAGAGGCGAGTACATTAGAACGCGTTGAGCAATTAGTTCGCCGTGTTGGTGATAAAATTGCCGTTTTCTCAGGAGAAGATGGGTTAGCGGCGGAGTCCGTTTTAGCGGGTGCGAAAGGCGTCATCTCGGTCACGGCAAACATTGCGCCGCTTCAAATGCATAATATGATTCATGCAGCATTGGAAGGTGATCGTGAAAAAGCGTTGGCGCTCGATAAAGAGATTGCAGAGCTTCACCACGTACTTTTCTTACAAGCGAATCCGATTCCGGTTAAATGGGCACTGCAACGCATGGGTAAAATCCAGCCGGGTATTCGTTTACCATTAGTGCCGCTTGATAAGCAATTTCATCTAACAGTGGAAGAGGCATTACGCAAAGTTTCGTTAATTTAATCATTTTGACAAATTACTGGTATAATTGGCCGAATTATTAATCAATAGGTATCGATTTATATGTCTAAAACTAAGATTGTTACGGCGCTGATCGTGGGCGGATTTGTCCTCTCAGCGTGTTCAACAAGCGATATTCAAGCGCGCGACCGTTTAAACTATACGAAAGCACAACAAGCGAATCCGCTTGAGTTGCCGCCTAATTTAGCAAACCGCACCCGTGATGCAAATTACGCAACGAATGTGTTGAGTGAATACAATAAAAATCACGGTAAGAGCAAAACTGCTGGGGTGAATGTCCTGCCTAATTCAGCGGATGTGAAACTCGTTCGTGCAGGGGAGAATCGTTGGATTTCAGCAAAACTTCCCGCTGAATTTGTTTGGACGCAATCGGTACAACTCTTCCAAGAGCTTGGCTTAGAGGTGGAAAACTCTAATCCTGAAGCAGGTACGCTTGAGAGTAAATGGATGAGTAATCGCGCCGATGTGCCTGAAACATTCTTGCGTAAATTGATGTCAGGCATCGCGGATCAGCTCTTTTCATCGCCAACGCGTGATAAGTTTAAACTTCGTTTAGAGCGCGAGGGTGATCGAGTATTAGTGCATGTCACCCATTATGGCTTGAAAGATAAAGCGTCGGGCTATGATGATCAATATCACACATGGGTTGAGCGTCCGCGCGATCCGGAACTTGAAGCTGAATTTTTATCGCGCTTAATGGTAAAATTAGGTGGTACTGAAGGGGCTGAGGTGAAAGCGCAGGGCACACTCAATATTGAGACGCTTGCGGATAACCGTTTCACCATCAATCGTCCTTATAATTCAGTATGGTTACAAGTGGGCAACCTCTTTGATGATGGAGCAGACTTTAGAGTCGATGAGCTTGATCGTGGAGCACGAACTTATACCGTTCTTCGCGCTGCAAAAACGAAAGGCTTCTTTAAGAAAACGACGGTCTATGATACCTATAGCGTGGTGTTAACGGAGCAGGGTAACAATCAAACATTGATTGAAATTACGCCGAAAGAACCGAATATGCCGGTTGAGCCGTTAGTGAAGAAACTTACTTCAAGTCTCTACTAATCAGATAATGAGAAGACGCCTGCTTGGTCAGGCGTTTTTTTATGGATGGAAAAAGATGAAGATTGCAAAACTCCCCCCGCATGTGATTAACCAAATTGCCGCTGGCGAGGTGGTTGAACGGCCGGCGTCGATCGTGAAAGAGCTGGTGGAAAATAGTATCGATGCGGGCGCAACCGCCATTACCATTGATATTAAATCGGGCGGCATTGAGCAGATTTTAGTGCGTGATAATGGATGCGGAATTGATCAAGAGGATTTAAGCCTCGCGCTCTCAAGTCACGCTACGAGCAAAATTCGATCGGTAAATGATCTGGTTGAGGTGACAAGCCTTGGTTTTCGCGGAGAGGCGCTTCCGAGCATTGCGGCGGTTTCGAGACTTCGGATTACCTCAAAAACTCGAGAGGCGGATTATGCTTTTACGGTGACGGGTGAGGGGCGCGATGAGGTGAACGAGCCGATGCCAGCCTCGCATTTAGATGGAACCACCGTTGAGGTGCACGATCTTTTCTACAATGTCCCTGCACGGCGGAAGTTTTTACGCACCGAACGCACCGAATTTGGGCATATTGATGAGCTCGTTAAGCGCTTAGCGCTCGTTCGATTTGATATCGGATTTACCTTAATTCATAACGGACGCACCGTGTTTGAAAGCCCGATTGCCAATGATATGGCCTCTAAAGAAGCACGCATTGAAGCAATTTTTAGCCGAGATTTTTTAGAAGCGAGCTTTCATTTTGAGCATAGCCAAGAATTTTATCCCAATGAATACTCTGATCCCCGTACTCTGACGCTTTCAGGTTGGATCGCAAAACCGACTTTTCACCGCAATAATGCCAATTGGCAATTTGTCTATGTTAACGGACGCATGGTGAAAGACCGGCTTGTGGCGCACGCAATTCGTCAGGCTTATCGTGATGTGATGTATGGTGATAAATTCCCCTCCTTTATTGTCTATTTAACGCTCGATCCGAGTGCGGTGGATGTTAATGCTCATCCAGCAAAACATGAGGTGCGCTTTCGTGAATCGCGCATGGTGCACGACTTTTTATTTCGTACGCTCCATCATGTGATCTCAAAGCCAGAGGTGATTGGCGATCTTGAACAAGAGGTGGCGGAAACGATTGCGCTCTCTCGCCCACGCGGACCCATTGAAGAGGACAGTTCCCATCGTCAGATTGGCTTATCGTTCGGATCACGCCGAGAATTGCCGTCGCAAAATCCGATCAATGTGTATGAGGCGATTGGCGGTGCGCGTGAAGTGTTGCAGGGCGATCGCGGGGTGCCGTTACGATTTGACCCTGAATCGGGTGAAGTGATTGAAGAGGAGAATCGTCCCGAGAATCTCAATGATTATGGGGATAATCATGAGAACGAAAAACTCGAGCTTAATCCCGATGAGGCGCCTTTAGGCTACGCGCTTGGGCAATTGCATGAGGCCTATATTTTGGCAGAAAACCGCGATGGATTGGTGCTCGTTGATATGCATGCCGCTCACGAACGGATTATTTATGAGCGTTTTAAATCGGCGATTCATACCGGTGAACCCATTGTGCGCCAAGCACTCCTGATCCCAAAAACGATGGAAGCCTCGTCGCGAGAGATTGCGATGGTGGAGGAGTTTGGGGAAGAACTGTTAAAGCTGGGATTGCTTGTTGAGGTGCTCAGTCACGATAGTTTAGTGATTCGAGAAGTGCCGGCTAGCCTGATGAATGCTAAAGCGATCGAGCGATTGGTGGCCGATGTGCTTGCCGACTTTGAAAATTATGGCTCGAGCAAAAAAATTGAAGATCATATGAATGAGATTTTATCGACGATGGCATGTCACAGTGCAATTCGTCACCACCGCCGTTTGACGCTGCCGGAGATGAATGCGTTACTCCGGGATATGGAGCGCACCTATCGCGCCGATCAATGCAATCATGGCCGGCCGACTTGGACATCCCTTGGTATGGGCGATCTCGATAAACTCTTTTTACGCGGACAATAATTGGTAGAGGAATGGATATGACACAGATGTTAGCGCTCTTTGGGCATCCGGTGAGTCACTCGAAATCACCGGCGATTCACGGGGTGTTTGGTAAGGAAAATGGGATTGATCTAGAGTACGATCTTTGCGATGTGCCACCAGAAACGCTCGTGGAAACGGTGCGACATGCCTTTGAAGCGGGAAAAATTGTGGGGGCGAATGTTACCGTTCCTCATAAAGAGGGCGTTATCAAGGCGTGTGATCATTTAACGAATGAAGCGAAACTTGCGGGTGCGGTCAATACCCTTCATTTTCGTGATGGAAAACTTTGGGGGCACAATACTGATGGTATTGGACTGGTGCGCGATCTCAAGGCGAAAAGCGCGATTTTATCGGGAAAACGGATCTTAATTTTAGGCGCAGGCGGGGCAACTCGTGGTGCGTTAAAACCGATCTTAGATGAATCGCCAGAGTCGGTTGTGTTAGTGAATCGAACCGTTTCGCGGGCAGAGCAATTGGTGAATGAATATTATGCCCACGATGCGGCGTATCAGCGTGTGTTAACTGCGACCTCGTGGCAAGATGAGATGCTTGGAGAGCGAGCTTTTGATGTGATCATTAATGCAACGAGCAGCTCGCTTTCTAATATGTTTACCCCACTTCCGAAAGGCGCGATTGGGGGTGATACGATCGGGTATGATCTAATGTATTCCGATGAGCCCACCGTGTTTATGGAATATATCCTTGAAAAGGGCGGGAAAGCGGCGTTTGATGGCATTGGAATGCTGATTGAGCAAGCGGCCTATGCGTTCCAATTTTGGTTTAATTGCTTGCCCGATACGGCGGGCGTCTATCAATTATTGCGCAATTAATCTCGGGGATTAATCGCCTGAATTACTCAAATTTTGTTATGATACTTAGCTATATCGTAAATATGCGGAAGGAAGAGAGCTATGTCTGAAGAAAAGACCCATTTTGGATACGAAACCATCGATAAAGACCAAAAAGAAGAGCGCGTTGCCGAAGTGTTTCACTCCGTTGCGAGCAAATATAATGTCATGAATGACGTGATGAGTTTTGGAATTCATCGCTTATGGAAAAATACTACCATGCAATTAGCAGCCGCAAAACGGGGTGACCAAGTGCTCGACCTTGCTGGCGGAACGGGGGATTTAACCATTTTGTTAAGTCGCCGTGTTGGGCCAAAAGGGCGCGTGGTGCTTTCGGATATTAATAGCTCAATGCTCGAAGAGGGGCGCAAACGCCTCATCAATAAGGGTATTGTAGAAAACGTCGAATTTAAACAGATCAACGCCGAGCACATTCCCTTTGAAGATAATACCTTTGATATTGTCACCATCGGCTTTGGCCTGCGCAACGTCACCGATAAATTAGCGGCGCTCAAAGAGATGAAGCGTGTGCTTAAACCGGGCGGTCGTGTGGTGATTTTAGAGTTTTCAAAACCCACGGTTCCTGGCCTTGGATCGCTCTACGATTTCTACTCATTTAATATCATTCCTAAAATGGGGAAATTGATCGCCGATGACGAAGCGAGCTATCGTTATTTAACGGAATCGATCCGCATGCATCCTGGTCAAGAAGAGCTCAAAGCGATGATGCTAGAAGCGGGTTTTGATGAGGTGGATTATAAAAACTTAACGGGCGGAATTGTCGCGGTGCATCGCGGATTTGTCTATTAAGAGAATCAAAAGCGCTTAAGCTCTGATTGTGTTGGGGTTAAGCGCCGATCTGAGTATAAATAAAGGATAGAGCATGATTTCACGCTGGTTGCGCATGGTAAAGATTTGGTGGGTTCTTCTTCGATATGGACTCTACGACCCATTCTTTGCCCTTCCCATTCTCCGCTATTTTGGTTTTTTAAAACCGTTATTGCAGCTCTTTAATGGGTATAAAAATGAGCCGTTACCAGTGCGAATTCGCCTTGCGATTGAGTCATTAGGGCCGACCTTTATTAAGCTTGGGCAAGCGCTTTCAACCCGTTATGACCTTTTAGATGAAGCGGTTGTTGATGAGCTCGTTAAACTGCAAGATCAGGTCCCGCCGTTTGATAGTAAAAAAGCCCGCGAGATTATTGAATCATCCCTTAAAGCGCCGGTGGAAGAGCTCTTTTTAGAGTTTGAAGAAGAGCCGATGGCAGCAGCCTCGATTGCTCAAGTCCATGGCGCGGTGTTAAAAAATGGGAAGCGCGTGGTGGTAAAAGTGGTGCGCCCGAACATTCGCAAAGTGATTATTCGCGATATTCAGCTGATGGAAACGCTCGCTTATTTGCTTGAGCGTTACTATAAAGATGGCAAACGTCTGCGCCCGATTGAGGTGGTTGAAGAGTATTCACGCACCATTTTAAATGAGCTTGATCTAACCATTGAAGCGGCAAACGGCACGCAACTTCGTCAAAATTTTAAAGATTCAGAAATTCTCTATGTGCCCGAAATTTACTGGGATTACACCCGTAAAAATGTGATGGTAATGGAGCGGATTAGCGGCGTTCCGGTCGGTGAGGTAGAAACGCTTAAAGCGCTTGGCGTTGATATTCCCCTTCTTGCAAAACGCAGTGTCGAGATCTTTTTTACTCAAGTCTTTGTGCACAGTTTTTTCCATGCGGATATGCATCCCGGGAATATCTTTGTCGATGTCACCAATCCAAAAGACCCCACTTATATCGCGCTTGATTTTGGCATTATCGGCACGCTCAACGAGCGCGATCAACACTACCTTGCCAGTAACTTTTTAGCCTTTTTTAATCGGGATTATCTTCGTGTTGCGGAACTCCATGTGGAATCCGGTTGGGTGCCCGCTGATACGCCGGTGAATGATTTTGAGGCGGTGATTCGCTCGCTCTGTGAGCCAATTTTCAACAAACCCCTTAAAGATATCTCATTTGGGGCGTTTTTACTCTCGCTCTTTCAGACGGCGCGCCGCTTTAAGATGGAGATGCAGCCGCAATTGATGCTCCTGCAAAAGACGCTTTTTGCCGTTGAAGGCGTGGGACGAAAACTCTATCCGGAGCTTGATCTTTGGGAGACAGCAAAACCGTTTTTAGTGAACTTTGTTAAAGAAAAACGCGGGATTAAAGCGACAGCAATGCGCTATAAACGTGATATTCCCAATTGGATTGAGCAATTTCCCGAGGTGATGCAAAACGCCAATGTGGCGCTTCGCGAGCTGGTTAAAGGGGAAGCGAAAGTGGTGCTCGCGGAAAGGGAATGGGAGAAATATGAAGCGGCGCGCCGCAGTGAATCGCTCCGGTTAATTTCCGGAATGATTGGCGTGGTATTTCTCGTTTTCTTCTGCCTTGGACTTGAAAGTGAGGCGGGCTTTAGTTTTAAAACGGCGAGCTATGGGATTGTTTCAATTCTGATCTTTTTAATAACCTTTAGAAACAAAAAATAAATTTTATGCGATAATACTGGCAGTATTGAGTGCAAGTCTGGAGGGCGCATTATAATTTATAAAATGATATAATGTGCTCTGCTGTATTTTTAAAGCAAAAGGAGTAATAGAAAAATGAAACGTTTAGCATTAGTAGCCATGTTAGGCATGGGATTAGCAGGATTTGTTCACGCAGAAGTGGACGCAGACCAAGTCACTTACTATCGTCAAAGCATTTTTGGCGTGGTTAGCGGCCAAATGGGCGTTCTTTCAGGTATGGCAAAAGGCGATATCGCATTTGACGCAGATAAAGCGAAACTTGCGGCAGAGCGCTTAAATATGATGGCGATCGCTTCATCAGAAACCTTCATCGACGGCACTTATGAGAGCAGCAATGTAAAAACTGCGATCAACAGAGATCGTGCTGATTTCGATAAAAAAATGACGGCGTTCCAAACCGAAGCAGCAGCAATGGTTGACGCAGCGGCGGATCTTAAAACCTTACGCCCACAACTTGGTAAACTCGGCGGCACATGTAAATCATGCCACGACGCGTATAAAGCGGACTAATCCAAGTATTTCACGATATTTAGGTTGCAGTTAGACCAAATTTATCGCACAATCGCGATAATCGTAAAAGAATAAAGCTTTTAAAACGATTAATTCTATAATGGAGTTAGTCGTTTTTTTGTCACGTGAGAGGAAATAATCATGAAGAAATTATTAAGCGCGGCACTTTTGACCGCTCTTGTGGGTACGGCAGGAGTTTCGGCAAAGGAAGTTCGAGTCTATAACTGGACCGATTATATCGATCCCGAATTGATCGATGAATTTACTGCACAAACCGGCATCAAAGTGATCTATGATACCTTCGATAGTAACGAAGTATTATTAGCTAAAACCTTAACCGGGAATTCAGGCTATGACATCGTTGTTCCATCAGAATATACGGTGAAATATATGATCCAAGCGGATCGTCTGCATAAGATCGATCCTGCAAAACTCCCCAATTACAAAAATATTTGGCCCTATGTGCACGATAAATTGGAAGAGCTCGAAGGGGTGAATGAATATTCCGTGCCCTATATGTGGGGAACGACCGGCATCGCTTATGATGAGAATAAAATTAAGGCGTTAGTGCCCGATGCACCGACCGACTCGCTCGAGCTGATGTTTAATCCAAAATATGCGGAAAAATTAGCGAGCTGCGGGATCTATATGGTGGATTCTCCCAGTGAAACTTTCCCGATTGTATTGCGCTATTTAGGCCTTCCGCCCGAGTCAACGGATGATAAGGATCTTGCAAAAGTGGAAGAGGCGTTTAAGCAGATTCGTCCTTACATTAAAAAATTCCATTCATCGGAATATATTAATGCGCTTGCAAATGGAGATGCCTGTCTAGCGCTTGGTTGGTCGGGAGATATCTATCTAGCCAAAGCGCGGGCAGAAGAGTTTAATCCGGACATTAAGATTGAGTATCGTATTCCGAAAGAGGGTTCGCTTCTTTGGTTTGACCAATTTGCGATCTTAAAAGATGCGAAAAATGTGGATGAAGCGTATGCGTTTATCGATTTCTTGCTCGATGCGAAAGTGAATGCGCGTGCCGCGGATTACGTTGAGTATTCAACCTCTGTGGAAGCGGCGTTTCCTTTTGTGAAACCGCATCTTTATAACGACCCAAATCTCTATCCGCCTGAAGAGATTCGCTCAAACTTAAACGTGAAGCAACCGTACACGCAGCGTGAGCAGAAAAAACTGATGAAAATTTGGCTTAAAATTAAAAATAATTAGTGCCAAAAACCTCTCCGATTTGAGGGAATAAAAAGGGATGGCCAGAAACGGTCATCCTTTTTTTGATCGAATTAAAATAAAGCGGCAAATGCGCCTAATTTACGATAAGATGGTAAGCGTTGTATCCTGTTAAAAACAGTCAATTTACACCAGTATCATAATTGTGCAACGAAGATGATATAGATTAGTAAAATGATGGATTATAAGCCGCTTAACTAAAAAAACGATTATGATAGATCGAACGTGGCAAAGCGAACAGACCCTTGCATCTCCCATGCCATAAATGGGTTTGCCATCAGAATAAGAGCGGAATCGAGCGGGCTATTGACCAGTATCAAAGGGGATAAATAGACGTTTGATTCATGAGGCTATAGTAGGGTAATCTATCGTTTAAATAGATGGAATATATTGAATGGAAGATAAACATACAGAGTCAAACAATGCCCGTCGGCAAGCGTTTATATATACGCTCCTCAATCGAGCAGATTCGATGGGAGATCATGCCGTTCGAATTCGTTTTGAAATAGAGCGTGGTACGGAATCGACGCTCGCCGGTGCGCTGACAGATTATTACATCTGCTCTAAACCGAAAGATTACCTCCAACGTCTCGACTTTTTAAAAGAATCGCTTAATGTGTTAGGTGACGATTGGTTGCTTCTCTTTTATGATAATTTAGAAGAAGAATTTAGTTCGGCAACCATTTTACCCTATAACCAATGGAGTATCTTTACTGAAGATGTGCAAGGTCATTTTAATTTCATTGACAATCCCTATGCATCATAAGGCTGAGATATAGTTATGAGTAATGCAGTGAGAGTTAAGTTAGTAGGGGTCGATTCGCGGACAGAAGCGGGGATTAAACTCGTCCTGTCACGCCACCAACAGCAAAAATTTATTATCGATCAGAGCGCATCACTTCTCTTAATTGATGGGGACTCGGTTGATGGGATTCGTTATATTCGTGACGAATCGATGGAATATGCGGTCATTATGACAGTGATGGTGAGTCGTTATAACGAACATCCTCATGTGATCCAAAAACCGCTTAAAAGCGATGATCTTGTTAAAACATTATTAGATGTTTCCAAAGAATTAGACAATCATGAAATGGGCGCCGGTGAAGCGAAAGCGCAAGGGAACCCCTTTGCGAAATTTCACAGCGACCAATATTTAGCGTCGTTACAGCAAGCTCATAAAGCGGGAAATGACCGTGAAAAAGCAGAGGAAGAAGCGCGCCTAAAAGCGGAAGCGGAAGCCAAAGCAAAAGCGGAGCAAGAAGCGGCGGAACGTGCGGCAATTGAAGCAGGTAAAGCCCGTGCTGAAAAAGAAGCGGCCGAACGAGATGCAGCAGAACGCGCGGCAAAAGCGGCAGCGGAAGCGGCTCGTAAGGCAGAAGCTGAAGCGAAAGCAGCGGCAGAAAAAGCCGAGCAAGCTAAAAGAGACGTTGCGGCAGCCAGTTTTACCCCTGCAGAAACAGGTCCTGCGAAAGAAGAAGCCGATGCTGAAAAAGAGAAAGGGCGCGACAAATTTGCGCCAGGTGCGGCACTTTACGGCGTTCGCCTCTATCCATTTGAATACAAACAAGCGGCAGATAGTAAGAAAATCTGTGGTCAATCACAAGATGTGAGCCTTGATCATCTCCCGCTCCAAACATTTTTTAATGTGACCGATTATTTAGGTCATTACGTTGCGGAAGCAAAATCGATTGCGCTTGAAGCGATGCGCCCTGTGGTGCTAACAGTCGATAACGACTATATGCTGATCCATCCAAAAGATCAGTCCGTTTACACCAGTCTTCCGGAAACGAGTTTATATGCAATTTCATTGATGCCTCTGCGTGATGCCCCTGAAATTGACATCTTAGAAACATCTCAGGCACAAGCGGAATATGTCCAAAAATATGATGTGGTCTATTATTCCAATCTTGATTATTTGATCGCCGTATTAGCGCTTTGGTCATCTCGTGGTCGCCTTCCTGAAGGGACGAGCGTTGATGAGCCGTATCAGCTAATGCAGCCTGAACATAAGATCTTTACGCAACTGAAACTTCCCGAGATTAATCGAGTGAAAGAGGCGTGGGCAGATGCGCCAGCGACCTTAAAAGAACTTGTAGGGCAGTTGCTACTTCCGCAACGATATATCTTCTCATTTTATGTGGTTGCGGCGATCTTAGGGCTTTTTAAAGAGCGTGATCGCACCGCTGAGCTTGAAGAAGAAGCTGCGCGTGAGCAAAATAAGCAAGATGACCTGAATATGTTATTAGAAGAATTAAAACAATTGTAGATTGTAGGATTGGGTAGATGAAGCAATATAAGATTTTATTTGTCGGACCGGTAGCCTCGGGAAAAACAGAGGCTGTTAAAACATTATGTGGCGATAATGTGTTAACCACAGAGGTAAAGCCTACAGACGATGTTAAAAATATTAAACATGAAACAACGGTAGCGATGGATTATGGTACGCTCCCGTTTGGTAGTGAAAAAAAGCTTCATATCTATGGAGCGCCAGGGCAAGGGCGATTTGAGTTTATGCTCGATATCCTTTCCGAAGGATGCCTTGGGGTTATTATTCTTGTAGATCTTTCAACCGTCACATCAGAAGAGCATCTCTACAAAATTGTTGGCGAATATACACGCTTTATCGAACGTATGCCATTTATGGTAGGATTTACCCACGTCGATTTAGCCGATCCAGCGGTCGCAGAACAGTATCGCGTGGCGCTGAATAATCGCTATGGTGGGCAGGATTTAACACGTTGTGTGGATCCTCGGAGTCGTGCAGAGGTGGCAAGACTGGTTGAAGAGATCGTATTACGGGTTAAGTAAGATATGGAAAAAAAGGAAGCTCAATATTTAACGGTGACCCCGCGAGGCGCACTGTTTGCAACAAGTACAACAGAAGAGAGTAAGACCAAAGAGGTCTTAATGAAACTTCTGAATATGAAAGTGAGTCCTAAATTAACTCAAGAATCGTTGTTAGAACTTACCGAGCTCGAAGATGAAAAGCTCGCAGAAGCGGTTCTATATCAGCTTCAAGTGCGCCACTTTGTGCAAGCAGAGAATGAGCCGGTTGGAGTTCCTGATATCAATATTCATAAAGAATTACCCACTCTTTTACGTCTACTCTCAAGTTCAGGGAAGACACTTTTAATCGACAGTAACGGTTTTCAAATTAGTAGTACAGGATTTGCTCCTGAAGATATTGAACAGTTAGCGGTCGTGAGTAGTGAGTTTAGTACGATTTTTTCAACGTACAAAAACTTCTTATCGCAATCGTTAAATAAGGAGTATGCTGCAACGGCCGTGGTTAATAACCAAGGAATTAGTAAACTTGGGTTTGTTATGTTAGATGTGTCGGGCGTAGTATTTACGCTCACGATCGGGGATACTCCCTTTTTAAATCAACGGACATTTAGAGACATCGTTTGGCTTTTAACCTACCGTTATGGCAATTCTGTAGTATAATAATTTTTGAGGGTAAAATTTACATAAATTAATATGAGGTTTGTATGCGCGAAGAAGTATTAACATCAATTTTAAGTGAATTGAACGGAACATCAGCGGATGTGGAAGCATCGGCTATTCTGTCAACGGATGGTTTAATTATTAGTTCACTTTTACCATCGAATGTGGATGAGGACCACGTAGCAGCGATGAGTGCTGCGATGCTCTCACTTGGTATCCGCACATCTGAAGAACTCGTTCGTGGTGAACTCGAGCAGGTATTGGTAAAAGGATCGCAAGGATATGTGATTTTGACCTCGGCTGGCCCAGATGCAGTACTCTCTGTATTGGCTAAATCAAATGCACGTTTAGGTCTGATCTTCCTTGATATCAAACGAGCATCAGAAGCGATTAAACCTCTATTATAATTGGGCTTTTTCTGAAGTCCTGAAAGTTTTTGAAAGCCTGCGATTCGCAGGCTTTTTTATTGTATAATAATGGTTTCACTTTTTGTAAAATTTCAGGAAGAATAAACGATTATGAGTACTCAACGTCATGCTCCTCTTATTATTATTGGTTCGGGACCTGCGGGTTACACTGCGGCACTTTATGCGGCGCGTGCGAACCTTAATCCGCTCTTAATTACCGGTATGCAGATGGGCGGGCAACTCACTACCACTACCCATATTGATAACTGGCCCGGTGGAAAAGAAGGGCTTCAAGGCCCAGAATTAATGGGAAATATGCAGGCTCATGCCGAGCGTTTTGGCACTGAAATGGTGATGGATCAGATCTCAAGTGTTGATCTTTCAAAACGTCCCTTTACCCTTGTGGGTGATTACGGTTCTTACACCTGTGATGCGCTTATTATCGCAACGGGTGCTTCAGCAAAATATTTGGGCCTTCCTTCTGAAGAAAAATATATGGGAAAAGGCGTTTCTGCTTGCGCAACTTGTGATGGATTCTTCTATCGCGATCAAGAAGTCGCGGTGGTAGGCGGCGGTAATACCGCTGTAGAAGAAGCGCTCTATCTCAGTAATATTGCTTCAAAAGTGCATTTAATCCACCGCCGTGATACATTCCGCGCGGAAAAAATTATGATCGATCAACTGATGGATCGTGTTAATGAAGGTAAAATTGAACTTCACCTTGACTCAGTGCTTGATGAGGTGTTAGGCGATGAGAGCGTTGTTACGGGGATCAATATTCGTAATGTGAATGATGAATCAATCAAAAAGCTCGATCTTGAAGGGGTCTTTATTGCGATCGGCCATGCGCCCAATACCGATCTTTTCACCGATGCTTTAGAGATGCGCGATGGCTATATCGTGGTGCAATCGGGCATTAATGGCAATGCAACCGCAACCAATTTAGCCGGCGTTTTCGCATGTGGCGATGTGATGGATTCCAATTACCGTCAAGCGATCACCTCCGCAGGAACGGGATGTATGGCAGCATTGGATGCTGAACGTTTTTTAGCTCGTCAAAAGTAATGTAACCAGAAGGAAAACTAGATGAAATTTAATGAATTAACCGCGTTAGACTTAAATGGCAAGCGCGTTCTGATCCGTGAAGATTTAAACGTTCCGCTTGAAAATGGCGCGATTACCTCAGATGCACGCTTAGTTGCATCGCTTCCGACCATCAAAAAAGCGCTTGAAATGGGCGCGGGTGTCCTTGTGATGAGTCATTTAGGTCGCCCAACGGAAGGGGAGTATAGTGATGAGTTTTCACTTGCGCCGGTGGCTGCATGGCTTTCAAATGCACTTGGTTTTGACGTACCGTTAGTTAAAGAGTGGATCGACGGCGTTGAGGTTAAGGCCGGCGAGGTTAAATTATTAGAAAATTGCCGTTTCTTAGCGGGCGAAAAAGCCTGTGATGAGGCGCTTTCTAAAAAAATGGCCGCGCTGTGTGATGTCTATGTGATGGACGCATTTGCAACGGCGCACCGTAAAGCAGCATCGACTTATGGTGTCGGTCTTTACGCCGACGAAGTGGCGGCAGGCCTTCTTTTAGCCGATGAATTAACGGCGCTTGGACAAGCGCTTCACGCACCGAAATCGCCAATGGTTGCGATCGTAGGCGGCGCGAAAGTCTCGACAAAACTTACCGTATTAAATCATCTTTTAGATAAAGTTGACGCGCTTATTCCAGGCGGCGGAATTACCAATACGCTTCTCGCGGCGAAAGGCTATAGCGTTGGCAATAGCTTGGTTGAGATGGATTTAGTGGAGGATGCGAAAGCCCTCTTTGCGAAAGCAGAGGCGCAAGGTAAAGAGATCCCCCTTCCGATCGATGTGGTGGTAGGAAAAGCATTTTCAAAAGATGCAGAAGCGATTGAGAAAGCAGCTGACGATGTCGCGGATGATGAGATGATTCTCGATATCGGCCCAAAAACCGCAGAGCTTTACGCAAAAATTATGTTAGATGCGAAAACCATCGTTTGGAACGGTCCTGTAGGCGTGTTTGAATTCCCACAATTTGCCAACGGTACCAAAGTATTGGGTGAAGCGATTGCAAAAAGTGATGCGTTTTCCATTGCTGGCGGTGGCGATACGGTTGCGGCGGTTGAAACCTTTGGATTGACGGAGAATATCTCCTATATCTCAACGGCGGGCGGTGCATTCCTTGAGTTATTGGAAGGAAAAGTATTGCCTGCAGTTGAAATGTTAGAAAAAAGAGCAAAATAAGTGATTATGAACAACGAAATCCTCATTAATATTACGCCTAAAGAGACGCGTGCAGCGGTAATTACCGACGGAACCCTTCAAGAGATATTGATCGAACGCGAAGAGAAGCGTGGTCTAGTGGGCAATATTTATAAAGGGGTCGTTGTTCGCGTTTTGCCTGGCATGGAGGCGGCGTTTGTCGATATCGGCCTTGAACGCGCTGCCTTTTTGCATGTAAGCGACATTCAAAAACGCTTTGATCTAACGGATGATAAAGAGACGCTTGAGCACGAGCTTGGCGGTTCGCAGGAGCCTAAAAAACCGATCGATATTAGCCAGCTCGTCCGTCAAGGGCAAGAGCTTATCGTACAGGTGATTAAAGATCCGCTCGGGACGAAAGGGGCGCGAATTACGACGCAAATTTCGATTCCTTCATGCTATTTAGTCCATCTTGCGGATTCCGATATTATCGGCGTTTCCATTCGAATTGATGACGAAGAGGAGCGCGATCGTCTTAAAACCTCGCTCCAGTTTTTCCAAGAAGAGATTGGCGGAGCCTATATTGCGCGAACGGCAGCGGAGGGCGTTGATCCTTGGGTGCTGCGTGCTGATATGCAGTTTCTAAGCCGTCTTTGGGGAAATATCACCGGCCGCATGAAAAAGGCGAAAGTCGGTGAGATTATTTATGGGAATTTCCCGCTTGAGATGCGCATTTTGCGTGACTATATCAGTAAAGATATTAAGCGCGTTCGCATCGACTCTCATGAAGCTTATGAGAATATGATCGAGTTTACTCAGAGTTTTTTACCTGAATTAACCGAACGGATTGAGGTCTACCAAGGCTCTCGTCCGATCTTTGATCTTTTCAATATTGAAGAAGAGATTGAACGCGCGCTTGAAAAACGCGTTCCCCTGAAATCGGGCGGATATCTGATGATTGAACAGACCGAAGCGATGACGACGATCGACGTGAATACCGGTGCATTTGTCGGCTATCGCAATCTCGAAGAGACCATTTTTAAGACTAATTTAGAGGCGGCGCAAGCCCTTGCTCGCCAAGTGCGATTACGCAATCTCGGCGGCATTATTATCATCGACTTTATCGATATGCAGAGTGAGGCGCATAAACAGGGCGTTCTTGATGAGCTTGCCTTTTATCTCTCGCAAGATTACGCGCGCACCACAATTAGTGAAGTGACGAGCCTAGGACTTGTGCAGATGACGCGGAAACGCACCCGAGAAAGCCTTGAGCATGTTCTCTGTGAGCCGTGCCCGAAATGCCAAGGAAAAGGTTACGTAAAAACGAGTGAAACGGTCTGTTTAGAGGTGTTTCGCGAGCTATTACGCGAGTCGCGTCAGTATCCGAATGTGAAAGAATTTTTAGTATTAGCATCAACGCAAGTCGTCGAGAGACTTCTCGATGAAGAAGCTCATAGTGTTGCGGAATTGCAAAATATTATCGATACCAATATTCGTCTGCAACCGGAAGAGCTCTACAGCGTCGAGCAGTTCGATATTGTGCCGATGTAGTTGCCGACCGAATTGTTGCGATCTCGTTGGATTGATCCAATAAAAAACAGAAATAGAAACAAAGCTAGAAAACAGAAAAGATTGCCCCTCTAAAAAGGAGTGAAAATGAAGATTGTTGTTGGTGTTGCCGGTAGCATTGCCGCCTATAAAACCCCCGATTTAGTGCGCCGTTTAAAAGAGCAAAATTGCGAGGTGCGCGTGGTGATGACCGATGGTGCGCGTGCATTTATTTCGCCACTCACACTGCAGGCGGTATCGGGAAATCCAGTGGTCTATGATCTTCTCGATCCTGCTCATGAGGCGGGGATGGGGCACATTGAATTATCCCGCTGGGCGGATCTAATTGTGATTGCACCAGCAAGTGCCAATACGATTTCTAAACTCGCCTGCGGGCTTGCCAATGATCTATTGGGCGCGATCTGTTTAGCGGCGCCATGCCCGATTGTGATCGCTCCGGGAATGAATCGGCTCATGTGGGATAATCCGGCGATTCAAGATAATTTAGCGCTTTTGCGTGAGCGTGGCCTTGATATTATGGAGCCCGGCAGTGGCTCGCAAGCCTGTGGTGAAGTAGGAAAAGGGCGCATGCCTGAACCGCTCGAAATTCGAGATTATCTGATGGGTCATTACGGTAAAAAAGCGCAAGCACGAGCGACTCTTTTGGCGGGTAAGCGCGTTGTGATTACCGCAGGGCCTACCGTTGAAGAGATCGATCCTGTACGTTACATCAGCAATTATTCCAGTGGGAAAATGGGCTATGCGCTCGCGGAAAGTGCGAAAAAAGCCGGTGCTGAGGTGACATTAATTTCAGGGCCTGTTGCGTTAACGGCGCCTTCGGGCGTTGAGTTTATCTCAATTAAAACGGCTGCAGAACTGCTAGCTGCCTCACTTAAAAGTGTTGATGCTGATGGAATCTTTATTGCCGCCGCTGCCGTTGCGGATTATCGCGTTGCCCATCCCGCTGCGCAAAAACTTAAAAAGACTGATGATAGCGATACTATGACGCTCGTACTTACAAAGAATCCTGATATTTTAGCGAGCGTTTCGAGTCTTCCCCAAAATAAACGCCCTTTCTGTGTTGGGTTTGCCGCTGAAACCAATGATGTACTCCAGCACGGAAAAGAGAAACGCGCGCGTAAAAACCTTGATATGATCTGCATTAATGATGTCTCCGGCGGTAAAGTTTTCGGGCAAGATAGTAACGAGATGATTATTCTTGATCGTAATGATACCGAATACCCCCTTAAAAAGGCCTCAAAAGAGACGATTGCCGATGAGATTATTACACTAGTGAGTGCGCAATTGAGTCCGACATAAGCAGGTTTTTAGCGTTAAAAGATTGCAGTTTATTGCAAAAAAAGACATCTTAAGAGGGTGTCTTTTTTTATGGGTGAATAAAAGGGAGGAGTGATGAAAAATAATATAACGATTGGGGTGATTCAGCTCGATACGCAGAATGATAAAGCGAAAAATTTAGCGGTGATTGCAGGATTTGTCGGTGAGGCTAAAGAGAAGGGCGCATCACTGGTTGCACTGCCGGAGATGGCAAATTTTATTGGGCGCGGGTTTCGTGATGAAGCGGAAGAACTTGCGACAGGGGTGACCTTTAAACATCTTTCGGCACTTGCCAAAAAACATCAGCTCTGGATTCATGGGGGAAGTATCTATGAGATTAATCCCAAAGATCCCGCTAAACCTTTTAATAGTACGATGCTGATTAATCCTGATGGGGCACTTGTGAGCGTGTACCGCAAGATTCATCCCTTTGATGTGGAGCTAAAAGAGGGGCCAAGTTACCGTGAATCGGATCAGATTTCGGTGGGCAATGAGATTGTTACCGTTGATACGGGCGCGGTTGGGCATTTAGGATTTTCGATCTGTTATGACCTTCGTTTTGGTGAGCTCTTTCGGTTAATGGCGCTGCAAGGGGCAGAGATTTTATTTGTGCCGGCGAACTTTGTCTTAAATACGGGTAAAGATCACTGGGAGGCGTTGCTTCGTGCGCGCGCGATTGAGAATGGCTGTTATGTGGTTGCGCCCGCGCAATGTGGGGTGAAGCCGGCATTTACCGCCTATGGGAAATCGCTTGTGGTGGATCCGTGGGGAAATGTGATTGCTAAAGCGCCGGACAAGCCCGGTGTGATTCTGGCGGAGATCGATTTTGCGTATCTTGAGAGCGTGCGCAATCAAGTGATGACGTTACCGAATCGCCGTGATGATCTTTATGAATTGGCGCTTAAAAAGCGGTAAAGAAAAAGGCATCGAATGGGATAATCGCTCGATGCCTTTTTAGTTTTACGTTTATTTAATCAGTTATACGTGTTGATTAAAGCGCTTTAATTTTCTCAAACTGCTGTTTAAGTTCAGCGAGTTTATTTTCGAAATCTTCAAGTTTCGCTTTTTCACCGGCCACAACCGCTTCAGGGGCATTATTTAAGAATCCAGGATTCCCAAGTTTGCCTTGAAGACCTTTAATTTGTGGCTCAATTTTAGCGATCTCACGCTCAAGACGTTTGAGTTCTTGGTCTTTATCGATTAAGTCCGTAAGCGGAATTAAAAGACGCATACGACCGACAACAGCAACCGCAGATTCAGGCGCATTCCCTTCACACGCGGTGAGCGACTCAATGCGTCCCATGCGTTTAATAAAGAGGAGATTGCTCTCGATGCGTTTAAGGTCGTCAGCGCTCGCATTTTCAAAAAGAACATCGAGCGGACGGCTTGGCGCAATATTCATCTCACCGCGGATACGGCGTACGGCAAGCAGAACTTCTTGGAGCCAATCCACTTCTTTCTCAAGCGCTTCATCTTTTGCGTTAACGCTTGGGAATGGGGCGATCGAGATGCTCTCTGTGGTTTTAAATTGCGGTGCAATTACCACCAGTTTTTGCCAAATCTCTTCGGTGATGTACGGCATAAAGGGATGCATCACTTTTAAGATGGCATCGAGCACAAAGAGGAGATTGTGGCGCGTTGCCGCTTTCTCATCTTCACTGAAATCACCATTTAAAATTGGTTTGGTGAGCTCTAAATACCAGTCACAGAAGGCGTGCCAAGTAAAGTCGTAGATCTCTTGAGAGGCCAAATCAAAGCGATAGGATTCGATGTAGCGTTTCACTTCGCTGAGCGTGGTATCAAGGCGTGAGAGAATCCATTTGTCGATGTGCGACAATTTACTCTCATCGTGTTTGATCGCTTTTCCTTCGGCATTCATAAAGACAAAGCGTGAGGCATTCCAGATCTTGTTACAGAAATTTGAATAGCCTTCAACGCGGCCGGTATCAAAGTTGATATCACGTCCGTTAGTTGCAAGCGAGGTAAAGGTAAAGCGGAGCGCATCGGTTCCGAACGCTTTAATGCCATCGGGGAAGTGGCGACGGGTCTCTTCTTCAATGCGAGGCGCCATTTGCGGTTGCATGAGGCCGGTGGTGCGCTTTTGCACGAGCGATTCAAGATCGATTCCGTCGATAAGATCAATCGGGTCGAGCACGTTTCCGCGAGACTTACTCATTTTTTGACCTTCTTGGTCGCGAACGAGTCCGTGGAAATAGACCTCTTTGAACGGAATCTCCTTCATAAAGTGGAGGCCGAACATAATCATGCGCGCCACCCAGAAGAAGATAATATCAAATCCGGTCACAAGGACAGAGGTGGGATAATATTTCTCAAGTTCAGGGGTTTTATCGGGCCAGCCTAAAGTTGAAAAAGGCCAGAGCGCCGATGAGAACCAAGTGTCTAATACGTCGTCATCTTGTTTAAGTGCGATATCGCCTAAATCATATTTTGCGCGAACATCGGCTTCTGATTTGCCTACATAGATGTTGCCTTCCTCGTCAAACCACGCAGGAATTCGGTGACCCCACCAGAGCTGACGCGAAATACACCAATCTTGAATGTTGTTCATCCACTCAAAGTAGGTATTTTCCCAGTTTTGAGGAATGAATTTGATGTCGCCATTTTTAACCGCATCGATCGCCGGTTTAGCGAGCGTTTTCGCATCCACAAACCATTGGTCAGTGAGGTAAGGTTCGATAATTTGATTGGTACGATCACAGCGCGGAATCATCAGCGTATGTGGCTCAATTTTCTCTAAAAGGCCGGCTTCTTTAAAGTCATTGACGAGTTGTTTACGCGCATCAAACCGATCAAGTCCGCGATAGGCTTCCGGCATCTCATCGTTAATTTTTGCATCATCGGTAAAGATGTTAATGAGTGGGAGATTGTGGCGAACGCCCATCTCATAGTCATTAAAGTCGTGCGCAGGGGTGATCTTAACGCAACCGGTACCAAATTCAGGATCGACATATTCATCGGCAATAATTGGAATTTGACGATCGCAGAAAGGAAGATCAATCATTTTTCCGATAAAGCTTGCGTAGCGCTCATCTTCAGGATGAACGGCAACGGCAGTATCCCCGAGCATGGTTTCAGGACGTGTGGTCGCTACGATCATATGCTCATCAGTGCCAGCGATCGGATAGCGTAGATGCCACATTGAGCCTTGCTCTTCGTTGGATTCCACTTCAATGTCCGACACAGCGGTTTTAAGAACAGGGTCCCAGTTAACAAGACGCTTACCGCGATAGATTAAGCCCTCTGCATAGAGCTCAATAAAGACTTTATGCACCGCCGCCGATAGACCTTCATCCATGGTAAAGCGTTCGCGCGTCCAGTCGGGGCTTGCGCCCATACGGCGTAACTGTTTGGTGATGTTTCCGCCGGATTTCTCCTTCCATTCCCAAATTCGATCAACAAAGGCATCACGGCCAAGATCGTGGCGCGTTTTCCCTTCTGCATTGAGTTGACGCTCGACCACCATCTGCGTTGCAATGCCCGCATGGTCCGTTCCCGGTTGCCAAAGCGTGTTGTAGCCTTGCATACGATGATAGCGCGTTAAAAGGTCCATAATAGTATCTTGGAATGCGTGGCCCATATGGAGGCTACCGGTAATATTCGGTGGTGGAATTACGATACAGTAATTCGGCGCATTCTCGTCATTGGTGGGTTTAAAGAGATTTTTCTCTTCCCAATATTGATACCACTTTTTCTCAATATTTTGGGGTTGATAGGTCTGTTCCATTTGATATTCCAAATCTAAAGATAAACGAAATGTACTCTTAAAATTAATCTTAAAAGTATATCATTTAAGAGGGGGCGGTGGGGGAATTCAGATTATTTTAGGCCAAAAAAAACTAGCTATAAAAGCTAGTTTTCTCACTATTGATCACTAAATTTGCGATTATTTTAAGCGCGCTTCAGTGTAAAGAACGTGTTTACGGATCGTAGGATCGTATTTTTTAAGTTCTAATTTCTCAGTCATAGTACGTTTGTTTTTGGTCGTTGTGTAGAAATGACCGGTACCTGCTGATGATACTAATTTAATTTTTTCTCTCATGGTCTACTCCTTAGATTTTTTCGCCTTTCGCGCGAAGTTCAGCTAAAACCGCATCAATGCCTTTTTTATCGATTGTGCGAAGACCTGCTGGAGATACACGTAATGATACAAAACGGTTCTCGCTCGCAACCCAAAGACGATGAGTCTGTAAGTTGGGAAGAAAACGACGACGCGTTTTGTTATTTGCGTGGGATACGTGATTGCCGACTGCGGGCTTTTTCCCAGTTACTTGGCATACTTTACTCATGATGATTCACTAACCTTAACTAATGATAATTTTTATCACAAAAATTACGAACGAACTAAACGTCATTATTGTAATTGAAAATAGAGCTTAATACAAATTAAATCTCGTGGGTTATTTCCCCGTTGCAAAGAGACTTGGGTTTTTCGCTTTACTTGCCGCGGTTTCTGCTGTGATAAGACCTGCTTTTACAAGCTGTTCAAGATGTTGGTCAAGGGTCTGCATCCCGAATGATTGTCCGGTTTGGATCGTTGAATACATCTGTGCAATCTTATCTTCACGGATTAAGTTACGGATCGCATTCGTTCCCACCATGATCTCCCAAGCGGCCACTCGTCCGCCCCCAATTTTCTTGAGAAGGGTCTGAGAAACAACCGCTTGAAGCGATTCTGAGAGCATCGAACGAACGAGTGATTTCTCCCCTTCCGGGAATACGTCGATAATACGGTCGATGGTTTTTGCAGCTGAAGTGGTATGCAGGGTTCCGAACACTAAGTGACCGGTTTCGGCAGCGGTTAGCGCAAGCTGAATGGTCTCTAAGTCACGAAGCTCCCCAACTAAGATAACGTCCGGGTCTTCACGAAGTGCGGAGCGGAGCGCGTTTTCAAAGCTTAACGTATCTCTATGAACTTCCCTTTGGTTAATAAGGGCTTTACGAGGCGGGTGAACGAACTCGATCGGGTCTTCAACGGTTAAGATATGGTAAGGATTGTTACGGTTGAGGTAGTCAATCATCGCAGCAAGCGTCGTTGATTTACCCGAACCGGTTGGTCCTGTTACCAAGATTAATCCGCGAGGCACCGAGATCATTTGACGGAAGATCGCCGGCATGCCGAGCTCATCCATAGTCATAATGTCCGTTGGGATCGTTCTAAATACCGCACCCATACCACGGCTTTGTTGGAATGCGTTAACACGGAAACGAGCAATTCCAGGAATTTCAATCGAGAAGTCGACTTCCATGTTGGCATCGAACGTTTTACGTTGCGAGTCGTTCATGACGCCATAGACTTGGTCATAAACTTGATCGTGGCTAAGCGCCGGTAGGTTAATACGAGTAATATCCCCATCGATCCGCACAATCGGAGGCAGGCCTGCAGATAAGTGAAGGTCCGAACCGTTATGCTTGACCACGAAGGCAAGTAAATCCGCTAAATTCATAAATAGAAAACCTTTTGTAAGCTAAATAATGCAATTAAGACAATATGTTATCATTTAAATATTGCGCGTAGGAGACAAAGTCACAAAAAATTGATCGTATGCTTATTATCGGCGGCGCAGATATTATTGACTTAAAAAACCACCACTCAATAGGAGTGATGGCTTAATTTTAAACAACATAAATATTAGCACTTCTTTACTAAGATTTTACATTATTTTTCATCTGTCCGATAACATCTTGATATGTAAGCTCACTTCCGAAGATAGCACTGCCGGCGACGAAGGTATCGGCTCCCGCGGCTGAAATTTCAGCAATATTATCGAGGTTTACCCCGCCGTCAATCTCGAGACGAATCTCGCGATCTTGTTGATCAATCATCGTGCGTAATGTCTTGAGTTTATCAAGTGCTGAGGGGATAAACTTCTGTCCGCCAAAGCCAGGATTAACACTCATTACTAGTACCATATCTAAGTAATCCCAAACATGATCTAAGACATGAATTGGTGTGGCTGGATTGAGGACTAACCCCGCTTTACAGCCGAGTGATTTGATCAACTGAAGCGAGCGATCGACGTGAAGACTTGCCTCAGGGTGGAAGGTGATATAGGTCGCGCCCGCTTTGGCAAAGGCTTCAATCATGCGATCAACGGGAGAGACCATCAAGTGCACATCGATCGGAGCCGTCACGCCATAATTGCGTAGCGCTTTACAGATCGTCGGGCCGAAGGTTAAGTTTTCCACATAGTGATTATCCATTACGTCAAAATGGATAATGTCTGCGCCAGCATTGAGCACCGCATCCACTTCCTCTCCAAGGCGAGCAAAGTCCGCTGAGAGAATGGAAGGGGCGATCCAAGGCGTCTGTTTCATCATTTAAATCTCCTAATGTTTATCGTTAGATCGATGCAAGTACGCGATCCATCGCGTTAATAGTTGCATCAAGATCATCATAGCTGTGCGCATTTGAGACAAATCCCGCTTCAAACGCACTTGGCGCAAGGTAGATGCCTTCATTTAACATGCCGTGGTAGAATTTTTTGAAAAACTCGATATCGGAGCTCATCGCGTCTTTGTAGCTTTCTACTTTACGGTCGGTAAAGAAGAGTCCAAACATTCCGCAAACGTGATTGGTTGAGATGGTTTTGCCATGTTTTTCAAAGACCTTGTTGATGCCTTCGATGAGGTAATCGGTTTTCGCTTTAAGCTCATCGTAAAACCCTTCTTTTGACACAAGTTCTAAGGTTTTTAAACCGGCTGCCATCGCAACGGGGTTTCCGGATAAGGTACCAGCTTGATAGACGGCACCGTTTGGTGAGAGGTGATCCATAATCTCCTGTTTTCCGCCAAATGCGCCAACAGGCATTCCGCCACCGATCACTTTTCCGAAGGTGGAAAGATCGGGGGTAATATTATATAAGCCTTGTGCTGAGTGTTTGTGCACGCGGAAACCGGTCATCACTTCGTCCATAATAAAGACCGCGCCATGATCGGTACAGTTTTGACGAATCGCTTCCAAAAAGCCTTTTACCGGCGGAATACAGTTCATATTTCCGGCAACGGGCTCAACAATAACGCAGGCAATGGTATCGCCATATTTTTCAAAGGCGGCGTTGAGATCGTCAATGTTGTTATATTCTAAAACGAGCGTGTGCTGAGTGAGATCGGCAGGAACGCCCGGTGATGAGGGTTCGGCAAAGGTTAGAAGACCCGAGCCCGCTTTAACGAGTAACGAGTCTGAGTGGCCGTGATAGCACCCTTCAAATTTGATGATTTTATCGCGTCTGGTGTATCCGCGAGCAAGACGAATCGCACTCATGGTCGCTTCCGTTCCAGAACTTACCATGCGCACGGAATCCATCGAAGGGATGATTTCAATCACGCGCTTTGCAAGCTCGGTTTCAAATACGGTTGGCGCGCCAAATGAGAGGCCGTTTTTCGCCGTTTCAATCACCGCATCGATCACCTCAGGATGGGCATGCCCAACGATCATCGGACCCCATGAACCGACGTAATCGATATACTTTTTACCTTCTTCATCGTAAATGTAAGGACCTTCTCCTTTTTTGAAGAAGATCGGCGCGCCACCCACCTGTTTAAACGCGCGAACGGGAGAGTTCACACCGCCGGGAATGTATTTTTGGGCTTCTGCGTATAAATTATCAAAATGACTCATATTCAATTAATCCTTTTTATAACGATGAATCGATAAATTCTCTGACAATATTATGAAGGGAAAACTCCATTTGTTCAATGCGATTAAATTCACTACAATAGGCGGAGTTATTTAGATAAGGACACTATATGGACGAAAATATTAAAGATGCACTCTTAAATGCGCTCGATGAGATGAAAGCGATCAACCCGAAAGCGTATGATGTTAAAGATATTGTGAGTTATGCCGATTGGGTGTTAGTGGTATCAGGAACATCAGGCGCGCACATTGCATCGATGATTCGTAAAGCCGAAGAGGCAATGCTCAAAGAGGGCTATAAACCGATCGGAATCGAAGGTCAGCAACGTGGAGCAGACTGGATTTTAATCGACTTTGGCGATCTCGTGCTTCATGTGATGAGTGAAGAGAAGCGCGATTTTTATCAACTTGAAAAACTCTTCATGGTGTAATGGTCATCTATCTCATTGCCGTCGGTCAAAATATGCCGGCGTGGGTAAAAACGGGCTATGACGAGTACGCCTCGCGTCTAAAACAAGAGGTGGAACTTAAATTGATCGAAGTCGCTCCCTCGCCGCGAAAGAAAAAGAGCGATCCGAAGAAAATTCTCAAAGAAGAGGCTGATCGAATTCGTAAAGCGATTCCGAAAAATGCCTATATCGTTGGGCTTGATGTCATCGGAAAAGCGGTTTCAACGCCGGAGTTAAGTCAGCGATTGGAAAATTGGATGCAGATGGGGCGCGATGTCGCCATCTTAATTGGCGGGCCAGAAGGATTTGATCCGGAGATTAAAAAAGAGTTTGAGACAAGTATCTCACTCTCAAAATTAACGCTGCCGCATCCGATGGTGCGCGTGATTATCGCCGAACAGCTCTTTAGAGCGTGGAGCATTATTCACAATCATCCCTATCATCGTGAATGATGGGTTTGTGGTTATAGCTGTACAAGATAAACAATGATCGAAGTGGTCAAAATAAAAGAGAGCGGGGAATCCTCCTTCGCTCTCTTTTTTTTTGCCTTACGATTAGACGATTAAACGTCTGTTATGGGGAATAGGGACGTTACTCTTTAATCCCAACAAATTCACCAAACAGATCGTGTGATGAATAATCATCAATGCGGGCAAGGACGATTTTGCCTTCAAGATTATCGGGCGCATTATCCACAAATACAACGCCATCAATATCGGGAGCATCGGCTTTTGAACGACCAATCGCGCCTTCAGCGTCATATTCATCAATGATCACTTCAATAGTGGTGCCAACGCGCGCTTCAAGTTTCGCTTCCGAGATCTCTGCCTGCACTTCCATAAAGCGAGCTAAGCGCTCTTCTTGGATCTCAGGATCGATGAGCTCAGCAATATCATTCGCTTTTGCGCCAGTAACCGGTGAGTATTTAAAGGCGCCGACGCGATCGAGTTTTGCTTCACGGAGGAAATCGAGAAGTTCTTCAAATTCCTCTTCCGTTTCGCCCGGGAAACCGACGATAAAGGTGGAACGAATCACAATCTCTGGGCAAATTTCGCGCCATTTTTTAATGCGTTCGAGCATATTTTCGCTATTGGCGGGGCGTTTCATCGCTTTTAAAATACGCGGAGAGGCGTGCTGTAATGGCACATCTAAATAGGGAAGGATTTTTCCTTCGGCCATCAGTGGAATCAGTCTGTCTACGTGCGGATAGGGATAAACATAATGGAGGCGCACCCAAACACCGAGCGTTGCAAGCTGTTCGCAAAGCTCTTGAATGTTTGATTTAACCGGACGACCATCCCAAAATCCAAGCTCATATTTGGTATCAACGCCGTAAGCACTCGTATCTTGCGCCACCACTAATAGCTCTTTTACACCGGCATGAACGAGCTGTTTTGCTTGCGTTAACACACGATCAATCGGGTAAGATTGATGCTTTCCGCGCATCGTTGGAATGATGCAGAAGGTGCAGGAATGATTACAGCCCTCTGAAATTTTAAGGTAGGCGTAGTGACGCGGGGTGAGCTTAATCCCGCCTTCAGGCACTAAATCGGTAAACGGATCATGCGGGCGGGGCAGATGGGTGTGAATCGCATGCATCACTTCTTGGAACGCGTGCGCGCCGGTGATGACTAAAACGTTGGGATATTTTGCGAGAATCTCTTCTGAGCGGGCGCCAAGGCAACCGGTGACGATCACTTTACCATTCTCATCGAGGGCTTCGCCGATCGCGTCCAAACTCTCTTGAACGGCCGAATCGATAAATCCACAGGTGTTAACCACCACAAGGTCCGCCGATTCATAATCGGGCACAATCTCGTACCCTTCGGTGCGAAGTTGCGTCAAAATATATTCAGAATCCACAAGGGCTTTCGGGCAACCAAGGGAGATAAAACCAACTTTTGGGGTATTGCTTTGCATAGAACGTTGCTTACATCGTTGTTGAAAAATAGGGCTCTATCATACTATAAATTAAAAAGGGCGGACAAAAAAACGCCCCACTTTATGATGAATGGGGCGTTGATTAACGAGGATTAATTCCAGATTGTTTCTGGCTTAGCCTTTGTATTTACTGAGAACAACACACGCGTTCGTTCCACCAAATCCAAAGCTGTTGCTTAAGATGTTGTTGAGCTCGATATTATCGATGCGCTCACGTACGATCGGATACTCAGCCACTTCAGGATCTAACTCATCGATATGCGCGCTCGCTGCGATAAAGTTGTTTTCCATCATTAAAAGTGAGTAGATCACTTCGTTCACTCCAGCTGCGCCAAGTGCGTGACCGGTAAGTGATTTGGTTGAGGTCAGTTTCGGGAATTTATCGCCGAATACTTTATTGATCGCGCGAACTTCCGGTAAGTCACCAGCGGGGGTTGACGTGCCGTGTGCGTTGATGTAATCGATTTCGCCATCAACGGTAGCAATCGCTTGACGCATACAGCGTTCAGCGCCTTCACCGCTTGGGGCAACCATGTCATATCCATCAGAAGTTGCGCCGTAACCGGTGATCTCTGCATAAATTTTTGCGCCGCGAGCAAGAGCGTGTTCAAGTTCTTCAACCACCACGATTCCGCCACCGCCTGAGATCACAAAGCCATCACGATCTTTATCGTAGGCACGTGAGGCAACGGAAGGATTGTCATTGTATTTTGATGAGAGTGCGCCCATCGCGTCAAACATTGCGCTCATGTAAGGGTGAAGTTCTTCACCGCCGCCGGCAAATACGATATCTTGTTTACCGAGTTGAATCTGTTCAACGGCATTTCCGATACAGTGTGCTGAGGTTGAGCAAGCGGAACTGATTGAGTAGTTCACGCCTTTAATTTTGAAAGGTGTCGCTAAACACGCTGACACCGTTGAGCCCATGGTACGAGTGACCATGTATGGTCCAATACGGCGTGTAGAGCCGTTTTTGCGTAGAGTATCGATCGCATCGATTTGGTTTTTCGTAGATGCACCGCCTGAGCCGACGATAATTCCGGTGCGCTCATTTGAAACGAGCTCTTCAGGTAATCCTGCATCTTCGATCGCTTGTTGCATTGCAATGTAAGCATATGCGGCAGCGTCTGCCATAAAGCGGTAGGTTTTACGGTCAATCAACGACGGAAGGTCAATGTCGAGTGCGCCGTGAACTTGGGAACGAAAACCCATCTCAGCCATCTCTTCAGAGAACTTGATACCAGACTTCCCCTCTTTAAGAGACTCTAGTACCTCCGCTTTGTTGTTACCGATGCTTGATACAATACCAAGGCCTGTGATAACGACACGTTTCATTATAGTTTAACTCCTAAATTTATTAAAAATTCTCTGTTGATGTGAAAAGACCTACTTTTAAGTCTTCACCAACATAAATTTCTTTTCCATCAACTTCCATAGTCGCATCCGCGATTCCCATGGTAAGTTGTCTTAAAATAACACGTTTCATATGGATTCTATAGGTTATTTTTTTGGCAGTAGGGAGCACTTGACCAGAGAATTTCACCTTCCCAGCACCAAGTGCACGGCCACGACCTTGACCGCCTTTCCAGCCTAAATAGAAGCCAACGAGCTGCCACATTGCGTCTAAACCAAGACAGCCAGGCATGACGTTATCGCCAACGAAATGGCATGGGAAGAACCAAAGATCGGGGCTAAGATCAAATTCAGCAGTGATCGAACCTTTATTGTATTTACCACCATCTTCGGTGATTGAGGTGATGCGATCGAACATTAACATCGGAGGCATGGGAAGTTGTGCGTTGCCTTCGCCAAAAAGATTACCTTGTGCGCATTCGATTAACTCTTCACGAGTAAAGCTTGATTGTTTAGTCACTATTCGTTCCTATCTTTATATATAAGTTGTACGGGTAGGGATGACAGAGCCCCTGTATGCAAGACCCCTAATATTATCATTCCCTTAGGTTTAATTTAAGATAAAAGTCAGAAATTCCCTCTTTTGCCCACGTCCTCATAATGGTGTGGTTTGGTGTGATTTCAATCTTTTACCTAAAAAGAAATTTTTATGGATTGCGATCAAAATTTTAATGTTGCGAGTTAACGCTTCCGTTTCAATTCGATCGCAAACCCCTTAGTCGTAGAGACTTTTCTCGCCTTCAGGACGAGATTTAAAACGTCGGTGCGCCCAGAGATATTGCTCCGGTGCTTCCATAATCCACTCTTCAAACATCTGATTGAGGCGTAAGGTATCGGCCTCTAAATCATCGGTTGGGAAGTTTTCGAGCGGTGCTAAGAATTTCACATGATATTTGCCATTTTTACGAATGCAAAAATAGGGCAAGGCTCTCGCTTTTCCTAAACGGGTGAGCGTTGAGGTGGCGGTAATAGTGAGGGTATTGACCCCAAAAAAAGGGATAAAGACGTGATCAATATTGCCGTAGTTTTGGTCGGGCGCATACCAGATAAGATCCCCTTTACGCAGGAGTTTAATCAACCGGCGCGTCTCATCGCGGGTGATGGGCTCAAGGCCTGATTGATCAAAACGCATCTGATATTGCACATGTTCATAATATTCATTTTCATGCGGACGATACATGCCGCGTACCGGTGTCATGAGACTCACTCCTCGTCCCCCAATCTCAAGTGGGCAAAAGTGAGCGGTTAACAGCAGCGCACCTTGGCCACTTTCGCGGAGTTTTTCCACATGCTCAAGGCCTTCGTAGACAAAGAGTTTTTTAATTTGACGATCCGGCTTCCACCACGCCACAATTACCTCAAAAATCCCCATGCCCATCGCGCGGAAATTGGCTTTCACAAGGGCTTTTTGCTCATCTTTCGAAAGATCGGGGAAACAGAGCTCAATATTGCGCTCAACAATGCGCCGACGGCTTTTCGCGACATAATAGGAGGCGCGCCCAATTTGGCGACCTAGCCAGAGCAGAAAGGGCATCGGCAGGAGCGCTACCCATTTGGCACAAAAAATTCCAAAGGCGAGGAGCTTATGATCAGAGGCCTTTGGTGGAATACGGTTACTCATACACAAATCACGCGAGATCGTTATCGATCCTATAAAATAAAATGATTAAAACAAATTATGATATCACACTCTTTAGGTGAAAAAATGGTCATTGTATTTGAGGACGGAATCTATGCAAAAATCAAATGGTTAATTTTTAGACGCAAGAGAAATATGTGATGGAGTGCCAATTATGGTCTATAATAATCTCAAAATTTCTATCTTTGGTGGGCGGTGACGGGTAATTCTCAACAGGGTTGCCAGGTTCTCGCCCTTCAATTATCCATTATTTTTAGTGAACCATTATGAGTGAAAAGAAAGTATATAGACTAATTTACGTCGATACGGACGAAGCAGCCATTACCCGATTAAAGCAGATTATCCGTACCTACGGCATAAATAGTGATCTTTTAATCGATGTCGCGAGTTTTAGCCAACTTTCTGATATTGATCAACATATCCAGACTCAAGGGTGTGATCTGCTCTTGTTAAAACACGCCGAGGGTCTTCCTTCGGTGAAAGAGGTGAGTGCGCTAGTTGATGTTACCAATGTGTCGATCTTCTCAATTGTTAATAAAGGCGAGCTTGAAGCGGGCCAATTCTTGCTTGAAGAGGGCGCCGATTTTGTCACCACGCTCGCAACGCCCAATGCACTCTATAAATATGTGGTTTACTCCCTTCATACTCGAAAAGTGCGCCTTGATTTTCGTGAAACGAAACGGGAATTAGTACAACTTCGAGAACAATCGGAACAGTTTTTAAGTAAAACTAAAAATGCCATCGCGTACTCCACCGATGGACTTTTTGTTTACGCCAATGAGGCCTTTTTAGATCTCTTTGGGATCGAAAACGCTGAGAAACTCTCGGGTATTTTACTGCTTGATCTATTTAGCCCCAATTACCTCTCTGAGTTTAAGAAAGTGAACCGTAAGGTGAGCCGTTCAGAAAAACCGGTTGAACAGAAAGGGGAATTTAAAAATCTGAAAACAGGTGCGCTCTTTAGCCATGATTACATTGCCCGCATGGTCAATTATGAAGGGGAGATGCGTCTTGAGATCTCAATTCCAGTATTGGATGAAGATCAATCAGCGCCAGCGACAACTGCACAGAATGGTACTGCAGGGGGCGTACGCGTTCCGACGAAACTTGATTTTATCAAATCGATTAAAAATGATTTAGGGTCAGGCAACTGGCTTCTTTGCGTCACCATGACCGACTATCTCCGCATTTGGGGGCAAAAAGGGGTGGAAGCCTTTGAGAGCTATTTCCAAGGCGTGATGAGTAATATTAAAGGTCAATTCCACGATCTTAATATGGTGCGTTACAGTGCCGGCGCGTTATTGATGGTTATTAATGATTGTGATATCACCACGATCGACCGAATCGGCAATACCATTTCCAACACAGTGCGCAGTCATGTACTCGAATTTAACGGTGAAGAGATTCAGTCAGAGAGTGATTACACCTACACCAGTTTAGCGATTCAAGAAGATCAAATTTTTGATGCGCTTCGTACCATTGAACGTAACTCGCGCATCATTCCGGCAGAGCTTATTGATCAAACCGGCGCGGTGGTTGAGATCGAAAGTACGGAAGATTTAGAGGGCGATAACCTCGGGGTCTTCTCGGTGCTTGGCGATGCACTTAAAGAGAATCGCGTTAAAGTGGCTTTTAGTCCGATTTCAGGCTTTAGTGGCGAAGCGAAAGATCGCTATCTTGCTGAATATGAAATTTATGATGCAAACGGCAATATTTTATCGTGGAACAAAGCGCATCTTTACGGCTTAAGCAACCCCGCAGGGGGCGAACTTGACCTACTCATTTTAAATACCGCACTTGCACGCATTGCCGAGCCCGGTAATGAAGAGAAAGAGGTCTTTTGCCTATTAACGGCGCGCATTGTGGATGAAAAAGAGATGGCCAATCGCGTCTTTAGCGCCATTGAAGGTAAATCGATTGTGGTTGGAATCAATAAGGATCTACTCACAACAAACCGTGAAAAAGCATTAACGTTCCTCCGTGATATGAAAGCGCGTGGCATTAAAGGGGTGCTCTATGGTGGCGATAACGAAGATTTTGTTGATGAGATTTTAGAAGGCTTAAACTTTGTCGATTATGTGACCCTTGCATCGAACTTTGTATCGCGCTTGAGCCGTTTAACCGATCGCCGTATGAAAGAGAAAATCGTGTCGCTTTTTAGCGATATTGAAAACCGCAACGTAATGCTAATGGCAGAAGGGGTAGACAATCCATCGGCGATGGCGATGGTGTGGGAATATGCGATTCCTCTGGCAAGTGGGCGCATGCTCGGACAGCCGTCGGACAGTCTTGATTTTGATTTCGACCAAATGGTGATTTAAATAATGATACAGTGGTTAAAACGCTTTTCACTGCTTACGCTACTGCTGACCTTTTTGGTGGGCTGTGGCTTTCATCTGCGCGGGAATATTGCACTGCCGCCTGAGTATCAAACACTCTATGTGACGAGCAACAACAATCTAAACGATAGTTCCAATATGGCCAATGTGATTAAAACTCGCTTAGGCCGAGCACTTCGCGTAGTTGATACGCCTGAAGATGCCGATCTATATGTCTCGATCGAGGAGAGCTATCATTCACGCACGCTCGCGAGTAACGCCGGTGGTGAAACCCGTGAATATACACAAACCTATGTGGCCGATGTCAAAGTGACGGATCGAAACGATGAGATCGTTTTGGATCAAGTCTTCCAAAAGAGCAAGGCCTTCACTCATGCTGAGAGCGATGTGTTAGGGCGCGCAGCGAGTGAAAATCAATTGAAAAAAGAGTTAGCCGACGAGATGGGAATGATGTTTGTGCGTCGTCTCAGTGCGGTATTAAAATCGACCCCCAATCAACCTTTGAAAAACTAGAGCGTGAAAAAGGATTTTCGCAAGAATGAATGATGTACAGGCGTACCAAGATCTACGCAATATTGAGATCACTAAAGTAGGCATTAAAGGGCTTAAATTGCCGCTTGTTTTTGTTAACGATACAGTAAAAAATCACACCGTGATGGAAGCAGAGCTCACCGTTAATCTACAGGCGGAGCGTAAAGGCACCCACATGTCGCGTTTTATTGAGACGTGGCACAATTTTACCGATGAATTTTCCCTTGCGCGCGTTGATGAGCTGCTCGATCAACTTATTGAGCGTTTAGATGCAGAAAATGCGCAGTGTCATATGGCATTCCCTCTCTTTTATGAGCGTATTTCGCCGGTGACAAATGTCGCGAGCATTATGGATTTTGAGTGTGAAATCCGCGCGGATAAACGCCGTAATCTCTATGAGCTTACCTTGATGGCGCCGGTAACAAGCCTTTGCCCATGCTCTAAAGAGATTTCGCGCTTTAGCGCCCACTCACAGCGTTCGCATTTGAAGATTAAACTTCGCTTTAAAGATGCCGCATCAATTGGCGCGTTTTCGATCGATCAGATGCTCCACGCGATGGAAGATATCGGCTCATCAAAACTCTATCCACTTCTTAAACGTGAAGATGAGAAATATGTGACCGAGCACGCCTATGATAATCCGAAGTTTGTGGAAGATCTGGTGCGCGATCTTGTGTTAATCTTAAAAGAGCGCGAAGATTTAGCGTCGTTTACGGTGGAATCTGAGAACTTTGAATCGATTCATAATCATCAGGCGTACGCGGAAATCGTCTACTCATTTGAATAACCAAATTAGGATACCTCTATGATTGAATCGGATCGTTTAATGGTCAGTGGTGATTCACTGCCTGAAGAAAAGGTGATTGATCGGGCGATACGCCCCCAAACCTTAGACGATTACACGGGACAATCGAGTATCCGTGAGCAGTTAAAAATATTTATCCAGGCGGCAAAAAACCGTGAAGAGGCGCTCGATCATGTGCTTCTTTACGGCCCGCCAGGTTTAGGTAAAACCACGCTTGCGCACATTATCGCCCACGAGATGGGCGTCGGTTTGCAACAAACCTCAGGCCCTGTCTTAGAAAAACCGGGTGATTTAGCGGCGATTTTAACCAATCTTCAAGAAAATGATATTCTCTTTGTCGATGAGATTCACCGTTTAGGCGCCGTTGTCGAAGAGGTGCTCTATCCTGCGATGGAGGATTTCAAACTCGATATTATGATTGGTGAAGGGCCGGCAGCGCGTTCGATTCAGATTGATCTACCACACTTTACCTTAATTGGTGCAACCACGCGGGCGGGGCTTCTCTCCTCACCGCTTCGGGATCGCTTTGGCATTGTGTCACGCCTTATGTTCTATTCTCATGAAGAGCTCACCACGATTGTTAAACGTTCGTCCAATCTTTTAAATGTGGCGATCACTGATGATGGCGCTCATGAGATTGGTCGCCGTTCACGGGGAACGCCTCGTATTGCCAATCGTCTTTTACGCCGCGTTCGAGATGTAGCTGAAGTGAAGGGAAATGGCAACGTTACCAGTGATATTGCCGATACGGCGCTTAATATGCTCGATATTGATAAATATGGGTTTGATGAGCATGACCGTAATTTCCTGCGCCTGATTGTGGAAAAGTTTGATGGCGGTCCCGTTGGAATCGATACGCTTTCAGCAGCGCTTGGGGAAGAGAAAGGGACGCTCGAAGATATGATTGAGCCATTTCTCATTCAAGAAGGCTTTATTATGCGCACCCCTCGCGGACGCGTTGCCACCAAAACCTGTTGGGAATATTTTGGATTAACCCCTGACGGAGAATAGTTTTACCGATCGAATCTCGTAAGGAAACGATATGACTCAACCGGATTTTTATGCGGCGGTGGGCAAAGCCCTTTATGAAACCGATGTCGCCGCGAAACTCTCGCAAGTCTATGCGCTGTATGATGCTATTACTAAGGGTGATATTGCGCCCTATGCGGCCGATGATTTAACTGAAATTTTACCCTCAGGACGGCCGGAAAAGCCGGAGCTTGTCTCTCCGCGTGATGTGCCTCGTCGTAAAATTGGCTCAAAAGAGGGCGTGCATGCGCTTATTCATTCTATCTGTCACATTGAATTTAACGCCATTAATTTGGGGCTTGATGCGGCGTATCGCTTTCGTTCAATGCCGGAGCGTTTCTATCACGATTGGCTTTTGGTGGCGAAAGAGGAGGCGGATCACTTTTCGATGTTGGCGGATTATTTAACTTCGGTGGGTTCAAGTTATGGCGCGTTTACTGCTCACAATGGTTTGTGGGATTCGGCAGAACGTACTGCTCACGACCCGCTTATCCGCATGGCGCTGGTGCCTAGAGTGCTTGAAGCGCGTGGCCTTGATGTCACTCCCGGAATTATTAATCGCCTCAAAGAGGTGGGGCAAACTGGTGTGGTTGCAATGCTTGAACGTATTGTACGAGAAGAGGAAGGGCATGTGATTATCGGCAATCGCTGGTATCAATATCTCTGTCGTGAGCGACATCTCGACCCAAAAGAGACTTTTTTTAGCCTGCTTGATGAGTATGAGCAGACCATTCGCGCGCCGATTAATACCGAAGCTCGACTTCGTTCAGGATTTACCGAAGAAGAGATCGCACTGTTGTTAGAGTCGATCGACCTATAACGATCTTCCCACCGCTATTTAAGAGTAAGAGGATGCAATGAACGCTATTCAATCACAATTATTATCGATCACCCATAAGGTGTTTATCGGGATTTCGGGGCTATCGCTTACAGATGAAGAGGCGAGCTGGCTACGCTCAGAGAAAGTGGGGGGCGTGATTTTATTTGCGCGGAATTATGAGTCGAAAGTGCAGTTAAAAGCGCTCACCGATTCGATTAAAGCGGTGTGTCCAGAGCTTCTTATTTCAGTAGATCATGAAGGCGGGCGCGTGCAACGTTTTCGGGACGGATTCACCCAAATTCCGCCAATGCGAACGCTCGGCGATGCTTATGATTTTGCCCCTGATAAAGCGCTATTAGAGGCGACAGAATACGGCGAAACGATCGGGCGGGAGCTACAGGCCGTAGGGGTTGATTTTAGTTATACGCCGGTATGCGATCTTGATTTTGGGCTCAATAGCGCCATTGGTGATCGCGCGTTTCATTATGATCCGTATGTGGTGGCAAAACTCACGATTGCGCTCCATCAAGGGCTTAACAGAGCTGGGTCAGTGGGGATTGCAAAACATTTCCCGGGGCATGGCTATGTAGTCGCTGACACGCATTTAGAGACGGCGCGCGATACGCGAACCCTCGATGAGCTCTGGCAATTTGATCTTATTCCATTTCGTGAGATTATTAACGCCGGGATTGAAGGAGTGATGCCGTCGCACATTATTTATGATGCGATCGATCCGGATTATAGTGCAGTGTCATCGAAAAAATGCATAGCGTTTCTGCGGGAAGAGCTCGATTTTCAGGGCGTTATTATTAGTGATGATCTCGATATGAAGGCGGCGGATGCGCTTGGCGATGTGCACGATAAAGTCGTGGCGTGCTTTAATGCCGGCATCGATATTGTATTGCTCTGTAATGATTTTGATGCGATTCGAGCCTATTTAGCTTAGATAAAAGCCAGAGTAAGCCCGAACGTAGCATTAATACTTCGGGCTTTTTAATGTCTGTTTTTTGTGGGTAGGGTTAATTACCGCGTTCGATCACTTCTTGCTGGAAGCGCTCAAATTGGGCGGGGGTGATCTCATTAATCTCGAGCAGATGCGCTTCAAATTCATCTTCTTCATCGGCCTCTTTCATGCTATCAATGCCATCGGGATCGAGATAGACCATGGCGCGAATTTCACCATTATAATTAAGCCCTAAGACCGCCTCACCATCTTCGGTGCCTGCCCAATCACGCTCGGGATAGGGGCAAAACGTGGCAAAAAACTGCATCGCCTTTTGGGCATAATGTTCGCGGTCGGCGGTGTAGGCTTCCACATCTTCTTTCATAATGTAAAAGACATCGACGAGCACCATTCCATCGACTTCGCGAGGATATTCTTCCCCATCAATTAAGACCATTTCAGCATCGCTCATAGGGATTCCTTTTTTGAGTATATTAAGAGAGGTATTTACAGGCGATTGTAGCAGAAAGAGAGGGGGTGTTTCAGAATAAAGCACCCACCGAACGGGCATAAAAAAGCCTTTGAACTTAGGGGGTAACCCAAGATTCAAAGGCGTTTAAATGAACGCTGATCAAATATGATGATCAGATACGTTGATCAATTTGTGGATTAATCTTCGTCTTTGTGTGAACGGTAGAAACGTTTACGATCGTTCTCGGTGAGGTAACGTTTACGAATACGGATCGACTTAGGCGTTACTTCCACTAACTCATCGTCATCGATAAACTCGATGGCGCGCTCAAGCGTTAACTTGATAGGCGGTGAAAGCGTTAAAGCTTCGTCACTTCCCGCAGCACGCATGTTGGTGAGCTGTTTACCTTTAAGGGCGTTGACGACAAGGTCGTTATCGCGAGAGTGAACCCCGATAATTTGGCCTTCGTAGATATCGTCCCCGTGTGATGAGAAGAGGCGACCGCGCTCTTGTAAGTTAAAGAGGGCGTACGCAAGGGCTTTCCCTTCACCGTTTGAGATTAATACCCCATTTTTACGGCGACCGACTTCCCCTTTTTTGAAAGGACCATAATGTGAGAAGTTATGATACATCAAGCCCGTTCCGCTAGTGAGCGTCATAAACTCTGTTTGGAAACCGATTAAACCGCGCGATGGAATGATGTAATCGATACGAATACGGCCTTTTCCGTCCGGCATCATATCTTGCAGTTCTGCAAAACGCTCACCCATCTGTTGCATAATGGCCCCTTGATGGCTTTCGTCGATGTCGAAGGTTAAGGTTTCGTAAGGTTCGGATTTAACGCCGTTCTCTTCACGAATGATAACCTCAGGACGACCGACGGCTAATTCATAGCCTTCACGGCGCATATTTTCGATTAAGATCGATAAGTGAAGCTCACCACGACCGGATACTTTAAAGCGGTCAGGGTTATCGGTATCTTCCACGCGAAGCGCAACGTTATGCACAAGCTCTTGGTCTAAACGCTCACGAATTTGGCGCGAGGTAATAAATTTACCCTCTTTACCAGCAAACGGTGAGGTGTTGACTTGGAAGCTCATCGATACGGTGGGCTCGTCAACGGTTAATACAGGAAGCGCTTCAGGGTGATTAGGATCACAGAGCGTATCTGAAATGTAGAGCGGCTCAATCCCGGTAAAGGAGATGATGTCGCCTGCTTGAGCAGATTCAAATTCGACTTTTTCAAGTCCACGGAAGCCCAAAATTTGTTGCATACGCGCGGTACGAATGTTGCCTTCACGGTCGATCACTTTAACCGGTGAGTTTTTAGTGATTTTACCGCGTTGAATACGGCCAACCCCAATAACACCCACGTATGAGTTGTAGTCAAGCGATGATACTTGTAATTGGAACGGTGCATCCACTTCCACATTTGGTGGATCAACGTGGTCGATAATCGCTTGGAAAAGCGGATCCATGTTGCCATCGCGAACGTCAGAAGTTAAACCTGCAAAACCATTAAGGCCCGATGCGTAGATCACAGGGAAGTCGAGCTGTTCGTCAGTTGCGCCAAGTTTGTCAAAAAGTTCAAACGTTTGGTCAAGCACCCAATCAGGACGAGCGCCCGGGCGGTCAATCTTGTTGATCACCACGATTGGTTTAAAGCCCATTGCAAACGCTTTTTGCGTCACAAAACGGGTTTGTGGCATCGGTCCTTCAACAGAATCCACTAGTAATAATACCGAATCGACCATGGAGAGAACGCGTTCTACTTCACCACCAAAGTCGGCGTGACCGGGGGTGTCCACAATGTTGATGCGATAATCGTGCCACTCGATCGCTGTATTTTTAGCAAGAATGGTAATGCCGCGTTCTTTCTCGATTTGACCTGAGTCCATTACGCGATCTGCAACTTTTTCGTGTTCCTTAAAGGTCCCCGAGAGTTTTAAAAGTTGGTCCACCAGCGTTGTTTTACCATGGTCAACGTGGGCAATAATGGCTATATTTCGTAAATTTTGTATCATCTAAATATCTTATGTTATTTGTATAAAAAACTACCAGCTCCATATTCTACTCTTTTTTTCATTTTTTTTCTCTAAAAATGGTAAAGAATAGGGGGCTTAGAGAGTTGACAACGTCTCGAAACGCTTGTAACTTTGCTATTGATATGGATCATTTATTTTATTAATTAGAGAGGCTAACAATGTCCGTCAAACCATCCACTTCCTTTAAACGAATTGATAATCTTCCTCCGTACGTCTTTAGCGTGATTGATGAACTCAAAGCCAAAGCCAAAGCCGCCGGACAGGAAGTGATCGATTTTGGTATGGGTAACCCAGATCAACCTACGCCAAAGCATATTGTGGATGCCTTAATTGAAGCCGCCAAGGTGGGTGAAAATCACCGTTACTCTCAATCGCGCGGGGTGCTAGAACTCCGTGAAGCGATCGCCGCGTGGTATAAACAGCGTTTCGATGTTGCCCTTGATGCGGAAACGGAAACCATCTATACCATTGGTTCGAAAGAAGGGCTTGCGGACTTAACTTTAGCGACGCTCTCTGAGGGCGACACCATTTTAGCGCCAAATCCTGCATATCCGATCCATCCGTACGGACCTATTATAGCAGGTGCAAAAGTAATTCATGTAGAAACTGGCCCCGATACAAATTTTGAGGCAAATCTCTTAGAAGCGATTGAATCAGCAAGCCCTAAACCGAAGATGATGTTTCTCAATTTCCCAAGCAATCCGACGACCGAATGTGTCGATCTTGATTTCTTTGAGCGCATTGTAAAGATCGCCAAAGAGCACGGCATTTGGATTGTGCATGACCTAGCTTACGCCGACCTTGCCTTTGATGGTTATAAAGCGCCCTCCATCATGCAGGTGGAAGGGGCAAAAGAGATTGCGGTGGAATCGTTCACGCTATCAAAAAGTTATAATATGCCTGGCTGGCGCGTTGGATTTATGGTGGGCAATCCCATCTTAATTGCGGCGCTTGCGAAAATGAAATCCTACCTTGATTATGGCACCTTTGCCCCGATTCAAATTGCGGCGATTGAAGCACTTACCGGCCCGCAAGAGTGTGTCCAAGAGATCTCTGATCTTTACGAGCATCGCCGTAATGTGCTTTGTGATGGATTAAACGCGATTGGCTGGCCCGTTGAAAAACCGAAAGCGTCGATGTTTGTCTGGGCGAAAATCCCAGAAGCCTATCGCGACATGGGATCGATGGAATTTGCTAAAAAGTTGATTAATGAAGCGTCCGTTGCCGTCTCTCCCGGGATTGGATTTGGTGAGAAGGGCGATCATTTTGTGCGTTTAGGCTTAATCGTTGATGATGAGCGCACCGCAATTGCGTTAGAGAGCATTCGTGCGATGTTTGAAAAAGATGGCGTTGTAGCGTAAGTATATAAGTATATACCGATCTTAGTCGTGTTAAACGATTAAGAATGTAGTGGAAAAAGAAAAGGTCATGGAGGAAACTCGATGGCCTTTTTTGTTAGCAAAATTTTATGAGGAAACGCGGTGAAACGATCTGTTAAAAACCACAAAAAATCGAATCGAGCGGCCAATTGAATCGCTATGTAATTGAATTGTAGTAAATAGATGAAATCATAGGAATAAATTAGGCGTTTTGGTTGAAGTTTGGCGTGATAAAACGGTAGAATATGGGTGTTTTAAATTTATGTAGGAGAAATGTAGTATGTCAACAATTCTTGATGTAGTAAAGCCAGGCGTTCTCTATGGCGATGATGTTCAAAAAGTCTTTAAAATCGCGAAAGAAAACGGATTTGCGCTTCCTGCTATTAACGTTGTAAACACAGAATCTGTGAACGGCGTTTTAGAAGCGGCAGCAAAAGCGAAATCACCGGTTATTATTCAGTTCTCAAACGGCGGTGCAAAATTCTATGCCGGCCGTGGTCTTAAACTTGATGGCGATGAAGCGGCTATTTTAGGCGCGGTTGCCGGTGCAAAACATGTACACATGATGGCGGAAGCGTATGGCGTTCCGGTAATTTTACATACCGACCACGCAGCGCGTAAACTCCTTCCATGGATTGACGGGCTTTTAGAAGCGGGTAAAAAATTCAAAGAAGAGACGGGCAAACCGCTCTTTTCATCACACATGATCGACCTATCGGCAGAGCCTTTAGAAGATAATATTGCGACCTGTGTTGAGTATATGGAAAAACTTCACGCTCTTGATATGACGCTTGAAATCGAGCTCGGTATCACCGGCGGCGAAGAAGATGGCGTAGATAACACCGCGATCGATAACGCACTTCTCTACACCCAACCTGAGCACGTTGCTTATGCGTACGAAGCGCTTAGCAAAGTGAGCCACAGATTCACGATTGCGGCATCGTTTGGTAACGTTCACGGTGTATATAAGCCTGGTAACGTAGAACTTTCTCCGATCATTCTCGATAATTCACAAAAATACGTTTCTGAGAAATTCGATCTTCCTGCAAAATCACTCGATTTCGTATTCCACGGTGGTTCAGGTTCAAGCTTAGACGATATCCGTGAAGCGATCAGCTACGGTGTGATCAAAATGAATATCGATACCGATACACAGTGGGCAACGTGGGAAGGGGTATTAAACTTCTATAACGAGAAGAAAGACTACCTCCAAGGCCAACTCGGTAACCCTGAAGGCGAACATGCGCCGAACAAAGCATTCTATGATCCACGCACTTGGTTACGTGCCGGTCAAGAGAGCATGGTGAATCGCGTATTGAAAGCATTTGAAGATCTAAATGCGATGAATCGTTTCTAATTAGATTCTAATTAAACGGTAAATCCTTTACACTATAAGCCGTCCTCGCGAGTGATTCGATGAGGGCGGTTTTTTATTTTACGGGTATTGAGTTAAACAATGATGAAGCAAAAAGAGTGGATTTTTGGATTCCACGCGATCGAAGCCGCACTCGATGAGGGCGAAATTTTACAAGTGGTGATTGATAAAACGCGCCGCGATAAACGAATGAATCAGCTCCTTGAGAAAGCCTATGCAAAGAGCGTTGTGGTCAATTATGGCGATGGAAGATTGCTTGATGAGACGGCAGACGATGTGCGTCACCAAGGCATTATGGCGGAAGTATTAGTGCGCGCGCCGGAAAATGAAGATTTTATCTATAATTTGCTTGAATCAATCGATCATCCGCCTTTTTTACTCATTTTGGATGAAGTGCAAGACCCGCATAACGTGGGCGCGTGTCTGCGTACGGCAGAGGCGTTTGGGATTGATGCCGTGATTGTTCCGAAAGATAATTCCTGCGGATTGACGCCGATTGTGCGTAAAGTCTCAAGCGGCAGTTCTGAGCGATTGCCCTTTGTGGAAGTGACCAATATTTCGCGCTTTTTAGAGACCATTAAAGAGCAGGGTATCTGGACCTACGGATTGGCTGGCGGTGGCGAAGGAACGGTCTATTCTACCGATTTCCGCGGACCGGTTGCGATTGTGATGGGGTCAGAAGGAAAGGGGCTGCGCCGATTAACGGAAAAGCAGTGCGATTTCATTGTAAAAATCCCGATGGAAGGCAAAATTGAGAGTTTAAATGTCTCGGTTGCAACGGCGGTTACTCTGGGTGAAGCGTACCGTCAGCGCCAAGGCTTGTAGGCTGTCAGTTACTCAATAAGTAATTATTGGGAACACTAAAAAAGCACATGGTTGATCTCAAAGTTGAGGGATTCATGTGCTTTTTTATTTCATCTAAAATGATGATTATTTTATGTCGATTGCCTTTGTCGGATTGCCGTTTATCAGTGCGAAGATCGCATCTCTAATCGGGCACTTGGCGATGATACACCTTCTCTTCATCTTCTTTACGATACTCATTCGGGCGAATCAATTGGTATGCGGTAAAGCCAGAGAACCAGAGTAAAAATCCAAAGGGCACCACCATGGTGACCATATATTTCCCGATCTCATAGATGAAATTCTCTCCGAACATCAGCATCGGCAAGCCCAAAACGCACCCAACGGTGGTGAGAATAATGCCGAGATAATAGACAAACATATTAAACTTTAACATAACGAACGCCTTTACACTGCGGTGAGAACGGCCCTTACTATAGCATAATTTTTAATAGCCCTTCACGGCATCAATCAAATTTAATGGCGCTTTATTTTCCATAATTTGATGGATGTTTTGCAGGACCTGTTCGGCCGCAGTACGAGGATTAGTGCTCGCAGCAATGTGTGGGGTCATCTCGATATCGGGATGTTGCCAGAAAGGGTGCGTTTGTGGAAGCGGTTCCTCATTGAACACATCAAGAAGTGCGCCGCTTAGTTGCCCGGAGTCTAGCAGTTCAAGAAGATCGTTTTCAATGAGGTGTTCGCCCCGCGCGGGATTAATTAAAAAAGCACCGGGCGCTAATTTTGATAAGGTATCGCGGCTTAAAATGCCCGTTGTTTCGGGGGTGAGCGGTAATAGACAGATCAGCACTTGAAGCTCATTTAAAAAGACATTGAGTTCATCACTTCCGGCATAAGAGAGCGCCATTTTGGTACGTTTTTTACTTCTCGACCAGACGTGCAGATTGGTAAATCCATTTTTATAAAGACGCTCGGTAATGGCAGAACCCAGTTCGCCAAAACCTAAAATGCCGATGGAAAATTGATCGTGAAAATTTCGCGAAAGGGGCTCCCATATTTGATCCCTTTGTTGACGCTGATAGAGATGAAATTTACGAAACGCTTTGAGCGTGCCATAGAGGGCATATTCGCACATCTGCTCAGTCATATCGGGGTCGATAATGCGGCTAATGGGAATATCTTTGGGAAGATCGGGGCATTTAAAGAGATGATCGACGCCCATGCCGAGCGATTGGATCAATTTTAAGTTATTTAACTGAGGGAAAATCCCTTCGGGAGGTTGCCATGCAAGGACGATTTCAATCGAATCAAGATCGGGATTATCCGCGAGATTGACCAGTTGAATCCGTGAATCGAGCGCTGAAAGTTGGTCCCTCCAGCGCGCAAAACTCTTCTCGTTTGTCGAGGTAAATAGAACCCGCATGGCACTCCTTTAATTTACATTAGATGATTATTTTTGATTGCTCTCTTTAAGTAGATCGCGAATTTCACCTAAAAGCAATTCCTCTTTTGAAGGGGTTGGTTCCGCAGGCGCTGCAGCCGCTTCTTCCTCTTTTTTGCTATGGAGCTTGTTGAGTACTTTAATCGCAATAAAGATTGAGAAGGCAACGATGGTGAAATCGAAGATGTTTTGGATAAAGAGTCCGTAATTGAGCACTACTTCGGGCGCTTCTTCGGTGGCGGCTTTTAAGACGAGCGAGAAATCTTTAAAGTCGATTCCGCCAATTAAAATCCCGAGTGGGGGCATGATAATGTCCGCAACGAGTGAGGAGACGATTTTGTTAAACGCCGCCCCAATGATCACCCCAACGGCGAGGTCGATCACATTACCGCGCATCGCAAACTCTTTGAACTCTTTAAATAATTTCATTGAAAAATCCTTTGATAAAATAAATAAATGGAAATAACGCTCGTAGTGTAGCTAATAAACGTAAAATTTCGTAAATTTTATAAGAAATATTCGCCTAAAAACAGCTCACTATTTGCACGTTTTTGGTTAAAAAAGGAGATATAGAAGCAAATTTGAAGCCAATTCACCCTATTTTATGATTTTTTATTTTTTTTATTTGACGAAATTATAGATTAGGGAGGAAGATAGGGTGTTTGAGCGCGAATTTGATGAAAAAAAGAATCCTCGCGTAAAAACATTCGTCTCGTAGAATAATTATCAATACTAAAAAGGAAGAAGAATGAAAATTGTCGTGGCATTAGGTGGAAACGCCCTCGGATACAGCGTTTCAGAGCAGCATGAAAACTTAAAAAGCACCGTGGTTCCCTTAGTGGATTTGATCGCTGATGGGCATGATGTGGTGTTTACGCACGGAAATGGGCCACAAGTGGGCATGATTAAACTTGCGATGGATGCTGCCACTCAACACAATAATGCAGAGGCCATGCCGATCACCGAGTGTGGGGCGATGAGCCAAGGGTATATCGGTTATCATTTACAGCGCTACCTACGAGACGAACTAGCACGACGCCGTATTGATAAAGAAGTGGTTACTGTGATTACCGAAGTGGAAGTGGATCCGAATGACCCCGCGTTTGAGAATCCAACAAAACCGATTGGCGCGTTTTATAGCAAAGAAGAGGCCGATCAATTGATGGCCAAAGGCTATAACATGATTGAAGATGCGGGCCGTGGTTATCGTACCGTGGTAGCTTCGCCGATTCCGCAAAATATTATTCAAAAGAAAACGATCGAAGCGTTAATTGATGCCGGTGAAATTGTGATTACCGTTGGCGGTGGCGGGATTCCAGTGACGGTCTCAAATGGCATTACTGATACTAAACCCGCGGTAATTGATAAAGATTACGCCTCATCGAAACTTGCTGAAATTATCGATGCCGATTATTTAGTGATTTTAACGGCGGTGGAAAAAGTTGCGATCAATTTTGGGAAACCCAATCAAGTGGAGCTTGATGTTTTAACGCCCGGTGAGGCGGAAGGATTTATCCAAAGCGGTGAATTTGCGCCGGGTTCAATGCTTCCTAAAGTGAAAGCAGCGATCAGTTTTGCCAATAGTAAACCGGGCCGTAAAGCGCTAATTACCTCTCTTGAAAAGGCAAAAGATGGATTAGCCGGTCGTACCGGAACGGTGGTGATTGCCTAAGTCTTGATCTAATTCAATCAAGAATCAGAACCGAGAGAAAAGCTGGCGTTTCATGCGCTGGCTTTTTTTGTGCGCCAAATATATGCTACCATTTGCTCAGTTTGCCCTGGCCGCGGGGTTGACGGTATTAAACTTAAAATTCTAAAAATCTCGAGATAATTAAACGATTGCTATGGCCCTTTCAGATGACGATAAAGCGCTTTTTCGCACCACGCTCGGCAGTGTTAAGCCGATCAAAAACGATAAAGTGGTTCACGCGCGCCGAAAAGTTTCGGTGAAGGTGCGTCGTGCGTTGCCGGAAAATCAAAAAACGATCGATATGATGAGCGATGCCTCCCATTGGCTTGATCTTGATCCCGATGTGGAGATGCGTTACGCAAAACCGGGCATTCAGCGGAGGCTCTTAAAAATACTGGCGCAAGGGCGGATTGAGCCGGAGGCAGGGATCGATCTTCACGGGCTTACGGTGGAAGAGGCGCGCGATGAGCTGAGTGCTTTTTTATACGATTCACTACGAGATAATTGTTACTGCGTCATTGTGGTGCATGGACAGGGTTATAATTCGCCGGAAGGTCCGATTATTCGCGGGTTTGTCAATAAATGGTTACGTCTTAAAAATGAGGTGCTCGCCTTTAGTAATGCCCCTCAATATATGGGCGGACGCGGGGCGACGCTCGTGCTACTGCGTCGTGGTTATGAGTTTTAAGGTCGCACACTCGCTTAAAAACGAGTAGAATACGATTTCACATACATTGTTTTATGGTAATTCATTGCAATTACGTTTGGGTTCCCTCACCCCCAAATCTAAATAAAAAGGTTTAAAGATGCGTTATATCTATTTGGCCGCCTATGTCGGCTCGATCTTGATTGCGAACCTCGTACTCGATCGTTTTATTGAACTCCCCATGTTTGGTCTTTTAAGCTACGGCACGATCTTTTTCGCTTTTGTTTTTACCTTGCGCGATCACCTGCATCGTTACGGGCTTAAATTTGCACTCCTTGGGATCGGAATTGCCATTGTGGTCAATACGCTCTGTTCCCTCTGGTTTGAGATTCCTCCACGATTTTTGATCGCCTCATTTTTCTCAATTTTACTGAGTGAGCTCGCCGATACGGCAATTTTCGAGCGCTTACGTGGCCGAACGTGGCCGGTGAAAGTGCTAGCAAGCAACGCAGTGAGCGTGCCCCTTGATAGTGCGCTGTTCACCATGATCGCCTTTTTGGGCGTATTTGAGTTTTCTATGATGATTGAGATTATCTTTGCTGATGTGATCGCAAAATACCTGATCGCCACAAGCGTTATGGGGCGAGCCCTCTTTAAAGATTGGCGGAAAAAATCGGTGTCATCCGATCCGCAAAAATTGTCGGTATCGGCTTAAATCATCACGATCGATTACTCTGTTTTCCTCTCTTTTTTGTTATCTATTTTTAGGATTATATCTTATGAAAGCGCCCATTATTGGCACCGTTGTGCTTCAATACCCTTCTCGATATCACGATTATCCCATCGATCTAATTCGCAATCGTTTCCCTACTTTAAAGGCGGAAGAGATTCACGAGATTGATCTGCCGATCTTATGCCACGCGAGTAAAAACCCGGGAGCGGGCTCAACCCTTTCGATTCGATATTGTGCAGGAGAGACCTTTTTAGAACTCTTCGCGCTTGAAAACTATATCAAGGGATTTATTAATCATATGGAGGTGCGCGACATTGAGTATTTAGTGCAGGTGGTCGCCCTTGAAACCGCTCATGCGTTAAACGTGCCGGTGGAAGTGGCGGCAACGGTGAATCTGGCGGGGCTCAATCAACGTCAAATCGTCCGAATTGAGGCATCGCCTGAGGCCTTATCGGCGCTCTAATTTTTGCGTAGGTTTGAAAAATTGCGCAATTTTTATCTTTGAAGCATGATTATGATAATATGCTCTTCTTTAGAATTTGTTAGCAAAGAGAGAATAGCGTGAGTCGAAGAAGAGGACGCGGTCGTCGCAATCGTGTGCCGGCAGAGCCGATTGAATTAGTCATTCAGGACCTTGCCCACGATGGGCGAGGCGTTGCCAAGTTGGATGAAAAGGTGATCTTCGTCGATGGCGGGTTGCCCGGCGAGCGTGTGGTGTGTCAATACACAAAAACGCGTAAAGATTATGATGAAGCGCAGGTGACCGAGGTGTTAGAGGCCTCTGAAGATCGCGTGGCGCCGATTTGTGATGTATACGGCATGTGTGGCGGTTGCAGACTGCAACATTTAGATCCGAATCGTCAAATTGAATTTAAGGCGATGCAACTTGAGAGCAATCTCGAAAGACAAGCAGGATTAACCGAATATGAGCGTCTAGCGCCGCTTCGAAGTGCGTCAGAAGGTTATCGCTATAAAGCCCGTCTTGGCGTTAAAAATGTTCCGGCGAAAGAGCGGGTGTTAGTCGGTTTCCGCGAGCGTTTAACGCCCTTTATCGTGGATATGAAACGTTGCCCCATCTTGGAAGATAAGATCGATTCACTCATTGAACCGCTCTCTGAGATGATTGGTAAACTCACCATTGCTGGCGCGCTTCCGCAAATTGAAGTGGCGGTCGGTGAATCGGTTCACGCGTTAAGTCTGCGGGTTTTAGAAACGCCTACCGAAGAGGATCTTGCGATTTTAAAAGCCTTTGAGGCGGAGCATGATCTCATTTTATATCTGCAGCCGGGTAATGAATCGACTACCGTTGCGCTTTCAGAGCGGGGCGAGTCGGATCAAGCGATCTCCTATTCGCTTCTCGATTCATTAACGCTCTACTTTAAGCCGTATCACTTCACGCAGGTCAATCCCGTGATGAATGATAAGATGGTGCGTCAAGCGCTTGATCTTCTTGATCTAAAAGGCGATGAGCATGTGCTCGATCTTTTCTGTGGCCTTGGGAATTTCACCTTAGCGTTAGCGACACAAGCGAAATCTGTGATCGGCGTTGAAGGCGATAAGAGTCTTACTGATTGGGCAGGGCGTAATGCGGGCTTTAACAACATTGATAACGTTGAATTCCATTGTGCGGATTTAACGAAAGATCAATCATCAGAGCCGTGGATGAATCAGACGTACGATGTCTTATTAATCGATCCGCCTCGTTCCGGTGCGCTTGAGATGATGGCCTATATTGGTCAACTTGCGCCGAAGAAAATTTTATATGTATCGTGCCATCCGGCAACGCTTGCGCGAGATTTGGGCGTGCTCACTAAAGAGCATCCTTATAAGCTCGTTTCTGCCGGCGTGATGGATATGTTTCCGCACACCGCCCATGTGGAATCGATGGCACTTTTAGTGAAAGATGAATAATTATGCGTCTATTTAAAAACTTTTTAGTCTACCAATTTGAAGAACCGTTTGAGCTCACGCTCTCTGAGCTTGAAGAAGCCCTTGCCGAGCGTCCTCTTGTGGGATGCTTTGAGCAGGAGATGGAATCCTTTGGTTGGCTAACGGCCTTCAATAGCGGAAAAACCTTTGTTGAAGCCGTGGATGGCGCGTACTTTATTCGCATGGGCGTTGAGCGTAAAAAATTGCCCCGTTTAGCGATTAAAACCGCCGTTGAAAAGCGCGCGGAAGAGCGAGAGCTAAAAATCGAAACGCGCAGCCAATATAAAGAGGTGGAAGAGGTCATTATTAATGAATTGATGGCCAATGCTCTACCTGAGCGAAGCTCGTTATCGGCCTATATCGATATCGACAAAAATTGGCTCGTGATCGATGCAACGAGCGTAAAAAAGGCGTCGGAATTAACCGGGCTTTTACGTAAAACGCTTGGCACACTCCCTGTTGTTGCACTTGCGCCAAAAGTTGCGCTTGCGAGTGTGATGACTGAATGGGTGCAAAAAGGCATTACTAGCGAGCGATTCACCCTTCTTGATGAAATTGAGATGAAAGAGCTCACGAAAGAAGAGGGCGGTACGGCGCGTTATAAAGGCATTCCGGCGATGTCAAAAGAGATTTTACAAAATCTTGAAGACGGCTGGGATGTGACGCGTTTATCACTTTTGTTTAATGAAGCGGTGAGTTTTTCACTCGGGGAAGATTTCATCTTAAAACGCGTTAAATATTTAGAGACCTTTCATGAAGAGCTCGATGAGAGCGACGATCTCTACACCATCGCTGCCGGTAGTGCGCAATTACAAGTTTTAATGTTTCGTGAATTAATGAGTGAGCTATATCAGCTTTGCCATCCATAAATCGCGTAAAATAACTAGATTATCCCCTCTGAAAGCGATCTTGCATCGCTTTTTTTATCCGAATAATGAACGACTTTAAGAGTAAGAGTTACAAACCACTATGAGCAATAAAGAGTATACCGCCACGTCGATAGAAGTGTTATCCGGTCTCGATCCTGTGCGCAAACGCCCGGGAATGTATACCGACACGTCGCGTCCGAATCATATTTTGCAGGAGGTGATCGACAACTCCGTCGATGAGGCGCTCGCGGGATATGCCGATGAGGTGGTGGTAACGCTCTATGAAAATGGATTTTTAGGGGTGAAAGATAATGGGCGCGGGATGCCGGTTGATATTCACCCAGAGCACGGTGTTAGCGGGGTTGAGCTCATTTTAGCAACGCTCCATGCCGGCGGGAAATTCAATAGTGATAACTACCAGTTTTCAGGCGGACTCCACGGGGTTGGGGTATCGGTCGTGAATGCGCTTTCCGAGGTGTTTGAGGTCTATGTTAAACGTGATGGAAAAGAGCATAAAATCGTCTTTAACGATGGGAATAAAGCCAGTGATTTGGAAGTGATCGGCACCGTCGGGAAAAATAATCGCGGAACCGATATCCGTTTTCTCCCCGATCCTAAATATTTTGATTCTCCAAAAATTGCTAAAAAGTCGCTTTGCGATCTTCTTAAAGCTAAAGCAATTTTATGTGCGGGACTTACTATTAAACTCATCGATGAGACGGCAAAAGAGGCGGATCAACAAGAGATTATTTGGCATTATGAATCGGGCGTTGAAGAGTATCTTTATGATTCGCTCAAAAACGTTGATCATGTACCAAGTGAAATTATTTTCGGCGAATTTAAAGCCGATAATGAAGAGATTATTTGGGGATTAGCGTGGAATGAAGAGGGCGCGCCGGTGATGGCGGAGAGTTACGTAAACCTCATTCCTACAACGCTCGGCGGAACGCATGTTAACGGTCTCAAAGCCGGGTTAACCGATGCGCTGCGTGAATTTTGCGATCAAAGAAGTCTGCTGCCGCGCGGGGTAAAAATTGCGCCGGACGATCTCTTTGCGCAGCTCAATTATCTATTGTCAGTCAAGATGCAAGAGCCTCAATTTGCAGGGCAAACGAAAGAGCGTCTAAGTTCGCGCGATATTGCGGGCGTGATTACCAATGCGGTGCGCGACTTTTTTGCACTTTGGCTCAATAATCATGTGGAAGAAGCAGAAGCGATCGCTGATGTGGTGATTCGAAGTGCGCAAGCCCGTCTTAAAAGTTCCAAAACCGTTTCCCGTAAACGGGTTTCACAAGGGCCGAAACTTCCGGGGAAATTGGCAGATTGCGTTAGTAGTGATGTGAATCTCACCGAGCTCTTTTTAGTGGAAGGGGATTCGGCAGGCGGATCGGCAAAGCAGGCGCGAGATCGTGACACGCAAGCAGTAATGGCGCTTCGCGGGAAAATCTTAAATACCTGGGAAGTGGCGAGCTCGGAGATTTTAGCGTCAAAAGAGATTCATGATATTTCTGTTGCCATCGGGGTTGATCCTGATACCGACGATATTTCTGGGCTTCGGTACGGTAAAATCTGTATATTGGCGGATGCGGATTCCGATGGGCTTCACATTGCGACCTTAATTTGTGCACTTTTTGTGAAACATTTCGAAAAATTAGTTGAGTCAGGTCATATTTTTGTTGCTTTACCACCACTCTATCGCGTTGACGTGGGAAAAGAGGTCTTTTATGCGCTCGATGAGGAAGAAAAGAATCAGATAATGCATAAGAATGCAGGGTCTCGCAGTAAAGTCACGGTTACCCGATTTAAAGGGCTTGGGGAGATGAATCCCATTCAATTGCGTGAAACAACGATGAATTATAAGACTAGGCGGTTAGTTCAATTGACTGTCGAAGATTTCAAAGATGTGTCCTCTGTATTTGATAAGTTGCTCGCTCGCGGAGAACGTGAAGCGCGGAAACGTTGGATCGAAGATACTCAATTTTCTCAAGTAGTTAACTAAAACTAAAGAAATGTAAATACCTTTTGAAAACTGATGATTATATTGACTTGAGTGTTTGATTTTTACCTGACTTCGATAGTATCATCACAATGCAAGAAATAAGATAATTAGAATTAGCTATTTTAAAATTTTAAATAAAGAATTTTATCAATTTATTTTGTAAGGAAATTCACTGTGGCAAGACGACCTAATAAAGCTGTAGGAATCGATATCGGCACGACTTCGATCCGAATAGTCGAAGGAAACCGACGAGGAACAGACTTCTCGATCGATCGTGCGTATGAATATATGTTTAATGAAGAAGTCATGCGAGACGGTCTTCCGGAAGAAGTGGATGTTTTAGGGATCCATCTACAACGGGCGATGAAACAGCTTGGCGGAAGTAAAGAGGTGACAATGTCTGTGCCCTCCACTGCGATTATGACCTATAACGCGGTGATCGATGAAAACCTTAAAGGCGATGAGCTATTTACTACGCTCGAAGCGAACTTAGGGCAATATATCCCATTTTCGGCCGATGAGGTAATGATGGATTGCCAGATTATTGGCTCATCAATTGAAGAAGAGTATAAAAATGAAGTGCTCATTGTTGCAGCGGAAAAAGAGTTTGTAAACTCACGCTCGCTCTCATCAGAAATTGCAGGGCTTGAGGTGAAAATTGTGGATGCGGATATCTATGCGCTCACAACACTCCTCGGGCTTAAATATGATTTCTCAAATTTTATTAAACAAGATGCGATTGTCTACATCGAGTCGGGCGTTTTTCGTACTGGATTTTTCATTTTAAAAGGTGATGGAACAATCTACGCGCGTGAGATGCCGATTGGCGGTGACCGTTTAACAGAGATGATCTCAGATGAGCTTGATATCTCTATGGATGATGCGGAAATTCAAAAACTGAATGCCGATTGGGAAGGCAATCCGATCTTAGCGAAATGCAAAGAGGCCTTTATCGAAGAGATGGTTATCCAGGTTCAATCTGCAATGCATGCCTATGTGCCCAATAACCCACAAGTGAGTTTAAAACAGATTTTTGTTACCGGTGGTGGCGCGCTGGTACCGGGCTTTGTTGAAGCGCTTTCAGGATCACTTGATCGCGCGGTTGAGCGAATCAATCCGAGCGATATGGTTCAATTTAACGTACCCGGCGTTCAAGCTGAGAAATTTGCCATTGCGTGCGGTTTAGCGGTAAGGAGTATGCTCTAATGAATAATATTCGGATTAACTTATTGCCTTGGCGTGAAGCGCTTCAGTTTGAACGCGAAGACCGTTTAAAGAAAACACTCGCAGTAGCGGTACTGTTTGGGATTTTAATTGGGATTGCGGCGTGGTATGCGGTTGGCATGTATTATGACAGCCAAACCTATCGCGTTACCACTATTGAAACTGAGATGAATAAGCCTAAATATGCGCAAGCGGCTGCCAACTTAAGACAGCGTGAGGCACTGATTAAAGATCTATCGAATAAGCTTGAGGTGTTGAATGGTCTTAATACACAACGGGCTGAGATGGTGACTATATTAGAGCAACTCGCGTCGTCAAAAGAGAGCGGTGTATCGATTCACATTCTTGACTTTAAACCGACGGAGATCTCTTTTGTAGGGGCGGCGTTGTCTCAAGAGCGTCTAATTTCATTTACAGAGCGTCTTGAAACAGAGGTTGGACTTGCGCCAATTCCTTACTCTCAAGAGCATCGTGTGGGAAATGCAAAATTGACCCTGTTTGGGATCAAAATTCACCCCGAAGTTAAACGTAAAAAAGCAGAGTCAAAGGAGTAAGCCGTGAATAAAGATATATTAAGCTTAAGTGGCCTTGCAAAACTAAAAGCGCCGATTCGTTATGGTGTGGTGGTTGTGGTATTTATTATCAGTGCGGTAGTTGCGGCGCTCGGATTGATCTATTCATACAGTGCTTATCCTGAAAAGTTTGAGCAATTAGCCCGTGATGAGGAGAGCAAGCTTGATGAGTTAGAACGTCGTCAACGCGCATCTCTATTAGTTGAGCACTACGAGAGTTCGATCGAAGAGGCGGAAAAAACGCTTGATGAGATTAAATTGATGTTGCCAGAGACGGTTGAAGCATCGAACTTCATGGCGGAACTTCATCGTAACGCAACTGAAAATGATATCTATCTTACACGCCGTACCCCGCTTGCGATGAAAAAGCATAAAAGTGGCTTTGTTGAAGAGATTCCCGTTTTGATTGAAGGGTGTGCATCGTATCACCGCATTGGTGACTTTGTTGCGAATCTATCTAACTTACAACGGATTATTACGCTCGATGAATTTACGATGAGCGATCCTGATCTATTAAATAATCGTCAGGTGAGTTTTGGGAATTTAGGTGTCAATATTCGTGTGTCTAATCGCGTCAACTGTGAGCAAGTAGGGGGAGGCTACCCTTTTTCAGCGACCATCTCTACTTATAAATACGTAGAGTAGTCGAGGGTGAAAAAAGATATGAAAAAAGTATTGATAGCAGTGGCTCTACCTGCCTTATTAACGGGATGTTTTTTTGATACAGACAAGCCCGATGTAGAGGAATTAATTAATGAGCGCTTTCAAAAAGCGTCACAACAAGTGAATCTTACGGTCAAACGTGAGCCAATCATTCCGATGAAGATTGAAAATTTCTCAAGACCCTATGAAGGAAAGGAATATCCAGATCCTTTTGAGATTGAGGCTGAGTTAAGCGATATCTTAAATCCGAAAGGGGGGCCTGATAGCTATGGAACGCATACACTGAATGTGGATCCAGAGCGCCCAGAGGGTTATATTCCTGGCTTATTAGAACAGTACTCCTTACAAGAGCTTACTCTAATAGGAACTATTGGAACGACCGAGAATCCAAAAGTGTTGGTGAAGGTGATGGGTGAAAATCCACTGGCGACACAAACCGTTGGACTTGGTGATTATATGGGAACAAATTTTGGACGCGTAGTGCAGATTGTTCCTGATCAATATGTGCGAATTGTAGAGAAATTTGCTTCAGATAAGACCGAAGAGGGTTGGGAAGCAAAAGAACGAATTATTAATTTAGAGATTAAGTAAAGGCTATTGTATTTAGGAGCTGTTGGTTATGTTATTGAAAAGATATGCATCTAATATCACAAAAACCGGTGCGGTTTTACTGCTGTTAAGCGGGTTTTTAAGTGCGTCTGCTCAGACGCTTCAAAACGTTGAAGCCGTTGATTTGCAAGACGGAACGCAAACATTAAAATATTACTTTGATCAGTCAGTAGCGGCGCCAAGCCATTACTATATTAAAGAGCGCGATGTGCTTGTATTTGATTTTAACGCAAAAGGCGTTTATCAGAATGCTAAAAACCGAGTGCTTGATACGCGTTTAATCGATAATGTTCAAAACGTTTATATGAATAATCGTCTTCGTTCAACGGTGAACTTAAGCGGTAAAACCGACTACACTGTGTCAACTAAAAACAATGTGGTCACCGTTCATTTAAACAATAAAGCGAAATCGACCAAAGCGAATTGGGATAACCTTGTTGACCAAAACCAAAAAGTGGATAACGTTGCGCCATTAAATGACATTAACTTTATGCGTAACTCAGCAGGTGCGGGTGTGATTGATGTCTTTTTACCAAGTAGTCAAACACCTGTGAATGTGGTTGAAGAGCGCAATAAAATTCGCTTAATGGTGGGCGGACATACTTGGGATCCATCACAAAATCGCCGTATTGATGTAACGGATTTTGCAACCCCGGTATCAGCAGTTGAAGTGGTTAATATTGCAGGGCGTGCGTACGTGGATATTATGACGCATTCATCTTATGACTATACCGCGCAACAAATTAATGGAAACAAATATCGTTTAACGGTATCTCCGAAAATTGAAGCAAAAGTAGCAAGCCTTGATGAAGGCAGTGCGCTTAAACGTGATCAATGGTCAGGTGAGCCTATCTCTATTAACTTCCAAGACATCGATGTGCGTGCGGTGCTGCAAATTATTGCGGACTACACTGGATTGAACATCGTAGTGAGTGATACCGTTAACAGTCGTATTACCATTAAACTTACCAATGTGCCTTGGGACCAAGCGCTTGATACGGTTCTTCTCTATTCAGGTTTAGGTCAAGCCCGTGATGGAAATGTGATTTTTATCGCTCCGCAAGATCAATTAACCCGTTTTGAAGGGGTTAACTTAAGAACAGAGCTGGTGCAAATTAACTACGCTGATGCTTCTGATTTAGCACAAGTAATCGCAACTCGTGTGGGTGCTCAGCAAAATGTTGACTCAGTGGGTGCGGGATTATCAAAGCACGGATCGGTGAGTGTTGACCGTCGTACCAATATGCTCATTATCCAAGATACCAATCGTCAGATTAAAATCATCAAAGACCTAATTGCAGAGCTTGACCGTCCTGTACGCCAAGTACAAATTTCGGCGCAAATCGTAGCAGCATTTGATAACTTTGCTCGCGACTTAGGGGTTGTTTGGGGTGCTCGATATACGAAACAACGTAGTGGTGGTGGCTCACATGGCGGTGGTGGTAATTTAGACCTTGGCGATAAAAATGGTGGTTTTAACTTTGGTGGAGAAGATGGACCTAGCGGTAATGTCATTGGTCTTGGTGCTGCTAATCCTAATGTGTCACTTGCATATATGGTATTAGGTAAAGAGCTAAACTTAGGTTTAGAGCTTTCCGCAATGCAAACCGATAACAAAGGTGAAACTTTAGCGTCGCCTGTTGTATTAACAACGGATCGTCAAACAGCGTATATTAAGCAAGGTTCTGAGATCTCATATAGCGTTGTAGGGAACGATGGTATCGGTAACGTTGAGTTTAAAGAAGTGGTTATGGAGCTTAACGTAACGCCACAAATTACCCCTGACAATAAAATCATTATGGATCTTCTGATCACTAAAGATGAGTTATCTGGTTATGCTAATAACGGTGAGCCGATCATCGCGAAGAAAGAGTTAAAAACTCAGGCGCTAGTCTCTGATGGTGAGACAATTGTTCTCGGTGGTATCTATGAGCAAGAGAGCTCTAAGATTGATAGTAAAGTGCCTTTCTTCGGTGATTTACCGATCTTAGGAAACCTCTTCAAACGTCAAGAGAACAGCAATCGTAAAGCTGAGTTACTAATCTTTGTAACACCCAATATTATTGATCTTCAAGGGTATTAATCGAAGTGATGTATAATGATGATCAAACTGTCTTCCATTTGGAAGGCAGTTTTTTTTTGATAGGGCCAATGGGATCTGGAAAAAGTACCATTGGAAAGCTATTAGCGCGCCGATTAAATTATGCGTTTAAAGATAGCGACGAAGCAATTGTTGAACGCTCAGGCGTCACGATTCCCCATATCTTTGATGTAGAAGGGGAGGCCGGCTTTCGAAAGCGAGAAACGGCGATGATCGATGAGCTTACGCAACTATCACCGATGATTTTATCAACCGGGGGTGGAGCGGTCGTCACTAAAGAGAATCGTGAGTTTTTAAAGGCGCGCGGACAAGTAATTTATCTAAATGTGTCACCGCAAGAGCAATTTAATCGAGTGCGGTATGATACCAATCGTCCACTGTTGCAAAATGAGGATCCGCTAAAGGTTTTAGAAACGCTTTATAATATCCGCGATCCGCTTTATCGTGAGTGCGCAAATTATATGATCTTTTCAGATAAACTGCCTCCGAAAGTTGTGGTTGATGGTATCATAGAGCATATTGTAAACAATGATAGACCTTACCCTGACTGGTTAGTTGAGATAAACAGATGAAAAAATTAACGATCGATTTAGGCGCGCGCTCTTACCCCATTTTGATGGCTGAAAATTTATTGGAGCGTGAAGAGATTAGCGCTTTTTTAAATCCATCACAGCGTTTAGTGGTCACCAATGATACGATTTACGGTTATCATAAAGAGACCATTTTAAATTTGGTGGATCAAGATGCTTCGTGCGTGTTGATTCTGCCCGATGGTGAGCGTTATAAAAGCGCTGAATCGCTCAATACGATTTTAACCGAGCTGCTTACACTTGAATTTAACCGAAATAGTCAGCTGATCGCTTTTGGCGGTGGCGTGATTGGTGATCTTGTGGGCTTTGCCGCAAGTATCTATCAGCGTGGTATTGATTTTATTCAAGTGCCGACAACGCTTCTAGCGCAAGTCGATAGCTCTGTAGGTGGGAAAACGGCGATCAATCATCCTTTAGGGAAAAATATGATCGGCAGTTTTTATCAACCCAGCGCTGTGTTAATGGATCTCTCACTTCTTAAAACGCTCCCCAAACGGGAGTATTTAAGTGGTTTAGCCGAAGTATTAAAATACGGTTTTATCTTAAGCGATGACTTTTTAATCTGGCTTGAAGCCAATCGTGAGAAAATTTTAGCGCTTGATTTTGAGGTAGTCTCTAAGATGATCTACCGTGCGTGCAGTTTTAAGCGGGATGTGGTCAATCAAGATGAAACTGAGCAGGGCGTTCGCGCGCTCCTTAATCTTGGGCATACGTTTGGCCACGCGATTGAGCGCAATATGAAATATCAAGGTGTTTTACACGGTGAAGCGGTCTCGATTGGTACGGTAATGGCTGGGAAACTCTCAGAGCTTGCAGGCTTTATTTCTCATGCGGATTTTGCTCGATTGGAGTCACTCCTTGATGAATTTGGTTTACCTATTCGTCAAGAAACCGCGATTGAGATTGATGCGATGATGAGCGCGATGCGTCTTGATAAGAAAAATCGTGATAAAAAAATTCGCTTTGTTCTCCTAAAATCAATGGGATCGGCTGAGGTAGTTGATGCGATAGAGGAAGGTCTAATTTTAGCAGCAATCAAATACGGAATGGTTTAATGAGTAGAGTAACGTTACTGCGCGATTTGCCGTGGCTCGATTTAATGCCGACGCAACGCGTATTGGATCGTCTTTATGAAAATATCATGTCGGGTCGGCATGATTTTTGCAGTGTGCATGGGGCATCGGGATCGGGAAAAACCCGCATGATGCTCGAGCTGGGTAAGCGTCTACGTCAAAATGATGAGATTGTGCTGACCATGATTAATGGTGAAGAGACCGATGTCTTAACGCTCTTTCGCCGCTCGCTTGGCGATGAGATGACGCAATTGAATTTTCTGCGTGATGATGTTTTATCGATTTTACAAACGCTCATTGCAGAAGGTAAAAAAATCGTCCTGTTGATTGATGCTTCCGAGAATTTAAATGCCACAGAACTTAAACTTCTCGATCAACTGCGTGTCGCCTGTAATGAGCAATCTCGCCACTTTTTCCTCTTTCTGTTTATGGATATCCATCAGAAAGATCTCTTTATTAAGCGCATTTTAAATCGTTCAACAAACTATACGTTATCGCCGGTTAATGCGATGCAGTTAAAGCGCCTCATTGATCATGCCAATGCCTTTTTCGGGAAAACGGATGACGAGCTGACCCATGCCGAAGTAAATCGGCTTCACTCGCTCTCGTATGGTTATCCGGGGCGTGTGCTTAAATTAATTACGCCGCAACCAAAACGATTTTTAACATTGCGCAATGTGATGGCGTCGGTGATTGTGCTGGGTCTTTTAATTGCGGGAACGGCGTGGTTTTATCTGATTAAAGAGCCAGAAATTACCGATGCGATGGCGCAGCAGGAAAAAGATGCCAGCGTTACGGTGAGCTCGGTTGTGGACGGCGATGAACCCAATGCAAAAGCACGCGCACAGCAGTTAGCGGGGAATAATGGAAAAACTGGAAATGCCGGGAATACTGATCAGGTAGCTACAGCAGAAACCGTTGGGTCTGAAGCGAATAATCCACCTGCAATGTTACCGGTAAAAATTGAGACCATTAAAGTCGATCGCGCACCGGAATCGGGTGAAGAAAAGTTTGTTAAGAAAGCCCCCATTGTGGTGGCGATAAAAGGCGATTTTCAAGCAGGGCATTCTCCAGATAAAGTGGCGGCAAGGGAAGAGGCTAATCAAGAGAACAAGCAAGCGAGAAAACCGGCCGAGTCAGTGGTAAACCGTGCACAAGCTGAGATGAAACCTGTTAAAGAGACAGTAGTAAAATCGGTGACAAAACCAGCGACTAATCCGAAATACTATATACAGCTTGCCGAAGGAAACAGTAAACAAACTGTGGAAAATCACTTGAAAGGCCGAACGATTCCCGGTGCACCAATTATTAAACAGGTGGGCAATCGATGGGTTGCGGTGATCGGGCCATACGGCAGTGAAACTCAAGCAAAAACGGGGATTAATCGCCTGCCGAGCAGTGTGAAAGCCCTTAATTTATCGGTTGTCTCAGGCAATCGAATTGGTGAATAATTTTAAAGAGACACGATGTCAATAATCCAATTACATAATATTCATTTAGCTTATGGCTCTACGCCCCTTTTAAACGGCGCTTCACTCTCGATTGAGCGGGGCGATCGGATTGCGATTATTGGGCGAAATGGCGAAGGAAAATCCTCCCTTTTAAAAGTGGTGGGCGGACGCATTACGTCGGACGATGGTCGTCTTATTTTTGATAAAAATTTAAAAATCGCCACGCTTGAGCAAGAGATTCCCACTGACTTAACGGGCACGGTATATAATCTTGTGTCCGAGGGGCTCGGCGTTGTCGGTGAAAAACTAAAAACCTATTACGCGCTGTTAGAGGATGCGACGACAGATGCTGCGCTCAATCAGCTGGGTATCTTGCAACAAGAGCTCGATCAGTTAAATGGCTGGAATAGCGATCAGGCCATCGATGAGATTTTAACTCGCCTTGAACTTGATGGAAAAACCCGTCTCAATACGTTATCTGGTGGTTGGATTCGCAGGGCACTTCTTGCGAAAGCCTTGGTATCAAAGCCGGACCTTCTTCTGCTTGATGAGCCGACAAACCATCTCGATATTGAGATGATTCGCTGGCTTGAAGAGCGCCTGCTTGAGGTGCATCAAGGCGCGATTTTGTTCGTTTCCCATGACCGAGCTTTTTTAGGACGCATTGCGACCAAAATTGTGGAACTTGACCGCGGTAATTTAAGTGAATATCCTGGCAGTTATGATGAATATCTCAAGCGCAAAGCGATTGAGCTTTATAACGAAGAGCAAGAAAACCGTGCCTTTGATAAAAAGCTTGCAAGTGAAGAAGTTTGGATAAAAAAAGGGGTGAAAGCCCGAAGAACTCGTAGTGAAGCTCGTGTGCAGGCACTTCTTAAAATGCGTGAAGAGCGGGCAGAGCGCGTTAATCGTCAGGGAACGGCAACGCTTCATTTTGAAGAGGCGGGCGTGACTGGCGCGAAAGTGATTGAAGCGACCGATATGAGTTACGCAATTGGTGGCAAAACCATTGTCGATCAGCTCAATTTAACGGTGATGCGCGGTGACCGTATCGGAATTATTGGCCCGAATGGTGTAGGAAAATCGACGCTGATTAAACTGCTCCTTGGTCAATTGTCACCAGATAAGGGTGAGGTGAAATTAGGCACGCAACTTGAAGTGGCCTATTTTGATCAGCTTCGTTCGGATTTAGAGCTTGATAAAACGGTGCTGGAAAATGTTGGTGAAGGCAGTGATTTTATCGAGATTAATGGTAAAAAACGCCATGTGATGGGCTGGCTTCAAGATTTTATGTTTTCTCCAGATCGTGCTCGATCACCCGTCAATGCGCTTTCAGGCGGTGAGCGAAATCGCCTGCTTCTTGCCAAACTTTTCACAAAGCCGTGCAACTTTTTGGTAATGGACGAGCCGACGAATGATCTTGATATTGAGACGCTCGAGCTGCTTGAGGATCTGTTATTACAATTTAATGGCACGCTCCTGTTAATCTCTCATGACCGTGCGTTTATCGATCAAGTGGTGACATCGCTTCTTATTTTAGAGGGCGAGGGTAAAATCACCGAATCGATCGGCGGTTATAGCGATTGGGAAGCTTACCGCGATGCACGGGATAAAAAAGCGTTGCAAGCCGCCCCGGAGAAACCAAAAAAAGCAGAATCGAGCACTGAAAATAGAGTAAAATCAGAGACACAAACGGGGAATGAACCTAAGTCTTTGAAAAGTGACACTAAACCGCAAGGGAAAAAGCTCTCGTATCATGAGGTGCGCGAGCTTGAGAGCTTACCGGAGCTTATCGCTAATTTAGAGAGCGAGATTGAAGCAGTCACTGATGAGGTTCAGACCGCCGAATTTTACGAAACATCGCATGCGTATCAGCAAGAACGTCTGCATCATTTAACAGAATTAAACGAAACGCTCGAACAAAAATATGAGCGCTGGTTAGATTTAGAGAGTCGTGTTGGATAGCGATATCACAGGAGATAATATGAAAAAAATCGGAATGATTGGAATCCTCGCCGTACTTTTAGTGGGATGCGCTAAAATGCCTGGGATGCATCAGTTTGATATTTTACAGGGCAACCATGTTGATGCATCGCGCCTTGAAAATGTAAAGCCGGGAATGAGTGAGCGTGAAGTGCTTCATATTCTTGGTACCCCTATGATTAAAGATAGTTTTGATGATACAGTATGGCATTATGTCTTTGCACATTATCGTTCGGACGGGGAAAAATTAGAACATTATCGCATCGCGGTTCAGTTCGATAAAAATCGTCGAGTAGTGAGTGTGAATCAAGAAGATCTCGATTCATAATAAGAGAGAATAGGTATGACAGATAAACGTTATCAGGTAATTTTTGAGGGGAAATTGATTCCTCCCATCAATCAAATGACGGCTCTTCGTAGACTAGCGGCGCTCTATAATGTTAAAAAAGAGCAACTTCGCTATCTGTTCGATGGGGCGAGTTATTGCATAAAATCCGGTGAGAAGCGTGGCGATGTGATGCCTTATTTTGTTGCATGTCGGAAAATTGGATTGGACGTGCAATTGCTGATCGATGGAAAGGCAGTGCGTGATGAAAAAGAGATCACCGCTGCAGTGAGTGAGATGGATCAGGTATTAAATTAACGGCTCGATGTGCATTCGAGACGAGGCTAGGAGAGCAAAGAGATGAGTAAATTTTATGAGATGATTGGTAACGATGCCCCCTTTTTCCTCATTGCAGGAACGTGCGTTGTAGAATCCGAAGCGATGACGTTCGATGTTGCGGCGGCGCTTAAAGAGCTCACCGATGAGCTGGGCATTCCGTTTATCTATAAATCCTCGTTTGATAAAGCGAATCGTTCCTCTGAAAAGAGCTATCGTGGTCCGGGTCTTGAAAAGGGGCTTGCGATTCTAGAGAAAGTGAAAAAAGAGCTCGGCGTGATGATTTTGACCGATGTGCATGAAGATACCCCGCTCGATGAAGTGGCATCCGTTGTGGATGTTCTGCAAACGCCTGCGTTTTTATGCCGTCAAACCAATTTTATTCAAAATGTGGCGCGGACAATGAAGCCGGTGAATATCAAAAAAGGGCAATTTTTAGCGCCTTGGGATATGAAACATGTGGTGCAAAAAGCGCGTAGCGTCGGTAATGATGAAATTATGGTGTGTGAGCGCGGTGTCAGCTTTGGCTATAATAATTTAGTTTCTGATATGCGCTCGCTCGAAATTATGAAAGAAACGGGCTGTCCCGTTGTTTATGATGCAACCCATTCGGTTCAGCTTCCGGGCGGGCAAGGCACATCTTCAGGTGGGCAACGTGAATTTGTTCCGCCACTTGCGCGTGCTGCGGCAGCGGTTGGTGTTGCGGGCTTTTTTATGGAGACGCACCCAAATCCTGATGAAGCGCTTTCAGATGGGCCAAACTCGATGCCTCTTTCTGAGATGAAAGCACTGTTAACTCAGATTAAAGCGATTGATGCCATTGTAAAAGGATTATAATTGGACACGGTTCCTCACATTATTTTAGCCTCGCAATCCCCACGCCGCCGAGAGCTTCTCGCGTTGATGGGATTGCCCTTTGAGGTATTAAAGGCGCAGATCGACGAAGATACTGCGCCTTTTACTGATCCTAAAACCTATGTCTTAGCGATGGCGCGCGGCAAAGCGGAGCTTGCGTTAGAGACGCTTAAAAAAAAGGGAAGAGCGTTAAAGAGCCATGAGTTATTACTCTCCTCAGATACCGCGATTGCGATTGATGATGAGATTTTAGGCAAGCCGGTCGATTTTGCTGATTTTAAAGCGATGATGGCGCGTCTTTCAGGGCGCACGCATATTGTTTATTCAGCGATTGCACTTTATGGCATTGAGGATGATCAGGATGGCGCGATGCGTTCTTCCATTAAATTAAGCGAAAATCATGTGACCTTTATGACGCTGCCTGATGGATTTGCTGAGTATTATTGGGAAACTGGCGAGCCACAGGATAAAGCCGGTGGCTACGCGATCCAAGGACTAATGGCGCCGATGATCGAAAAGATTGAAGGCTCATTTCATGCCATTATGGGACTGCCGCTCTATGAATTAAGGGAAGCGCTCGCCGAGTTAGGGTATAATTACCCCATTCAAATTGCTAAAAACTGATGAGATGTTGAGTTGATATGTTAAAAGTTACACCGCCCAAGCAATCCCCTAAAGCCAAAACTGATGGCGTGACCACGGCGAGCCAAAAGCAGAGTCCGGAAGCGCAAAAAAAAGCGAGTAAACCCAAGAAGAAGCGCAAAGCATCGGGCTCATCGCTCGGCTGGGGTTTTTTCCAAGGATTTAATCTATTTTTAACCTTTATGATCCTGCTCGGGCTCGGCATTGTGACCTATATTATGGTGGGCGGTGAAAATCGTCATCAAGGGTTGCCAAAATATGTGCTCGATCAAGCGACGGATAACGGTCAGGTGATTTTCAATCCGCAAATTCCTGAAGAGGTGCGCCAAAGTTATATCTATGTGCCGCCGGTGAAAGAGGAGATCAATGCGGAAGAGCTCGAGCAGATCGAACAGATTGCCAAAGCCCCTGATTTTGATCTGAAACTCTCAAGCGTTGGGGAAACAGCGGGGCAAAGCGAAGGACAATCGGCAACGGATCAAAGCTCGCTTCCTAAATTATCACTCACCTCGGTTGGTAGCGACGCGCTTAATGATGCGAATGCTGAAGATTTTGAAACAGAGCGTGCGAAAGTTCAGATTGAAAGTTTTATCGGTCAAGCGCAACATGCGATGTCAGAGGGGCGTTATGTTGGGGTAAATCATGACGATGCCTACTATTTCTATACGCAAGTGCTCTTTTTAGATGCGGATAATCCTACGGCAAAAGCAGGGCTTCATGACATTGCCAATCTCTACTTCCAAAATGCGCAAAAAGCGCTTTACGAAGGGGATCTTACCAATGCTGAAACCTTTATTAAGGTGGGGTTAGTGGTGATGCCGAATCATCGCGAACTCTTACAACTTGAAGATGAGTTTAAACGCTATTTAGAAACCATGCGCCTCAATTAGGCTACGTTTTCAGATTTAAATAAAAACACCCAAAGGATCGATGGATGACTCTTTGGGTGTTTTTTATGTTGTGTGATTATATTTTAATATTCACAATCTAGTCTAGCTAAACGATCTACTCAATCGGATCGGCAAGTGCGCCGGTATATTTTCGGTGTAGATCATGCCATGATTTTGACAGTGCTTTCGTGGTGAAATAGGGTCCTGGCAAGCGATAACGATTATAGAGATTATTGGTATCGATCTGTTTAATGATTCGAGTGACAAGATCAAGATCGTGATCAAATTGGGAGATATATTCTTCCGTTTCACGGCGATCAAGATAGCGAAATAGAATCTGGTCGATCTCTTTAAAGGAGAGTTCAGCGCCATTGCACACTTTCGGGTGGCGGAGAATCTCACGTTTTGCTCCGTTCATCACCTCTCTATTAAAGAGTTTTCCTTCAATATCGCGATAATCTGCAAGGCGTAAAATGTCCGTGCGGTATAGGTCGATAAAAGGCATATAATGGCCGGCCGCCGTCATTCCGTGGCCTTTTAGTTGGAGTTTGACTTGGGTTTTATTAATCGGGCCTAGCACAATGGCGTTGTGTAGATCACTAAAGGCAAGGAGGAGCCCTTTTTTATAGCGGTCAACGCTCTCTTCAGCCCAATTAATCGGGGGATCGATTGAGGTATCTTTCCGTTTTGAGATGAGCGCATTACGTAAGCGATCTTTATTGATGTCGTACTCGTAAAGACGCACATTGAGACGTTTACAGAGGGAGCGAATGTTTTCAAGATCGCTCGGGAGATCGTCAACGGTGGTGAAATGCACCGGATAAACTTTATCAGGCCCAAGCGCATCGACGGCAAGCGTCAACAGAAGATGGGATTCTAAACATTTTCCAATGTAGAGTGTCACCTTATCTTCCGGCACATAATTGATCATCTCTTGAATGCCAAACATCAGCGCGCGGTAGAGCGTTGCCTCTAAATGCTCTTGCACTTCCAATGCGGGTAGGTCATTAAGGGTGTCGATATCAAAGAGTACGAGCCCCTCATTAAAGCGTTTTCCCCCGCCAACTTGCTCCCCTTTGCTGTTAATCACCATCGCATACCCGGCGAAAATAAATTGATCACAGGAGGTGAGCGCATTGGAGACAATGATCGGGGTTTGAATCGTTTTTGCAGTCGTTTGAAAGGCGTTGCGATTGACGAGATGACGGCGGTTACTCCAGTGAAATGCACTCATCAACAGAAGGGCATCACATTTTGGTAAGCGATTTGGATCGAGGAAATCCTCACTAATGGCGATCCCGATCTTTTTCCCTTTAATGGTAAAGGTTGTAGGCTTATCGCCCGGTGAGATGTAGTAATTCTCCATCACAAGTTCGGTGGAGGGGAGGGTGCCTTTTCGGTGAATCCCAAGGATTTGTCCATTTTTAACAATCGCTGCACTGCTATAGAGCGTGTGATGATCGCGCTCAGGAAAGCCGACTACGGTCACAATATCGGTGGAATGATTGGCAATTTCATACAGCGCCTCGCGAACCGCATCGATAAACTTAGGTTTTAAGAGATAATCGCCGGCCCCATAGCCTGAAATCGTCAGCTCAGGGAAGAGGATAATATCGGCATTCGATTGTTTCGCCTGCGTGATCGCGGCTAAAATGCGCTTTTTATTATACTCAATCTGTCCCGGTACGGTTTTCAATTGGGTCACTGCAATGGTTAATGTCATCTTTTTACCTTTATTGACGGATCGTCAATGAATATCAACATTAAAATATATGTTTTTATAGGTTATTATTCTTATTATCATTATATTACATTGAGTGGATTATCGTTCAAAAAGCGTTTAAATGCGAGAAATCGTATGGAATTGTTTGAGAATGGTTAAGAATCGATGAAAAACAGCCATAAAAAAGCCCCGATTTTGATTGAGTATCATCCAAAATCGAGGCGGTATTACGTCTGATTTAACTTATGCTTTGTACTGAATGAGCGCTTCTACAAACTCTTTTGCGTTAAAGGGACGAAGGTCATCAATCCCTTCACCCACGCCGATAAAGCGTACCGGAATCTTAAGCTCATCCGCAATGGCGAAGATAATTCCGCCTTTTGCTGTTCCGTCCATTTTGGTAAATGAGATGCCCGATAGCGGTACAAATTCATTAAACTGACGGGCTTGATTGAGCGCGTTTTGCCCGGTTCCCGCATCGACGACGAGCATCACTTCATGAGGCGCAGTCTCATCTAAGCGTTTTGTGACGCGGTGAATTTTTTCAAGCTCTTTCATAAGGCCTGAATCGGTATGGAGGCGACCGGCGGTATCGGCAATTAAGATATCGACCTTTTTCGCTTTCGCCGATTCGATCGCATCAAAGATCACCGAGGCAGGGTCAGCGCCATCTTTTTGTGACACGACAGGAATATGATTGCGCTCGCCCCATACTTTGAGCTGTTCAACGGCGGCAGCACGGAAGGTATCGCCAGCGGCAAGCATGACAGATTTACCTTCAGCTTGGAATTTTTTCGCCAATTTTCCGATGGTGGTCGTTTTGCCTACGCCATTAACGCCCACCATTAAGATAATATAGGGCGCTTTAGCATCGTCGATCACAAGAGGCTCTTCCACAGGTGTTAAAATCTCTTCCATCTTGTGGCTGAGTGCTTTAAAAAGTTCATCTTGATTTGATAACGCTTTACGCGAAACCTCTTCGCGGATCGATTCAAGCATGCGTTCGGTGGCGTTAATGCCAACATCTGCAAGGAGAAGGCGCGTTTCGAGCTCTTCTAAAATCTCATCGTCAATCTCTTTTTTCCCTAAGAAGAGATCGGCAAAGCCTTCGGTAAGGCCTGCGCTTGTTTTGGCGAGCTGTTTTTTAAGGCGTGCAAAAAAGCCCTGTTTTTTCGGTTTTTCTTGGGTTTCTTGTGAGGGTGCAGGAATTTCAGGTTCGGAGTCAACCTCGGCTACTGCTTCTGCCTCTACTATTGTTTCCGGCTCTACTGCAGGCTCGATAGTAGTGGGTTCATCTGGAGCTTCGGCAACAGGCTTAGGTGTTGATGGCTCGTCCTGAATTTCTTCAATCTCGATAATTACATCGTCAGAATCATCTTCGGGAGCTTCTAGATCGTCCTCTGACTCCTCTTCTTCATCTGTATTATCATCAGCGGGATCATCAAACATAAATGCATCGGTGAGCTCATTGGCAAATGCATTAAGATCGCGAGGGGATTCCGTTTCGCTCATCTCTTCGAGAGTTTTGTCTAAAACTTGTTCAGCCTCATTGACTGTTTCGGGCGATGATTCGAATGAATCTGGTTCAGGCGTGATCGTTTTAGGCGCAGTTTCCGCTTTAGTATCTTGGGAAGAAGGGGCGTCTGAAACCTCTTTTTCATCTGAAACGGGCGCAGAATCGGCATCATTTTTGACTGAATCTTCTACAACTTCAGGGGCTTCATCTTTTGAAGAACCGCCAAATAATCGGCTAAGCCAGCCTCTTTTTGTTTTTTTTGTCATCGACAATCCTAATAACAGTTGAAAATATAAAAAAATGTGTAACAATATAGACCTACTGTATTTTAACAGGTTGCACTTTGAATTGTTACTCCGAATTCAGCACGAATCGGATGACAAATTAGAAATTTGAATGCATTGTTCGATTTTTGATAAAAGGGCATAAAAGTCTTGATTACAGAGCTCGGACGTTATATAATTTAACGCCTTTACAGTAGGCATATAGCTCAGCTGGTTAGAGCACCACCTTGACATGGTGGGGGTCGTTGGTTCGAATCCAATTATGCCTACCAATTTGGGCCTTTAGCTCAGTTGGTTAGAGCTCTCGACTCATAATCGAGCGGTCGCTGGTTCGATTCCAGCAAGGCCCACCATCCTACCTAATCTGTCAATCTTCCCCCTTAGGTCTCACATGAAAGTTTTAAAAGATAGAGTGATCAAAGATGGTGTTGCGTTCGATGATGGCACGCTCAAAGTCGATAGTTTCATTAATCACCAAATGGATCCTATTTTAATGAAATCGATCGCGGTCGAGTTCGTTAGACGTTTCGCAAATCTCCCCATTAACAAAATTATCACGATTGAAGCAAGCGGTATTGCACCGGCGATTATGCTCGGTTATCTACTTGAGCTTCCGGTGGTATTTGTGAAAAAGAAAACCCCAAAAACCATGGAAAAAATGTACACCTCATCGGTCTATTCGTTCACGAAAGATCGTCGTTATGATGTGTGCATTAGCCAAGAATACCTTTCAAGTGAAGATAATGTGGTCTTTATTGACGACTTCCTTGCCAACGGTAATGCGGCGCTTGGGGTTAAAGATCTGATCGATCAAGCAGGCGCGAACCTCTTTGGAATGGGCTTTGTGCTCGAAAAAAGTTTCCAAGTGGGCCGTTCACGTTTAGAAGAGCACAACATCAATGTTGAATCGCTCGTGCGCGTTAAATCGTTAAAAGATGACGAAATCGAATTTATCGATTAATCCTTGATTTGACGTATGGCGGACATTCTCTTAATTACGCTTAATGCGCGATATACTCACGCTTCGCTCGGGCTGCGTTATCTTAAAGCGAACCTTGGCGAGCTTGAATCGCGCGCGGAAATTTTAGAATTCACCATTTCGCAAAATAAAGAAGAGATGCTTGAGGCGATCTATCGGCACTCGCCGAAAATGGTTACCTTTGGCATCTATATCTGGAACTTCCTCGAAACTACTTCGCTCATTAAAGATCTGCGCGAATTGATGCCGGAGCTGATTATTTCCATTGGCGGGCCGGAAGTCTCCTATGAATATCGAGATACGGAGGTGTTTAATGCCGCCGATTATCTCATTACCGGTTGGGGCGATGTGAGTTTTTATGAGCTCTGCCGTTCGATTTTTATCGATAAAACCCCGCATCCTGAAAAAGTGATCATTGGCAAACAGCCACCGCTCGATCAAATTAAACTTCCCTATCATCTCTATACCGATGAGGACATTGCCCATCGCACCGTCTATGTTGAGGCGTCGCGCGGGTGTCCCTATAAATGTGCGTTTTGTTTGTCGAGCCTAGATAAAACAGCGTGGCGTTTTCCGCTTGAACCGTTTTTGGACGCGATGGATTCGCTCTATCAGCGTGGGTTGCGCCAATTTAAATTTATCGATCGCACTTTTAATCTTAAAAAAGATTTTACCCTCGCGATTTTAGATTTCTTCTTAGATAAAATTGAAGAAAATCCCGAAGATCCGCTCTTTTTGCACTTTGAATTAGTGCCCGATGTGATCTCCGATGAGCTTAAAGCGAAGATTTTAGAATTCCCGGATGGCTCAATGCAATTTGAGGTGGGGATTCAGACGCTCAATCCGGTCACGCAAAAACTCATTTCGCGCCGCACTGATCTTGTTAAAGCGAAAGAAAATATCAGCTGGCTCTCCAATCATACCGATGTCCATCTTCATGTGGATCTCATTGTCGGGCTTCCCGATGAGACGATCGACGAATTTGGCAAGGGCTTTAATGAGCTCTGGTCGTGGGATCCGCAAGAGATTCAAGTGGGGATTTTAAAGCGTTTAAAAGGGACGCCGATTATTCGTCACACGACGGAATATCAATTTAAATATAGCCAAGAGCCGCCATATTCGGTGCTCGAAAATCGCAATATGCCCTTTTTAGTGGTGCAGGAACTGGAGCGATTTGCGAAGTTTTGGGATCTTATTTCAAACTCGGGACGCTTTCAAACGACGCTTCCCCTAATTTTAAAAGAGGATGCGTTTGCTGAGTTTCGGGCGCTCTCTCATGCGCTCTATGCGGAACTGAAACGCACCCATAGTATCTCGCTTGATCGGTTATTTCGCTCGGTATTTCGTTATTTAGTTGAACGGAAAAAAGATCCCAAAGAGAGCATTATCCGCGCGATGGCCGATGACTTTTCTCGCACCGGAATTAAGGGCTGGCCAAAGTATTTGGGCGAGCGTCCTGAGCCCAAGGTTGAGGAGATTTCTCCAGAACTGGCCGCGCTTCCAAAGCGTCAGCAACAGCATCGTCGCTAACCGATCATTGATAACGGCAGACAATGGTCAGGCATCCATCTATTCACTAACGCCCTCAAGGATTGAGACATGAGTGAACCTTCATTTCAGCAAGGCTTGAAAAAACGCCACATTTACTTAATTGCGCTCGGTTCCGCGATCGGAACGGGGCTTTTTTACGGCTCGAGTAATGCGATTCAACTGGCAGGACCTTCGGTGTTGCTCGCCTATGTGATTGCGGGGCTTGCGGTCTTTTTTGTGATGCGCTCACTTGGTGAGATGGCGCTCCGTAAGCCGCTTTCGGGCTCCTTTGGCAGTTATGCAACCCTCTATATTTCGCCGCTTGCAGGATTTATCACCGGCTGGTCCTATGTCTTTGAGATGGCGCTGGTTTGTCTTGCTGATATCACCGCATTTGCCACTTATATGAAGTTTTGGTACCCAAGTGTTGATCCGTGGATTTGGACGCTCGGCGTGACCTTTTTAATCGGCGGATTTAATCTTATGCCGGTTAAAGTCTATGGGGAATTTGAATTTTGGCTTTCGATGATTAAAGTGCTCGCCATTGTCGGCATGATTGTGGCGGGTGTCTCCATTTTGCTCTTTGGATTTGAGCATCATGGAGAGGGCAGTGAATATGCGCCAACGCTCACTAATCTCTGGAAAGAGGGCGGCTTTTTCCCCAATGGAGTGACCGGATTTTTAATGGCGCTCTCGGTCGTCGTTTTTGCATTTGGCGGGATTGAGGTGATCGGGCTCACCATTATTGAAGCGAAAGATTCCCACGAGAGCATTCCCAAAGCGATCAACACCATTCCATTTCGGATTCTCCTTTTTTATGTGATGGCGATCGGCATTATTATGGCGCTCATTCCTTGGCATCAAATCGGCATTGATGGCAGTCCATTTGTGCTGATTTTTGAGCGTTTAGGGATTCATTGGGCGGCCGATCTGCTTAATTTTGTGGTGGTCACCGCAGCCGTTTCCGCGATCAATAGTGATCTCTATGGCGCAGGGCGGATGATTCACGGGCTTTCGGAACAAAATCAAGCGCCGAGCTGGCTCGGGAAATTATCACAAAAAGGGGTGCCAAGCAATGCGGTATTTGTGATGAGCGGGACCTTAATTGTCGGTGTGGTGCTCAATTATTTCTATCACGATGGTCTCTTCTTTATTATTGCTGCGCTTGCGACCTTTGCAACGGTGTTGGTGTGGCTAATGATTTTGTTATCGCAGATGGCGATGCGGTTAAAAATGTCACAAAATGAGGTTGATCAGCTCGCATTTCCGGTACTGTTTTGGCCGATCGGTCCGATCATCGCGCTACTTTTTATCCTCTTTACTATTGTGATGCTGGGAGTCTACGACAATACTCGCAGTGCGCTTTGGGTAGGATTATTATGGATTGCGTTATTGATCGGCGTTTACGGGATTTTCTATCGTAAGCGCACATAAAAAAGCCCAAAGAGCGATCCCTTTGGGCGATTTGCATCAATTATAATAATTAAAGCAATTAAAACGACGGGGTTTTATTTTTCGTCGATTTTTTTCTCTTTCCAATAATGGGGTGAGTATGGGCCGTGGAGAATATTGTCGCGATAACCGGCTGAGAGCAGGGTGCGACTCGTTTTTTGCCCAACTTCATAGCTGTAATCGGAAACGGTGGCGCTAATTTGGCTCACAACCGCGCTTAAAAGTGCGCCGATTGCTGAGTTATTGCCATCGTTACTCGATTCGCTAACGGTGCGTGCGCCATCCCATAGTTTTGCGTCGGTGCGGGCATCAACAAGTTCGCCATTGATGGCAACGCGGGTTTCACTATTAATCACCTGATAGCTCGTGCCGTAGCTGGTTACGGTGAGATATAAAATTGCGTCCGCGCCGAAGATTTGATGCAATTTTTTACGGCTAATTTGCTGAGCATCATCAGGGGTTAACACACCATTTTGACGCAAGGTTTCACGCACTAAACTCACCGGAACGACATAATAGCCTGATTCGGCAATCGGGTAGCTAACCGCAGATAAAATCGCATCGCTCGCAAGCGGTTCAGGGGTGTTATTGATCGGTGGGAGCACTAAGATGGAGTGTGGGTCACTCGCTTTAAATGCGCTGTAATCGTACTCTTTCGGCGGCGTAGTGCTGAGGCATCCGGTTAAGAAAACCCCCATGCCAAGCAAAATTGCGCCGCGGTTTAATGCTTTTTTAAGAGAGAAAATAGCCATTAGCGCACTCCTTTTTGAGTCATTAAAAAGTTCATAAAGTGTGCAGAATCGGGGTGCAGGCGTTTCTCTTCGTTAAAGGCATTTTTTGCTTCAGGAAGACGATTTAAGCTCGCATAAAGCAGGCCTAAATGCGCGTAGACACCGGGAGCAATCGCTTCATTTTTGGCGCTCGCTTTTTCGATATCCGCTTCTAACTTAGTAATGTATTCTGCATTGTAATTGTTATCGCCCTTGAAATAGGCGTAGAGCGAGGGCTCGTAATGGCCCCACGCATAGAGAGGTTTGGCGCGTTGCGTATTGGCGCAGGCGGATAAAATCACCCCGGCAACCAGTAAAACGCCCCATTTTTTGATGGTCATAGACGATCCTTTTTGATTAAAGCGGCGAGATTACGGTTTAAATTGGCCTTGATCCATGCCGCGAGTGAGGTTATTCACTGCTTCACGAATGGCAAGATCGAGAACTTTTCCATTTAACGTTGAGTCATATCCCGATGTGCCACCAAAGCCTGCAATTTCACGGTTTTTGAGTTGATACTCACCTTCTCCGTGGGTTGAATAGACAATCTCAGAGGTGCGCGCATCAACCACATTAAGATCCACTTTTGCGTAGGCAATTTGTGCTTTTCCGCGTCCTAAAATTCCAAAGAGTTGGCGATCGCCCACATCTTTACGGCCAAATTCCGCCACCGCGCCGGTTACTACATAGTTCGCGCCTTTTAGGTTGAGTTTTTGATTTTTAATGGAGGCTTCTTGCTGTAAGACCGATAGATCCGTACGATTTAACACATTAAACCGGCCGGTCTGATGAAGATGCGTTACTAAAATTCCTTGCGCTTGATTGCCAAGACGATCGACGCCGTCGGAGAAAATGCCATTATATGCACTGCTTTGATTGTTAAATTTACCCACAGAGATCGGAGCTTTCACACCGCGGTAATCGCTTTGATAAGTTTCCACTTTTTGGCTTTCAATCACGCGTGAGGATTCCGTTGCACAACCGGTTAAAATGAGTGCGCCCATCATGATCGGGAGGAGTTGCTTTTTCATAGAGTTCCTTGTTTAAAGAGGTAGAGGGTAAACAAATAAGGATAAGCGATTTGAGCGTTAAAAGGAATGTGTTTGCCTATAAATGTAAAGAATTATAGAGAAACGTCAGTAATTGCAGCCTATGATGCCTCCATTTCCCTTATTTCAGGCAATAAAAAACCCCGAAGCAGAGTGACTGACTTCGGGGTGGTATAAAACAGTTTAATTGAGCTCGTCAAGGAGCGGCGATTGATTTATCGCGTTAAAAGGATGGAGTGTCCAATCATTCGCGCTCGCCAGAGCCTTAATTTTCGTTAAGGTATCGGCATCCGGTTTCGCTATATATATTGAGGCGCCGGTTCCGGTAATAAATGGATCGGTATTGAGCGCCGTTAATTGTTCCATATAACGCTTCATTTTGGGGTAATGATGGAAAATCGCCGATTCACAATCATTAATTTTGCGCGATTCATCAAAATAGATCCCCTCAAGGCGCGGATTGTGGCGCGAGAGATGCTCGCTCTCAAAGACTTTGCGCGTACTGATGGGGATGTTCGGCACTATGAGTAGCATCTCTTCTTCCGGAAGTGAAATCGGTTGGAGTTTCTCGCCGATTCCTTCTGCCCAGGCGGATTTCCCGTAGATAAAAATCGGAACATCCGCGCCAAGTTTTGCGCCAAGCTCGATCAATTTTTCGGTAGAGAGTTCAAGACCATAAAGATGATTGAGAACGAGTAGGGTGGTGGCTGCATTCGAGCTTCCTCCACCGACACCGCCGCCCATAGGAAGGTTTTTAATAAGGTCGATCTCAAGGTGGAAGGTTTGTCCGCTCTCTTTTTCCAATAACACAATGGCGCGATAGATTAAATCTTCATCGAGTGAGAAATTATCATGAGGATAATGGAAAATCAGGCCACCGTGGGCGCGTTTTTTAAAGCCGATCTGATCATTTAATGTGGTGAATTGGAAAATGGTCTGTAGATAGTGATAGCCATTAGCCTCGCGGCGTACCACTTTCAACATCCGATTAATTTTTGCAGGTGAGGAGTAGTATTTCATTATTGAATGATCCAACGTTCGATGAGAAGACGGAGGCGAATGTCATCGCCACGGGAGAGGGTCATGCGCTCGGGAAGGGTTAAGCCAGCCTTGCGAACCCATGATTGATATTCTACGTGCCAGCCCGCTTCGTTAAAAGAGCTAAGTCGCTTTTGTTTGTCATAGATTAATTCGGTGGCGCTATTTATATCGGCAGGCTTCCCTGAGAGCCACGCTTTGGTGCCCGAGATTGGCCATTTAAAATCCGTTAATGCGTAAAAGAGCTCGTCGGGGGATTCGCCTTTATAGGTTTGTCCGTCCGTTGTGATCGATGTGACGACGGGGGTAATCTTAATATCGGTTTTTCCTTGGCCAAATGCGCCTTGAACGGTGATGTTTGTTTCGGTTTGATCTTTTTGATCCCAAATAATGCTCACTTGCCCATTAAATTCGGGGGATTTTACCGCCGAACGGGCGATCGCCTTATAGTGATTGGCCTCATTTAACGAGGTGTAATTAGTGGTTGCGCAAGACGCAAGAATAAAACCAGAAAAAATTAATGGGGCTAAATGGCTGAATTTGATTGGGTTTGTCATAGTTTGTAGTAGTTGTATAAAAATTAATCTTGAAGAAAACAGAATTGATGGTATTATTTCACACGTCGGTTAGGAACGGCAAACAAAAAAGCCCTCCCCACTGGTTAATAATTAAACAGTAAATCGACTAGACAAGCTGAAAATTATCTATATAATAGATGTTCCTCAGATGGGCTATAGCCAAGCGGTAAGGCAGCGGGTTTTGATCCCGCCATTCCCAGGTTCGAATCCTGGTAGCCCAGCCAACTTTTTTAGGTATTGCGCCTGTAATTATTTTCTAACATATGATCTAAAATGAAAATGCCCCTTTACATGCCTCAGCAATGCCTATATTCTAATATACAATTCCCAACAATCTACAACAGAAACAAAAAGGAATCTTTGTCATGAGCAAAGAGCAGATGATGGTGTTTGCCGGAAACGCCAATCCTGAACTCGCTAAGAAAGTGGTCAAACATTTAGGGCTTGAGTTAGGGGATGCTACTGTCGGTCGTTTTTCTGATGGGGAAGTAATGATCTCCATAAATGAGAATGTTCGCGGTAAGGATGTCTTTTTTATTCAGCCTACCTGTTATCCAACCAATGACAATATTATGGAGTTAATGGTGGCGTTAGATGCTATGCGTCGTGCGTCCGCTCGCAGAATTACTGCGGTTATCCCATATTTTGGCTACTCTCGTCAAGATCGTCGTCCACGTTCAGCGCGTGTTCCGATCTCAGCTAAAGTTGTGGCAAACATGCTCACAAGCGTCGGCTGTGACCGTGTTCTTACCATCGACCTTCACGCAGACCAAATCCAAGGATTCTTTGAAATCCCCGTAGATAACATCTACGCATCTCCTGTAATCCATGAAGATATCATGGCAGGCGCAGGTGAAAATGTGGCCGTTGTGTCACCGGATGTTGGCGGCGTGCTTCGTGCGCGTGCGGTAGCGAAACAGATTCCAGGTGCGGATTTAGTCATTATCGATAAACGTCGTCCTGCGCCAAACGTTGCGGAAGTGATGAATATTATCGGTGATGTAAAAGGCAAAAACTGCATTATTGTTGATGACATTGTAGATACAGCGGGAACGCTTTCATCAGCCTCGAAAATCCTTAAAGAGAAGGGCGCTGCGTCAGTTAAAGCATACTGTACTCACCCAATCTTTTCAGGAAAAGCGATTGAGAATATCCAAAACTCAGGCCTTGATGAAATGGTTGTAACGGATACAATTCCATTACGAGATGCGGCAAAAGAATGCCCGAAAATCCGTGTGATTTCAATCTCAAACATCATCGCTGAAACGATTGAACGTATTCATAACGAAGAATCGGTCAGTACATTATTCGCAAACGCTTAATAAAGATGGGCTCAAACCCAACGAAATGTTTGTGATTAAGAGAGGAAGACGCTATATTGCGTCTTCTTTTGTTTATAACGATAGGAGATAAGATATGAGTCGTGAAGTTGAGTGCGTAAAGTTAAAAAAACGAGCAGCAGGCTTAGCTCGCTTACCTTATCCAGGTGAGCTTGGTAAACGTATTTTTGAGCAAGTTTCACAAGAAGCGTGGAACGATTGGCTCCGTCATCAAACCATTCTAATTAATGAGTATCGTATCGATCCTATGGATCCTCAAGCGCGTGCATTTGTTGAGAAACAGATGGAAGAATTTTTCTTCGGAACGGGCGGCGATCTTCCGGATGAATTTGTCCCTGAAAAATAATTTCGTAAAAAGCCCTTAAAAGGCTTGACGATTGTCCGAAATAGCTTTAATGTAAAAGTTATGAAGACAAAAATAGAAATCAACCAATTACTACGACTTATCCTGCTGTAATTAGCACACTTTGCTAGTTACAGCTTTTTATTGGATTTAATTTAGTTGTTTTAATGGTTGGTTTTTTATTGTGAAAAAAATACATATAAGTAGAGTCTCTTTAACTCCCCCCCGATTTGATTACATTTTTCTAAAAGTCATTCGCTGGTTTGCCATCACGATGTGGCAGCGACTTAGGAGCGTTTTGTCTTAATTTTGCCGTAACAATAATGATGCAGAATTAAGGGTTAGGCGCTAATGAATATTTACACTAAAAATTCCCCTAAGTAACGATACAGACGAATTTAAAACATACTGGAGAAAGAAAAATGATTAAGAATCCTCAAACCAAATACGAACGTTTCCAAGTCCCAAATTACAAAAACCGTACCTGGCCCGATAATGAGATCGAAAAAGCGCCACGTTGGTTAAGTTCTGACTTGCGTGATGGAAATCAGTCGCTTGTTGAGCCGATGAGCGTTGAGCAAAAAATCCGGATGTTTGATCTTTTACTTGAGTGCGGATTTAAAGAGATTGAAGTGGGTTTCCCATCAGCCTCAGACACCGAATTTAACTTTGTGCGTAAATTAATCGATGAAAATCGCATTCCTGAGGATGTGACGATTCAAGTGTTAACTCAGTCACGTCAAGATTTGATTGAGCGCACCTTTGAAGCATTAAAAGGGTGCAAAACAGCGATTATTCATAGCTATAACGCCACTTCACCTACATTCCGCCGCGTCGTATTTAATATGGAGATGGATGAGGTGAAGGCGCTTGCGGTTAAAGGCGCGACATTAATTAAAGCGGAAGCGGAAAAATATCCCGAAACCGATTGGTTCTTTGAGTATTCGCCTGAGGTTTTCTGTGATACAGAGCTTTCCTTTGCGTTAGAGGTGTGCGAAGCGGTGATTGATGTCTATCAGCCAACGCCTGAAAAACCGCTTATTTTAAACTTACCAGCAACGATTGAAGTGGCGACACCGAACGTTTATGCCGACCAAATTGAGTGGTTCTGCGATCATATCTCATGTCGTGATTCGGTGGTGATTAGTGCGCATGTGCATAATGACCGAGGCTGCGCCGTTGCGGCAACCGAGCTTGCATTAATGGCGGGCGCTGACCGTGTTGAAGGTTGCTTATTTGGTCATGGCGAGCGTACGGGAAATGTGGATTTAGTCACCGTTGCGATGAATATGTATTCTCAAGGGGTCGATCCTCAGCTTGATTTTAGCAAGATGAATACGATTGTTCGCGAGGTTGAGCACTGTACTGATATTAAAGTTCATCCACGTCATCCGTATGCGGGAGAGCTTGTCTTTACTGCATTCTCAGGTTCGCACCAAGATGCGATTCGTAAAGGCTTAGCAATTATGAAAGCTAATCCTGAACAAAAATGGCGTGTTCCTTACTTACCGATCGACCCATTTGATGTTGGGCGCTCGTATGAGGCAGTGATTCGCGTTAATAGTCAGTCCGGAAAAGGCGGCGTTGCTTATCTTTTAGAAGAAGATCACGGCATTGAAATGCCCCGTCGTTTACAGATCGAATTTAGCCGAATTGCGCAATATCATGCCGATAGTGAAGGGGTGGAATTAACCTCACAACGCATTTTCGATATCTTTGAGCGTGAATACTTTAAAGACTTAAATGATGTGGTCATTAAACAGCCATTAGAGCTTAAAGAAGATGCCGATGGCAATGCCTGCGCCGATGTGACCTTCATTGTGCGTGGCGATAAAGAGGTGACAGCGCACGGCCGTGGAAATGGTCCGATTGCGGCATTAGTAAGCGCATTAAACAGCGGGTTTAACAAAGGTGTGGACGTGATTGACTATAACGAACACGCGCGCAGTACCGGGTCTGAAGCGGAAGCGGTGGCCTATGTTGAGATGCAAGTGGGCGCAAAAACCATCTTTGGTGCCGGCGCACACTCAAATACGTCGCGTTCTTCGATTCAAGCAGTGATGTCAGCATTTAACCGTGCGATCAAAAAAGGCTTAATCGAGCTTGATGCGTAACCCTATCTATTATTAGTGTGATCAAAAAAGGCGTCTTCGGGCGCTTTTTTATTGCCTTTAGGAATCGAAATAGAGCATGACAAGCGGGATGGATTCGCTATAATGACGTTACTTCGTTCATCAAGCTATTAGGAGAGCGTATTATGAAAAAACTATTAACCTTATCAGGTGTTGCGGCGGTGATGTTGTTTAGCGCAGCGCAGGCGGGATACAGTGATGAGTTCAAAGAGTCGTTTAAAAAAGAGTGCGAAAAAGGTGAATCCAAAGCCTATTGTGAGTGCGCATTAACCGAATTTGAACAGCGTGTTGATGAAAAACGTCTCACAGAGTTTTATAAGGCGGAAGATCGAGCGAGCCAAGATAAGCTCAACGATCTACTCAATACGGTACAAACCCGTTGTACTGCAAAAGTTAAATAACAATATCAACTAGACGTATCAGACTATCGGCGTCATCTTGGTGGTTTTAAAGCGTAAAATCATCGGATGACGTTTTTATTTGTCACAGCAAATCAAAAAAGGCGAATTAAGGAAGGGGAATCAATGAAGAGGGATTCAATGAAACAGTTATTTAAATGGATGAGCGCGGTGATGGTAGGCGTATTGTTGAGCAGCACGCCGTTTGCACAAATGAAACATTCTGACTATTCTCCACAGATTAAAGAGAGCTTTTTATCGGGATGCATCTTAGATCCAGAGCTTACCAATTATTGCCATTGCATCATTAATGATCTTCCCAATCACTTAAGTGAAAAGGCGTTTGGCCGGGCGAGTGAGGCATTGATGCGCGGCGAGATGACAGCTGAAACTGAAGGGGTAGCGAAATCGATCAGCCGTTGTCTACCAGAGGTGCCCGAAACGCTAATGCAGCCTCAATAATGAACGGATAAGTGGTTGAAATGATCTAAAAGCGCGGGATCGGCCTGAATTAAATTGGGCAATGCGCGGCAAAAACTGCTAAAATTACCAATCATTTATTTCTAAGTATTGTCAAATAAGAGAGTTAGAATGAAATATCTTTTTACCTCGGAATCTGTCTCCGAAGGGCATCCTGATAAAGTTGCCGATCAGATTTCAGACGCGATATTAGATGCCATCCTTACCGAAGATAAAGACGCGCGCGTTGCGTGTGAAACCTTAATCAAAACGGGGGTTGCCATCATAGCAGGTGAAGTAACCACCTCTGCATGGGTCGATCTTGAAGATCTCGTGCGCGGTGTGATTACCGATATCGGCTACAACTCATCGGCGGTAGGATTCGATGGGGATACTTGCGGGGTCTTAAATCTAATCGGTAAACAGAGTGTCGATATTGCTCAAGGCGTCGATCGTACGCTTCCTGAAGAGCAGGGCGCGGGCGACCAAGGGTTGATGTTTGGATTTGCCTCCAACGAAACCGATGTCTTAATGCCAGCACCGATTACCTATGCGCACCGTTTAATGGAGCGTCAAGCTGAGGTAAGAAAATCGAAACAACTCGCGTGGTTACGCCCCGATGCGAAAAGTCAGGTCACCTTTGCGTATAACGAAGATGGCACGATTTCGCACATCGATGCGGTGGTATTATCAACGCAACACAGTCCTGAAGTGACGCAAAAAGATGTTAAAGAAGCGGTGATGGAACTCATCATTAAGAAAGTGCTTCCGGCGGAATGGCTCACTAAAGAGACGAAATATCACATCAACCCCACCGGGATTTTTGTGATCGGCGGACCTGTGGGCGACTGCGGTTTAACCGGCCGTAAAATCATTGTTGATACCTATGGCGGTATGGCGCGTCACGGCGGCGGCGCATTTTCTGGAAAAGATCCCTCGAAAGTGGACCGTTCTGCGGCGTATGCTGGCCGTTATGTGGCTAAAAATATTGTGGCAGCAGGGCTTGCTGACAAGTGTGAAATTCAAGTATCGTATGCGATTGGTGTGGCAGAGCCGACATCAATTTCCATTACGACTTTTGGAACGAATCATGTTCCAGAAGAGACGATCGAAGCGCTCGTGCGCAAACATTTTGACCTCCGTCCATACGGAATCACCAAAATGCTCGATCTTCTACACCCCATCTATCGCCCAACAGCGAGCTATGGCCATTTCGGACGGGATCCTTACGAGGTGAACTACACCGGAAATGATGGCGTATTGCAACGTTGTATGGCATTTAGCTGGGAACAAACCGATAAGGCGGATCTATTACGTGCCGAGGCGGGACTCTAAGCGAGGTTTTTAGGATAAAATCCTCAATCTTTAGAGATAAATGAAAGGTATGGAGAAGGCTTTTTCTAAAGCACGCTCCGCCTTTTAACTTGACTTTTTGACATAAAAAGCTAAAATTAGCTGTTGTCTTATTGTGAATTATAGACTTTTGAGAAAAAGTAACCTGAAAAAAGTCTAGAGAAACGTTTAAATAGAAAGGAATTTAGGGATGAAACGTACATTTCAACCAAGCATTATCAAAAGAAAACGTAACCACGGTTTCCGCGCACGTATGGCTACTAAAGGTGGTCGTCAAGTGATTAATCGTCGTCGCGCTCGCGGTCGTGCTCGTTTATCTGCTTAATTATCGATAGATTATTCGATATTTAACTCTATTATTTAACTAAAGAGCGCTTGTTATGAAAATAATAGGCGCTTTTTTGTTTTTTTGTCTATCTCATTTTTGATAAATTCATTAGGTGCTCCTTGACTGATCAAAGCTTTACGCGTGACAAACGTCTCTTAACGCCCGCCGATTATGCTGCTGTATTTGAGAAAAATCGCCGCTCGCGAGATGCCTCATTTATGGTCTTAGCGCATCGGCGAAAAGGTCCGAAAGAGGCTCGTCAAGGCGCGCGTCTTGGGCTTGCGATCGCGAAGAAAAACCTAAAACGTGCGGTGGATCGAAATTTAGTGAAGCGCATTGTGCGTGAATCATTTCGGCATTCACAAACGCGGTTAGAGGGATTAGACATTGTGGTGTTGGTTCAACGAAATGTGAATCTCACCGATAGAGCAGCACTTCATCAATCGTTACAGATGCATTGGAACAAAGTCGAGGAACTATGCGGACGCTCATGATTTGGCTCATTAAAGGGTATAAATACTTTTTAAGTCCATTTTTTGGCAGTCAGTGCCGTTTTGAGCCGACCTGTTCGACCTATGCCATTCAAGCGATTGAAAAATATGGCGCAATTAAAGGGGGCTGGCTAATGATTAAACGTCTGGTGCGGTGCCAACCTTGTTGTGAAGGGGGAAAAGATCCGGTGCCGTAGAATAAAGGTATCGGTTTTTTCATTTGATTGTTAAAATAAGGCTTTTTATAAAGTAAAGAATTCTATCTATGCAGAGCAGTAATCAATACCGGCTTATTTTATGGGCATCGCTTGTCGTTGTTGCCTATCTTCTATATTCCAATTGGGTGACGGCGAATAATCCGGCGCCTGAGAAGCCTGTCGTAGCGGAGATGGCGACTGGAAATGCTGTGAATGCGGTGAATGGTGATATTCCAACGTTAAGTACGGAAGATGCGACCAATTCCATTATTCACGTGCGCACCAATGTGTATGATATTAAAATTCAAACACAGGGCGGTGATATCGTTGAAATGGGGCTTACCTCATATCCAGAATCGCTTGAAAATGACGATAAACCCTATAAATTAATGGGGCATGATTCGGAGCGTTTCCGCTTAAATAAAACCGGCCTTCTTAATACCGATGGTAGCGCCGCAAATCACAATACCCTCTATGTTGCAGAAGCAAGTGAGTTCGTGATGAAAGAGGGCGAAAATTCGCTTGTTGTGCCACTTTATTATGAAGATAAAGCGAACAACATCACCTACGTGAAGCGTTATATTTTCGAGCGTGATTCGTTCAACATCCATTTTGAGCAAGAGGTGATTAACCACTCCGATTCAGTGTGGAGCGGTAAAGAGTATCGCCAGCTTGTTGAGAAAGAGATGACGCAAGAGTCTTCTGGTTTTATCGGCGCGCAAAGCTATCGTGGGCCTGTAATTTCATTCCCGAATGATGATTACAAATATGAGAAAATCAAATATAAAAACATGGTGAAAAAAGAGGGTAAAACCTTTGTTCCCCGTGAATTTAGTGGTCAAGATGGTTGGATGGCACTCATTGAGCAATACTTTGTGGTTGCGTGGGTTCCTGGTAAATCAAAAGAAGATGTCGGCCATTTAAGTACGATCGAAACTCGTCATGATCAAAATGGTAATAACGCGGCTGATACTGAATATGTGCTGCGCATGTACGATCAGTACAATACCGAGATCGCACCGGGTAAAAACCATATCTTTGAGAGCCGTTTTTATGCCGGTCCTAAAGATAAAGATCAGTTAGCGGCGACTGCTGAGAAGCTTGATCTTACCCTTGACTACGGCTGGTTAAGCCCGATTTCAAACATCATGCTTAAAATCCTTAAGTTCTACCATAGCTTTACCGGGAACTGGGGTTGGTCGATCATTTTATTAACGATCACCGCGAAAGTGGCGCTGCTTTATTTTGCAAATAAAGGGTATGTATCGATGGCGAGAATGCGTCATGTTACCCCTAAATTGCAATTGATTCGTGAGCAATATGCTGATGATAAAATGAAGCTTCAAGAAGAGATGATGAAGCTCTATCGCCAAGAGAAAATTAATCCGTTAGGGGGATGCTGGCCGATCATCATTCAGATCCCGATCTTCATTGCACTCTTCTGGATGTTAAAAGAGAGCGTTGAACTTCGCCAAGCGCCTTGGATCTTCTGGATTAAAGACTTATCGCAAATGGACCCATATTTTGTATTGCCGATCCTAATGGGGGTAACGATGTTCTTCCAACAGCGCCTTAATCCAGCGCCAACGGATCCTACGCAAGCGAAAATTATTAAGTGGATGCCATTTGTCTTTACCTTTATGTTTATGTGGTTCGCATCAGGCATCGTGCTCTACTGGGTAGTGAATAACTTACTCACTATTTTACAGCAGAGCATCATTATGAAGCGCGTCGAAGCCGGCGATAAAAAGCCAGCCGCGGCGGATAAATAACCGATAAATTAAGGTTAATTAAAACACGTTAAATCCCCAACATTGTTTGGGGATTTTTTCACTGTAGATGAGGTGAATATGTTAAAAGATAGAACCATTACAGCGATTGCAACGAGCACTGGCATTGGTGGGATTGGGATTGTCCGTTTGTCGGGGCGTGAGAGTTTAGCCATTGCCCAAAAGATGACGCGTTTAACGGAGTTTACGCCGCGGATGGCGCAGTTTTCTCCCTTTTTAGATGAGAGTGGGACGCCGATTGACGAGGGTGTTGTACTCTATTTTAAAGGCCCCAATTCCTTTACCGGTGAAGATGTAGTGGAACTTCAAGGTCATGGCGGCGTTACGGTGTTAAGCCGAGTGTTAGCGCGGGCGATTGAACTTGGCGCAGAACCTGCTCGCCGTGGAGAATTTTCAGAGCGCGCCTTTATTAATGGCAAACTCGATCTTGTGCAAGCAGAAGCGATTCACGACCTGATTATTAGTGAGAGTGAAGCGCAGGCAAAAGCGGCGATGAATTCGCTCCGAGGCGGCTTTTCTAAAGAGGTGAATGGCCTTTTAGATACGCTCGTTGAGCTTCGCGTTTACATTGAAGCAGCGATCGATTTTAGTGAAGAAGATATCGATTTTATCTCCGATGGCAATGTGCTTGTTCGCCTTGAAGATCTCGATCAAAAAGTTAAAGCTCTTTTGAAAAACGCCGGGCAAGGTAAACTCTTAACCGATGGCCTTCAAGTGGTATTAGCCGGTCGCCCAAATGCGGGGAAATCGAGCCTGCTTAACGCACTTTCCGGCGAAGAAACGGCGATTGTGACGGAGATTGAGGGAACCACGCGAGACCTTTTGCGTGAGCGCATTGTGATCGATGGCATGCCTCTTCATATTATCGATACGGCAGGGTTACGCGAAACTGATAACATTGTTGAAGCAGAGGGCATTAAGCGCGCGAAAGCGGCGATTAAAGAGGCGGATCTTGTTCTTTGGCTGCATGATGATGAAAGTGGCGAGCGCGAGATTGATCCGGAGCTATTAGAGCTCAATATCCCGATTCTCTACATTCACAATAAGATCGATCTTTCAGAGAAAAAAGCGGGACAATATGAGGATTATATTGCCATGAGCGCGAAAACTGGTGACGGTCTTGAGATTTTGAAATCGGCGATTTTAGAGGTTGCCGGCGTTACTCGTACCGAAGGATTATTTAGTGCTCGAGAGCGCCATATCTTCTCGCTTAAAGCGGTGCTCGCGCACTTTGAAGTAGCCCTTGAGTTAATTCGTGCAGAGCATAGTATTGAGCTTGTCGCCGAAGAGCTTCGCCTAGCGCAAAGTTCGCTCGGGGAGATTACCGGTGAATTTACCCACGATGAGTTATTGGGCGAGATCTTCTCAAGTTTCTGCGTTGGGAAATAATCGCCTCATCTCTTTACAGAGAGACGGTTAAGAAATGAGTTAAGAAATGCCCTTAAATTTAGGCTTATTGGATCGAGAGATAGAGCGAGACAATAAGCCTTTTTTATTGCCCTTGTACTTCTCCTCAAATCGCGGTAGTTTAAAGGGAAATCGCTTTTTTCTATCCGATAACAACAATAAAAAAGGATTGCTATGACCTCCTTAATTTCAGATCAACAATCGCTCCTGTTGTGGGCGTTTATCATCATTGCGGCGAGCGTTTCCATCTTGGTTGAGCAGCGCTATGCGTGGTCGTCGAAAGTGCCGGGCGCGGTGATTGCGCTGATAATTGCCATTGGATTTTCGAGTTTTAAAATCATCCCGACCGATGCGCCGGTATATGACGCGGTGTGGGGATATGTAGTGCCGTTTGCGATTCCGCTCCTTCTTTTTCAGGTCAATGTGGCGAGCATTTTTAAAGAGAGTCGCAGGCTGCTGTTTATCTTTTTGATTAGCTCGGTAGGGACGATGATTGGCGCGGTGATTGCGTTTTTCCTCTTCCGTAATGCGATTCCTGAACTCGATAAAATTACCGGTATGATTAGCGCATCCTATATTGGGGGCGGGGTTAATTTCACTGCGATGACGGCAAAACTCGAGCCCTCAAAAGATATGACGGCCTCAACCATTGTGGCGGACAATCTTATCATGGCGCTCTATTTTATTATTTTGGTGACGATTAGCGGGATGATGTGGTTTCGTAAACGCTTTGCAACGCCCCACATTGACGCGGTGGAGAAGAGTCTTGCGGGAAGTGAGAGCGATAATTTAGCGAAAGCTTATTGGACACCGAAAGCGATCTCGCTGAAAGACATTGCCATCAATATGGCGGTAACGGTATTTTTGGTGGCAGTCTCCTTTACCTTGGCCGATCTTCTCTCTCCCCTTAAAACGCACGCAAATGGGATCGTTTCAGAGATTGCGATCGGGCTTGTTACCGATAAATACCTCATCTTAACGACGCTTACCTTTGTTGTAATTGCGCTCTTTCAATCTCACTTTCAAAAATTGAGCGGTAGCCAAGAGATGGGTACCTATATGATCTATCTCTTTTTTGTGGTGATCGGGATTCCGGCATCGCTGCCGCTGATTATCCAAAATGCGCCGCTGCTCCTTCTATTTGTGATCACCATTATGAGCATGAATCTTGTGGTGAGCCTCCTGTTTGGGAAGCTCTTTAAATTTTCTCTTGAGGAGATTTTGCTCGCCTGTAATGCCAATGTGGGCGGCCCGACCACCGCTGCAGCCATGGCGATTAGTTGTGGTTGGCGTACTTTAATTGGCCCGATTTTAGTGATCGGAACGGTGGGATATGTGATCGGAAACTATGCTGGCACGATTATTTATACAATTTTAACGCGCTTTATGGGAGCTTAATGGATGAGCGGTGAGCTATTTGGAAAAGAGGATTTGGTGAAGTTAGCCAATGATCGCATGCCCTTTGGGAAATATGCGGGCAGGCGCTTGATTGATCTGCCGGAAGCCTATCTTCTCTGGTTTGAGGGGAAGGGCGGCGGCTTTCCCAAAGGGGAGCTGGGGCGACTCTTAAAATTGGCGCTAATGCTTAAAATTGACGGCACCGATCGGCTCATTCATCCGCTTAAATCGGGGCGAGATTAATTCGATTTTTCGGGAATATTATAACGGACTCATATGACGCTGACGATAGCGATCGGGCGTGGTGCCGGCAATGGTTTGAAACATCGCGATAAAACTTGACGCGGAGCGGTAACCAACATCAAAGGCGATCTCTTCGATGGTTTTCCCCTGTTCCAAGAGCGAAATGCCGTGAATAAACCGGAGGCGCTGACACCATTCATTAAAGCTCATACCGAGCTCTTTTTGAAAGTGGCGCGTTAAGGTACGCTCGGTGGTAAAGACGCTCTCGGCCCACTCTTTTAAGGTGCGCCGATTAGCAGGATCTTTCTCAAGCGCCGTTAAAATCGGCTTTAATAGGCGATGCTCTGAGCTTGGTAGATAGGTGTGGCCGATCATCGCATCATGCAGCTCATCAATTAAGACGTAGGCTTTGCGTTTATCGGTGCCAGATTCGGGAATCAGGCGATCGCTCTCAAAAAAATAATCAATAATCGCGCGGGCAATCTCACTCAATTTTAAGAGAGACGGGCTCTGCGTTAGCGCGGAGGTCTCCTCTTCGTGAATGTTAATGGAGCGAAATCGTGTCGGCTCGTGATTGTAACAGGCGTGGGTACAGTGGGGCGGAATCCAGATGGCAAATCCCGGAGGCGCAATAAAACGCTCGCCCTCAATCTCAAGGGTAATAACGCCGCATTTCACAAAAATAATTTGTCCCCAGGGGTGATTGTGAGGGAGATATTCACTCGCCTCGTTAATATTTTCATCGGCGAGCATCATAAAATGGTTGGGATTCATATCAAACCATTCGATCGGTAATTGGTGCGCCATTGTAAAAAGCCCTCTTAAAATGTCAGATTAGTGAAGAAGAATGTCCGTTTTAAGGTATATCATTTATTTAAGACATCTCTATACTAGTACACTGATGAGAAAAGATCTCATTTAAATTGAACTATAGCGTGACGTTTTGTCACAGGAGAGATGAATGAAACTGACTGCAATGCTCTATCCGCTCGTCGCGGTAATGATCTGGGCAATGAATGCTGTGGTGAATAAATTGTCCGCCGGCGTGATCGAGCCTGCAACGATTTCGTTTTACCGCTGGGTGTTGGCGGGGATTATTTTAACGCCGTTTTGTTTGCGCGGCACCATTATTAATTGGGCCAAAATTCGACCACTTCTTGGAAAGCTCGCCTTTTTAGGATTTTTGGGAATGGCGCTCTACCAATGCCTTGCCTACTATGCAGCGCACACCATTTCGGCTACCATGATCGGGATTTTCCTCTCGCTTACGCCGCTGTTAACGATTTTACTTAGCCTCGTAATTTTACGCACACCGCTCACAATCGGGCTTGTGATTGGGAGTTTGTTGTCGTTTTTCGGCATTACCTGGCTGATTAGTGGCGGCAACCCGAAACTTCTTTTAGAGATCGGAATCGGAAAGGGCGAGCTGATGATGCTCGTAGCCTCTTCAGCCTATGCGCTCTATGGGGTTTTAACGATGAAGTGGAAGATCACCATTTCGACTTGGCAATCGCTCTATTGGCAGGTGATTTTCGGGATTATTATCCTTATTCCGCTCTTTATGTTTGCCGGAAATGTGGCGATTACCCGCGATAACGTGGCGCTTATTTTATTTGCCGGTATTCCCGCATCGATCATTGCGCCTTTTTTATGGCTTCAAGGCGTTGCGCGTTTAGGCGCGAGTAAAACCTCGCTCTTTATGAATTTATCGCCGCTTTTCACTGCGATTATTTCGATTATTTTCCTTCACGAAACACTCGAAAGTTATCACATTATTGGGGGCGGAATTTCATTGGTCGGCGTTATGATTGCCCAGCAGATGAACCAAGAATTTCGCTTTAAAAGCCGTGAAAAGGTCTTAGCAGAATTGAATCAAGCAGAATAACAGGCTGTAATAAAAGACAAAACAAGAAATACGAAAAACGCTTAAAAAAGAATCCATGAGGATGGAGGAGAAAAGCCCGAACGCTGATGTTTCCAGAGTGTTCGGGCTTTTTTTTATGTTGTTTATATTAATGTGAATTTGATTGGAGGATCGCCCTTCAAAAAAGCGCTACGCTTTTTGCTCCGGAAGGCACACCTCATCGCTAATCAGTTTAATGGGCGGGAGCTCTTCAGGATCTTCCGCATCATCGCTTTCCGCAATGGAGGCAGCGTTATCAACGGGCGCTAAATTGCTCGGCGCGTTCTCGTTAGCCTCATCATCATTTAAGACCTCATCAAGGGTCTCTTTTAGATTCGAAACAGCGCTTGCATCGTCCTCAATTTCCTCTGGTTCATCATGAATAAAGGGGCGATATTGGCTCTCAAAAGCGAGGGCTAAAATATCGTAGAGACTTTTCACAATGCGGCGACTGTAATTGAGGTCGTTCATGAGTGAACTGGTACTAAAGCCATCGATCTCATCTTTGCGCACCGCCATAAAAATTTCACGGCGGAAGACGCGTTCAAACTGTTTACTCTTTTCAATCAAACGCTCGATTTCGGCGAGGCTTTCATGCTTTAATTCAGCGGTTATTCCCTCTTTTTCGAGAATTTGATAGAGACGATAGATCTCGCGAATATTCTTAAAGAGATAGATTTTAAGTTGCTGATAAAAGTTTCGCACATCCGACTCAGACAGAGCGGAATAGCGAGAGAAGTTATCTTGCAATTGGTGACTGTTTTTCACCGAGTCAACGAGCTTTAGCGCGATCATTTGGCAGTTAAGCAGATGCTCTTGGTAATAGGCGCTCTCCTCTTCATCGTCAAATTGAATGCGGCTCATAAAGGAGAGAATTTCGCTATAGATGCCTTTTACGTAGCGTTGATAGAGTTTATTGGCATCAAGGGGCGCATCGCCCATCCCTTTACGGATTAATCCCTCGTTAAATTCTTCCGCGCCGAGCTCTTCAATGGGAAGATTAAGCGATAAACAGATCACCTCAACGCTCATCTGCCCAAGGTGTTCAATCTCTTGGAAGATCGCACCGACAGCGGTTGCAGGCGATGAGAGTACGTTGGGATTTAAGTAGCGCGACGTGGCCACTTTTTCATTCGGCTCTGCTGCCGATTCTTTCTCCATTGCATCGGCAATAAGCGCCGTCTGTTTCTTCTCATCAGGGATCCAAACCATCAATTTTGCGATCAATTTATCTTGCAATCCCCAGAAAATCGAGACCCCAAGCAGGTTAAAAATCGTGTGGAATACGGCAAGTTCAATAAGCGGATTAAGCGATAGCGCATCGCCAATTTGATAGACCAGATAGGTGAGTGGTTTAAGGAGAATGAGCGCTAAACTGCCGGTGACAAAGTTAAACAAAACGTGGGCTAAGGTTAAGCGTTTTCCGCCACGGCTCCCGCCCAAAAAGCCGACGATTGCGGTGGTGACTGAGCTTCCCCAAATGGCACCGATGGTTAAAATAAAGCTCTCTTCTAAGGTCACTTGCCCCAAATGAAGCGCCGTTAACACCAGCATAATGGTGGCGTGGCTCGATTGTAGGACGGTAGTGATTAAAAATCCGATGCCCAAAAAGATCAGCACACCTGAGATGCCATCAAGGGAATGTTCGGTGAAATCCACTTCGCTGGTGAAGTTGGAAAATCCGCTTTTCATCAGAGAAATCGCGAGCAAAATAAAGGCAATGCCGAGCAGGACGCGCCCAAGCGCTTTACTTTTATCCCCATTAAAAGAGGCGAGCACGCCGAGCACAATCATCGGATAGGCAAAGGGGGCTAAATCAACGCCTTGACCGGCAAGTGCAAGGAGCCACACGCCACTGCTTGCCCCGATATAGGCACCCATCATAATGGTAAATCCGCCGGCAAGGGTGATGAGCGAGGTACTAATAAAGGCGATTGTTAGGAGTGATACGACGGTGGTCGATTGTAAAATCATCGTCGAAATCATCCCAAAAAAGAGCCCTTTTGGTTTAGTCGAGGTGCTTCTTGCTAAAATTTTTTCGAGCTTACTTCCGGCGAGTTGCTGGAGCCCATCATTCATGCACTGCATGCCAAAGAGGAAAAAGGCGAGTCCTGAGCAGAGTTCGACCCAGCTAGGATTGCCTCTAAAGGTGTAGAGCAGACTAATTGCAACGAGGCCAAATAGAAGATTGCGTATTTTATTTTTTTTCACACTAACAGCCTTTAACAACTTAAGAGAGACTTAAGGGTTGATCGGTCAAATCAACCATTTGCTTAAGAAAAATAGATCTTTGATTATAGCAGATCCTTTTCTAAAACGAGGGTAAAAGCGCATCGATCCATCACGCCAAACGAGGCACAATGGGCGTTAAATCACGGATTAACCAACGTAAAGACATTTAACGAATTTATGAGATAGGTAAAGAAAGAGTTTGACAAGTTAAATAAAGGGGGTATGATTCATTCTTAGTTATTTTGGGTTAACGCATAATTCCATAAGGAATCAACCAGAAAAATAATTTGGTCAAAGCGTTAACTATCCTCGTTAGGTGAGGCTCCTATATGGAGGTAAGCTACTGCCCAGAAACGTCGAGAGACACCAATGGGTCAGCAGAAACTGTCGAGCTAAGGCAGTATCTAATGTAGCCGGGAAATATCCCATGCCATATAGTGCTAAAACTTTACGAAAGAGGAGAGATCACGGTGCGCGTTTGCGTGCTGATAAAAGCACCCTCCTCATTAGGACGGGTGTTTTTTTTGGTCTTCGAAAAGTGGACTGATCATCCATGGACTCTTTTTAAATGGATACCAGCGTTGGCACCTGCGCGCGTCGCCACGTTTAACAAAATATATCGAGGACAGCAACGATGGTTACTGTCGTTTTTATGAAAGTAAAAAGATAGGAGTTAAGCCAATGGTAATTCAAGACTTAAACATGAAATTTGGGAAAGAGACAGCCGGATCTCTTATGACCACCAACTTTGTCACGCTTCCGATGGATAGTCACGTCAATGACGCGATCGATTATCTTCGCGGGCATCTCTATCAGCGTGAAGATATTCACTACCTCTATGTGCTCGATAATGCCGAGCGTTTAGTGGGCGTGATTGCGATTCGTGAGCTGTTAGCCGCCGATGGACGTGATCCACTATTCCGCGTGATGAAGAAAAAACTGAGCAAACTTGAGACCGATATCGATCAGGAAAAAGTAGCCAAACTCTTCCAAAAAACGGAGCTGGTGACGATTCCCGTTGTCGATGAATCCGATCACTTAATCGGGGTGATCCACGTTGATCAAATCCTCGATGTGATCGAGCAAGAGGTGACCGAAGATGTCTATAAAATGGCGTCGATCAATAGTGATGTCAGCGGGCACAATCTCTTAAATGCGACGATTGGACTGCTTTACCGTAAGCGGATTGCGTGGCTTGTAGTACTTGTTTTTATGAACGTCTTTTCGGGGGCGGGAATCGCTACCTATGAAGAGCTGATTGAAAATAATGTGGCGCTCGTTTTCTTCCTTCCTTTACTCGTCGATAGTGGCGGAAACGCGGGAGCACAGTCGGCAACGCTAGTGATTCGTGCGATGGCACTCGGGGAAGTGCGGATTAAAGACTGGTTTAAAATGGTGGGTAAAGAGTCGATCGTTTCAGCGCTTTTAGGCTTTAGTATGGCCTTTGCGGTATCGCTTGTGGGCTTTATGCGCGGCGGGATTGAGATTGCCACAATCGTTGCGATCACCATGGTATTTGTGGTGATGATCGGCAGCATTATCGGCATGTCGCTTCCCTTTATCTTTAGCAAATTCAAGATGGACCCAGCCACCGCGAGCGGCCCATTAATCACCTCAATTTGTGACATTGTCGGCGTCTTTATCTATTTCGGTATCGCCAATATGTTCTTAACGCTGTAATCAAATAGCGAGTTATACGCTTCCCCTATGCGGTCAATCAACGGCATAGGGGAGTTTTTTGCAGGAGATTAAATCATACCAAGAATGGTTTTAATCAGTGCGTAGAGCCCAACGCCGATGAACAGGGCGCTACTTAATAAGATCAGCACCTTTTCTACTTTCGGGGTAATGAGGTGGCGCACGCCCAGGCCTAAACTGATGAGCACGGTAAAATCAAGCGCACACCAGATAAGGGTTAAAAGGGTCATGCCGTGGAGATGGGAGAGTCCGAGGTTCGCTAAAAAGGGCGGGAAAAATGCCATGAAAAAGATTAAATCTTTGGGGTTCGCCATCCCTAAAATTACGCCCTTAAGAAAGAGCCTGCGATAAGTGGTATCGCTTGATTCTGCTTCCATCTCAGCGGTTTCCTTTTTATCAGGATTCCGCCGATGCATGATGTAGGGGTGAATGAGCGAATAGCCATATCCGAGCATAAAAATCGCCCCAAAAATCGCCAGATAATTGAGCAGATTGGGATTAACAGAACCAATGCCGGAGATGAGGAGGGCGGCGCATCCAATCCAAATAAGAGCGGCGGTGGTGGTACCGCAAATTGCAAAAAAGAGCCCACGTTTTGAGTGATTGATGGCGGTGTTAATGGAAAAAAGCGCGATCGGGCCGGGAGAGACGATATAGAGCGAGGCCGCTAAGATAAATCCCGCGAGAATCGAAATATCCATGATAAAAGCGAATCCTTCAATAGAGAGTGATTGAATACCATTGATCCATAAAAAAGGCGGGCGGTTTGATGGTTATTTTATTAACAATCATCTCCGTTCCCGCACTCGTACTATTACTTATCTTCGTGACATATATAAATAAAGAACGTCTCTATTTAAAACGGCCACAGTTTCCAAAATGCTCCGTTACGCGGTTTATTTTGCTCTTCATATTGCTGTAAAAACTCATCGAAATCATCAGAATCCATCGATTGAACCTCTTCAAGCGTATGGGCAGATTCATCCGTAGACGCATCATTTTCTAATGCGTTATCAGAGTCATTAGAATTATCCGCATGATCGGAATTATCAGCATCGAGCTTGATCCATTCACGATTGGTGCTGCAGGTATCATTCGATGGGTCAAAATCACCGATATAGACCGGCAGTAGTAAACCTTGCTCATCCCAATGGGTCTCTTCAACCAGTTCGCCCTCATCATAAATTAAGCGGGTGCGGAGCTGTCCATTTTCATCCCAATGTTTGATGGTGCCGTGGTAGACGCCTTCTTCATACTGCTCTTGAAAGGCAATTTGGCCACTTTCGTACCAGGTTTTCCAAGTGCCCGATTGTTCGCCATCTTTGAAATAGCCTACAAGCTCATAATGGCCGGAGGGATACCACGCTTTCATCGCACCATTGAGAATGCCGTTGTCGTAATTTTCCTCACCAATTTGCATGCCTTCCTGATTATAAAAACGAAGGGCACCATCGGGGCTTGTCAGTTGCCACGCGTAGATATCATTAATATCGGTGATGCGAATGGGGTCGATCTGTTTGATGCCTCCTTTATAGAAATCCTGAATGGTAAAGGAGTCTGCATCAGAGTCGGTCAAGACGCGATAATATTGAAAGTCATCGCCACTTTGAACGCGCATTCCATGAGAATTAAATGCACCGAGATAGCGATTTCCGTTGATGAAGAAGAGCTCTGAGCTCACCTCGCCCGCATCATTGTAAAAGGTGACTTCACCGTGAGGCTCGCCATTTTCATATTGCGCTTCATATTCAAGCAGTCCCGAATCGCTCCATGAGGAGATTGTGCCGCTTGACTTGCTATTATTCACAAAGTATTGCGTTGTGATCTGGCCTTTGTCGTTATAAAAACGCATGGTTCCTTGCAAACTTTTCGGGCTCCAGCTTGCAAGATCAATCTCATCGCGAATGCAGACCGCATCGATCTGTTTTTGATCATTCTTCACGTAATAATCTTGCACGTAATAGCAACCATTTAAGGTCTCATGCAGACGGCGATAGTAGTAACTATCCTCATTTAGATCGGTGCTCGGTGTGCCATCTTCGGCAAAATAGGCGATGATCGGCGCGTTTTCATCGGGATTTACCGCGGCCTCGTTGGCCAAAGCGGTTTGAGAGAGAGGCGTTAATAGCAGAAATAGTAGGCTTGAGAGAGGCGTTTTTAGGAAAGTCATGATCGTTCCTTTAGTATTGTTATGAATGTGAGGCAGATCCTCAAAGCAGTAATTCTTTCTATTATAGACTAAATCCTTTACAGGTGGGTAAAAAGCACGGGTAAAAAGAGGCGGTTTGTGCTGGAAATGGGCGGATTTCGCTGGCTATATTTCAGCGGATAAAGGCGTATAATGGGAGCGGTTTTCTACGACAAACAAGGAGATTTCATGCGCTTGATTTTAACGCTGCTGCTCATCATTCCGATGGTGCTCTACTATCTTGGGCTCTACTATTGTCCGGAAACACTCGCACGCCTTGAATTTATGGGCTGGCCACTTTCGATTTTCCTCGGCGTGGTTGTGATGGTTTGGGCGGTTTTGATCGGCGGAATATTTGCCATCTATTATCTTAAAAGAGAGCTCCGAGACGAAGAAGAAGGAGGAGTGCATTCATGAAATCTTCTGGATCGTCGCAATTTTTCTTAGCCGGCCGGCAAATTAGCGCATGGCAAAATGGTTGGGCCCTTGCTGGGGATTATCTCTCGGCGGCGGCCTTTTTGGGCTCCATCGCCATGTATTTTAGCCAAGGCATGGACTCGCTCTTTTACGCAGTGGCAACGCTTGTCGGCTGGCCATTACTCCTCATTTTATTTGCCGATAAATTGAGACGCTCGGGCGCGTATACCATTAGTGGCGTGCTCAATCAGTGTTTTCATTCCACGCGATTACAAATTTTAAGTGGCTCAACCTCACTCCTTATCAGTCTATTTTATCTTTTAGTGCAATTGATGGGGGCGGGCACGCTGTTAAAACTGCTCTTTAATCTCTCTTATACGCACTCGCTCATGTTGGTGGTTTGCTTGACGGCGGGGCTTGTGTTTATGGGCGGTATGAAGGCGACGACGCTCGTTCAGAGCAGTAAAGCGATGATTCTTTTTGGCTTTGCCGGCACGATGCTCTTTTTAGTTTGGCGCGAGATGGGCTATTCAGTTCCAAATCTCTGGGCAAGGGCGCGCGAGCTTGGGGATTCAAACGGATTTATGCCGAGCGTGAAAATCGCGGGCGGCGTTGAGCAAGCCTCATTAGTGCTTGGTTTACTGCTCGGGCTTTTGGGGCTTCCCCATGTGTTGATGCGCTTTTTCACCGTTAAAAAACCGAGAACGGCGGTACTCTCGGCGATCTTTGCGAGCTTTTTAATCGCGCTCTTTTTTGTGATGAATCTGATCGTCGGCTTTGGCGCCTATGTGATTTTTTATGGTGAAACGCTCACAGGCGGGGCGAATATGGCGCTGATGCATTTAGCGGACTTTTTAGGCGGTGATCTCTTTACCTATCTCTTTGCGATTGTGGTGTTTGTCACCATTTTAGCGGTGATGGCGGGGCTCGTGATGGCGATGGGCGCGAACATTATCCAAGATTTATTGCCACTCATTGCGCCAGAATTTAAAGAGAATCCACTTGTTGCGCGGGCGAGCTTAGGCGTTATGCTGCTGTTAAGCGCGTTCCTTGCCTATCTCTTTGAAGGGGTGAATCTCGCTTTTCTGTTTGGGATTGCGTTTTCGTGGGCAGCAAGTGCCCATTTCCCACTTCTTTTCGGCGCATTTTATATTAAATCCTTTAACGAGCGAGCAGCTTTTTATACGCTTCTTGTCGGGGCGCTTGGTAGTACACTTTTTTTGATTACTAGCCGGACGATTTGGTGCAATATTTTCGGCTTTAGTGAACCGCTTCATCCCTATCTGAGCCCGACGCTCTTTGTGCTGCCGCTCGCATTGATCGCACTCTTTATCGGCGCCGAGCAAAAGCGGGGAAAGCGGGAGCTGAATGATACGGAAATGTAGACATTCACAGAAGCGCACTTTTATGTGGCGATATTTTTTAGATATGGCAAAATAGATCGCCTCAACGGATTATTTTTGCAAAACAAAAACACGAATATAAGGAGCGGCTGTGATGGTGGAGCAGACGTTTAAACGGGGTGGAAAACTCCTTTTGACACTATGTGCGGGCATTGTTTTAACGGCATGCGCGACAACCTCGGGATCAGACGGGGAAAATGGCAGTAGCGCTAAGAGCGCACGGGTAAAAGCGAAAAAAGAGCCGACGGTACTAACCGCAAAGCGCGAGCAGGTGGTTAATGATGCGAAGAAATTCGTTGGAACGCCCTATCGCCTCGGCGGCACTTCACCCTCAACCGGGTTTGATTGCAGCGGGTTAGTGCAACATGTCTACCAGGGCATTGATGTGGGATTACCGCGGACAACGCGCGAGCAAGAAGCGCATATGAGCGTCGCAAAACGCCCAGCCGAAGGGGATGTACTCTTCTTTAAAATTAACGGTAAACAGGTCTCCCACGCCGGCATTTATGTAGGCAATAATCGCATGGTTCACGCACCGGGAACGGGTCGTAAGGTAGAAATTACCCGCATCGATACCCCTTATTGGCAGAGCCGATTATCAAAATGGGGCGCAATGAACTAAGCGCTAAAAATCGCACAATATTCGGCGTATAATAGAGCGATTCTAGTCGATATTAATACGAGGAACTTCTCAATTATGAGCCGAGTTAAATTCCCTAAAACCCCGGGCATTCGCTATTTAGAGAGCGAAAAACAGCCGTTTGAGCCGTTTTTATATGCCGATAAAACCTTAAGTGGCACCAAATCCACCGCCGATTGGCTTGGCGTTGATGAGCATTTAGTGATTAAAAGTCTGGTCTTTATTGATGAAAATCGAAAAGGGCTGATGGTGTTAATGCATGGCGATTGCCACGTTGATACCAAAACGCTTGCCAATGTCGCGGGCGTTAAAAAAACAGAGCCAGCAGAGTATAAAGATGCGCACCGCTGGACCGGCTATGAATTTGGTGGCACTTCTCCTTTTGGCATTCGCGCTGATCTTCCGATCTATGCTGAATCGACGATTTTTGATCTCGATGAGCTCTATATTAATGGGGGGAAACGGGGCTTTATCCTGAAAATTACCCCCGAAGTATTGCGTCATCGAGGCGCGATTCCCGTCAATGTATCTAAATAGAATTAGATATTTTTTAAATGGTCAATTAGGAAATCTCTATCTAATTCAGCTATAGCGATTTTTATAGCTTTAATATCTTCAGGATAGAGTCCTGAGTTTATAAGATCTTGAATCTTTTTAAGCGCCTGTTCTAGCTTAGTTTTATTATTTGAGTTCATAGGTGGTTCACCTAATGATGATAAATAAATCAACTCTTTTTCTTCATGAAAAAAAGACGGTGGACTTGCTAGAGGTGAGATAGAAATTTCTTCAAATTCTTTTAAACTCATATTGAGAATCTCATTCATTGTCATACTACTTTTCCTTTTGTAAATTTTTAAGATACCTACTATAACAGTTCTAAGTTTGATGTTTTAACGAAATTATGTGTCAAAATATGTAGTTATTGAGTAAAAAAGGATCGAGATCCATGTTAATAACATGAAAATCTCGATCCTTTTTGCATTATGTGAGTTTAATTATTCTGTGAGACCACCGATAGAGAGATATTTCGTCTCAAGATAGGCCTCAATCCCTTCAACGCCACCTTCTCGGCCGATGCCACTCTCTTTCATGCCACCAAAGGGCACTTGCGCCGCACTTGGAAGGCCATCATTCCAGCCGACGATACCAAAGTCGAGCGCTTTATGAAGTTTAAGGGCGCGTTTATAATTCTCGGTAAAGAAGTAGGCCGCAAGTCCGTACGGCGTGCCGTTTGCAATGGCAATCGCATCATCAAGATCATAATAACGATAGACCGGCGCCACAGGACCAAAGGTCTCTTCGTGCATAATATCCATCTCAAGCGTTACATCCCCTAAAATGGTGGGACGAACGAAAAAGGTCTCTTTGTCAAAATCGGCAATGCCACTTCCACCAAGGAGAACATTTGCCCCTTTAGTGACCGCATCTTCGATCTGATCCATAATTTTCCCGTACCCTTTTTGATTGATCACAGGGCCAATATCGGTATCGCTTTCGAGCCCATTGCCAAGATTGAGTTTCGCCGCTTCCTCAGTAAAACGCTCACAAAATTCATCATAGCGTGAGGCGTGGACAATAAAACGATTGGCGCAGACACAGGTTTGTCCTGCGTTACGGAATTTCGAGGCGATTGCTTGCGGAATCACAAGATCCATATCGGCATCTTCACAGATAATAAATGGCGCGTGACCACCAAGCTCCATGGTGATATGTTTCACGCTGTCGGCACTGTTTTTCATCAGGAGTTTTCCAACGTACGTCGAGCCGGTAAAGGTGATTTTACGAATGCGCGCGTGTGAGGTAAAAATCTCGCCAATTCGCGGACCATCACCATTGACGCATTGAATTAAATTAAACGGAAAGCCCGCTTGATGGGCAAGTTCAATAAGACGAATGGTCGTAAGCGGCGTCTCTTCCGCCGGTTTGACGATAAATGCGCACCCTGCAGCAATGGCGGGCGCGGCTTTACGGGTCATCATCGCGGCGGGGAAGTTCCACGGGGTAATTGCGGCGACAAGTCCAATCCCTTGTTGAGTGACAAGAAGGCGTTTATCCCGCGAGCCTGCAGGAATCGTGCGGCCATAGAGCCGTTTTGCCTCTTCGGCATACCAGCGAATATAGCTCACCGCGTAATTCACCTCGCCCAAGGATTCGGTTAAAGGTTTACCATTTTCTTCGGTCATCGTCCGCGCAATCGAGGATTTTTCCGCCATGATCGCATCGGCCCATTTATGCAGCAGTTCAGCACGCTCATAAGCGGTGGTATCGCGCCAATCTAAAAACGCCTCAAATCCAGCATTAATCTTCGCTTCCACCTGTTCGTTGGTATCGATCGGAACGTCCTTAATGGCCGCTCCCGTTGCGGGATTATAGACAGTAAATGTACTCATGACGATCTCCTTTTTGGAATAGAAAAGTAATGCAATCTCCCTTCATTTTATCGAAATTTATGTAAAGGCGGGCGAATATTGCGATATGAATCAATGGGCGGGTTTGAAAAATTAAAAAATAAACGGATTTAAAAGAAAAATTTTTTATTGAAATAGATCAAAATTTTAGCAATTGAGAAGCGAAATGGGGTGGAGTGAGAGCGGAGTTGTAAAGACTGGTAAAACCGGTATGGATTCGAGAAGAATCGAACGAGCGGATAAAAACGGGGATACCCATTTTGATGGGGCACAAACAATCACTATAGCACGCTGATTTTTAAAGAAAAGAAATAAAAAATGGATTAAAAATTTTAATTTGGGAAAGGGAAAAGCGCCGTGTTATATCTGAGGTAGATTAAAAATCAGTCAGTAGATGATAAAAATAACAATAGGTTACTGGTAAGGCGTTTCACATATTCGATGGCAAACGTTATTTCATTAAAATCCCCGAAATCTCATTAATAACTAAGATCAATCATAAATCCATAATGAAAAGAGAGGACGGTGATTTGCAGCACCCACGGCGTTTATGCGCCACGTTCAAGCGTCAATTAACGGAGGAAGTTAACATGACAAATCAGTTCACGCCCGGTTTAGAAGGGATCATTGCAGTACAAACCTCTATCTCCAACTTAGATGTGGTGGAGAGTCGTATTTTGATCAAAGGATTTGATCTGATTGAGCTCGCAGGGAAGAAGAAATATCTTGATGTCGCCCACCTTTTAATTGAAGGAAGACTCCCAACGGAGGCCGAACGAAATGCGGTTGAGGTGCGTTTGAAAGAGCATTATGAGCTCCCTGAAAGCGTCTATGAGATCTTTAAACTCTTACCGAAAACGACTCACCCGATGGATCTTTTGCGGACGGGCATCTCAATTTTAGCGGGGTACGATACCGATTTAGACGATCGCTCGCCGGAGAAAAATCGTGAACAAGCCTATGAGCTTTTAGGCAAAATCCCGACAATCGTCGCCAATGGCTACCATATTCTGCACGATGAGCCGATTGTCCCGCCGGATCCATCGATGGGTTATAGCGAAAACTTTCTCTATATGATTACCGGTAAAAAACCGACGCAATTTGAGATCGATACCTTCGATAAATCGCTCCTTTTATACAGTGAGCATGAACTGCCGAACTCCACCTTTACCGCGCGATCGATTGCCTCGACAAACTCCGATCTATACGGCGCACTCGTTGGGGCGGTGGCCTCGTTAAAAGGTAACCTTCATGGCGGCGCGAATGAGGCGGTGATGGAGATGCTCCTTGAGGCTGAAACGGTGGAGGGGATGGAAACTATGATTCGTAATCGGCTCGCCAATAAAGACAAAATTATGGGCTTTGGGCATCGGGTTTATATGAAAAAAGTGGACCCCCGCGCGCTAGTAATGCGTGAGGCGCTTCGCGAATTATGCCGCATTAAAGAGGACGATACCTACCTTGATATGTGTGAAAAAGGCGCTGAGATTATGGCGGCGGAAAAAGGGCTCTACCCCAATCTTGATTATCCCGCTGCGCCGGTTTATTGGGAGCTTGGGATTCCCGTTGAGCTCTATACTCCGATCTTTTTCTGCGCACGAACCGTCGGGCTCTGCTCACACGTTTTAGAGCAACATTCCAATAACCGTATTTTTAGACCGAGAGCGGATTATATCGGGCCTGCCTATGGGGAAAATGGCGCGCTGTAGCTCGCTCCAAACCCTTTAAAAAGATAGTTTATTCAATGATTCAAACGCATTAAATTAAGGAGTTTTTTATGGTGGTTAAAGTTAAAACCAATGAAAATCGCGAAGTGGATGCACTTTTAAGAACGATCGCGGAGTATGTTGTCGATCACGAGATTACCAGTGGCGAAGCCTATGAAACGGCGAGTAGTGTGCTTCTCGATACGATTGGATGCGGAATTTTAGCGCTCAACTTTCCCGACTGTACCAAAATGCTCGGGCCGATTGTCCCCGATACGGTGGTATTAAATGGCGCGCGCGTTCCGGGCACGAATTATGTGCTCGATCCGGTGCGGGCGGCGTTTAATATTGGCTGCATTATTCGTTGGCTTGATTATAACGATACGTGGCTTGCGGCAGAGTGGGGCCATCCATCGGATAACTTAGGCGGGATTTTAGCGGTGGCGGATTATCTCAGCCGGCAAAATATCGCGAAAGGCAAACCGCCCTTAACGGTGAAAGATGTACTCACGGCGATGATTAAAGCCCATGAAATTCAGGGCGTGATTGCGTTGGATAACTCATTTAACCGCGTCGGGCTCGATCATGTGCTGTTGGTGAAAGTCGCGACAACTGCGGTGGTGACCCATATGTTGGGCGGCGATAAAGAGACGGTGATCAATGCGCTTTCCAATGCGTGGATCGATAATTCGAGCCTGCGTACTTATCGCCATGCACCGAATACCGGATCGCGTAAATCGTGGGCGGCGGGCGATGCCACAAGTCGCGGGGTCTATCTTGCGATGGTGGCGATGAAAGGAGAGATGGGCTATCCCACGGCACTTTCGGCGCCGACTTGGGGATTTCAGGATGTTTTATTTGAAGGGAAAGAGATTACGCTCGCGCGAAAACTCGATTCCTATGTGATGGAACATGTGCTATTTAAAGTCCCCTATCCGGCAGAATTCCATGCGCAGACGGCGGCAGAATGTGGCATTACCCTCCATAATGAGGTGAAAGATCGTCTCGATGAGATTGATAAAATTGTGCTGCATACGCATGAATCCGCCATTCGTATTATCGATAAAACCGGCCCACTTTTAAATGCGGCAGACCGCGATCACTGTTTGCAATATATTGCCGCGATTGCGCTCTATAAAGGGGCGGTGCGTTCGGAAGATTATGAGGATGAGGCCGCGGCTGATCCCGTGATTGACAAGCTCCGCGACACGATGGAAGTGGTGGAAGATTTACGTTATTCCAAAGAGTATCTCGATCCAGATAAACGCTCGATCGCCAATGCGATGCAGGTCTTTTTCAAAGATGGTACTTCAACTGAAAAAATCGAAGTGGAGTATCCGCTTGGGCATCGTTTTCGCCGTAAAGAGGCCATTCCGGTGGTGCTTGAGAAGTTCAGTAATAATCTTCTCACACATTACACGCCGTTTAAAAAGGATCAAATTGAGGCGGTTTGTTTTGATTATGATCGTTTAGCTAAGACCGATGTAACCGAGTTTGTTGAGCTTTTTGTGACCCCTTAATTTAGGGAATCCAATCCGATTAATGAAATGTAATAAGGAGTGATTATGGGGTGGATTATTTCAAAACCCTCGACTCAAGAAGCGCTCAGCGAAACCTTTATGCGTCTAGTTAAAGAGGGTGCGATTCTTAAAATTCCCGGCGCTCACGATGCGATGGCGGGCATTGTCGCAAAGCAAGTGGGATTTAAGGCGCTCTATCTTTCAGGGGGCGCGTATACCGCAAGTTTGGGGCTGCCTGATTTAGGCATCATTACCTCAACGGAGGTGGCGGAGCGAGCGCGAGAGATTGTCCGCGCGACTGATCTGCCGATTTTGGTGGATATCGATACCGGTTATGGCGGCGTTTTAAATGCGGCGCGTACCGCCCGTGAAATGGTGGAGGCGGGCGTTGCTGCGGTGCAGATTGAGGATCAAAAATTGCCGAAGAAATGCGGTCATCTAAATGGCAAACAGCTCGTATCGGTTGAAGAGATGTGCCAAAAGATTGCGGTATTAAAAGAGGTTGCGCCGAGTTTAGTTGTGGTCGCGCGTACCGATGCTCGTACCGTTGAAGGCATGCCGGAAGCGATTGCGCGAGCAAAGGCGTATGTAGAAGCGGGGGCGGACATTATTTTTCCTGAAGCGATCTTAAAAGCTGATGAATTTAATGAAATCTGCACTGCGTTAGGGGATACGCCAGTATTAGCCAATATGACGGAATTTGGCCGAACGCCATACTATACGGCGGATGAATATGAGACGATGGGATGTCGCATTGTGATCTATCCCGTCACCTCGCTCCGCGTTGCCGCAAAAGCCTATGAACGCATTTTTACCGAAATTTTCACGACAGGAACGCAAAAGGAGAAACTTGGCGATATGCAAACCCGCGAGGAACTCTATCAAGCCATTCAATTAGCTAAATTTGAGGCGCTTGATGAATCGATCGCAAAAACCATCGTCCCCAACATTGGCGATGAAGACTAAAAGTATCCGCTTAATTCCATAATAATAAAATCTCAGGGTTTTCCTCCAAAAACCCTCGCTCTCATAGCTGCTCCCTCAGTTATCAGAGATTTGCCCTACCAAGCACTGTGTTTGGTTAGGGCTTTTTTATGACTAAGCTAAAGCGTACGTTCACGATATTCTTGAATGGCGCGGATAAATTGCTCGCCATATTGTTCGGCTTTTTTTGAGCCAACACCTTTAATGGTAAGAAGTAGTGTTGGCGTCGTTGGCGCGCGGGCGGCCATCTCTTTGAGGGTTGCATCGTTAAAGATCACAAAGGCCGGCAGTGACTTCTCTTGGGCGATCTCAAGGCGGAGCGCTTTAAGCTCGTTAAAGAGGGTTTTATCATAATCGAAGGTATCTTCTTTGGCGTGACGTTTTTTCGGTGTCGGGCGCTCGATGCGATTCTGTTTATGATAAATTTTTTCCTCACCGCGAAGTAACGGGCGGGCTTTTTCGGTGAGATAAAGGGTTGGATATTCTTCGACCGTTTGGGCGATATAGCCCCGCGCGACAAGCGTCATCACCATTTCACGCAGGCTTGTCTCTTTATATTCCGACATAATGCCGTAAGTCGATACGCGATCTAAACGGGCATCCATCACTTTTTGGCTTTTTGAGCCCCGCAGAACTGCAATAATCATGCGAACGCCATAGGAATTTCTCGCATGTTGTTGCACGCGATAAATGCACGAAAGAATTTTCTGCGCCTCAACGGTGATATCGATATTCGGCGAGGAGTCGAGGCAATTGCTACAATTACTGCAATGATCCGGGATCTCCGTTTCACCAAAATAGCGCAAAATTACCGAGCGTAAACATTTGTCGGTATGGCAATAATCTTCAAGATATTTTAAATTTTTATAGAGAAGAGAACGGCGATCCGGCTCGAGATTCTCTTGGCTTTCGATCAGATATTTTTGCAGGCCAATATCACGGGTGTTGTACATTAAAAGACAATGCGCTGGCTCGCCATCCCGTCCCGCACGGCCCGCTTCCTGATAATAGGCTTCCATATTTTGCGGCATATTATAGTGAATTACAAAGCGGACATTGGGCTTATCAATCCCCATTCCAAAAGCGTTGGTGGCTACAATAATCTGAATCTGATCGAGCAAAAAGGCCGATTGACTCTTATCGCGAGCAGCACTATCCATCCCGCCGTGATAATGGGCGGCTTTAAAGCCTTCTTTAATCAGTTGCGCGGTGAGTTGCTCCACATTTTTGCGCGTCGAACAGTAGATAATGCCGGCATCATCGGGGTAATTGTTTTTAATAAAATCGCGAATATAGCCAATTTTATTGCCGACTTTGAGCACCTCATAGGTGAGATTCGGGCGATCAAACCCAATATTGGATTCCACAGGTGTCTGTAAGCCTAAAAGTGAGCGGATCTCTTCGGTTACCTCAGGCGTTGCCGTTGCGGTAAAAGCGGCGACGACGGGGCGAACGGGGAGCGAATAGATAAAATCGATAATCTCCCCATAAGAGGGGCGAAAATCATGGCCCCATTTTGAGATACAGTGCGCCTCATCAATGGCAATTAACGACAAATGCATGCGGCTTACAATGGTGCGAACGAGATAGGTATTGAGCCGCTCGGGCGCCACATAGATGAGTTTATATTCTTGATTGAAAATCGCCTGTTTTCGAATCGAAAGCGCCTCTTCGGTGAGCGAGCTATTGATAAAAGTCGCCGGAATGCCTTGCTCATTGAGCGCATCGACCTGATCTTTCATCAGCGAAATAAGTGGCGAGACCACAATGGTAATTCCGGGCAGAAGCGTTGCGGGGAGCTGATAGCAGAGCGATTTTCCGCCACCAGTTGGCATAATCCCGAGGGCATCTTGACCGCTTAAAATCGCATCTACGAGCACCTCTTGACCCTCACGAAAACTTGAGTAGCCAAAGTAGGTTTGCAGTGCTTCATATTTTGTCAAAATAACTCCCTTATTTCGCGCAACGTTCATATTGATCGGTCTAAATTCTATCATGTTAGGCCATGAAAGGGGGTGTTTCATTTGATTTTAACTCTCAGTTTACGGCCATAAAACCGCCTCGGGAGCGCGCCTCTTTTGCGGAAAGAGTGCTATACTCGTGCGGTATTTAATGATCATATCAATCACGAAACAGATGATAAAAAGGCTGGCAACATGGAGCGCCGCCGAAGGTAGACGAGGGAGAAAAGGATGACGGAGACACAAAAAGCGTACATTGCCGTATTGGTACAGATGGTGATTATTGGATTATCATTTATGTTTGTGAAAATTGCGCTGATGGATGGGGATACGCTCAATATGCTCGCCCATCGTTTTACCTTTGCCTTTAGCGCCGCTTCGATTCCGGTTTTATTGGGGCTTGTGAAGCTGTCGATGACGAAAAAGGGCGCTCGGGTGCTGATTCCGTTATCACTTTTATATCCGCTACTCTTTTTTACCTTTCAAACGCTTGGGCTTGCGAATACCTCTTCATCAGAAGCGGGAATTGTCTTTGCCACAACGCCGGTGTTGGTGGCGATTTTTGCAGCGGTGTTACTTAAAGAAAAGGTCACGTTTTGGCAGGCCTTTTTTATCGGGCTCTCGGTGAGTGGGGTAATTTATATCATTATTATGAAGGGAAATGGTGGGTTTACCTTTAATATTAAGGGGATTATCTATACGCTGTTTTCCGCCTTTTCTACGGCGATCTATACTGTGTTGGTGCGCCGATATCGCTACGAGTTTTCCAATTTTACTTTGATGTATTTTATGATGATGATCGGCGCGATCGTTTTTAATCTTCTCGCTTTTGGAACGCATGCGCTTAACGGCTCATGGCATCGCTATTTTGGACCACTTTTTGAGATGCGCTATCTCTTATCGGTGCTCTATCTCGGCGTGCTTTCAACCTTTATTACCCAGTTTTTATCGATCTATGCAGTCGCGCGGGTAGAAGCGGCACGAATTGGCGTTTTTAATAATTTAAGCTCGGTGGTGACGGTGTTGGCCGGGGTGATTTTCCTCAAAGAGACGCTCTATAGCTACCATTTAATCGGCGCGCTCATTATTGTGATCGGGATTGTGGGCAGCAATTATTTCGCGAAAAAATAGTATAATCGAGCTCTACTTTTAATTTCTCATTCACTCATTCATTACTCATTGGGCAGCCTTATGATTCCATTAAGTTTATATCTTCATTTTCCGTGGTGCATTCAAAAATGCCCCTATTGTGATTTCAATTCGCATAAGAATAATGAAGCGCTCTATAAGCCCTATATTGAGGGATTGGTGAATGATGTGGTCACGATTCTGCCCTATATTTGGGGGCGGAATATTCACTCAATTTTTATCGGGGGCGGCACGCCTAGTTTGATGCCACCTGAGTTATTGGAGCGCCTCTTTTCTGATCTGCGCACCTATCTTAATTTTGATCCCAATATTGAAATTACCATGGAGGCAAATCCCGGAACGGTCGATCGAAGCTACTTTAAGGCCTATCGTGAGATTGGGGTCAATCGTCTTTCGATCGGTGTTCAGAGTTTAAATAACGAGCAACTTACCAAAATCGGGCGCATCCATGATCGCGATGAAGCGATTCGTGCGATTGAAACGGCTCACGAGGCGGGCTTTAATGAAATTAATTGTGATCTGATGTTTGGGCTTCCCGGGCAGACATTAGAGGGCGCGATGGCGGATTTAAACGGGGTGATTGCGATGAATCCGACGCATATTTCCCACTATCAATTAACCCTTGAGCCGAATACCTACTTTTATCGGTATGAGCCCGAATTACCGCGCGATGAAGCCATTGAAGCGATGCAATTAGAAGGGTATGAAACCCTGGCAAAGGCGGGATTTGAGCATTATGAGGTGTCGGCCTTTGCGAAAAAGGTCTCGCAATGTGCGCACAATACCAATTATTGGGAATTTGGAGATTATCTAGGCATTGGCGCCGGCGCGCACGGAAAAATTACTATGATGGGCGAGCGTCACGTATTGCGCACCCAGATGGAAAAGCATCCCCGCACCTTTGTTGAAACGAGTTCAGCTGAACGCTTAACCATTACTAAAGTGGAAAAAGAGGATCTGTTATTTGAATTTTTCCTCAATGTTCTTCGTTTAAAATGGGGCGTGCCGGTGGAGTATTGGGAAGAGCGCACCTTTTTACCCTTTAGCCTGATTGAAGCGCGGGTAGCGGACTTAAAAGCGCGGGGACTGTTGGTGGATCGCACTGATCGATTGCAAGCAAGTGAGCGCGGTTTTTTGTTTGCTAACCAAATTTTAACCGAATTTTTAGAGGAGTAATCCCCTCTTATTCCAAGCATTGAAAACGGTGTCACGCTCCTGTTTTATCACTCTTTTAGAGTGGTAGTAATCCGCTCGATTTAGCGAAAATCTTGAAAATAATTTACAAGCCGCCATATAGAGTATTAGGGTTATTACACAAAAAAGGAGACTTTTCTATGCAAAAATTAAAGCAAGCATGGTTACCTTTTGCATGGGTAATCATGACATTTTTAACGTTCACAGCGGTTGCGAGTGCCGATAACAGACCGCCCGATTGGAGCCTCTTATTTGAAGAGAATAAGGCAGCCATTGTGAGCATTACCACCGAAGGGACGGAGAAAGTCCAAATTCGTTCCCCCTTTGACGGCTTTCCGTTTGGGCCTTCGCCCTTTGGCTCCCCTTTTGGAGAGGATGATCCCTTTAGCTTTTTCTTTGGAGCGCCGCATAACACGCCTAAAGAGCAAGAGCGCATTGTGCGCGGTGCGGGATCAGGGTTTATTATCGATAGCGAGGCCGGAATTATTGTGACCAATGCTCACGTTGTCGAAAAGGCCGACGATATTACCGTCCATTTCTTTGATCGCCGTGAAGCGAAAGCGGAGCTGATTGGGCAAGATGAGCGCTCGGATGTTGCGGTGCTTAAAGTCGCACTTGATCAAAACTCACCGCTCCAAGAAGTGACAATTGGCGATGTTGAAACGCTTAAAGTGGGGCAATGGGTGATGGCGGTCGGTTCACCATTTGGGCTTGATTATACGGCGACGCAAGGGATTATTAGCTCGCTTGGACGCAATCTTCCCAATGATCATTACACCCCTTTTATTCAAACCGATGCGGCGATCAATCCCGGTAATTCAGGCGGGCCACTCTTTAATACTAAGGGGGAAGTGATCGGCATTAACTCACAAATTTATACCAGTACCGGCAGTTACGCAGGGGTGAGCTTTGCCATTCCGATCGATCTTGTGATGGATGTGGTGACGCAAATTCAGACCCACGGGAAAGTGACGCACGGTTGGCTAGGCGTTCAAGTCCAAGAGGTAACGCCGGCACTTGCCAAAACCTTCGGGATGGAAAAGCCCGAAGGAGCGCTGGTGGTCGATGTGGTTAAAGGCGGACCTGCCGATAAAGCGAAACTTAAATCAGGGGATATTATCTTAGCGTTTAATGGTAAAAAAGTGCGGAGTTCAAGCAATTTACCGATGCAGGTGGCGCGCGCCAATGTGGGCGATAAAGCAGAGCTTCTCATTCTACGAAAAGGAAAAGAGAAGACGCTCACCGTCACCATTGAGGCAAGTGATGCGGATAAAACGGAAACCGTGACCGGCAGTAACGCGAAAAATAGCCTCAATGTCGTTGTTGAAAATCACCCAAATTACCCGAAAGAGAAGGGTGTTTTAGTGAAAAACGTTGGGAAAGGCATTGCGATGACGGCGGGCATTCGCGCAGGGGACATTATCGTACAGATCAATAATGATGATACCGATGATGTGGAGAGCTTTAAAAAAGCGCTCGAGAAAACATCCGATGATGCAGTGATTCGTCTGCTCGTTAAACGAAATGGCAATCCCTTCTTTATTGCGATTACCAAGCCTGTAGAAACGCCGAAAGATAAGTCCAATGCGAAGGGTAAAAAGTAATTTGCTATTCATAAGCTAGCCAATAGTGGCATCATAAAATCAATTGATAAAACTCTCCTTCGGGGGAGTTTTTTTATGGGCGTTTAATGAGGACGTGAGGAAGGCAGATCGATAGAAGGAGGGAAGGGGATAAATTCCAGACAAGAAAAAAGCGTAAGGGTTAATGCTTACGCTTTCTCATTTAATTGTTAGTTCGTTCGTTTAGTTTTTGTGATCAATTAAATTGATTAAATTTTATTGCTCGGGTGTTACATTTACCGTGATGTTTACTTGAACATCTGCGTGTAAATGAAGTGCTACAGTGTGTTCACCGATTGCACGGATTGAGCCTTGTGGAATACGGACTTCTTTACGCTCAAGTTTAACACCAGCGTTGGTAATTGCATCAGCAATGTCGTGTGCAGTGACTGAACCGAATAGACGGCCTTCAGAACCTGCTTTAACAGCCATTGTGATAACTAAACCTTCAAGTTTTTCACCACGTGCTTGTGCATCAGCTAAGATTTCAGCTTGCTGTGCTTCTAACTCAGCGCGACGCTCTTCGAAAAGCGCTACGTTGGTTTCAGTTGCTTCAGCAGCTTTACCTTGTGGTAAAAGATAGTTACGAGCATATCCTGGTTTCACATCAACCGTATCACCAAGAGAACCTAAATTATGAATTTTTTCTAAAAGAATAACTTGCATTTTTATCTCCCTCTAAATTAGTGTTGATGCGTGTATGGGATCAATGCGATGTAGCGTGCGCGTTTGATAGCAGTTGATAACTGGCGCTGATAACGTGCGCTAGTACCAGTAACACGGCTAGGAACGATTTTTCCAGTTTCTGTGATGTAGTTTTTTAAAGTGTTGACATCTTTATAGTCAATTTCTTTAACACCTTCTGCGGTGAAGCGACAATATTTTCTACGACGAATAAAACGTGACATATATTTTATACCTTTAAATTAAGTGGATGAGGGGTGACTTAAGCTTCTTCAGCTTCGTTCTCGTTGTTTTCTTCACGAGCGTCGCGTTGTGGTTTTGCAACAACTGAAGGTTCAGTGATTGCTTCTTCACGCGCGATAATTAAGTCACGGATAACCGCATCGTTAAAACGGAAAGCACTTTGTAATTCTTCTAATGCAACTTGGTTACATTCGATGTTCATTAACACGTAGTGTGCTTTGTGGATTTTTTGGATTGGATACGCTAATTGACGACGACCCCAATCTTCTAAACGATGGATTTGTCCACCTTCGGTAGTTACGATTTCACGATAACGCTCGATCATCGCAGGAACTTGTTCGCTTTGATCTGGGTGAACCAGAAATACTACTTCATAATGACGCATTTAATATGCTCCTTTTGGATTTAACAAAGTGTGTAAAGTCTTCAGATCGCTCTGTAAGACAAGGAGACCTGGCGGTTTCATGCAAAATAAAAAGCCACCAAAATCAAGCGCTCAATTTTACCATAGAGCGCCGGAATAAGGAAATCTATTTTGGATTCTACTTAGCCTCTTGATTGAGAAGCGGATTTCCAAGAGCAATCGTCGCCAGATCGCCAATATTGTCAGTAAACTCGAAATCATCGCGTTCGGTGATCACAATCACCGTTGAGCCCATATTAAAGCGCCCAAGCTCTTCGCCCTGTTTAAGGGTGATATTTTCATCAGACCAATCTTGGTAATTGAGTGTTTTTCCGTAAGGCGGCGTTACTTCGCCAGCCCACACAGTCTCCATGCTCGAGACGTTAATCGCGCCCACTAAAATCACAATCACTCGGCCAAGCGCTGTTTCAAATAGACAAACAAGGCGCTCGTTTTCCGCAAATAGGGTGGGGATTTTTTCCGCCGTTTTAATGGAAACACTGTAGAGACGACCGGGGATATGTGTGGTTTTTAATAGCTTTCCGTCAATCGGCATATGAATGCGGTGATAGTCGCGCGGTGAGAGGTAAACAGTCGCATAGGCACCATTTTCAAATTCACTTGCAAGATGAGGGTCGGCAATCAGCGCTTCTAAGGTAAAATCATGGCCTTTAGCGTTAATAAACTGAGTGCCTTCAAGTTTGCCAAACGCCGCAATCTTTCCATCTGAGGGGGAAACAATATTTGCCTTGCTGATGGTGCGTGCCCCCTCTTTCAGTTCGCGGGTAAAAAAGGCGTTAAAGTGCTCAAAATCGTGCGGCGATGAATGTTTACTTTCGTCCCAATTGATCTTATAGAGCTTGGCAAAAATGGAGATAAATGCATTTTTAAACCACTTAACGCGAATGCGGGTTAAATGACGAAATACCCAAGAACAACTGCGCTGAAAAAAGAAAAAACGGGTCATATTAGGCCTCTTAATAATTTATTCAGACTCGATTTCATCGAGGGCATTGGCGATTTTATCGGTTAACCAATCGGTGGCGCGCTCAAGATCGATTTCGGTATCGATGCCGGTGGGCGGGGTCTCTTCAATGCGGGCAACGGAGATAATCGATCCGCTCGCTAAAGCACGGAGCTGTTCCAGTTTTTCAATCTCTTCGAGCGCCGATGGCGGAAGGGTGGGATAGTTTTTCAAAAAGCAGCCGCGATAGCCATATACCCCGATGTGACGGAGGAAATTATAATTTTCAGGCACGTCGCCTTCTTGCTGCATTTCACCGCGAGGATAAGGAATCGGCGCGCGCGAGAAATAGATCGCTTCACGGCGCTCATTTAAGATCACTTTTACCGCGTTCGGATCATTAAACTCTTCCCACGTTGCAATGCGGGTTGCGAGCGTACTCATCTGCGCTTGAGGATTTCCCTTTAATGTATCGGCCACTTTATCGGCTAAATTAGCGGGTAAAAAGGGCTCATCGCCTTGCCAATTGACGATAATTTCTTGATCACCAAGATGCTCTTTAAGCGCCACTTCACTTAAGCGGTCTGTCCCAGTTTCATGGCTCGCTTGGGTCATCACTACCTCAGCGCCGAGGCGTTTCATATGTTTGCCGATGGCATTGTCGTCGGTAGCGATAATGATGCGCGTCGCTTTACTCTTTTGAGCGCTCATCCATGTCCATTCAATCACGGGTTTATCATGAATGGGCAATAACATTTTGTTGGGTAAGCGCGTCGATTTAAGGCGCGCAGGAATTATAATGGTATACGCCATGGAGGAGTCATTCCTTACAATTTTAGTGAATAAAAGAAACGATAAAATTCTTTAAAAGTGAACCGTCCATTTTAGCAAAGCTAAAAGTTTTATGTGAATAATCTAGTGGAGTATTGATTTTTGTAAACGGAAAAAGTCAAGTCATAAAATGGTCAAAAATTGATGGTTTTTGGCTTGACTTGTGATAAATTTTTCTTGCGTTCGATTCTTATGCGGGTTTCAAAATTTTAAAATTTTGTCAACACCCGATTTGTGCAAAACGTTGAAAACAGCGGAGTTTGGAAGATTGACCAATTAGTAGTCATATTTTTAAAACGGGCATTTGTACACTCTTAAACGGGCTTTTTTTTACGATATCCCAAGAGTTATCCACAGGTATTGTGAGTATCTTTGGATAACTCGATTTGTCTGCTACTCAAATAAAAAATGCGTTAAGATTCTGAAAATCACTTATTTTCTTATCGGAATAATTTTTTATTCATTTTTATAAACATTTCATATAAAGGCGCTTCGCTTGTGAGGAAAAAGCGGGCGATTTTAGTGGGAGATTGGGCATGAAAAACGGAAATAGGCTATGATAATTCCATTCTTAAATCATCTAAAATGAGGCCACAATGGAGCAATTACTCAAGACAATCGCCGCCCTTCGCGCTGAAAATGGCTGTCCTTGGGATCGCAAACAGACGCACGAATCGTTGATTCCTTATCTGGAAGAGGAGGGCGCTGAAGTGGTGGAAGCGATCTTAGAAAAGGACGATGCCCATCTTCAAGAGGAGCTTGGGGATCTACTATTGCAGATCTTATTGCATGCGCAAATTGCTTCAGAGCGTCGCGCGTTTAATTTTATCGACGTGGCTAATACCTTAAATGAAAAGATGATTCGGCGTCACCCCCACGTCTTTGCTGGGAAAACTTACGAAAATGAAGCGGAACAAAAGGCTGATTGGCATCGTATTAAAGCGGAAGAGGCGAAAATAAAAGGGGAAGAAAAGGGGCTCTTAAGCGCACTCGATCCTACTTTTTCGGGCTTAAAACGAGCGTTTGATCTGCAGAAAAAAGCGGCGAGCGTTGGCTTTGATTGGGATAATTTTGACGATGTGTGGGCGAAGGTGGAAGAGGAGAGGGGTGAGTTTCAGGCTGAACTTCAGAAGGGTTCCAAGGCTGATTTAGAGGCTGAATTTGGCGATCTTCTCTTTGCTCTTGTGAATGTTGCGCGTCATTTAGAGATCGATCCTGAGCGGGCGATTAGTCGCACAAACGTAAAATTTCAGAGACGTTTTAGTCATGTTGAAGCGGCCGTGGGGGATCGTTTTGGAGAAGCGACATTAGAAGAGATGGACGCGGCGTGGAATGATGCAAAAGCCGCGGAGCTTCCAGATGGAGAATCCATGAATCATCCGCTTAAACGGTCATAATAAGGAGCATTGCGATGTTAAATGAGATGCGCGCGCTGACGGTATCGGAATTAACCCATCAGATTAAACAGCAATTGGAGGGATCATTTTTCCACTGCGTGGTGGAGGGGGAAATTTCCAACATTGCGTTTCCCGCGTCAGGGCATGTCTATTTTAGTTTAAAAGATAGTGGCGCGAGCCTTCGGGTGGTGGCGTGGCGAACGCAGGCGGACAAATTTCGTGAGTTATTACGGCAAGGGGAAAAGGTAGAGATTCGCGGATCAATTACGCTCTATGCGCCTCGTGGTGAGTATCAATTGGTGGCCAATCAAGTATCCCCTCAAGGCGTCGGTGCGCTTTACGCTGCCTTTGAAAAGCTTAAAAATCAACTTCGATTGGAAGGGTTATTTGAGCCGCATCATAAAAAAATAATTCCCGCCCACCCGCGTAAAATCGGGATTGTCACCTCACAAAGTGCGGCGGCGTTGCAAGATGTGTTAAAAACTCTTCGGCTCCATCGTCCCGATATTGAAACCGTTCTTTACCCAAGTCTTGTGCAAGGGGCAGAGGCGCCGGCATCCATTGTAAATGCGCTCAATATAGCGAATGCGCGAGCGGAAGTGGATGTGATTTTGCTTGTGCGCGGGGGCGGTTCCATTGAAGATCTCTGGGCGTTTAACGATGAAGCAGTGGCGCGAGCAATTTTTGCTTCAAATATTCCCATTATTAGCGGGGTTGGCCATGAAACCGATACTACGATTGCAGATTATGTAGCGGACCTTCGCGCAGAAACCCCCACGATGGCCGCAAAACTCTCAGCAGTTTCCCAAGATGAATTACGCCAAGCGCTCGATCTTTTTGAGATGCGAATGATGGGAGTGGTGAGAGAAAAAGTGACAAAGTATCGCCGTTATCTCCACCGTTTATCGCTTCGTTTACAAGCGCAGCAGCCGGCGCACTTTTTAAAAGAATCAAGACAAACGCTCGGGCATCTCTCAGAAAAGCTCGAGCATTTAATGGTAAAACGACTCAATCGTTATCAGCAACAGCTAACTAACTACGAGGCAAGGCTTAATCTGCGGCATTTAGCAGGGCAACAAGCGATGCTATCGCAACAGTTATCAGGGTTTGAGAGTCGTATGGCAGATGCTGTAAAACGCAAGCAGACGCAAGAGGCGCAGAGCTTTGAATCGTTAGTGGGAAGACTCAATAATCTAAATCCGCTTGCCGTATTATCTCGCGGTTACAGCGCGGTGAAATCGGGCGATCAATTGATTTCATCGGTGGCCTCAGTGAATCAAGGCGATGAGCTGACCATTGTATTAAGCGATGGTGAGGTGACAGCGCGTGCGGAAAGCGTTACCTCGCATGAGAATTTTCCGCATAATAAGGGCGTATAAGGTGGTAAAAGTCTATCAAGCGTCGGTGTCGGTGGGAACGTTAAAAGTTGTATGCTGAATAAATGCATCGCAGAGCTCGGCGAGCTCTTTTGAAAGAAGAATTTCCGTATGAGATTCGGGGAGCGTTATATGATCGGTCATCCCTTCGATCTCGGTTTCATCGACATAGAGCGTGCCATCGTTGGGGCGATCATTTTTTAGAAATAGTTTGGTAATCCCAAAGGATTTAGTGCCGGCAATGACGCCAAGCGGGACCGGGCTTTGCCAGCGATTTTTCTGCGGCAAAAGTGCATTAAGCGCACGACCCACGATAAAACTTAAATTCTTATCGTCAAGATTTTGGGTGATGGTCGAGCCTTGAAAGGGTGGGGTGATTGCAATCGCGTGTGAGATGTTAAGCTCAGGGTAAGCCGCAAGCGTAAACTGAATCACCAGTGACCCAAGGCTATGCCCAATTAAAACGGCAGGCTCACCATTTTCGGTCTCTTTTTGGATAAATTCAGCAAAATCACGGGTATTTTCTTCAAGAGTTTGCCGTACAGAGCGGTAGCAAAAATGCACGGTTTCATAGCCAAGCGCTTCGAGCTTATTGGCAAGCGGCGTCATAAAGAGCGGGAACTCAAAAATGCCGTGAGTCAAAATGATTTTGGGTTGCGCCATTTGATTACCTCGCTCTTACGCAAAAACGAACTGTATTGACTCGCTATTTTATGATTTTAAGCGTGGGTTTGCCACGTCTTTTTGTCGGCGGCGTTGGCTCATCGTCATCGTGCTCGGAATCATCGTGATTATCTCGGGCATTATCCTCATCATAGTCAGTCGCATCATGATCATCTTCATTGTGATCTTCTACGATATTAAGGATCGGTTTAGAGGTTTTACTTGGTGCGATGGTGGCTTTTTCTTCATACTCATCTTCAAGAAGCGCTTCAGTTTCAAAGCCCATGCCTTGCGCATTTTCTTGTGCGTAGATGGCGGCGATCGCCCCGATTGGAAGCGAGATGTCGTATTTTACGCCCGAAAAGCGTGCCGAAAATGTGATCCAATCATCGCCTAATAACAAGCTTTGCGTCGCGCTGGGCGCGATATTTAAGATAATACGCCCATTATCGATATATTGTTCAGGCACTTCAACAAAGGGAAGCGTTGCATCGACCACAAGGTGGGGCGTGCAGTTGTTATCGATAATCCAGTCAAACATTGCGCGGATTAAGTAGGGTTTATTGGAAGTCATTAGGCGCATGATTAAATCTCATCTGAAACAAGTAAACAAGGTTGAGCGGGTTGGTGATTAACGCACTCTAGGTCGCCATTTTAATGGGGTTAAGACTAAACGGCTAGCTTAGGCGCGTTTTTTTATCAAAGAGTGCTTTCACCGAGTCTCGATCGAGCAGACGTTCGCTATAGAGCATCGTCGCTTCCGCTTTGCTTGGAATCGGCACTTCAAGATGATTAACCCACCATAAAAATGGCGCGATGGTGGCATCGATTAGGCTAAATTCATCACTTTGGAAAAATTCGGTCTCTTCAAAGAGGGGTGCATGGGCGACAAGTAGATTGCCGATCGCTTTGTTCGTTTTGGTATCCGCCGTTTTACGACCAATCAGTTTTTCCACTAATGGGTACCATTCATCAACAATTTTACGGAGAGTTAAGCGGAATTTTGCTCGATTGATGGGGTCGTTGGGAAGAAGAGGGGGATGGGGGAAGCGTTCGTCTAAGAACTCTAAGATGGTGTCTGTGTGATAAAGCGCAACTTCACGCGTAATCAATGTGGGGAGAATTAATTGAGAATTAACATCAAGTAGATCCTCCGGAGGATTGCTCGTATCGACGACGACTTGATCACAGGTGATGTTTTTCTCAAGTAACGTAATCGCAACACGATCAGCATCCAAAGAATTCTTTTCAAGATATAAGGTAAAGCCATTGCGGCGAGTTGACATTAAGATCTCCTTTTAAACTAAATAAGTTAAGGAGCGAACCAATTTTCGCTCCTTAAATGAATAGATTATCAGGCGTTTGGATTATTTAACATCTTTCCAGTATTCGCGATTTAAAGCATACGCAAGTAGGGTAAAGATAATTAAGAAACCAATCACCCAAGGACCATATTTTGCACGGAGTAATTGAGCTGGTTCTGACACATACGCTAAGAAGTTGGTAATGTCATTTACGGCTACTTTATACTCTTCTTCGGTTAAAAGACCGTCTTTGATCTTTTGAGTACCGACGACTACAGAAAGCGTTTCACAGTCGTCACCTTTACATTTAGGATCAACTTTAACGGTTTCCGTTACCGGTGCATAAATTCCTTGAAGTTCTGCAAGAACGTGAGGCATACCTGCGCCCTCAAATGCTACGTTGTTTACCCCAACAGGGCGAGTTTCGTCAACGTAGAAGCTCATGAGATAGCGGTAGATATAATCTGCGCCTTTTGCACGAACGATGGTTGATAAATCTGGAGGAGCCGTTCCTAACCAGTTTCCACCATCAACGCGGCTCATTGCGGTATAGATTAAGTCACCTTCTTTCGCAAGATTGAACTCATCTTCACGAACATCGTAGCTACCGACGTGCATATAGTTCTTTTTAAGATCATCGAGTTCAATTCCGATATCACGTGCTGTAACGTTATAGCGTTGGAATTCAACTGAGTGACAACCTAAACAGTAATCCATGAAAAGTTGCGCGCCTTGTTGAAGCGACGCCTTGTTTTTCATGTCGATGGTCACTTTTCCAATGTCTGCTGTATTTGTGTTAGCAGAAGCAGTGGAGAGCGATAAGCATACAAAGCTAAATAGTAGAGTAATTAATTTTCTCATTTCATTGTCACCCTTTCTGGAACAGGTTTAACGGTATCCATTTTCGACCACCAAGGCATGCCGAAGAAGAAAGCGAAGTAGTAGATAGAGCAGATTCGCGCTACAAAAGTACGTGCGTCAGTTGCAGGAACCACACCAAGGTAACCAAGGATGATGAACGCAACAACAAAGAGAGCCACGAGAACTTTCGTTAAGGTGCCTTTATAGCGAATCGATTTAACAGGGCTCTTATCTAACCAAGGTAAGAAGAAGAGAACTGCGATCGAAGCACCCATCGCGATAACGCCCCAAATCTGAGTACCGAACCATGATGGAACCGCTCTTAGAATTGAGTAGTAAGGGGTGAAGTACCATACCGGTGCAATGTGATTCGGTGTCGCAAGTGGGTTTGCTGGCTCGAAGTTCGGGCTTTCTAAGAAGAGACCAAACATGTCGGGCGCATAGAAAATAATCAGCGCAAACACAATCATGAAGATACCGACCGCAAAGGTGTCGTGTACGGTGTAGTAAGGATGGAATGGGATGCCGTCTAATGGAATGCCATTTTCATCTTTATGCTCTTTGATTTCGATTCCGTCAGGGTTATTTGAACCCACTTCGTGAAGCGCTAAGATGTGCGCAACGACAAGGCCTACCAACACTAGTGGAAGTGCAATGACGTGAAGTGCGAAGAAACGGCTTAAGGTTGCTTCTGAAATCACGAAGTCCCCACGAATACCGGTTACTAATGTGTCGCCGATGTAAGGAATTGCACCAAAGAGAGAAATGATTACCTGTGCACCCCAGAATGACATCTGACCGTAGGGAAGAACGTATCCCATAAACGCTTCAGCCATGAGGACAAGGTAAATTAACATACCAAAGATCCATACAAGCTCACGGGGTTTTCTGTGTGAACCGTAGATAAGACCTCTGAACATGTGCATGTAAACAACGATGAAGAACATCGAAGCCCCAACGGCGTGCATGTAGCGAATCAGCCACATCCAGGCAGTATCCCGCATTACCGCGGTTTCAAGAGATGCGTAGGCAATTGGAATACCCGTTGCACTTAACGCGCCATCGGGTTTGAAGTGCATGACAAGCCAAATACCGGTTAGGATCTGGTTGACAAGAACGACCATTGCGAGCACACCAAAAATATAGAGGAAGTTAAAGTTTTTCGGTGCGTAATATTCAGTCATGTGGGTTTTAAGTGCGCGATTCACCGGTAGGCGATCGTTAACCCAATCCCATAGACGCATAGCTGCAGATTTATTGCTTGTTGACATTATGCTTCTCCTCCGCTTAATCCAACAACGATTAGATTGTCCGTTTTGTAATAATACTCAGGCACAACAAGATTCGTTGGAGCTGGAAGGTTTTTAAATACGCGACCCGCTAAGTCAAAGCGTGAGCCGTGACATGGGCAGTAGAATCCACCTTTCCATTCTTTACCTAAATCTTGTGGGGCAATTTCGGGACGATAAGTAGGTGAGCAACCTAAGTGTGTACAGATTCCTACGAGGACGAGGATATCGGCACGATCTTCACGTGAACGGAAGAGGTTTGTTGCATAATCAGGTTGTTGTGACGCGGTGTGTGAATCTGCATCAACTAAGTTTGCTGCAGGCATCTCTTCAACCGTTTTCATCATCGCATCAGTACGTTTTAAAACCCATACTGGCTTACCTTGCCACTCAACGCGGAGTAATTCGCCCGCATCTAATTTTGAAATATCAATTTCAACGGGAGCTCCCGCATTTTTTGCTCTTTCGTTAGGCATCCATGATTTTACAAATGGACCGCCCACTAAAAAAGCCGCGCCGACTGCACCTACTGCGGTTGTTGCGTAGGTTAGAGTGCGTCTTTTCTTAAGATCTATCTTCTCAGAACTCATCTCTTATCTCCATTACATTCGATATTATTTGTTAACGCGAGATACATATTCGCCTGTGCGAGTATCAACTTTAATAATTTCATCTTGTTGCACGAAAAGCGGAACGCGTACCACAGCGCCTGACTCTAATGTCGCTGGTTTACCACCTGTTCCTGCTGTATCGCCGCGAAGGCCGGGATCCGTTTCAACAATTTTCATTTCGATAAAGTTGGGCGCAGTAACGGAAATTGGAACGCCGTTCCAGAGAGTTACTGTGCAGACGTCTTGCTCGATGAGCCATAATTTTACGTCTTCAACCGCAGAAGCGCCTGCGCCGATTTGGTCGTAGGTTTCTGGATTCATGAAATGCCAAAATTCGCCGTCGTTATAGAGATATTGCATCTCAACGTCCATTACATCAGCCGCTTCAACAGAGTCGCCTGATTTAAAGGTACGCTCAATAATACGACCGGTTTTAAGGTTACGAATTTTAACGCGGTTGAATGCTTGCCCTTTGCCTGGTTTAACCATCTCGTTTTCAACGATCGAACAGGGATCGCCGTCGAGCATGATTTTTAAGCCACTTTTAAATTGATTTGTAGTATATGTTGCCATTATTTATTAAATACCTAGATCTATAAAAATATTTTTGTAATTGTAACGTATCTCGAAGAAACTTTCAGCATTGTGCCTATTATAAATTAATTAGACACAATTCTAATCAAATAATCTGATTTTATTAGGAAAGTTTGATTCGCGTTTTAAGGGTAATTCGCTCGGCAATAGAAAGAATTACCCGAAAAAGGTCTTATTATACCGGAACTAAGCGTTCGTGGTGTGATTAAAATCTAAGTTTTGCGCTTTAGCGTAGGCTTCATGTTTCTCAAGGATGATTTGCATCTCCTCTTTTGAGCCCATAATCACAGGAACGCGTTGGTGAAGATCGCTTGGGTCGATATCTAAAATTCGGTCATACCCGGTACTTGCGATACCGCCGGCTTGCTCGACTAAAAACGCCATGGGGTTTGCTTCATACATCAGGCGTAAACGGCCGCCGCGTGAACGAATATTTTCATCCATAGGGTAGGCAAAAAGTCCGCCGCGAAGGAGAAGGCGATGAATATCCATCACCATTGCACCAACCCAGCGCATGGTAAATTTCTTACCACGAGGACCATCTTTACCGGCGTCACACATCTCAACGTACTCTTTCATCGGCGCTTCCCACACATTGCGGTTCGATTGGTTAATCGCGTACTCGCTTGTGGTTTCGGGGATTTGGAGGTTCGGGTGCGTTAAGATAAATTCGCCCATGCTTGGCTCTAAGGTAAAGCCGTGAGTGCCGTGACCAATCGTGATCACCATCATCGTCGCTGAGCCATATAAACAGTAGCCTGCGCAGACTTGTTCGGTGCCTTTTTGTAAGAAATCTTCTTTCGTTGGGTTGTGATTGGGTGAGCGTAAAATTGAGAAAATCGTGCCGATCGGGCCGTTAATATCAATGTTGCTCGAGCCATCAAGTGGGTCGAAAAGAAGGAGGTAATTACCTCGTGGTGCGCCCTCTGGAATTGGATAGATATCTTCCATCTCTTCACTTGCCATTGCCGACAAGTGGCCACGCCAAATATTGTTTTTGATGAAGAGTTCGTTGGCGATCACATCTAAAATTTGCTGTGTTTCGCCTTGACAGTTTTCATCTTCCGTACTTCCTAAAACATTGGCTAATTGCCCTTTTTTCACCGCTGCGGCAATCATTTTGCACGCGACCGCGATATCATTCATAAGAAGGGTGAAATTTCCAGTTGCGTCTGGGAAACGTCGTTGCTCTTCAATGATAAATTGCGACAGCGTTACGCCAAAATGGTCCATGATATTCTCCAATTGTAAATGAATCACTCTAGATTAGTTGCCCGTATGATACCGCTTTTTCTTCTTGAATTAAAGCGCTTTGTAGCTCGCTCGTAGTCAACTTCGTGTTAGATCAAAGCGGAATCGCAAGCGAAGATTTTGTATGTCGACGCGGTAACCGATATACTATCTCTTTATAGGTAAACTATCAGTGAGAATTTAAAGGTGGAAAATAAAACAAATATGAGTTCTAAAGAGCTGAAAAATGCTGGATTAAAAGTAACCTTGCCACGCCTAAAAATCTTAGATATTTTGGCGAAAGCGGCAGAAACCAGCGTCTGCCATCTAACCGCGGAAGAGATCTTCATGCAGCTAAGCCAATCTGGCGAAGAGGTCGGGCTTGCAACGGTTTATCGCGTATTAACACAATTTGAACAAGCAGGGCTCGTTCGTCGACATTTCTTCGATGGCGGTCAATCGATGTTTGAGTTAGACCAAGGCGATCAGCATGATCATATTATCTGTGTGAGCTGCGGTCATATCGATGAGTTCTCTCATGATCGTATTCAAGAAAAACTCGAGAAAATCGCTGAAGATTTGGGCTATGAATTACGTGATTCACGCACTTTTCTCTATGGGCTTTGTAGTGAATGCCGGGATCACAAGTAGGGCTCTTTAGCAAAGAATATACCACGCGGCGTTATGCCTTATTATGGGTGAGTATTTGGCTCGCCCTTATTTTCGTCACGTGGTTTTCACGGCCCTTAATTCCCTATCAAGAAACGATGCTTGCGGCAGTTTCGTGGGAGAGTTACGCCAGTGAGTTTTATCTCTATCCAATTTTAAATGGCGAATATGTAGCGAACGTGTTTCCGCTTGTGCCGTGGATTGAGGTGGGGATTTGGCAATTAACCGGCGCCAGTGAATTTTCGCTTCGTGCCGTGATGAGTATCTTTAGCATTGGCGTTCTCTTTTTAACCGGATGGGCGGCTTACCAGCTCTGGCCTGATAAACGTTATGTTCGCGGCAATGCGCCGTTTATCTTAGTGGGAAGCCTTGTTTGGACGCTCTTTGCAACGGCTAATATCTCGCAAGTTTGGCTCGATTTCTTTCTTGTTTTTGCGATCAATTTTCTGATCCGTGTCTGGCGGTTTAATGATGAGCGCTGGTGGATTGGTTTTGCATTGTCAGTGATGGCAGGGCTCTTTGCCTCTGGCCTCTATTTTCTTTGTCTTGTGATGCCGATGTTGCTCCTTGCGCCTTTTTGGGCAGATAAAAAGAGAGTAGCGCGAATCTACACAGCGGGCCTACTTTCGATTTTGGTGGCCTTTACCCCATTTTTGCTATGGGCGCTGAGCGTTTGTGATGCGTTAATGGGTGATCAGTCGCTCTGGACGATTATGGGTGGACGCGGCATTATTTCAGGTATTTACTCACCAAATCCATTTTATATTACCCTGTTAAATATTGGTGCTGTGCTCTTTCCGTGGGTTTTTTGGTTAAAACTCTACCGTTTTCGGAAAAGCGTTGCGCAGGATCCTGAGCTTAAATTTAGCTATCTCTGGTTTTTCTCGACGCTGGTCATGTTGATGCTGCTTGGCTCAACCTCCCTTGTGGAGCTCTTTGCACTCTATCCCGCGCTTTGTCTCATTGTGGCGCGCCATTATGTGCAAGGCTATAACGAACGGCGCGACATTCTTTTTATAGTGCTCGTCATTGCGCTGATTGGTCTTTTGTTAATTCTCATTCCGCTTAATCATGAGTTTTTTGATCTGCCTGATTGGACGAAAAATGTCTCGGTTTGGTGGGGGGCAGGGCTCATTCTCTTTTCAGTCACGTTGCTTGTAAGCGCGAATGATACACGGATCTTCACCTTAATGCTGATGAGCGTTGCCTTAACGCTTGCGATCAATTTTGGCATTGTGCGCCAAGCGGCGGATTTTTATGATCTAGAGCCTGCGGGCGAGCGCGTTTCTTGGTATCAATCTCGGGGCTTTAAGATGGCGCATTTAGGGAATTATCCCGGACATATTCATTTTGTGGGGCGGTTAACTGAGCCACTTACCGCGATTCATTCGGTTGAGATGTATCAAAAATTTAAAGAAGAAAATCCCGATGCGCGTATGATTATGTATATTAGTGAGATTGATGATCAATTAAGAGAGCGTATTGAATATTGGCAACCTTTTCGAGGGCGATATTTGGTCATAGCCCCTATTTCAGAGGTGAAGCCCTACGCTCGGTAAATTCGTGAGGAGAACGTCATGTTTAGATTTTTCGCACCTAGTTGGAAAAGCCGCTCTAGTGCGCGTCGTTTACGCGCTATTTTAGAGGAAGGACTGACGGATGATATTTTATTACAGCTTGCTAGTTATGATGCCTCGCTCGAGGTGCGTAAAGCCGCCGTTGATCGACTAACCGATCTTAACGAGCTCTATTCGCTCTGGCTCGGTGAGCGCTCTAAAGAGGGGCAAACCCATGTCATGGCGCGTTTAGCTGCGCTAATTAATGATAATAACGATCTGGCGGCGGTCAAAAAACTTTTTGAAAGTGTGCGCGTGCGTTCATTTCCTCTTGCGACCTTACTGTTAAGTGTTAACTCTCCCGAGATTCAAGAATATCTCTTTACGAAAATTGAGCATCCACACGATGTGGTAAGACTGATTGAGGCGCAAAATCCGTTTGCTGAAAGAGCACTAGCGAAAATTGACGAATTGGCTGTGTTGAAAACATTGCAAGCGGAGTTAAAAAATAATGATAAGCGCGCGCATCAACTGATTCGCGGGCGCATTGCCGAGCTTGAAGCGGTTAAAGCGAAGGAAGCACAGGCGGAAACGCTCATTGATGCTTATCGTCTTTTATCAGAAAGTGAGCCACTTGCGGCGCTTAATAAACTGAGCGAAATTGATAGTCAATGGGCTGCTGAGGCGCTTCCTGAACAAAAAGAGCGTGATCGCTATCGTGAGGTTTATCTTGCCCGTTATCGTGAATTTAGCGAGCAGTACCAAAAAACGCAAGCGATGATCGAATCGTGTGAGACGGCACTGAGTGAAGCGCATACAGAAGATGAGTTGACGGCGCTGATTGAGACGCTATCGGGGCGCTTAGAAACAGCTTCGGGAGTGGTAACAGAATCGATTAAAAAATGTCTCGATACGGCAAATAGTCGCTTAAAATCACTTAAAACCGTTCATAAGGTTGAAAATCAATATCGCGGATTAATTCAGTCCACTAAAAAACTGCTTAAATCCCGTTATCAGATCGCAAACCATGAGATTGAATCGACGATTGTTAGCCTAAAAGAGGCGATCGCGAAAAAGCCGCACGGGGAACTTGATCGATTATTAAATGCGCTGCATCGCCGGAAGGAATTACAAGGCCGCGCGGCTGAGATTGAGGCAAGCGTTATTAGCAGTTTAGAAAAACTCGGAAGTGCCATTGAAGAAGGTGTAACACAGGCGGCGGGAAGTTGCGTTAAAGAGGCTGAAACGCTATTAAATGAGAAAGGCGCGGCACTGCCTCAAGCGGTTCATCAGCATCTGTTTAGAGAGCTTGGAACCTTAAAGAAAAAGCTCTATGAGATGCGTAAATGGGCGCGTTGGGGGGCTGAGAATGCCCTGCAAAAACTATGCGATAAAGCGGAAGCGCTTGCGGATGAAGAGAATAATGCCTATATCGTCGATCAATTAAAACAGCTCCGCTTAAGCTGGGATGAGGCGGCGCGAAATAATCGTCAAATCGCGAAACAGTTGCGCGAGCGTTTTGATGCGGCGTGTGAAAAAGCGTTTGCCAGCGTTGAAAAAGAGCGCGATAAGAATCAGGCACATCGCCGATTTTATCTTAATGAAGCTCGTGAAATTTTGTCGCTCTTTCAGCAAAATATTGATCAAATTGATTGGAATAATCCCGATTGGGGAACGATTCAACCGCTGCGGACGCAATTTTTAGAGCAGTGGAATCAATATCTCAATCAATATTCAACCGGTGAACGGATTAGTTTTGGTGCGCCACTCTTTTTATCCCGTGATAAACGCATGCTTGAGCGTGAAATGCAAGGGATCTTAGCGCCGCTCAATAAAGCGATTCGAAATGCACAACAAGCGGAGATCACCCGTCTTTATGCGCTGATTGAAGAGCTCAAAGGCTTAGCAGCTGAGATGCAAGATGAGCAGGCGGATATTGATAGCATTCTTGCGGATTTTAAAATTATGAAGCAGGAGTTTAAGCCGAAACTCGTGCTCCGTTATCGCGATCACCGCCGTTTGATGAAGTCCTATAAAGAAGTCACAGAAACGCTCTATGCCCATGAGCAATCCTATCGTTCCGCTTCCGATGAAAAACGCTCACAAAACGCGGATAAAAAACGAGCTGTATTAGCGGAAATGTTCGCTTATCTTAATGAGCTGAATGGCGATAATCTCGCTGGATTTGAAGCGAAAATGGATCATTTTCAAGAGGCGTGGGATGAGGCGGGCGTGGTTGCGAAGCAAGATCATCGCCAATTGATGGCAGAGCTTCACGGGATTAAAGATCAATTGTTTGAAGCGCGTCTGCGTATCGAAAATAGTTTAAAAGATGCCAAATTAGAAAAGAGTATTAATGCCGCGAAAGCACTCGGGGTTTTTGAAGAGTGTGCGGTCAAAGGGGAAGCGTTTTCACTTGCAGAGCTGCCAAAACCGACGGAACGCCCGCTGTTAAAACGCTATGAGTGTTTAGCTGAGATTGAAAAAGGCAATGACGCAGCGCGTTTATATCTTCAAACTCTTTATGAGGCACGGGATAATGAAGCGCGGAAACTTGCAGTGGTCCACGATATTTTAACTTCGCGCGAAACGCCGGCAGAGGATCGAGCGCTCCGTGTTCAGTATCAATTAGAGCAGTTGCCCGATGAAATGATGGGACGTGTAAAAAGGCCTATTAATAAGCAGCTAGAGATGCTGTATAATGATTGGTTTGAAAAAATAGTGGGTGAGCTGGAGCCAAAGTTATGGCAGCGCTTTTTTGATTAATTGATAGTCAAGCGCGGTAACTTTCGTTACTATATTTGCCTCTTTATGGTCGAAACGTTAAAAGGAAGAGTTCGTTAATTATGATGCAATTTATTCGAAATCACTCAACGAGTTGGTTCGCAAAGATTCTCTTTATAGGGATTGGTGTCTCCTTCTTAGGATTTGGGGGCGCGAATCTATTTGGTGGCGGGGGCAGTTCCCGTTATGTTGCGGAAGTGAATGGCCATAAAGTTGCGGTTCAGTCGGTCGATGAGATCTATACCGAGATGATTCGTACCGGTGATTTTGCGCAATATATCAATAAAAACCAAGAAGATTTAACGGACGAAGATCGTCGTCTTTTAAAAGAGCAAGCCTATACGATTGTTGAATCACGTGTGCTTGCGGCGCAATTGGCGGATAAATACCAAATTGTCACTACTGATGCGGAAGTGGCAAATGCGATCCGCTCGATTGAGTTTTTCCGTGATGGCGAAACCGGTCAATTTGATAAAGCGCGTTATGAAGATTATTTAAGACAGACGGGCACCGTTGCGGCGCAATTTGAAAATAGCGTGCGCTCTGATCTTACCAATCAAAAACTCGTGCGTTATTTAGCGCTTGGCGCGGTGAGTGGGGATTCGCGTCTAGCTGAACTTGCAGCGATTGAAAATGCTACAGGAAGCTTTGAATTAGTTACCATCAATTACGATCAATTTAAAGGTGAGCGTAATCCGGTAACACTTGAAGAGATTGAGCAGCTGTATGAACTTAAAAAGTCCGAGCTAATTACCGATAATCGCGTGAAACTTGCGTACATTCATATCAAAGCCGAGGATTACCTTGATCAGGTAGAGATTAGTGATGAGGCGATTAAACAAGGCATTGCTCAGCTTGAAACCCGTACCTTTGATCGAATCGAAATTGCAGCAACGAGTGACGCTGAAAAAGAGGCGGCACTTAGCGCACTTAACAGTGTGTATGATGAGATTGCATCGGGCGAGCTAAGCTTTGAAAAGGCAGCGGCATCGGACGCGGTTAAAGCTGTGAAAGGCCATCTTGTTGCAAAAGAGTCCATTAAGCTTGGCGCGATTGGTGATGCAGCCTTTGATGCGGTTCTATTTGATCTTGATTTGAATGCACCTTTATCAAAACCATTTGCAACGGACACCGGTGTTTATATGCTTTCTCTGACTGGCGTTAAAAATGTGATGGGTAGCGGCATTGATGTAACATCAATGGTTCGCAATCAGCTCGCTGAACCTCTGGTTGCTGATCTTTATTATGCGGCACAAGAAAAGTTTGAAAAGCTTGCAGAAATCTATCGTGATGATCTTGAGTCGATCGCAAATGAACTTGGCGCAGAGGTAATTACCACCGATTGGCTTTCACTCGATCAAAAAGAGGGCGTGCTTGAAAATGATGAGTTTTATTCATCGGTTGCCTATCTTGATTTAGCCAATACTCCTGTGGTGAGTGCACCTTTTGCACCCGGTGAAAATGAAGGGGCGTTAGTTAAAGTGATTGAATTTGACGCAAGCCACGCGATGACGCTTGATGAAGCAAAACCGCTTCTGACCGAAGTGATTAAACGCAATAAATTACGCATGGCGATGGCAATCGAGCTCGATCAATTAAAAGATAAAGCTGAAAGTGGCGCGGTTAATCTTGAAACGTACGCGAAAGAGCAGGGTTATGACTTCTTTGTACTTAATGATTTAGTGGCACGTTATATGGATCCAAGTGCGCTTAATTCCATTGCATTTGAAGCGTTAACGGCAAGTTACTACGAGCAACCGGTTGCGCCCTATATGATGCTTCATGATGGGGCAGAAGGCATTGCACTAGTGAATGTGAAAGCCTTTAAAGCCGGTAGTATCGATGATTATTCAGCGATTGAGCGTCAAGAAAAGCGTGGATTGTTGCAAAACGATCAAGCCAATTATGAGCTCAATGCAATTTTTGAAGATTTCAAATCACGCAGTAAAATTAAACGTCTTGCGAATCCATTTATGCAGTAAGACGCGTGCTCAATGAGCCGTACAATCGATATTTAAAAAGAGGGCTAGATCATTGTCTAGCCTTTCTTTTTATGGGTTAAAATAGATTTAATTCAATTTCTAAAATAGAAGTGATCAGATATGAAAATTGAGAAACAGTATTCCCTCAAATCATTTAATACTATGGGTGTGGAAGCGTTCGCAGAACATTTTGCGCCGCTGAGTGAACTCGATGAACTCGCTAAGCTTGAAGCGCTTCCTAAACCCCTTTTTGTGCTTGGCGGCGGCAGTAATCTACTATTGTGTCGCGATATTGACGGCACCGTTCTGCATAATCGGTTAAAAGGGATTCATCTATTAAACGAAACCGATGGGGCGGTACAAGTTGAGGTGATGGGCGGTGAGAATTGGCATGAATGGGTGACCTATGCGCTTAAAAAAGGCTGGCATGGGCTTGAGCCGTTAGCGCTTATTCCTGGGACTGTTGGCGCCTCTCCGGTACAAAATATTGGGGCTTACGGTTATGAAGTGGGCGAATTTATTGAAACGGTGAAGGCCTTTGATTTAACGGAATATCGTGAGATTGAGTTTACCCGCGAGCAGTGCGAGTTTAGTTATCGGGATAGTCTTTTTAAGATCAATCGTGGCCAATATCTCATCACGAGCGTTGTGTTTAATCTTAAAAAATCCAAAGCGGTTGAGATTCGTTATCCGGTGGTTCAGCGTTATCTTGAAGCAGAAGGCATTGAGGAGCGAACGCCTTTTACGATTTATAGCGCAGTGATTGCGATTCGGAGATCAAAATTGCCCGATCCGAAAGTGATGGGTAATGCGGGGAGCTTTTTCAAAAACCCGATTATTTCAAACTCAACGTGGCGTCTTTTATTAACTCACGAACCGGATTTAGTTCATTATAAAACGGCCGATGACCGGATTAAGCTTGCAGCAGGGCAATTGATCGATCTTGCGGGCTTTAAAGGTGCGCGCGAAGGTGATGCCGGCATGTATGAGAAGCAGGCGCTCATTTTAGTCAATCACGGTAATGCAACCGGCGAGGCGCTCTATCAGTTCTCTGAGAAGGTTGCCGATGCGGTGGAGGCTCGATTTGGCGTCCGTCTTGAGGCGGAACCTTTAATAATTCGATAAATCCCAGTATACTTAGCGGGTAAATTTTAAAAAAGGAGCATCATTGTGCGTTTAAAATCTTTCCAAAAATTCTTCATGATGCTTGCGTGTCTCTTTGCATTTAGCGTTGCGCAAGCTGCAGAAACACCCGATGGCGTCATTCGTGCGACCTCAGATGAGATGATTTCAGCGTTAAAGCAAAACAAAGCGACGTTAGAAAAAAATCCTGAGAAGGTCTTTGATCTGGTTGAAAAGATCTTAGTGCCTCGATTTGATTTTGAGACCATTTCACAGTGGGTCATGGGCCGTTCATGGCGAAATGCAACGCCGGCGCAGCGTACGGAATTTACCACCGAGTTTAAAAGACTCTTAATTAATGCCTATGCCGGTGTGTTGCTCGATTATACCGACGAGAAGATCAATATTTTACCGCTTCCACGTGGTGCGGCGTCTCGCGATGATTTAACGGTGCGTTCTGAGATCGTTTCCAAAGGTAAAGAGCCTGTTGCGATCAATTACGCGATGATTAAAGATCAAAAAGGGCGTTGGATGGTCTATGATGTGAGCGTTGAAGGCGTGAGCATTGTGACAAGCTATCGCTCAGAGATTCGTGAGCTTGTGGCATCGCAAGGCATCGATGGGATGATCAAAACCATTAAATCAAAAAATAGTGGTAAATAAACGAATCGATCGTATTTGATAAAAGATTGAGAAGTCCTGAAGCGGTTATGGCTATTCATAGGGCTTCTCAATTTTGAATCGGTTGAGTGTCATTAAAGCAAAGATTAAGCGGAGAGCAGTATGAGTGAGCATTGTGTGGCAAATGGGCAGGGCCGATATGCGTTATCAGGGGTATTTACCAAAGAGACCATTCCGGCACTTGAGCGTGATATTGCGCCTAAATTTTCACAGGAAGCGCCTGTGACGCTCGATCTTTCTGGCATTAATGATTGCGATAGTGCCCTTGTGGCGCTTTTAATTGAGTGGAAGCGTGATTATCCTGAAATTCAGCTTGAAGCGGCGACGGATCGCTTAATGCGATTACTCCATATGTATCAAGTAGAAAGCTACTTTTTTGACGAAAATTTAAAATAAATTGCTTAAAGATCCGTCACAATCTTGACGAAATCGAAAAAGAATATATAATAACTCTCATTCAATTACGCGGGAATAGCTCAGTTGGTAGAGCACAACCTTGCCAAGGTTGGGGTCGCGAGTTCGAGTCTCGTTTCCCGCTCCAAATATTGGCTGGATAGCAAAATGGTTATGCAGCGGATTGCAAATCCGTAGACGCCAGTTCGATTCTGGCTCCAGCCTCCATTTAAATTGTGTTAGTTATATTTCTATGGTGACCTATATTGGTTTCCTGGCAATAAACTATTGTGAACCGTGTCAGGTCCGGAAGGAAGCAGCACTAGCAAGAGGTTTGTGTGTCTAGGGTCGGCTGATATGGGTCATCACCATTTTTGGGGAAATATAAATTGGAATTATCATGACACATCAAGTCTTAGCCCTTAAGTGGCGTCCTCGCGATTTTCATGAAGTAGTCGGCCAACCTCACGTAGTTAAAGCACTTACCAACGGCCTCGATAATAATCGCCTCCATCACGCATTTTTATTTACGGGAACCCGCGGTGTCGGGAAGACTACGCTTGCGCGTATTTTTGCGAAATCACTCAACTGTGAACGCGGCGTGTCATCAGAACCTTGCGGCGAATGCTCGATTTGCCAGGAAGTCGATCAAGGCAATTTTGTTGATCTAATCGAGATTGACGCAGCGTCCCGTACAAAAGTCGAAGACACGCGTGAAATTCTTGATAATGTCCAATATGCGCCAACGCGCGGCCGTTATAAAATCTATCTCATTGACGAGGTGCACATGCTCTCCAATAGTAGCTTTAATGCGCTACTTAAGACATTGGAAGAGCCGCCTGCGCACGTTAAATTTCTGCTCGCGACCACTGATCCACAGAAATTGCCGGTGACGGTATTATCGCGCTGTCTGCGTTTGCAGCTTAAAAAGATCGATGTTCCTACCATTGAAAAACAATTAACCCTGATCCTAAAAGCAGAAGATGTGGTTTTTGAGCCTCAAGCGGTGACGCTAATTGCGCAAGCGGGTGAGGGAAGTATGCGCGATGCACTCTCGATTCTTGATCAAGCCATTGCCTATACTAATTCAAATATTACCGCGGCTGCGATTCGCGATATGCTCGGATTAATTGATGATCAGCATATCAATCATCTGTTAAACGCATTGGCAACTCGCAATACAAACGAGGTTTTAGCCGTTTCGCAGAGATTGGAAGCGTTTGGGCTTGATTATCATGCTCTCTTAGAGGATCTTATTACGGCATTCCATCGGTTAACCTTATTGCAAATTAACCCCGATATGATGGCGTACGATATTGAAGATCGTGAGCTCTATCTCACGCTTAAAGATCAATTTAGCGCAGAAGATTTACAGCTCTTTTATCAAGTTGCACTCCACGGTCGTCGTGATCTTCATCTGCATCCAAATGCGGGTTTAGGTTTTGAGATGACCTTATTGCGTATGCTGCTTTTCTCGCCACTCTCTGAGCGTCATATGAAAGTAGTGCAGGCTAAAGCTGATTCGGCTGAAAGCGCAAAAAAAAAAGTAACGCCGATCGCGCCGATAACTGATTCATTTCAGGCATCTCATACATCTCAGCCACCTCAAAAGATTGAGGCTTTTGAAGATATTAAAGATGCTTCCAGTCCTGTACAAAAAAACTCACCAGTACCCTTAACGCCTCGCAAAAAAGCTGAGATTGAGCAATTTGCGGCAGAGCTTTCCGATCCAATGAAGCGTCTTGAAGAGACGGCTCTTGAGAATGTAGATAATACTGATAATGCACCGCCTTGGGATCTGCCTCCGGTGGAATCTTATGATCAGCAAGAAGCGGTTCAAGATTCATGGATTGAGCCAGAAAAAATTGATGTGCCAAAGGAAGATGAATCCAGCAAGGAAGACGAGGTAATCGTCGACGCTTCCGAAACCATCGAAGAATCCTCTGAAGAGTCAATCGATGAAGTTTCCTCAAATGAAGAGATTTCGAGCGAATCCCCAAAAACCATCACCAGTGCGATGCTGACCAATAATGATGCATGGCTGCAGATGGTGAGTGAATTACAGCTTGAGAGTGTATTGCGCGGGATTGCCTCGACGCTTGCATTTGAGCATTTTGAAAATGGCGTATTAAAATTACAGCGTGCGGAACAGGATCGTGTTTTTAATGTAAATGAGGCGGGAATGCGTCTCAGTATGGCGATTTCCAATTATTTGGGTGAAAAAGTTCGTTGTGAACTTGAGTATGTTAAGCACGCCAGTGAGCTTGAAGAAGAGACGCTCTATGAGCGAACCGATCGAATTAATGCTGAGAAATATGAGGAAGTGAAAGAGGCTTTTTCACGGGATCCGATCGTGCGTTACATTGTCGATGAGTGTCAAGGAAAGCTGTTTGAGAAGACAATTAAGGTGACGGAGTAGGGTGTTTTACGCTACACTAAGACGTTTATAATTTTTGATTATTTTTAGATGAGATACAATTTATTCATCGTTCAACGATCAATCAGTTAAGGAGATCATTATGTTTAAAGGCGGTATCGCTGGAATGATGCAAAAAGCGCAAAAGATGCAACGCGATTTAGAGAAAGCGCGTGAAGCTTTAGCGGAAGTTTTTGTGGAAGGGGAAGCAGGCGCAGGACTAGTTAAAATCGAGATGAGCTGCCGTCACGTGGTGCGCTCAATTCGCATTGATGACTCACTCTTTGAAGATGATAAAGAGATGCTCGAAGACCTTCTCGGTGCGGCGTTTAATGATGCGCTTCGTAAAGTTGAAGCAACGGCGGAAGAGCAGATGTCAGAAGTGACGGGCGGTTTAAATCTTCCTCCTGGAATGAAAATTCCTGGCCTATAATTGGTCGATTGATTTGAGATTAAATGCATCAATTTTGAGCAAAAATTGGTGCGTTTTTGACTTAAGTAACCCTCTTTTGCTCTCACCATCGTGTAAAAAGATCATCGCAACGTGTTTCCAAAAACCTTACAAACTTTAATTGATGCGCTTCGCGTATTGCCTGGAGTTGGGCAAAAAAGTGCTATGCGAATGGCGCTCTATCTGTTAGATCGTAATCCAGAAGGCGCGCAAAAATTGCAAGCGTCGATCGGGCTTGCGCTTGAAACCATCACTAAATGTACGGTATGCCGTAATTTAACGGATCAGCCGGTCTGTGCCCATTGTTTGGATGAAAAACGCCAAAACGGGCAGATCTGTGTGGTTGAAAACCCAAGTGATGTCTTTGCGCTCTCACAAAGTGTGGCCTATAAAGGGCGTTATTTTGTGCTCTACGGACGATTATCGCCCCTTGATGGGATTGGGCCGGAAGAGCTTGGATTATCACTTTTAGAAGATCACCTTAAAACTGGCGATGTTACCGAGCTTATTTTAGCAACCAACTCGACGGTTGAAGGGGAAGCAACGGCCTATTATATTGATGAATTGGCCGAGCCCTATGGCGTTAAAGTGACGCGAATCGCTCATGGTGTTCCGCTCGGAGGTGAGTTAGAATACTTAGATGGAGGGACATTATCCCACGCCTTCAATGCAAGGCAGAAATTTTAGGAGGACGAAGATGAGTACAATTTTTGGTAAAATCGTGCGCAAAGAGATTCCCGCCGATATCGTGTATGAAGATGAGGATGTCTTAGCGTTTAACGATCTTGCGCCTCAAGCGCCGATCCACGTATTAATTATTCCTAAAAAAGAGATTGCAACCATCAATCATATTGAAGCAGATGATGCCGAATTGATGGGAAAACTCTTTTTAGCCGCGCAAAAAATCGCGAAAAAACTTGGCGTAGCCGACAATGGTTATCGCTTAGTCTTTAACTGCAATGAAGATGGTGGGCAGACGGTCTATCACATTCATATGCATTTTCTTGCAGGGCGTGCGCTGAGCTGGCCTCCGGGTTAGTTTTTGGCGTTACAAACCCTCTAAAAACCTTTCTCACCAACGTGGGAGAGGTTTCTTTTTTTACAGACATTATGAGAATTTAGTAGAAGTTTATGGCATCCGTTTCAGAACGCAAATTACAAAAACGCCTCCGCCGTCAAGTCGGTACGGCCATTATGGATTATCAAATGATCGAAGAGGGTGACCGCATCATGGTCTGCCTCTCAGGGGGAAAAGATTCCTACACCTTGCTCGATCTCCTTTTACAACTCCAAAAGAAAGCGCCGGTGAATTTTACTCTTACCGCGGTTAATTTAGACCAAAAACAGCCCGGATTTCCAGAAGAGGTTTTGCCTACATATCTGCAGAGTTTGGGCGTTGATTATCATATTATTGAGCAGGATACCTATTCGGTGGTAACGAGCATTATTCCTGAAGGGAAGACGATGTGCAGTCTCTGTTCTCGTCTTCGCCGCGGTGCGCTCTATACCTATGCGAAAGAGCATGGATTTACCAAAATTGCGCTCGGGCATCATCGCGATGATATTGTTGAAACGCTCTTTATGAATATGTTTTTTGGGGGTACATTAAAAGCGATGCCGCCGAAATTAAAAAGCGACGATGGCGAGAATATTTTGATTCGTCCACTCGCCTATTGTGCCGAAAAAGACATTATTAAATATTCTGCGTTGAAAGAATTTCCGATTATTCCTTGCAATTTATGTGGCTCGCAAGAGGGGTTACAGCGTCAGGAAGTTAAAAAGATGCTTGCTGAGTGGGAAGTGCAATTTCCAGGACGAATTGATCAGATTTTCCGCTCCATTCAAAATGTAAAACTCTCGCAATTAGCGGATCGTTCGCTCTTTGATTTTGACCAGTTTACAACCTCGGATCAATATGTGAAATCGGACGATGTGGGCAATCAATCGGCCGGTAATTTGGGTGATAGAGCGCCTCATCAGAGTGCACAGCAGACCATTCAGTTTTATCCAGGTACAGCGTCGCTAACGGCATCAGTGCAAGATGACGATGAGGGGGATGACGTTGATGAGAGTGATGTAAGAGAGAAAGGTTGGTTTTAATCCTCACCATCAAAAGCCCGATTGAGTGTTCTGTAATAGGCTCACCATCGGGCTTTTTTAATGGGTTGAATAAAATAGAGCTGTTTGAGTGCGGCGACTTACATTTACGCCAAGAGAAGATACCAACCGGCAACGGTGAGAAAGGAGATGGGAATTCCGATCGCGGTTAAGAGGTTGGAAAGCTCGGGTTCTAAATTTTTCTCCATGGCAATAATCGTCGCTAATACCATCGGTGCCATCCCAGTTTGCAGCACAATAATGAGGTTAACCTCGTGAATATTCGATTGATAAATCCCTGTTAATAGCGCGAGGGCAATTGCAGGAAGAATAATCAGTTTAGCGACAAGGCCAACCGCAAGGGGTTTGAGTAATCCCCATTGGCTAGGAAGGCGTAAACTTGCGCCAACGCTAATCATCGTTAGCGGGGTGAGAAGCGCGCTAAAGGTCTCTAACGTATGCTGGACAACGGGCGCATAGGGAATGTTCAATCCTTTTAAAATAAAGGCAATGATAAGGGCTTGAATTGGAGTAAAGCGTAGTAATCCCTTCATATTCTCTTTAAGGCTTAAGGATTTTCCGGTATAAAGATCGGCCACAAAAGCGCCAACGGTAAAGAGTAAAACAAAGTTGGATTGATCGTAAAAAATCGCATATTCGAGGAATTGATCGCCCATCAGTGCGGTAATGAGCGGGAAGCCGACAAAAGAGGTGTTGCCGGTTCCTACCATCAAAATCAGACAGCCAATCACCGTTTTACTCATCGGAATGATTAAATTGATGAGATAAACGAGTGCAATCACAAATAAAAAGAGAATCCAAGGCGCGGCGATCGGTAAAATCGCGTCCATGGTAAAGGGCTGGCTATGAATTTTATCGAGAATCAGCGCAGGCAGAGCAATGCGGATCGCCACCAAATTGAGCGATGCAATAAAGTCTTGCCGCGAGCGAACATAGAACGTGAGAATTTTACCTGCGAGCAGGCAGACAACAATGAGAAAAATACCTTCCATCTGTTTTGCTTTTACCGGAACACCGATTAACCGTTACAGCGGGAAGAATTGCCCCTCATCATAGCGATTAAACGCTGCACGGTATCCTTTTTTAATTTTACCGTAGTGAGTGTTCTGGATCGCCATAGCTGGGTAGAGCGATGCCATCTTAATGCTCTTCTCTAATGAATACCCAAGTTGATGAGTGTTAATAACGGCGGTGGCAAGAGAAAGATGAGCGCCCGCAAGTGTGCCGTTATGATCAACCAAGCGACCCTTATTATAGTAGATCTCTTTTCCATCGAGAATAAATTTTTTTAGGTCGCTACCGGTGGTTGCCATCGCATCGGTAATTAAAAAGAGCTTGCCATCGGGCTTCGCCTCAATTGCAAGTTTTACCATAATGGGATCAATGTGATATCCATCATGGATAATTGAAGCATACGAAGTTTCATCAGTGATTGCAAATCCAAGTGTTCCGGGATTTCTCGATTCCATTGGGGGCATTGCATTATAAAGATGAGTGAATCCGGATAATCCCGATAATTTAGCGGCTTTCAGCGTATCAGGATCGGCTTTTGTATGGCCGGCAAATACGGTAATCCCTGCATCGGTAAGACGTTTAATGAGCACCATCGGCACGGTTTCAGGCGCAAGGGTAATGAGGATATGCCCAAAGCGACCGTTTGCTTCGATTAGGCGAGTTAACACCGCTTCACTGGGAATATGAATGTTTTCTTCTTTATGAATGCCTTTTCGCAAAGGATTGATCATCGGGCCCTCTAAATGAATCCCGAGAAGCCCATTGAGATTGGTTTTAATTCCCGCTTCAATGGCATCGAGTGCCTGCATAATCACCTCATCGGTAGGCGTAATCAAGGTCGGAAGCAGGGCATGGGTTCCAATCGAGAGGTGGGCGTTTAAAATCGTTTTTAACCCGTCAAGCGTTGGCTCATCATTAAACAAAATTCCGCCGCCGCCATTGACCTGAAGATCAATAAATCCCGGTGTGAGTATTCCCGTAATGGTGCTTTGAGGGATATTAGGCGAAAGCGTACTAATCGCTTTGCGGTCTTCTCTATTTTTAGGATTAAAGACCGCCTCAATGAGGTCATTATCTCGGTTAATGAGGAGCGTTTGCTCCAACAAAAACGCCTCCCCATCAAAGAGGGAAGGCGCGTGAATCAGTTCGTAATTAATCATAATCTAATTGTAATCGAATGTTAGAGCGTTTCGGTCACTTTTTTAAGATTTGGCGGGGTATCAGGATTAAATCCGCGATGAAGTGAGAGTTCTTCGACAAGTTTATAGTAAGCCGTCATGTGAACAAGCGGTTGTAAAATAGGGTGAACTTCAGGGAGTACGAGCGTATTGTCAGATTTCCCTTTTGTGTCGAACGCTAAAACGTTTGCGCCGTAGCTCGTGAGTTTTTTGTTAATCTCAAGGCTTGAAGCGCGAGATTCATCATTTCCAACAAAACTAATGACCGGGTAGTTCTCTTTTAAAAGTGAAACCGATCCGTGGAAGATCTCGGTAGCTGAGATGCCTTCTGCGTGGATTTGGCAGGTCTCTTTCAGTTTAAGGGCCGATTCAAGGGCTGAACTTAATCCGACGCCACGGCCAATTGAGAAGGTCTCAACGCAATCTTGCAGGCTTTCAATAAAATAAGGCCAGTCGGTCATCTGTAGGGTTTGATCGAGGTAAGCGGGGAGATTGAGAAGGGCTTCTGCGAGCTCGTTATTTTCACTCCAGGTCGCTAAAATCGAGGCAAAGGCGGAGAGACTACCGATATAGCTTTTCGTTGCTGCAACGCTCTTTTCTTCACCTGCGTTAATGCCAAGTAAAAAATCACACTCTTTAGCAAGCGGTGAATCGGTGTCGTTAATGATGCCGACCGCTTTAGTGCCGCCCGCACGAATTTTTTGTAAAAACTTGATAAGATCTGGGCTTTTTCCCGATTGGGAGGTAACGATTAGGAGTGAATTTTTAAGTTTTAACCCTTTATCGTAAATAGACGCAAGAGAGGGCGCCGCTACGGTCACCGGTACACCAAGACTCTCTTCAAAGATATATTTTGCATAGTTTGACGCGTTAAAAGAGCTACCACGTCCGAGGGTTACGATATGCCAAGGATCGGTTTTTTTTAGGTATTCTGAAAGCTCGATCAGTTGAGGCGCGTTTGCTTCATGTTGCGCTTCAATGACATTGGGAATTTCTTTAATCTCTTTTGCCATGAATGTTGACATATTCGTATTCCTTTTATTGATCCTTTTTAAGCATTGATTCTAATTTTTTTTCGCCAATATGATTACGGACAAATTGTTCCGCCACTCGGCCACTGCGAGAACCGCGCTGTAATGAAAATTGTAAGGCTTTGCGTTTCACCTCTTCATCGTAATCGAAATCGGGTGCATAGCGAGTAAGCCAGCTCTGAACGATCTCTAAATACTCTTTTTGTGAAAAGGGATAGAACGAGAGCCAGAGCCCAAAGCGCTCAGAGAGCGAAATTTTCTCTTCGATCGCTTCGACGGTATGAATCTCATCGCCTTTCGCATTATCGTGCATATATTCTGGCAGAAGATGGCGACGATTGGAGGTGGCGTAGATCAAAACATTGTGTGATGGACTGATAAGAGAGCCGTCCAAAATCGCTTTTAGCGACTTATAAGAGGGGTCATTATCCTCAAAGGAGAGGTCATCACAAAAAATAATGAATTTATAGGGTTGGTTTTCGATCTGCTTAAAGAGGGACGGTAGGGCAGGAAGATCATCAGAATCGATCTCAATGAGCTTAAGTCCTCGATCTTGGTATTCCGTTAAACAAGCCTTTACTAGTGATGATTTCCCCGTGCCTTTTGAGCCGGTAAGCAGAACGTTATTGGCCGGATACCCCTCAAGAAATTGAAGGGTATTGGCTTTAATAATGCCGATTTGCCGTTCGGAGCACCGAATGGCGGCAAAGTCGATTTGGGTTGGATTATCAATCCCCTCAATATAACCATATGGACCAAGATGAGAACGCACCCACCGAAACGCGGAATATTTGGAGAAATCACAGGATTTCGGTGACGGGGGAAGTAGCGGTTCGATCCGCTCTAATACCGCAGTTAAGCGTTCTAAAAAAGGAATAATCTTGTCCATAGGTTGAGAGGCTAATCCTTATTTTTCTTCAAATTGACCAAGGCTCATCAATTTATTATAACGCGCTTCAATGCGTTCTTCATCAGAGAGCGCTTTGAGGCTTTCAAGATGCTCTAAAATTTTCGCCTTAATCGATGCCGCCATCTCTTCAGGAGCTCTGTGAGCGCCACCTTTAGGCTCTTCGATAATATCGTCAATGAGGCCAAATTCTTTGTTGCGATCTGCGGTAACGCCCATCGCTTCAGCCGCTTCTTTATTTTTCTCAGCACTTTTCCAAAGAATTGAGGCGCACCCTTCCGGTGAGATGACCGAGTAGATTGAATATTGGAGCATCATCACTTTATCGCCAACGGCGATCGCAAGCGCGCCGCCTGATCCACCTTCGCCCGCAACGGTACAGATAATCGGCACTTTAATGGTACTCATCTCTAGTAAGTTACGTGCAATCGCTTCACTTTGGCCGCGCTCTTCTGCACCGATCCCAGGATAAGCACCGGGGGTGTCGATAAAGGTAATGATCGGCACGTTAAAACGCTCAGCTAATTTCATTAAGCGAAGTGCTTTACGATACCCTTCAGGGCGGGGCATACCAAAGTTACGTTTAATTTTCTCTTTGGTATCGCGCCCTTTTTGATGACCAATCACCATAACTGGCTGCCCATCAATTCGAGCAAGACCGCCCACAATTGCATGGTCATCAGCATAGTGGCGATCGCCATGGAGCTCTTGGAAATCGTCAAAGATTAGATCGATATAATCGAGCGTGTAAGGACGAAGTGGGTGACGCGCGAGCTGCGCAACCTGCCACGAGCTAAGTTTTGAGAAGATGCCATCAATTTCAGCATCAAGTTTGTCCTCAAGATCTTTTAGCTTATCCGCGACATCAATGTCTGTCCCTTCAGCCCAATTGACAAGCTCATTAATCTTCGTCTCAAGTTCTGAGATGGGAGCTTCAAAGTCTAAGTAATTGGTATTCAAATCATTACTCCTCAATAATTTGATTTCGATAATCGTCGATAAACCTCAAGGTTTATCAAAAATAAGAGTCATTATACCCTTATGAATGAAATTTTTCTCTATGTTCCTTCAATTTTTCTGCAGTGAGGAACGCAAGTTCTAAGCTCTGCTGCGCGTTTAATCGAGGGTCACAATGCGTATGATAACGATTTTCGAGATCTTTTGAGGTGATATTTTGGCCGCCGCCTAAACATTCAGTCACATCTTGCCCGGTCATTTCAAAATGAACGCCACCAGCAAAAGTGCCTTCGGCATTATGGGCATCGAAGAAGCTTTCAACCTCTTTTAAGATGCGATCAAATGGGCGCGTTTTATAGCCATTATCGGTGATGGTATTGCCGTGCATTGGGTCACAGCTCCACACAACGTGACGGCCTTCAGATTTCACTTTACGAAGAAGGCGCGGTAGATGTTCCGGTAACACATCAGCGCCCATACGGGTAATGAGGGTTAAGCGGCCCGGTTCGTTTTGAGGATTAAGCGCATCAATAAGACGAATCAGATCATCTTCATGCATTTTATCGCTCACTTTAACGCCGATTGGGTTCGCAATGCCTTTGGCGTATTCAATATGCGCACCATCAAGCTGACGGGTACGTTCGCCGATCCAAACCATATGCGCGGCAACGTTGTACCAATCGCCACTGGTGGAGTCAACGCGGGTAAAGGCCTCTTCATAGCCTAAAAGTAGCATTTCGTGTGAGGTGAAGACTTGTGTTTCACGGAGGATCGGAGTATTGGCCGATTCGATGCCGCACGCTTCCATAAATTTAAGAGAGTCTTGGATGCGGCGAGCAAGGTCGAGATAGCGTTCCGCTTGAGGCGAGTTTTCCGCAAAGCTCATATTCCAGTTATGAACGCGATGAAGATCGGCGTATCCCCCGCGAGAGAAGGCGCGCAGTAAGTTCAGGGTAAGGCCAGAATGAGCGTAGGCTTTCCACATGCGGTCAGGGTCGGGCATGCGCGATTCTTTGGTGAACTCAATGCCGTTGACAATATCCCCGCGATAGCTTGGCAGAGTGATGCCATCGATGGTTTCAGTGTCTGATGAGCGCGGTTTTGCAAATTGTCCTGCAATACGGCCAACTTTGATCACGGGGCTGCTTGCCGCAAAGGTTAGTGTGACAGCCATTTGAAGAAGAACACGGAAGGTGTCACGAATGTTTTTTGCATTAAATTCTGAGAAGCTCTCAGCACAGTCGCCGCCTTGCAAGAGGAACGCTTTCCCCATCGTCGCTTGTGCAAGCTGCTCTTTTAAAGTGCGTGCTTCCCCAGCAAATACGAGTGGGGGAAGGGTTTTTAAGTGATCTTCTACGCGTTTTAAGGCTTCCTTGTCTTCGTAGACTGGAGTTTGTGCCGCGTTGAAATTTCTCCAGCTATTAGGTGTCCATGTCATCTCTATAATTCCTTTCTCTTACTTTGATGGAAGGAGGGTTGATCGATAGTTACGATCGAATCTCCTACACTCATTACATTGGTAAATCTAAATCGTGTTTTACGTTAAATTTTTTGGGAGTTGAATCGATGATTCAACGTCGTATTAGGCAACCTTAATCAATCTACCAGATTATGGGCGCGTTGTGTCATTAAATAAAGCTTCAAGAAAAAGCCCTAAGGCTTTGCAGACTTAAGGCTTTATCAATTAAGGTTTGATCGTTTTTGAAAAGGGTTTAGTTTTTGTCTTGGTCAACTAAACGGTTTTCGGTGATCCAGGGCATCATTGAACGTAATTTTGCGCCTGTTTTCTCAATTGGGTGTTCAGCCGTTAAACGTCTGCGAGCAGTTAAAGATGGATAGTTGGTGTGACCTTCTTGGATAAACATCTTCGCATACTCACCCGATTGGATACGATAGAGTGCGTAACGCATTGCGTCTTTAGTATCCTCAGTGATCACTTCCTCACCGGTAACATACTCACCATACTCAGCGTTATTTGAGATGGAGTAGTTCATGTTTGCGATTCCACCTTCATACATAAGGTCTACGATGAGTTTAAGCTCGTGTAAGCACTCAAAGTAAGCCATTTCAGGTGCATAACCTGCTTCGGTTAATACTTCAAAACCGGCTTTAACGAGTTCAACGGCGCCACCGCAAAGAACCGCTTGCTCACCGAAGAGGTCTGTTTCAGTCTCTTCTTGGAACGTGGTTTCGATGATACCGGCTTTACCGCCACCATTTGCCGATGCGTATGAAAGCGCGATATCGCGTGCTTTGTATGATTTATCTTGGTAGATCGCAATGAGTGATGGAACGCCGCCACCTTTCACATATTCTGAACGAACGGTGTGACCTGGGCCTTTTGGCGCAACCATGATGACATCTAAATCACCGCGTGGAATGATTTGGTTGTAATGGATGTTAAATCCGTGTGCAAACGCAAGTGTTGCCCCTTGTTTGATGTTGGGCTCGATCTCTGATTTGTAGACAGCGGGTTGAGCTTCATCAGGAAGGAGAAGCATCACTAAATCCGCTTCTTTAGTCGCATCCGCGATCTCTTTTACATTGTGGCCAGCGTTTACAGCTTTATCCCAAGACGATCCGCCTTTACGAAGTCCGACAATGACGTTGACTCCAGAATCTTTTAGGTTTTGAGCGTGGGCATGCCCTTGTGAACCATAACCAATGATCGCAACCGTTGTGCCTTTGATTAAGGAGATATCTGCATCTTTATCGTAAAATACCTTCATTTTGTAATCCTTATGTGTCACAGGATGATCGTTATTATCATCCTTAAAAAATAATTATAATGTTAAACCTTTTGCACCACGAACTAAGCCGAGTGCGCCTGAACGAACAATTTCGACAATCCCAAGCTCTTTAACCGCGCGGATAAAGGCGTTGAGTTTTTCTTGATCTCCCGTCATTTCGATGGTGAATGTTGAAGGGGTGACATCTAAGACACGTCCCCTAAACATCTCATTGAGGCGGAAGAGTTCTGCTCGATTTTTCTCCGACTCAGCGGTGACTTTAATCAGCATCATCTCACGCTCAACGTGAGCCCCATCAGTAAGATCGGTAAGTTTGACAACATCAATCAGTTTATTGAGCTGCTTGACGATCTGTTCGACGACTTGACCGTCCGCTAGGGTGACGAGTGTGAGTCGAGAGAGCGATTTATCATCAGTAGGGGCTACTGACAAGCTCTCAATGTTATAGCCGCGTGCGGAAAACAGATTGACCACTTTCGACAAGGCTCCCGCCTCGTTTTCCATCAAGATAGAGATAATATGACGCGATTGATCGTTATTTAATACTGTAGCCATTTTTTTACCTCCCTCTATACTTGGCTTAAGCCGTCTTTACTGGTGTTTTCCATTTTATCGCGACCCGCTAAGATCATTTCGTGATGACCTTTGCCCGCAGGAATCATTGGGTAAACGTTCTCGGTCGGATCGGTGATAAAGTCAAGCAAGATGGTTTTATCTTTTTGCTTGAACGCCTCTATAAGTGCAGGTTCAACATCACTTGGTTTGGTGACTTGAACACCGCTGTGCCCATACGCTTCTGCTAATTTAATAAAATCAGGCAGAGAGTCAAAATAACTCATGCAGTACCGTTTTTGGAAGAAGAACTCTTGCCATTGACGGACCATTCCTAAATAACCATTATTTAGGTTAATAATTTTTACTGGAGTGTGATATTGGAGCATGGTCGACATCTCTTGAAGCATCATTTGGATACTTCCATCGCCGGTAATGCACGCAACATCGCGATCGGGAGCGGCTAATTTTGCCCCCATCGCCGCTGGGACTCCAAAGCCCATCGTACCAAGCCCGCCGGAATTGATCCACTGGCGTGGCTCATCAAATTGATAATATTGTGCCGCCCACATCTGGTGCTGACCCACATCCGAGGTAACAATCGCACGACCTTGAGTTACTTCAAAGAGTTTCTCTAGAACAAATTGCGGTTTGATGATTTCGCTACTATTAACATAATCGAGCGACTTCATTTCGCGCCATTCGGCGATCTGATCCCACCATTTTTCAAGCGCCTTTTCGTCAAGCGAGCGTTTCTCTTCATTGTGAATGGCTAAAAACTCACGGAGCACTGATTTTGCTTCACCAACGATTGGAAGATCGGTTGGAACGTTTTTCGCAATGCTTGATGGATCGATATCTACATGAATCACTTTTGCATTCGGGCAGAAGTTGTTGAGAGTCCCGGTAATTCGGTCATCAAAACGCGCGCCGATGGCAAATAGAACGTCACAATGGTGCATCGCCATATTTGATTCATAAGTACCGTGCATACCGAGCATACCAAGGAATTGCTGATCCGTTCCCGGATAAGCGCCAAGTCCCATTAGGGTGCTGGTAATCGGTAAGTTAAGTGCGCGCACTAACTCACGAAGTTCCTCATGCGCATTGCCAATCACAACGCCGCCGCCTGTGTAAACCATTGGGCGCTTTGCTTTTGTTAACAGCTCATAGGCGCGTTTGATCTGTTTGGGGTGGCCTTTAATGGTTGGATTGTACGAACGCATTGAGATCGATTCAGGATACTCAAATTTACACTCTTGTACGGTAATGTTTTTCGGCAAATCAATCACAACCGGGCCAGGACGACCGGTCGTTGCAATATAAAATGCCTTCTTGATCGTTTTAGCAATATCTTTCACGTCTTTCACAAGGAAGTTGTGTTTTACGCAGGGAAGGGTGATTCCCACGGTATCGACTTCTTGGAAAGCATCATTTCCGATTAAGCTTGTTGCCACTTGACCAGAAAAAACGATCATTGGAATGGAATCCATATGAGCCGTTGCAATTCCGGTAATGGCATTGGTTAGACCTGGACCTGAAGTGACCAGGACGACCCCTGGTTTGCCTGTGACGCGTGCATATCCGTCAGCGGCGTGCGTAGCTGCTTGCTCGTGACGGACCAGAATATGTTTAATTTTATCCTGTTTATAAATTTCATCATATAGAGGGAGAACGGCACCACCTGGGTAACCGAAAATACACTCTACATTTTCCTCCACTAAGGAGCGAATTACGATTTCTGCACCACTTAATTTCACAGAACTCCTCACTTATTATTATCTCAGTTGAACAGACATCAAAAAAGCCGTTGAACTCAACGGAACTCTTCGACGCGAATGAATGAACTATTTGAAACGTTATCCATTAACATAACATCATTTAAGAGTTTGTTAATAGCTATTTCTGCTGTATTTTTAGTCACCATGATTAAACAATGGTTTGCGTTGTCAACTTTTGCTCGATCTAGGCTAATTCCATGTTTTGTAACGAGCTCTGTAATCGCCGACTCATGATCTGAATCGAGTCCTTCAATCACGATGAAATAAGCGCTTTCGATCTCCTCTTTTTTCGCAAAATTGGGCGCATCAAGGGTTTCTAATTGATGGCCAAGCATCGGCGCATAATGATTCACATCGCGGGCACGGACAATGTCTAAAATATCGGCGCAAACGGCCGAGGCGGTAGCTAAACTTCCCGCACCAGGACCTGATGAAAAGATCGGGCCGCTTGAATTGCCGTGAACAAAGACCCCATTCATCACGCTATTAACGTGGCTAAGAGGATGGCTCATCGGCACAAGCGTTGGGTGAACGCGAAGCTCGATATGATCAGCTGTTTTTTCAGCAATACCAAGATGCTTAATGCTGTATCCCAGTTCTTTAGCGTAACCAATTTGACGGGGCGTGACGCTATCGATGCCTTCAATGGTGAGTTTATCAAAGGAGAGGGGAATTCCAAATGCGAGCGATGCTAAAATAGTGAGCTTATGGGCGGCATCAATCCCTTTAATATCAAAGGTTGGATCGGCTTCGGCATAGCCCAATTTTTGCGCGGCAGTCAGCGCGGTTTCAAAGGCTTCATTTTTATCGCTCATCTCCGTTAAGATGTAGTTGCAGGTACCATTAATAATGCCCGCAACTTTGTCGATTTCGTTTGCGGCTAATCCTTCACGCACGGTTTTAAGGATCGGAATTGCACCGGCAACCGCCGCTTCAAAAAGGAGAAAAACGCCATTTTCTTGCGCCTTTTTAAAGAGTTCATTTCCGTGAAGCGCAATAAGTTCTTTATTCGCGGTGACCACATGTTTTTTCGCATCGAGCGCGGCATTAATCGCCTCAAGTGCGGTGGTGGTTCCGCCCATCAATTCAACTATAATATCTATATCAGGATTTTGGGTAATCGTTGTAATATCAGTGGTTAGCGGTAGGTTGTAAGGATTATCACGATCGAGCGATCGGACGTAGACAGATTCAATTTCAATGGGAGTATTTATTCGGCGCGCAATCGCCTTCTTATTGTTGTTAAGTGTTGCGACTACTCCGGACGCAACAGTGCCTAAACCCAAAATTCCTAACTTGAACGGTTTCATAAATCGATATATTCCTGATAGTAAATAAGTTAAATCGAAAAAATCAGTAAATCAGTATATAAGTAAAAAACAGTTTTGTCAGGTATCGCTCAGGGCTCTAGAGATAATAAAGCCCATCTTTCCGTTGATCCATTGATCTGTAAATGAAAAGATGGGCGTAATGTTGGGTAAAGCCTTTAAAAATGGGTTAGCGAACGAGCGAATTAAGCAGCTCAATCGCGTGGTAAGCCCCTTGATAGATTAAATAGGGTTGCGAGTCGCCATACATATAAGCGCCAGAGGTAATAAAGCGGTTTTGAGTGTCAATATAGGCTTCATTCGGCGCAGTATTGTGATGATTGACGCCCCATTTTTCAGTCACATTTAGAAAATGCTGCGCGTTTTTCTCATCGCCAAAGGAGATCGATACATTCGATAGGCCAAAGGTTTTGGCTGTGAGTGCGAGCACAAGTGGGGCAGCGCAAATAGCGACAATCGGTTTTTTAAGTTCAATGGCAACGCGAAGCGGTTCAATTAGATCATCAGTGAGCGTTGCATTCTCGCCATCGCTTAAAAAGGTGGTGAAGTTTTTTACAACGCCAAAGCCACCAGGAAACGCGAGCGCATCATATTCACGAGGGTTAAGATCGGTTAAGGGTTTTACGTTCCCACGAGCAATGCGGGCAGCTTCGACAAGGATATTGCGGGATTCAGCCACGACCTCATCGGTTTGATGGTTGACCACATCGAGCTGATTGCGATCGGGAGCATAGTAATCAATCTGATATTCACTTTGCGTAAGCGCAATCATTAATGAGACCGCTTCAGTGATTTCTGCGCCATCAATATGACCCGAGCCTGAGAGGATTAGTGCGACACGATGTTGACTCATAAAAACTCCTTTTTGACTAAAAAGTTATCGGGTTTGATAACAAATTTCATGATTTTACGTTAGAATGTTAAACAGCTGTTATTTGCCACATAATAACATGGCTATTCAACTACTTGAATTTAATTAACAATCCTTAAATTGTAAAGAATAAAAATATGAAGCGATTATTAATCATAGTACTCTTTGGGCTTCTGGCAGGGCAGGTCTCTCAAGCTGAGACGGCAAACACGCCTGCTGATTCACCACTTGTGGATCTAATGCTCGGAGAATTATCGGTAGCCCGCGAGGATTGGCAGGGCGCGGCGGAATATTTTGATCGCGTTTTACAAGTAGAAGAGACGCCATTTTTACTCGAAAGACGCATTGGGCTCGATGCGGCGCAGCAAAATTTACAAAATGCACTTCCGTACGCAAAACGTCTTGTGTCACAAGATCCCACAAATATCATCGCGTGGAATACGCTTGGGGTGATCTATCTTGAAAATAATGAGATTGATCAAGCGGCGGACGCGTTTTTAGAAGTGGTTAAACTGATCAAACACGAGGGCGAAGATGGCTATATTTCGGTACTGCGCACGCTCCAGCTCTATGATGCGTTAAGTCAAGTGAAAGTGCTCATCAATATGAGTGATAAAGATCCTGAAGCGATTTCACCGCTTCTCTATGCGGCGGGAATTTTAATTGATCTTAAAGATTTTAATCGCGCGAAACCCTTACTTCTTCAAGCCTATTTAATTGATGATAAGAGCCTTATGCTCAACTCGCTCATTGCCTATATGTATTGGTATAGCGGGGAATTGGAGATGGCGGTCGATTCGCTTAAAAAGGCCTACGAGCGCATCAATACCCCTGAAATTGCTAAAGAATATATCGCCATTTTAATGAACGATTTTCACTACCTTGAAGCGCTTGAAGTGGGTGAAAAGGTCCTTGCTGAGCATGAAGCCATTCCAGCGCAACTCTATGGTACGTTAGCGGTTTTATATTATTCACTCAATGATCTGCCGAATGCGAAATTAATGCTCGATAAAATTGCCGACAATCAATTCTATTATGTGCAAACGGCCTTTTCGCTCTTTGATATGGCGGAGAAGAATCGGAATTACGATGGGCTTTTTACGCTGCTTCGTAATGATGAAGCGATGCCGAAAGAGTACTATATGCGCTATGAAGTCGCCCGTGCGGCCGCAGCGCTTAAAGTGAATAATTATCTCGAGTTTTTGACGATCTATGACGCTCTACGTGTTTACGCCCCTGAACAGGTGGCGTTTTTATATGTGATGGAGCTTGGCGAGCTTGAGAGTTTTAATGAGTATGATCGGGTCGAGGCGCTCTTGACGCTTTTAGGGGATAATCCTCTTCTTGATGAGTCGCTTGTGACCTATTTAAAAGCGATGGTGGAGTACAATCGTGGGAATGTCGCAAAGATGGAGGCGATCTTAAAGGCGCGTGTTACCGATGATCCCAATGATGCGATCAATCTCAACGCGCTTGGGTATTCACTCCTTGAAACTGGCGATCAAGATCGGTTTGATGAGGCGTTTAAATATATCCTTGAGGCGAATGGGGTGATGCCACAGCAAGATTTTATCGAAGATAGCATCGGTTGGGCCTTTTATCTTAAGGGCGATTATGAAAAAGCGCAGCGTTATTTAGCCCGAGCATTTAGTCAAAACAACTATCCTGAGATTATTGGGCACTATATTTTAGTCCTTGATAAACTGGGAGAAACAGAGCGAGTCGCGCGATTATTGGCGACGTTTAAAGCGGTGTATGGAGATACGCCGGAGTATCAAACGCTTGTTGAAACATTAAAGATGGAAGAGTAGGGAATTATGGTTACAACGCAACAACGACATCAATCTTTAATGCAGTGGTTTTTTGTGCTGCTGCTTCTCTTTGTGGGAAATATGGCGTTCGCAAAGCAGGCATTAGTCGGTGAAGGGCGCGGAACGACCACGAATAAAGGTGAGCTGAGGATCGTCTTTCCCATCGATGAAAAGGTCTCCATTAACTCGTTTCGGTTAGCGAGTCCTGCGCGTCTTGTAATCGATATTCCCAATGCGAAATTACGCAAACAAGCGCGGTCACTGCCGATCTCAAATCGCTTTGTCACCGGTGTTCGTTTAGGGACGCAACAAGGGACAGACCTTCGTATTGTGGTGGATTTAAAACAATCGATCCCGGCAAGTACGGCGCTAATGAAGTCGCGTAATGGCTATGAGCTCGTTATTTTATTAAGCGGTGATGGCCGTGATACGCCCCAATCGGATTTAGCGGTGGGTGATCAAACCATGGTATCGGCGCAAACGGAAATTCAAGTGGCCAAAACAGTGCCGAAGAAAAATATTTTAATTGTTCTCGACCCAGGTCACGGTGGTAAAGACCCAGGGGCGCTTGGGCGTGCGGGAACGCGAGAGAAAGATGTGGTGCTTGAAATTGGTAAAAAACTGCGCGATAAAATTAACCGTGAACGTGGTATGCGTGCGGTAATGACCCGTGATCGCGATGTCTTTATTCCGCTTCGTGAGCGAGTCTTAATTGCGCGTCGTCATAAGGCAGATATGTTTGTTTCGCTCCATGCCGATGCGGGAAGCAGTACTGCCGATGGAGCGTCAGTTTATATCTTATCCACGAGCGGCGCCTCGAGTGAAGCGGCGCGGATGCTCGCAAAAGCGGAAAACCGTTCGGATCTGATTGGTGGGGTAAAAATTTCCGATAAAGATGATGCGATTGCCTCAATGCTGCTCGATATCTCTCAAGATGCCACCATTGAGGCGTCAAATGCACTTGGAAAGCATCTTTTATCCCATTTAGGAAAGCATGCCAATCTGCATAAGAAAAATGTTGAGCGTGCAGGCTTTGCGGTGTTAAAAGCGCCGGATATTCCATCAGTTTTAGTGGAAACGGGCTTTATCTCAAACCCCAATGAAGAGCGTAAATTAAAGAGTGCGCGTCATCAAAGTCAATTAGCTGATGATATCTTAGCGGGCATTAAAGCTTATTATCGCGAGCGTCCGGCGACTGAAATCGTCTATACCAAAGTGGCTCAAAAGCAGCCGGCAGCGCAGCCTAAACCTCAAGTGGTCACTCCACCTGTTCAAGTGGTGAAAACGCCGCCTCCTGCGACAACGCAAAAACTGCCTGAGATTAAGCCTCAAGCCAAACCGCAAGATAATGAGATCGTGTTCCCGTCGATTCAATTTACCTCAACAGCGCAAGGCGGCAAACAAGTTGCGCCTCCTCCGGTGCAATTGGCCTCTAAATCCAATGGCCCGCAACGCTACATCACTCAAGAGGGTGATACAATTCGGGGCATCGCGAAAAAATTTGGTATCTTAGAGGGACAATTAAAACGAGCAAATCAATTGCCAAATAATCAGTTACGCGTTCCGATCGGTACCGAATTGGTGATTCCCCGCTAATCTCGAAAAGACGAGCATTCAAAGGGGCGCCGAGAGATCGTGCGGTCGCGAGGAGGGGGAATGTTACTCTATTATGTAGACCTATTTGGGACGGCGGTCTTTGCGCTTTCGGGCGTATTAGTGGCGGCGCGTAAGCAGATGGATTTTGTCGGCGTTGTGGTGTTAGCTGCGGCCGTTGCGATCGGTGGCGGAACACTGCGAGATCTTATCTTAGGTGTCGATACGGTGTTTTGGGTGGCGGATAATGTCTATCTCTACGTCACCTTTTTTGCTGCGGTGATTGGTGTAATTTTCCTGAAGATTTTTGACCATCTTGATCGCAGGCTCCTCCTTCCCGTCTGTGATGCGATTGGCGTTGCCGTCTTTTTAGGGATTGGGCTCACCAAATCGTTGGCCTATGGCACTTCCGATCTAGTGGCGATTATTTTAGGTACGGTAACCGCGGTGGGTGGCGGAATGCTCCGTGATCTTTTAGCCCGTGAAATCCCCTTTGTCCTTAAAAAAGAGATCTACGCTACCGCCTGTGTAATTGGTGGTGTGGTGATGGTTTCTGCCCTTCATTTAGGGCTTTCCGATACGCTCTCGTTGCTCCTTGGAATGGGGGTTACCTTGGCGATTCGCCTTATTTCTATTTTCTATTCATTGCGATTACCGGAGTTTCGTCTATGACGCGTCTATTTACGCTATTTTTAACGTTTTCATTGGTTTTTTTCGGAATATTTTCCGGGGCAAATGCCGCTTTAGTTGAGCCTCTTGATGGGCAAGATCAATCCTTTTTCTGGAAGATTGAGAAAGAGGGTGCGGAGCCTTCCTATCTGCTTGGATCAATGCATACGGGATATAAAGACTCCGAGCTTCCGCTTGAGTATGTGGCGCACCTTGAAAAGAGTGATCGTTTAGTGCTTGAGATCTCGCCAGAAGATGAGGATCTGATGCCGTTTGTTTTTACTATGTACAATTTAGAGGGTACGACGCGAAAAGCACTCGGTGAGACGCGTTATCAAGCTCTTTTTAAAAAGTGGGGCGAGGTCGGGCTTGAGCCACAATTGATCGAGAGTCTTAATCTTTGGGCGATTATGATGCTCTTTGAGATGGCGCTTCCTGAGCCATTATCTGCCGACTTTGGTGTGGATTTTCTGTTAACGGAAAAGGCGCGTGAACTTAATAAAGCAATGCATCCGCTTGAAGATGTCAGCGTCTCAATTGAGAAATTTAGCTCAATTCCGACGGATCGATTGCTAGAAGCGATCGATATTCGCATCGAACATTTTGATACAATGCAGGCACAAATTTCTGAGCTCGCGCGCCGTTATTATGAAGGCGATACCGCAAGCGTTTTAGCTTACGCCAATGAAGATCAGCTCTCGGCTTATTATTCAGAAGAAGCGAAAGCCTATTGGGATGATTGGTTTGTTCGCCAAATTCTTACCGAGCGCAATCACCTTTGGATGCCTGAATTATTACCGCTTCTTGAGGCGGGTAATAGCTTTATTACCGTCGGCGCACTCCATCTCTTTGGTGAAGAGGGGCTTCTTAATTTACTAGAAAAAGAAGGCTACGAGCTTACGCCAATCATTTTAAAGTAGTTAAACGAAACGTTTACTCAAACATTAGGTAATAGTAATATTGCCGATTAAGATAAAGGCCCTCTAAACAAGGGCCTTTATTTCATTTTGTAGATAGATAAGTAGGGAGGTTATCCAATAAAATACTTATACAATGTTTGCATGCTTAATACGGTCATAATCGCGACAACAATGGCGCCAAAAATGGTTTGCCACATAGGATGTTTGTAGTCACCGACGACTTCTTTTTTATATGCAGCGATTAAGATTGGGCCTAATGTCAGAGGTAAAATCAGGCCATTAAGCGCGCCGACTAAGATTAATATCTCGACAGGACGGCCAACGCTCACAAAGACTACCGTTGAAATGAAGATAAATGCAATAATAAAACGATTTTGATGTTGTGCGACTTTGGGGCTAAAGATACGCAAGAACGTTACCGAGGTATACGCTGCGCCAATCACAGAGGTAACTGCAGCTGCCCACATGATCACCCCAAAAATCAGATGGCCCGTTTTTCCAGCGGCATGCTCAAATACTGAAGCAACAGGATTTCCTGCAGCGAGTTTATAACCTTGTGATACAACGCCAAGCACTGCAAGGAATAAAATTACGCGCATAATGGCGGTAACACCAATTCCCATCAAAGAGCCTTTAGAGACATCGGAAAGCACTTCTTTACCATGAACTCCTGCATCAAGTAATCGGTGTGCGCCAGCAAAGGTGATATAGCCACCAACGGTTCCGCCTACTAGTGTGACAATTGCAAGGATTGTGCCTGAATCAAAGGATTCAGGAATAAACGTACGATACGCAGCTTCTCCAACAGGGGGAGAGGATTTAAATACTACATATAGCGTTAAGAAAATCATTAAGATTCCAGCATATTGAACAAATTTATCCATAATGCGTCCGGCTTCTTTAAACATAAAGATTCCAATCGCGATGGCGGCACTAATCATAGCGCCTACTTCAACGGATACGCCGGTAAACACGTTAATCCCAAGGCCTGCACCCGCAACGTTACCAATATTAAAGGCTAGTCCGCCAATCACCACTAAAAATGAGACAAAATAGCCAAGGCCAGGTATGACTTTATTAGCAATATCTTGCCCTCGCATATTAGATACGGTAATAATGCGCCAAATATTGAGCTGTGCACCCAAATCTAAAATAATAGAAATCAGAATGACAAATGCAAAACTTGCGCCCAATTGAGCGGTAAATGTGGTGGTTTGAGTTAAAAATCCGGGGCCGATAGCGGATAATCCCATGAGGAATACCGCACCAATAATAGCGCTCCGTCTCTCTTTGATCGTATTCATAAGAACTCCTTTTTGTGGTTATTGTTATTATTTGAGTCGAGAGTAACGTTAATTTAAATGACAGATGTGATGGCAATATGATGTGAGTGAAGTGATTTGTGGATTGTTTTAGCAAATTCAAGAGCGGTTATGCCATCACCATGAATGCAAAGCGTATCGGCTTCTAGTGAAATGGTTTCTCCGCAGGTCGTCGTCACACTTTTCTTTTGAATCATCTGTAAGACTTGTTTGAGTGCGATTTCAGGGTCTGTGATTAATGCATTTGCTTCGCGTCTAGAGGTGAGGTTGCCATCTTTTTGATAGGTTCGATCCGCAAAGACTTCACTTGCAACCGGAATACCTACTTCACGACCCGCCTCGATCATGCAACTTCCCGCTAAGCCGTAAAAAATAGCCTCTCCTTTTGAAATATCTGCAATAGCGTGTGCAATTGATAGCGCAAGCGTTTTATCGCGTGCTGCCATTTGATAGAGCGCTCCATGAGGTTTAACATGATGCAATTTCCCGCCGATTGCCTCTAAGAAGCCTTTTAGCGCGCCTACTTGGTAAATAATCAAGTCGTAAGCCTCTTCAGGGGTAATTGCAATATTGCGACGCCCAAATCCTTGTAGGTCAGGCAGAGAAGGGTGCGCGCCAATCGCCACATTATTTTCTAAAGCCAGTTTAACGGTTTGATGCATAATCGTCGGGTCACCAGCGTGAAAGCCACAGGCGATATTTGCAGAGCTGATCAGCGGTAAAATAGCCGCATCATTTCCCATCTTCCATGGGCCAAAGCTCTCTCCTAAATCGCAGTTTAAATCGATTTTAAGAGCGGATTGATTATTCATAATATCCTCCAAAGGCTGTTTTTGAGAGTTGTAACATAGATTCAACAGTATTAAGGTATTGTTGTTGAACTTGCAAGCGACGATTTGCCTCAGCATCATCAATTAATTTAAAACGCACGCGTTGGCGCGTTGCAATGTAAGCGAGTTTCCAAAGTTCAGCTTGGGGAATGACGGCAATTCTAGGGTATCCACCGGTGCTTTGACACTCTGCAGCAAGAATGAGCGGTTGCCCATTGGGTGGAACTTGAATGACACCTTCAAAAACGCCTTGCGAGCGCATGTCAGTGGCGATATCTCGCGTAAGAACAGCGCCTTCTAACCGTGTTCCCATTCGATTGCTATTATTGCTAATACGCCACAACTCTGCCCAAAATACCCGGCGAGAATCCTCTGAAAACTGCTCATATTCAGGGCCTTTTAGAACTGAAATAGTTGTGCTAATAAAGGTGCGATTAAATGTCCGAACGCCAATTGCGTGCGTAATAACGGGCTGCTCTTTTGCAATGGGAATCAACTCTCCATTGCGTAATATAGAGCCATCCTTTTTGTGTCCGCCGAGGTGGTTTTTAATATCGGTACTATAAGAATCCATTATCCGTGGCGTATCAAATCCTCCGGAGACTGCGAGATAGCAATACATACCAGAATTATGCGTTGGTTTTAATTCAACGGTTTCACCTTCCTTTATATGGATGCGCCATCCATGCCACCCTTGTGCTCGATCATTGATATTAATGGCGCAGTTTGAGCCGGTTACGGCAATCCAACAGTCGCGATGAAATCGAACCTTAACCGGCGTTAAAATAACCATTTCAAGCGCTGCAGTATTTCCTGGGTTACCGACTAACCGATTGGCTAAATGCAGTGATACACCATCAATTGCGCCTGCTTTTCCAACCCCTAGATGGGCGTGAGAAAAACGGCCATAATCTTGGATTGTGCTACTGAGTCCTGCTTTAATGACTTCCATCATAAGAGAATCTCCTCGGCAATAAATTTAAGTTGATCACCTGGTAAAAAGAGGGAAGGGTGTTCTCGTGTTGCATCAAAAAACGCAAGGTTTGTATTTCCGATAATTTGCCACCCTCCTGGTGATTCAGCCGGGTAAACACCAGTTTGCGCTCCGCCAATGCCAACGCTTCCTGCTGGGATTTTGAGGCGTGGTTCTGCTCGGCGAGGGGTTTCTAACGAGCTATCTAAGCCGCCTAAATAAACAAATCCCGGCATAAAGCCGATAAAATAAACGGTATAGAGTGGCGCTGTGTGACGCTTAATAACCTCCATTGGGGTTAAATTGTGAATGGTGGCAACTTCTAATAGATCAGGTCCTTTTTCTCCACCATAAATCACAGGAACCTCAATGGTTTTTCCTTTGAAATGATTGCTTAAATCAATGGAATTAGACTGATTCCATAATGACGTTAAGCGTGTAATTAATGCTTGTTTATCACAATATGCATAGGGATTGAGTGTAAGCGTTAAACTATTCATTCCAGGAATAATATCAATAATTTGAGTATTTTCGGACGCAGTTAATTCTGTGCTAATCCACCAGATGCGTTGCTGAATGTCGAGCGTGACCGCTCCTTTTGTTGCAAGCGTAATTCCCCGATCGCCAACCGAATAAATTTCGATAGACACACTATTCCCCTTTGGTTATTAAATGCTGGTACGCGTTTTATTGAATGGCGTAATTTTAAATAATTATTTTTATAGTATTTATGTAATCAGAGTACAAAATTTCTTGAGTCACTGTCAATATTCGATTAGGAAAGTAGGGCTGTCGCTGCATTTCAGAGTTGATAATTGCATGAAGATAAATTTGAGAGAAATCATAATAAAAATTAAAGAAAAATCCAAAGGAAACTGTAAAGCTCCTTTAATTAACTTATTGAAATATTTTTCGAATAACCATTTTTTATAATTTATTTTGTAAAGATGGGTAAAAATCAGTTGTCGACATAGTTTTTAGGGTGGTATAAGTTTCTATCGACAAAAAAACGATATAACATCGATTGAAACGGAGGCTCATGGAGAGTCTCGAGCGCTAGTCAAAGGAGTAATGCAGATGAAACGATTTAAATTAACGCTCGCGTGGCAAATTTTAATTGCCTTAATTTTAGGGATCGCTGTGGGTGCGGTGCTTCATAATCAACCGGAGACGGCCACCTGGGTCGATGGATTGATTCAAAATGGATTTAAACCGGCGGGTGAAATCTTTATTCGCTTGATTAAAATGATTGTGGTGCCGATTGTCTTTGCGACGATTGTGGTCGGCGTTGCAGGTATGGGGGATTCGAAAAAGCTCGGTCGGATCGGCTTTAAATCGATTCTTTACTTTGAGATTATTACCACCATTGCGATTGTGGTCGGGATTACGGCGGCGAATCTCTTTCATCCGGGAACGGGGATTGATGTGTCGGCATTAACGCAAAGCGATATCTCCCAATATGCGCAAGGGGCGGTGTCGGTTCAGCATGATAATCACTTTGTGAAAACGCTGTTAGGGCTCATTCCCACAAATATTGTGGACTCGATGGCGAAAGGGGATATGCTTGCGATTATCTTTTTTGCGGTGATCTTTGGTGTCTCTTTAGCCGGTCTATCGAGCGATAAACGTGATCCGCTAATTAATGTGTTAAATAGCGTTGCAGAGACGATGTTTCGGGTGACCAATTTGATTATGCGTTACGCGCCGATCGGGGTCTTTGCTCTTATCGCTGTCACGGTGACCCAATTTGGATTTGAGTCGCTAATTCCGCTCTTAAAACTGGTGGTGCTTGTGTATGCCGCGATTATCTTCTTTGCCGTTGTGGTCTTAGGGGGAGTGGCGAAACTTTTTGGGCTCAATATCTTTAAATTGATGGCGATTTTAAAAGATGAACTGATTCTTGCCTATTCAACCTCAAGTTCTGAAAGCGTGCTCCCGCGCATTATGCAAAAGATGGAAGCCTATGGCGCGCCGAAAGCGATTACGGGCTTTGTGATTCCAACGGGCTATTCCTTTAATCTCGATGGCTCGACGCTCTACCAGAGCATTGCAGCGATCTTTGTGGCGCAATTATTTGGCATTGATCTCTCGATTTGGCAGGAGATCACCCTTGTTTTAACGCTGATGATCACTTCAAAAGGGATTGCCGGCGTTCCGGGCGTGTCGTTTGTGGTATTACTTGCGACTTTAGGCAGCGTTATGCCGATGGAGCAAGCGACTTTAGGGCTTGCCTTTATTGCCGGTGTGGATCGCATTATGGATATGGCGCGTACTGCGTTAAATGTAGTGGGGAATTCTCTTGCGGCGCTTGTGATTGCGAAATGGGAAGGGCAGTTTGATGAGGATAAAGGCCGCCGTTATGAAACTGAAATGTTAGGGATCGAAGAGGATCAAAATCGAGAGGTTTTGGACGATCAAGTGTTACAGGTGCCGCTTGTTTTATCAAAGGCAGAGCAAGATTAAAACTACGATAATCTGAATAATAAAAGCGGGCAATAAAAAACCTCTTAAGCGCCGATTCATTTGAAAGGCAGGCTTAAGAGGTTTTTACGTTTTAGCCTTAATGGTTAACGTCTAAATTGACAATTAACGATTACGTTTTGCTGCGATACGCATTCTAAGCGCGTTGAGCTTGATGAAGCCTTCCGCGTCTTTTTGGTTGTATGCGCCTTCGTCATCTTCAAACGTTGCGATTGATTCGTCAAAGAGTGAATCGTCTGATTTACGGCCAACCACGATGATGTTGCCTTTGTAGAGTTTAAGGCGAACCACACCGTTCACATATTCTTGTGATTTGTCGATCATGGTTTGAAGCATTTCACGCTCAGGGCTCCACCAGTAACCGTTATAGATGAGGCTTGCGTAACGTGGCATTAATTCATCTTTAAGGTGCGCAACTTCACGGTCTAAGGTGATCGATTCGATCGCGCGGTGTGCTTTAAGCATGATAGTACCGGCTGGGGTTTCGTAGCATCCGCGAGCTTTCATGCCCACGTAACGGTTTTCTACGATATCCACACGGCCAATTCCGTTGTCGCCTGCGAGTTTGTTAAGGCGTGCCATCACCGTTGCAGGTGATAAACGTTCGCCATCGATCGCAACGATGTCCCCTTTTTCATAGGTTAATTCTAAGTAAGTTGGGGTGTTTGGCGCCTCTTCAGGAGAAACCGTCCAGCGCCACATGTCCGCTTCTGGCTCTGCCCATGGATCTTCCAAGAGGAGACCTTCATAGGAGATATGAAGTAAGTTAGCATCCATTGAATAAGGCGATTTTTTACCGTGACGGTCGATCACGATGTTGTTTTTCTCAGCATAATTGAGGAGCTTTTCACGCGACATTAAGTCCCACTCACGCCATGGCGCGATCACTTTAACGTCGGGTTTAAGTGCGTAAGCGCCAAGCTCGAAACGTACTTGGTCGTTTCCTTTACCGGTTGCGCCATGTGAGATCGCATCTGCGTTGGTTTCATTGGCGATTTCGATTAAGCGTTTTGAGATTAACGGACGCGCGATTGAAGTCCCTAAAAGGTACTCACCTTCATAAATTGCATTGGCACGGAACATTGGAAAGATAAAGTCACGAGCAAACTCTTCGCGTAGATCGTCGATATAGATCTCTTTAACCCCTAATGCTTGCGCTTTTTCGCGTGCAGGTTCAACTTCTTCGCCTTGTCCGATATCAGCGGTAAAGGTTACCACTTCACAGTTATACTCATCTTGTAGCCATTTTAAGATCACAGAGGTGTCCAGGCCGCCAGAGTAGGCGAGGACGACTTTGTTTACTTTATCCATTAGTGTCTCCTGTTGTACTAATTGCTAATTATTGATTTTGAAAAGTTCTTCAATTTCAGGGATGCTATCTTTATTGTTGATATAAAGAATTATGTGGTCATCATCTTCGATTAACGTTTCATCGTTGATGATGAGGACGTTACCTTTCCGTATGATACCAGATAAAATGGTTCCCTCGGGCCATTTTATGTCACATATATGTTTGCCGATGAGCTTCGAGCTCTCTTCTGTACCATGGGCGACAATTTCAATCGCTTCCGCGCTGCCAAGTCCAAGAGAATAGACCTGCACCACATCGCCTTTACGGATGTAGGTGAGGAGCGTACTTAAGGTCACCTGTTGCGGTGAAAAGGCAAGATCAATCTTCGATTCTTCCTGAATTAATTCCAAAAAGGAGGAGCGATTAATCAGCGTCATCGCATATTTTGCCCCAAGTCGTTTTGCCAGCATGCTCGATAAAATATTGGTCTGATCGTCATTCGTTACCGCGCAGAAAATATCGGTAGTTTCGATGTTCTCTTCAAAGAGGAGATTTTCATCGGTACAGTCGCCTTGAAGGACAAGGCTATTATTAAGATTTGAGCTCAAGCGATGTGCCCGATCCGAGTCGGTTTCAATCACTTTGACTTGCGCAAAGGTTTCGAGCGTTTCCGCAAGTTGCGCGCCGATATTCCCACCGCCTGCGATAATAATTTTCTTCGCCGTTTTATTGGTGGGATTGAGCTTTTCAATGAGATGTCGGGCTTGATGACGCGCCGTTAAAAAGTAGAGATAATCCCCCGGAAGAAGCACGGTTTCACCATTTGGGAAAAATTCCTCTCCATCGCGAAAGAGTACGGTGAAATTAACATTAATATGGGGCAATTTCTCGCGGATCTCAGCAATGGAGCGATAGGCAAAGGGCGCGCCTTCTTGAATGTCGGTTGAGATCATCAGCGCTTTCCCTTTGGCAAAACGCAGCACATCGTGCGCGCCGGGAAGCTCGATAATATTTTTAATCTGATCGGTTACTAAAATTTCCGGGCTGATCACCACGTCAATATTAAATGCTGAATTGATCTTATAACCAAAGATATTGTCGGAATGCTCGATATAGGATTGAGAGCGAAGGCGGGCGATTTTGAGTTTGACATTAAAGAGAGAATAGGCAAGCTGACAGGCCACAATATTGACCTCATCACTTGATGTAACGGCAATCATAATATCGGCATTGGCGGCATCTGCTTCTTCTAAAACAGTGGGATGCGCCGCGTTACCACGAATGGTACGGATATCATATTGCTCTTTAAGGGCGGCTAACGGTTCGTAGTGACTATCGATAATCGTAATCTCATTTTGCGCCTCTTTCGAAAAGACGTGCGCAACCGTGGAGCCGACCTGACCTGCGCCTAAAATTAAAATCTTCATGACAAATTTGCTTATGGAATAATCGCCCTCAATTATAGCCCATTTAAAAGGGGATTGATACGAGGGCCGCACAACAAACGTTAAGTTTTTTATAAAATGCAATTGATTATTGAAAATGATTTGAAAAGAAGAATGATTTTCGTTAGTATGCGCACTTACAAATAAGTTTGAGTTGCTTGATTATTAAGGCGACAAACCTCGTTAGGTGAGGCTCCTATAGGGAGATACGTTACTGCCCAGAAACGTCGAGAGACACCAATGGGTTAGCAGAGAAAATCGAATTAAGGTTTCTTTAATGTAACTGGTTAAATGGAGCATTAACCGGCCCTATAGTGCTAAAACTTTACGAAGGGGGATCCTTCAAACATCGACTTTGAGCGTCTCATTTTGGGGCGGCTCAGCCATCGTTGCGTCAATTTTGGTAAAACCTCCATCGCTATCGCATAAATATGCGAAAATAGAGCCCATGATGAGCGGCATCTATTTTTAGTCATTATTGATATCAAATTTATTGAGCTTTATTGATAATCAAGCTGCGCTCGAATTGTATAATTATATATTCGTGCTAAAAGATGAGGGAGTATCCTATGGTCATTCAAGATCTCAAGATGAGCTTTGCAGAAGACACCGTCGGTTCGTTAATGAGCCACGAGTTTATCCGCATTCCTGAAGATTATACCGCTGATGAAGCGATCGTATATCTGCGCCAAAATGTGCGTGGCAAGGCCAATATTCACTATATCTATGTGGTCGATAGCACTGAAAAGATTAAGGGCGTGCTCTCACTTCGTGAGCTCTTAGGCGCAAAAGGCGACCTTATTTTAAAAGAGTTTATGAAAAAAGAGCTCATTGTGCTCGATTCAAATCTCGACCAAGAACTTGCTGCGCGAATCTTCCAAGATACCGACCTTGTGACCATTCCTGTTGTGGATGAAGAACGTCATATGATCGGGGTAATCCACGTCGATGCGATGATGGACGTTATGCAGGAAGAGGCCACCGAGGATATTCATAAAATGGCGTCGATCTCGGTGGACGATGAGAAGATCGAGGGTGGGCTATTAAAAGCGCCATCGCTCTGGCTCTACGTTAAACGGATGCCGTGGCTGGTAATTTTAGTCTTTGTGAATCTATTATCCGGCGCAGGGATTGCCAATTATGAAGAATTAATCGGGCAATACGTTCACGTGGTGTTCTTCTTACCGCTTTTAATTGCAAGTGGCGGAAATACCGGATCACAATCGACGACGCTGGTGATTCGTTCGATGGCGGTTGGCGATGTTAAAGCGCAAGATTGGTTTAAAGTGGTGATGAAAGAGCTTTCCGTTGCGATCCTGCTTGGGCTCACAATGGCGATCGCGATCGCAGGAATTGGTTATTATCGTGGCGTACATAGTGCGATGGGAAATGTTGGGCTAGAAACGGCGATTGCGGTCGGTTCATCGATGGTGATTGTCGTCCTTTTCGGAGGCCTTCTCGGGGCGATTCTCCCCTTTATCTTCCGCTGGTTTAAACTTGACCCGGCAACGGCGAGCACACCGCTTGTCACCTCAATTTGTGATATCGCAGGGGTCTTTATCTATTTCGGCATTGCGAGCATGTTTTTAAATATTGGCTAATGTCATTGCTGATTTTGATAAAAACGTAAAAGGGCGAGTGTTGGACTTGCCCTTTTGTTATGGTAAAGGGAATTACATAAGGGAGCGTAACGCATGTTAAAACGACTGGAATCGATGATTGAATCCTTTGAGCCCTATCTCAAACGGCAAAACTTAGCGGTGGCGCTATTTGGATTCTCCTCCGGACTTCCGATTATGATGACGCTGATGACGCTCACCTATTGGCTCTCAAGCCACGGCGTCAAGAAAGAGATGATCGGGCTTGCCTCACTTTTAGGATTACCATACGCCTTTAAATTCCTGTGGGCGCCACTTCTTGATCAATATCGTTTGCCACTATTTGGATTGCTCGGGAGGCGGAAAGGGTGGATTCTCTTTTTTCAGCTCGGATTAGCACTCGTTTTTGTCGGATTATCCTTTATTGACCCGAAATCTTCGCCGGTATTAACGGGATTATTTATCTTTATTCTCGCCTTTTTTTCTGCAAGCCAAGACATTGTGATTGATGCCTATCGCATCGATTATCTAACGCCGGAAGAGCAGTCCTATGGCAGCAGTAGCTCGCTGATGACCTATCGATTAGGGATGCTCGTCATGGGCGCAGGAGTGCTCAGTCTTTCGGACTATTTAAGTTGGGGAGTCATCTTTATGCTGCTCGCGGGGCTCTTTATGACGCTCGCGATTGTGACGCTCTTTATCACGGAGCCCGAGATCACGCTTGAAGCGGATAAGAGTGGAGAACATGATGCGCCGAAAACGATTAAAGGTCATCTGCACAATCTCTTTAAGAGTACGATGCTTACCTTTAAGCAATTTTTTACCCGCGATAAATCTTTGATAATCCTATTTTTTATTATCTGTTATAAATTGCCCGATGCGATTTCCGGCGTGATGGTAGCGGATTTTTATACCGATATGGGCTATAACGGCACTCAAATTGGGGTGGTGACTAAAGTGTACGGGCTTATTGCAACGCTCATAGGCGCGTTTGTGGCGGGAAGCGTGATCCGCACGATCGGGATCTACAAAAGCCTGCTCTATTCGGCGGTTGCGATCGGGGTGACAAATTTAGGCTATCTATTAATTTTGCATTATCCGACGATCCATTCATTGGTGATTGCAATTACGTTAGAGAATTTTGTCTCCGGCTTTGCGAGCGCGCTCTTTATTATGTTTTTAAGCTTGCTCTGCGACCGGAATTATTCAGCGACTCAATATGCGCTATTAAGCTCTCTTTCGGCGGTTGGGCTTCGTCTTCTTGGGGGAAGTTCGGGGTTTTTAGTGGCGGAATATGGCTGGTACGATTTCTTTATCGGCACGGCATTTCTCTTTATTCCGGGTGTAATTCTACTCTTTGTGATTCGCCGGGAAGTCAAACCGTTAACGCCAATGGAATAAAAAAGCACTGCGGATTTCAAGGGCATTAACCTTGTCATCGCGTCAGTGCTTAGATCTTCAATTACACAATGTTAATTGAACGAATTATGCCACGGTAAATTCAGCGGTAACGATCTCATCGGCTGTAGGATTCTCCGGATCCACGGATGTAGTAAGTTTAAGACTCATCTCATCGCCTGCCTTCATTTTGGCAACGCCTTTGGGCGTACCGGTAAAGACGAGATCTCCTTTTTGCAGACCGTAGATGGAATTTAGATGTTCCAAAAGGGTGGGGATATCAAAAATAAGTTCAGAGAGATGCCCGGTTTGACGGCGCTCACCATTGACATCAAGTGAAAAACGAATCTGCCCAAGCGGCATTGAAGCTTCTGAAAAGGGAATGAATTTTGAGATCGGCGCTGCCCCTTTAAAGCCTTTGCTGCGTGACCAAGGATGCCCTTTTGATTTCTCGATCGATTGAATATCCCGCGCGGTGAGATCAAGCCCAAGCCCGATAGCACCGATAAAATTGAGCGCATTCTCTTTGGTGAGTCCTTCAGCATCTTTATTGATGAAAAGTACCAGTTCCGCTTCGTGATGCACATCCTCAGAATAGACGGGAAGAGGAATCTGTGACCCTTCATGAAGAAGCGTGCCGGTGGGCTTAAAAAATACAAGAGGGGCTTCGGGAACCGGATTATTAAGCTCGTGGGCGTGCTCAACGTAATTGCGTCCGATGCAAAAAATGTTGCGAACCGGTTCTTTATCATGGCGAATAACAATGTAACTCATACTAATCTCCTCGTTGTTTTTATCTGAAGATAATCCACTCTTCTCCCATCATTTGTACCATGCTTAACCCGCTTTGAGAAGATTTTTCTTGCGTGCAAAGGGAGAGATGAGGAATAAAAAAGGGAAAGAGTATGATGCTCTTTCCCCGTAGGTTATATCATGTGTAATCTTGAGTTAATAGGATGTTAAAAAATCACTATTCTGCGATGAAGCGTTTATATGGGTCATATCCCATGCCGCGGCGACTATAAGCGCGCTCAGCTTGTAGGCAAGGGCTGCTTTTTCGAATGGTTGATTCTCCGTTATGTCTTTCATCCCAACTACCATTGGATTGACGAATTTTCTCAATTTCAGTTAGGCAACTATTATAAGTTTTGACAAAAACTTCATCCTCATTTATGAAATGTTTAATTAACTCTTCGCTTTTCTGATCCCACTCTTTCGTCCAAACACGGCAGTTTGTTGAGTAGCCACTATCTTCACAGTAATCGGCTTTTTTATTCTCGATTGCGAAGAGATCTAAACCATCTAACTCAGCTTTGCCTTGCTCGTTTGTAGCAGTTTCCCAGACAGAACAGACTGAGCCATTGCGCTTATCAAGATTACAAAATTCACTTTCTTTCTTTTTTAATTCACTGAATGAAAATTGCGATAACTCTGTTTTTCCAACAGTGACCGCGTCATCATAGATTTCTTTCCAAGCAACGCAAGAGGGAGTAGGTGCTTGCATGAATCCTTGTTTACACTCTATTTTGAGGTATTCAGAAATGGTTGTTTGCCAGGTGGCATTTTGATGTTGTTTAAGAATCGCCGCTTTTTCGGTTGCAATCTCTTTTAAGCGTGCCTCTTCTTCACGTTGTTTTTTAAGTTCTCGTTCCGCAATTTCTTTCTCATAATCGAGCCTACGCTGCTTTTTAAGGGCAGCCTCGGCTGCATGACACTCTTTGTCATTGAATACTTTTTCATATGCTTTTTCATCGTTTTTTTCGATGGCAGCGTAGACTTTTTCTTCACACAACTTCAGTTTTGTTTCAGCTTTGTCTTGATGTTTAAAGAAGTACTCTTCATCGTGTTCGCCACATCCGACTAAAAGGACGCTTAGAAGTCCTGCTGCAATGATTTTTTTCATGCCATATCCTCATTTTTTGCAATAAATTGATTTATTTGTGGTTTTAAAAAAATATCGTGACATGTTATCACTAAATGCATTTTTATATAATGATTTATTATTATTTTCAATAAGCAGTTGATAATAATAGGGATTGGTAATAAAAATGCCCCAACATTAAAAGTCGGGGCATGGATGATTAAATGATTGCGTTTTATGATGGCGCGTTAGAAGTTATAACGGATTCCAAAGTTCGCTTGGATGGAATCATCGATATAGCTTCCTGAGCGATAATTCACTTCACCAAAAAGCGATAAATCATCTTGGATTTTTGCGTTAAAACCGACACCGGCTTTGATGTGATCGCCTGAGAAATCATTCACAAAATCATGGCGATTATTAATGCGGACTTTATTGTCATCGATAAATTCGTGGTTCCACGCAAATTTCACATAGGGTGAAAAAATGGTACTATTTTTGAGATTAAAATCTTTCCCGAAGCTAAAGCCTAACTCGCTTGTGAGGGAGTTGTGCGAGTCGATATGCGCTTCCATGCCGTTACTGAGTTTAATATCTTTACTGTTTACGCTGATATAACTGAGTTTCCCGTAAGGCTCAATCCAGAGATTGTTGCCTAAATCCCAATCGTATCCGGCTTCAAGTGAGAGTCCATACCCGTGTTGCGAATAGTCGCTTGATACGATGTCGCCTTGGGTTGAACGGGCGCGAAGTTCATTATCAAAATGGTTATATTTTAAAACCCCATCAAGATAAAAACCGTTATCGAAAAAGTAGGTTGCGTACAGTCCTAATGAATAACTATCGACCTTACTTTTACCGCCGCGATGATGTTTCACATCGGACCAGCTATAGTTCGCCATTCCACCAAGAAGAAGTGAGCCAGAATCGAGCGTTAACACGGTATCTGCCCCAATTTCTAAGCCCATCTGTTCAAGATCAAAGTGGGCAGGGCCTTCCTTAATTTTAGTGGAGTCCCCAATAACACGGCCCCAAACGCCGGCGCTTTCCGCATTGGCTTTTACGCTTCCTTTACGAAAGCGAAGATTATTCATCTCGTTTGCCATAATCAGTTGTGGAGCGCTTGCTAAACTAATCACCGCATCCGTTGATGGCGTTGTTTCGAGGATTGGCGGGGTAGGATCGATCGGATTTGGATCCGTTGGATCGGGATCGATTTGTTTTTCAGCACTTAAATACCAAGTTTTCTCACCATTTTCATCGCGATCATGAAGATAGTAAAGATAGGTACCGCCATCGACGGCATCAATGCTGACTCCATCAATTTTAGCTAAATTAAAGGTTGCGTCACCGCTGTAGTCACTCACAAGATCAAGCGTGGTTTCTTCTGGCTTAGTGATTTCAACACCCGAGTCTTTTACGCCAAGTTTATGGCTACCACTCCCTTCGGTAATTATGATGTAATCCCCTTTACCCTCTGCAATGGAGGTACGGAGATTAAAAAGCCCGCCATTACCAGCAAGGGTATCAATTTCCAGAAGTGTATAATCATCAGCTACGAAATTAATCACCGAATTTTCATCATTAAAGGTGAGGTTTTTGACTTTGGAGTATTGATTGATATCCCAAGTTGTCCCTTTCATATCGAAGTTGACTTCACTCCCATTGCTGTAATAAGAGCCCCCGGCAATAGTTGAATCTGGTTCAAATGAGATATCGATATAAGCGTCACCCTCTGTATCAGAAAGCGCGACAATGTCACCTTCCAAATGATATTTTCCGGACTGACCAATGATCTTAGCGGCATTTTTAGCATATAGAGAAAGAGCATTCTTTGAAGGATCGTCAACTCGGGCCTGTAGCGTTGCACCGTTTAAAATCACAGTAGAGTGATTCATATTTGTATTATTATCAGGGTGTCGAGCATTAACTGCATAAGCGTTATCTTGAGTGGATTCTGCTAAAACCTTTAACCCTTGCTTTGCAATTACAGTACCGCCAAATCTTGAACCAATCGCTTCACTCTCTCCGTTAGCTTTGGTATGAATTGAGATATTTTCCCCAAGTTTAATGTTTGCAAGAGAGACTTGAGACTCGACACCTTCAGCATCACCGGCTCCGAGATTGGTCACATTAATGGTCGAGTTATCGCCAATATTGGCTTCGATAAGAAATTCTTCCCCTCTATCGTAGAGGTCGTCGTCGCCTAAGACTTCCAACCCTGTAATCCATTTACTGGCATTCCCTACGGCATTAACATTTGAATTTTCACCGATGGTTGTGCGCGAACCATTAAATGAATATGGTTCAAAGGAGCCAGTGTAAACGGAGATAGCAGCAATATAATTCTCAGTTTCCGTGTTATTTCCATCCAATGTGTAGTCCAATTGATTCAGGTATATATCTGAATTGATAGAGACTAAGCTTTCGAGCCCAAATCTTTCATAGTCTTGAATCGAATGTTTGATTTTAACTGAACCATTATAGGCAAATGATGGTGTGTCTACAATATAGAAAGCATTTACATCAGATGTTTCAAGAACGCCTTTAGCATCGATTAACTCCTGCCGATATTCGATCGTTGATGTTGCAGGAGTTGCATAGACAATTCCACCCGCGAGAATTGCACTCATGAGTAGGTATAAGCGTTTTTTGTTGTGGTTCATAATCGTGTGTCTTCCTTTAACTTACGTTGCATATTTTGAGTGTAAGGGTAAATAAGAGATATCTTGCTTGGTTATTGCTTGGTCGCCGTGTCGTTAGAAGTTATAACGGATCCCAAAGTTCGCTTGGACGGAATCATCGATATAGCTGCCTGAGCGATAATTCACTTCACCAAAGAGGGATAAATTATCTTGGATTTTTGCGTTAAAACCGACACCGGCTTTGATGTGATCGCCTGAGAAATCATTCACAAAATCATGGCGATTATTAATGCGGACTTTATTGTCATCGATAAATTCGTGGTTCCACGCAAATTTCACATAGGGTGAGAAAATGGTGCTATTTTCGAGATTAAAATCTTTCCCGAAGCTAAAGCCCAGTTCACTTGTGAGGGAATCGTGCGAGCCGATATGGGCTTCCATACCGTTACTAAGTTTAATGTCTTTGCTATTGACGTTGATATAACTGAGCTTCCCGTAAGGCTCAATCCAGAGATTGTTGCCTAAATCCCAATCGTAGCCGGCTTCAAGCGAGAGCCCATACCCGTGTTGCGAATAGTTACTTGAGACAATGTCACCTTGGGTTGAGCGAGCGCGAAGGTCATTATCAAAATGGTTATATTTTAAAACCCCATCAAGATAAAAACCGTTGTCAAAAAAGTAGGTTGCGTACAGCCCTAATGAGTAGCTATCGACCTTACTTTTGCCGCCGCGATGATGTTTCACATCGGACCAGCTATAGTTCGCCATTCCGCCAAGAAGAAGTGATCCCGAATCGAGCGTCAACAGAGTATCTGCCCCAATTTCTAAGCCCATCTGTTCAAGATCAAAGTGGGCAGGGCCTTCCTTAATTTTAGTGGAGTCCCCAATAACACGCCCCCAAACGCCGGCGCTTTCCGCGTTGGCTTTTACGCTTCCTTTGCGAAAGCGAAGATTATTCATCTCGTTTGCCATAATCAGTTGTGGCGCGCTCGCTAAACTAATGATCGCATCGCTCGAAGGGGTAGTTATCTCTTCTTTAGCATTTAAATACCAGATTTTTTTACCGTTCTCATCACGATCATGAAGATAGAATAGGTAGGTACCGCCATCCACTGCATTGATGTTTGTCCCGTCTACTTTCGCGAGGGTAAAAAGGGTATTGCCACTTTCATCCGTTACGAGAGGAAATTCTATTTCATCCGGTTTAGTGATCTCAACACCGGAATCTATTACGCCAAGTTTATGCTTTCCACTCCCATTTATAATGTAGAGGTAATCTCCGTCATCTTCTGCAATGGAGGAGCGGAGATTAAAAAGCCCACCATTACCAGTGAGGTTTTCAATTTCAAGAGTGGTATAATCGTTATCCACAAAATTAATGACTGAATCATCATCGCTAAAGGTAAGATTGTTGATATTAGAATACTCAGTGATATTCCAGGTTGTACCTTTCATGTCGAAATTGATTTCGCTCCCACCGCTGTAATAAGAGTCTCCAGTAATAGTCGAGCCTGGCTCAAACGACATATCGATATAAGCATCGCCACCCTTTTCACCAGAAAAAGCAGTAATACGACCATTTAAGGTGTATTTCCCTGATTTACCTATGATGTTTCCACCATCCCATACATATAGGGAATATGCACTTTTTGAAGGATCATCTGATCGTGCTTGTATCGAGCCCCCATTTAAAATAACTTTAGAGTGGTGCATGTCTTGAGTATTATTATTGGGATGCCACGCATAGACAGCATATGCTTTGCCGGCGGTGGATTCTGCTAGGATGTTTAATCCTCTCTTTGCAATTACAGTTCCTCCATAGCTTGAACCTAATGCCTCGCTATCTTTTGTATTAGCAGAGGTATGAATCCTAGTGTTTTCTCCAAGATTGATAGTGGCACCTGTATTATGTGCCTGTATGCCTTGTGCTTTGCCTTCGCCTAAGTTTTTGATGTTAAATATAGAGTTGTCTCCAACATTAGCTTCAAAAATGCTTCCAGTTCCAGTGTTATATAGCTCAGTTGCACCTAATACTTGCAGTCCGATAAGCCACTTGCCCGCATTTCCTGTGATGTTAACAGTCGAATTTTTACCGATGGTTATACGAGATCCATTAAATGAATGATCCTCAATGGTTCCGGTGTTAACAAAAATACCATCAATAGTTTTATTCGTTGATGTGCCGTTGTCATCTACTGTATAAATCAATTGTTTAAAACTTGCATCTGAGTTTTCTACAATTAAACTTCTAATAGTTCCGTCATCAGGGTAGTTTTTAAGTGTATGTGTGATATCGACAACGCCATCATACTTAAATAATTTTGTATCTTTAATGCGTAAAGCAGCAGTATCAGATGTTTCAATCACGCCTTTAGCATCGATTAACTCCTGCAGATCTCGAACGGTTGACGTTGCAGGGGCTGCATAGACGATTCCACCTGCTAAGATTGCGCTCATAAGTAGATATAAGCGTTTTTTGTTGTGGTTCATAATCGTGTGTCTTCCTTTATCTTACATTGCATAAGATGTAACCAAAATGATATCTCTACTTCATAGTAACAATTAAATTAATGTAACTAAATGTAAGTTTTTGTTTTAAAAGGTTGGCATCTGGGTTATATGAATTGGTAGATTGTTGCGCAATTTTGACAAAGAGTGTCAAAAACAATCAGGAAGAGAGAGGATAGAGGAGGGATGTGCGAAAGAAGTGAATATAAAAGATAGTTATAAAAAAAGACCTCTTAAATAACGTATTTTTATTGAAATACAGCTAGATAGAGGTCTTAATAAAGGTGTTTGAAAGTGCCGCATTGAGCGGGCCAATCATACCGATTATTGAAATTAACCATCGATTTATGTTTGCATCATTTAATCAAGTCTTTCTCATAAGAGGGCGGATTGATCGCACAATGCGGACAAATTAAATCATGGGACTCAAATAAAAGAATCGAGCTTAGTTGATCTACATTACCTTATCCACGGATGGATTTTTATCATGTGAATGATCGTGGCGAATTAGCCTAAATAGGGGTTGACCGTTAAGCGTTGGAAATTCTCTTCATTGAGCGCAAGGTCTAAGGCGAGCGTTAAAAGATCTTCAATAAAAGGGTCTTTTGAACGATCATCTTTTTTGGTGCGATCAATGTGTTTGAGGTAAACGTTGCATTCGCCGCACGTCTCGGCAGTCGCTTTAAGATCTTCCTCATCAATTGAGATGAGCTGAATATCTTTTGAGCTTTTGCAATGGGTGCATTGACTGCGCACGTGGTGCCATTTGGTTTCGCACAGTGAACAGACAAGGTAGCGTAGGCCATTATCGTCGGCATCAATCACGCTGCTAATCGCAGGGCTTTGACAACAAGGGCAGAGCGATTTATCTAGCAAAAGATAATCGTCCGCCACTTTGAGCGTTGTTGCAATTTTATATAACACCGTATGCAGCGCGCTAAAAATAAAGAGGCGATACTCCGCTGGAACGTCGTCCATATTGAGCTCATGGGCCGCTTTAAAATAGTTTAAACGGGTTGCATTATCGAGTGATAACAGCGTGTCGATGGCGGCTTTCACCTTATCGTTAATGAGATCGGCTTGCAAAAAACGCGCCGTGGTCTCTAAGGCGATATTGAGCGCCTCTTCATAATGATCAAGTGACTTAAAGAAGGGCACTTTTTCATTGGTTTCAAAGGTGAATTGATCCATTTTGCGGAAACTATTTTGTTCCGCTTCCACGAGCGTTTTTAAGAAGATCAGATTCGGTTCACCAGGGTGCGCTTTAAGAGCCTTTTCAAGCTCTGAAATGCGATTGGCAAAGTGCTGATCACGCGGTGGCATGACGGGAATAATGGCTTCAATTTTACCTGTAGGTATCATAGTCTATCCTTGTTAAAAAATAATAAGCGCAATCTCGCGAGAGCGCTTATTAGATTTGTTCGATTCACTTCAATGACGAGTGTGTTACTTTTCGCTAGCTTTTGCGTGATTTTCCATCACTTCAGCATGCCATTTAGGGTGATGTTTTTTCGCCCATGTTTCAGTAACGACGCCTTCGGTCATTGCGCGAATGGTTCCTTTAACCCAGATTGCCGCATATACGTGAACGATGATCGATGCGATTAAGATTAACGCTGACCATGCGTGCAGTAAGATTGCGATACGGCGTGCAGGCACTGAGAAGTTGTTCGCAAAGTAGGGTTGCCACATCATCACGCCTGTAATAATCAGAACGATCAGACATACGGTCATTGCCCAGAACATCACTTTTTGCCCACCGTTGTATTTTCCAACGTTTGGCATGTGATCACCGCGAATTACTTTCTTCACAGAAAGTGCCCATTTTACGTCGTCCATATCTGGCACGTTACGGGTAACGTAACGGAAGAATTGGCGTGCAAAACCTAAGAACATGATGACTCCCACGAAAGGATGCACGATTCTTGCCATTTGTGGCGTACCGAATACTTGTGTTAACCAGAAGAAGCTTGGGTAGAAAAACGCAAGTCCTGATAAGGCTAACAAAATAAAACATGCAGCGACAATCCAATGGTTAATGCGCTCTGCTGCATTATAGCGCTGAATTAGACGTTGTGGTTTCATGGATTATTTCTCCTTGTTTAACTGCTTGATTACTTTGTTATCAGCTTTAGGATCAACTTTTACCGCATCCTCTTCATCGTCATCTGCACGGCTTGGGCCGACAGTGATGTAGTGAAGGAATCCAGTAAAGATCGACGCCGCGATACCAAAGGTCGAAAGCGGTTTGAGGAAGCCTTTCCAAAGTTTGGTAAGAGGACTGATCTGTGGTTTATCCGGCAGACCGCTATAAAGGCTTGGCTTATCGTTGTGATGAAGAACGTACATTACGTGCGTTCCGCCAACGCCTTCTGGGTCATAAAGCCCCGCGTTGTCATATCCACGATTGGTCAAGTCTTTAATGCGCGTTTGCGCGTACTCTTTCATATCCTCTTTAGAACCGAATTGAATCGCACCCGTTGGGCATGATTTCACGCACGCAGGCTCTTGGCCTACTGATACACGGTCCGAACAGAGCGTACATTTATACGCTTTGTTATCTTTTTTACTAATGCGAGGAATATTGAAAGGACAACCGGTTACACAGTATCCACATCCAATACAGTTTTCTTGATGGAAATCCACAATACCGTTTGAGTATTGAATGATTGCGCCCGGTGAGGGACAGGCTTTTAAACAGCCCGGATCTTCACAGTGCATACAGCCATCTTTACGGATTAACCACTCAAGGGTAGTATCCCCCTCATCATCCACAGTTTCATGCTCAGCAAAGCGCATGACCGTCCAGGATTGGTCAGATAAGTCGATTGGGTTATCGTAAACCCCAACACATTCGCCCACTTCATCTTGCAGGTCGTTCCACTCGGAACACGCTACCTGACACGCTTTACACCCGATACAAACCGTGGTGTCGATCAGTTTTGCAACTTCAAGAGTTTCACGAGCTTGAGGTGAGGGCGTCGATGTCGCAGAGCGACGTTTAATGTCTAATGATTGTAGTGCCATTTTTGTCTATCCCTCCTTATGCTGAGATCTTTTCAATGTTCACTAAGAATGTTTTGTATTCAGGCGTTTGGGTATTGGCATCCCCAACAGCAACTGGAAGGTGGTTCGCTAAGAATCCTTTTCTAGCAACCCCGACAAAGCCCCAGTGAAGTGGAATACCGACGTGATGAATCGTACGTCCGTCCACTTGGAGAGCTTTAATACGTTTTGTAACAACGGCTTTCGCTTTGATGTAACCGCGGTTTGAAGAGACTTTAACCCAGTCTCCTTTTGCGATGCCTTTTTCAGCTGCGAGCTCTTCGCTGATCTCAACGAATTGTTCAGGCTGAGTGATGGCGGCCGCATACGCACCTTTGGTCCAGAATTGGAAGTGCTCGGTTAAGCGATAGGTTGTTCCAACATAAGGGAAATCTTTATTTGATCCTAATAGCTCGCGGTCACGATCGAAGATACGCGCAGCGGGGCTATTTTTGGTTTTAGGATAGATCGGGTTTTCATCGAGGGGGCTTTCCATCGGCTCATAATGCGTTGGGAAAGGTCCATCAACGAGTTTATCCGCTGAGAAGAGACGGCCAACACCCTCTGGGTTCATGATAAATGGACTCATCTCTGATCCAACCGGCTCGTCGACTTTAAAGTCAGGCGTGTCGAATCCAGTCCATTTTTTACCATTCCAGCGGTAGAGAACGCGTTTGTCATCCCATGGATTACCGTAACGGTCTAATGAAGCGCGGTTATAGAGAACACGGCGGTTTGCAGGCCATGCCCACGCCCAGCCTAAGGTGTTGCCTAAGCCTGATGGATCGCTGTTATCGCGGTTGGCCATCTGGTTGCCTTCTTCCGTCCAAGAACCGGCATAGATCCAGCATCCTGACGCAGTTGAGCCATCGGCGCGAAGTTCAGCAAAGCTGCTAAGTAACTCGCCTTTTTTACGGATTAATTTACCGTTTGCATCGTAAAGATCTTCAAGCGCGTATCCATTTTGCTCTTTTGTGATCTCTTCAGGGCTTGGTTTGGTGGGCTGATCATAATCCCAAGAGATGTTAAGCACAGGTTCTGGGCATGCACCGCCTTCTTCTTTATAAAGACGACGTAATTCAAAGAGAAGAAGCGATAAGATTTCCGCATCCCCTTTTGATTCGCCAGGACCATCAGCGCCTTTTTCATGCCATTGTAACCAGCGGCCTGAGTTTACGATTGAACCGTATCCTTCTGCGAACGCGTGAGCGGGCAGGCGATATACTACGGTATCGATATTTTCAGGTTTAGTGTGAACGTTATGTTCGCCATGATCTTGCCAGAATACTGAGGTTTCAGTCTCTTGTGGGTCGATCACCACCATATATTTAAGTTTCGCAAACGCTTCGCGGGTTTTGTTACTGTCTGGAACCGCCGCAAGAGGGTTAAATCCTTGACAGATATAGCCGGTCATTTTGCCTTGACGCATCAATTCAATGGTTTGGATAATGTCGTATGATTTATCCCATTTTGGTAACCACTCAAAGCCCCAATCGTTCTCTTTAGTTGCATGTTTGCCGTAGAAGGTTTTCATCATGCTGATAAAGAATTTAGGTGTATTACCCCAATAGTTCAGCTCGCCTGGGCGAAGCGCTTTTGGCGTTGTTTCCGCTAAATATTTCTCAAGAGAATCTTGGCTATCTTTTGGAAGATTTAAGTAGCCGGGAAGTTGGGTCGACAGAAGACCTAAGTCCGTTAACCCTTGAATGTTTGAGTGACCGCGAAGTGCGTTAACTCCGCCGCCTGGCATACCGATGTTACCAAGCAGTAATTGGATCATCGCCATGGTACGAATGGTTTGCGTTCCGGTGGTGTGTTGCGTCCAACCAAGTGCGTATAAAATCGTTGAGACTTTATCGGGTTTAGAATGTTCACCGAGTTTTGCTGCCACTTTAAGGAAGGCTTTTTTCGGCGTTCCAGTGACGCGTTCAACCATCTCAGGGGTGTATTGCGCATAATGTTTTTTCATCATTTGGAATACACAGCGAGGATGCTGAAGGGTTTTGTCGATTTTCGCATGACCATTTTCGTCGAGGTCATAGCTCCAAGAGGACATATCGGTATATTTTTGAGCTTTATCGTCCCAACCGGAGAAGTAACCCTCTTCGAAGTCAAAATCAGGGTGAACGATAAAGGCAGCGTTCGTATATTCGCGAACGTATTCCCAGTTGATCTTATCGTTTTCGATTAACCATGTGATTACACCGCCTAAGAATGCGATGTCACTGCCTGAACGGATCGGTGCATAATAATCCGCAACGGCCGCAGAACGGTTAAAACGGGGGTCAACTACATAGATCTCAGCGCCTTTTTTCTTCGCTTCGATCGCCCACTTAAATCCAACTGGATGCGCCTCAGCAGCGTTCCCACCCATGATTAGGATAAAGTCGGTGTTTTTAATGTCACACCAGTGGTTTGTCATTGCACCACGTCCGTAAGATGCCGCTAAACTCGCAACCGTTGAACCGTGACAAACACGGGCTTGGTTATCGATAGCGATCATACCGAGTGAGCGGAGGAATTTACCGGTGACAAATCCGTTTTCGTTCGTTCCGGCAGAGGTGACTAATGCCCCTGTTGAAACCCAACGATTCACCGTTGTACCTTGCTCATTTTTCTCGATGAAATTAGCATCACGGTCATCTTTCATTAAGCGCGCAATATCGCGAATCGCTTCATCCCATGAAATGCGTTCCCATTTGTCAGAACCAGGGCGACGTACTTCAGGATATTTAAGACGTTTCGGGCTGTGAATATAATCCTTAACACCGGCACCTTTCGGGCAGAGTGAACCGCGGCTTACTGGGTGATCTGGGTCACCTTCCACGTGAATGATTTCAGCTTTTGAGTTTTTCGGCTTTCCACCCATTGAGTAGAAGAGCATTCCACATCCTACTGAACAGTAGGTACAGACGCTGCGGGTCTCTTTTGCGCGAAGGAGCTTATAGGTTCTCACCTCAGCTTTTGCAATATTTGGCGTCATGCCCAATGCTGCAAGACCTGTTCCTCCTAGAGTACCGGCAGATACTTTAAAAAATTGTCGTCTTGATAAACGCATAATCCATTAACCTCTCGTTGCGGGAAAAATATAATAGCTTTGGTTGACGACTACACTCGATCGAACCAAAGGTTAAATTATATAAAGTATTCAATTATAGATTGCTTAAATAGTAGACTTCCCGTTACCCACTTTTAAGCTAGAGATAGATTATAGACCTTTTTCTGAATAATCAAAGATATCAGCTAATATCTCGATTCGGACTAAGGTATACTGTATATTTTAGCTTGTCTGCCGATGAATAGATAATAAAAATATTAAAAGATGAATAAATTTGAATTAGAACGCCTACTTAATCAAAAACTCAATTCACTATCGATCAAAGATTATGTCGAAAATGGGCTCCAAATTGAGGGGAAAAGCGATATTTCCCGCATAATCACGGGAGTAACCGCTTCAAAAGATTTAATAGATCGCGCCATTACCCATAAAGCCGATGCGATTTTGGTGCATCACGGCTATTTTTGGAAGAATGAATCGCCGCTATTGCGCGGAATGAAATATCGCCGCATCAAAGCGCTCATCGAACATGATATTAATCTCTTTGCCTATCATCTCCCCCTTGATCTGCACCCAACGCTTGGCAATAATGCGATGCTCGGAAAGCTCTGGAATGTCGAAAATATTCGCCCTTTAGATGAAGAGGATGCGATGCCGCTCGTGGTGCAAGGGGAGTTAACTGCGCCGATGAGTGGAGAACAATTTGGAGCGCTTCTTGAAACCACGCTTTCGCGCAAACCGCTTCACATTGGCGATAATGCGCCTGATCAAATTCATCGCATTGCTTGGTGCAGTGGGGCCGCGCAAGATTATCTCGAGCGTGCTGCAGAATATGGCGTTGAGGCCTTTATTACCGGCGAAGTGTCAGAACGTACGACCTACATCGCCCGTGAGATGGGGATTCATTTTTATGCCGCCGGACATCACGCGACCGAGCGTTATGGTGTGAAGGCGCTTGGCGAGTGGCTTGCGGACGAACATCAGCTCGATGTTACCTTTATTGATATCGATAATCCCGTATAGCCCTTGGAAATTCGCTATAATTGCCCGTAGACAAGTCAAGCACGATCAAAGAGCCCATGAGTGACACGAGAATGAGTAACGACAAGACGCCTTTAGAGATTTCGCCACAGCCCGAGCAAGATTCGACAAAATCTGCGCCGGGAAAATCAAATGCTGCCCAGCCTGACAAAAAGCCGGCTAAAAAACGCCGTTCTTGGTGGGTGCGACTCTTAAAATGGATCGGGCTATTGATCCTGCTTATTCTCATTGCGCTCGCAGGCGTGCTCTATTTTGTGCTCGGTACGGAAAAAGGGCTGCAAGTTACGACCGATAAACTGAATCAATATCTGCCTGAATATGTCTCAATTGGCGAGTCGAAAGGGCGCTTAGCCGATCGGTTTGAGATTCATAATTTAGAGATTTATCTGCCGACGCAAGAAATTCCGCTCACCATCGATTATCTCCATCTTGATTGGAAATTGACCGATCTTTTTAAACGCCGCCTTAAAATTCACGAGCTTGTAGTCGATTCGGCGGATCTTCCCATTCTTCCAAGCGGTGAAGAGACGCCTAAAAAAGAGAGTGCAGAGAGTGATTTTTATCCCTTCTCATTTGCTAAAATCGCCTATCCCTTTATCGTCGAAATTGACCGGATTCGCGGGAATGATATCTATTTAGCGATTGGTGAGGAGCTCACTGTCGCGTCGCCTTATCTGATTGCTAATGACCTTCATTATAATGAGAAAGCGATCGAAATTGGCGGGCTCGGGCTTCGGAGTGATATTTTTGTCGGCGATTCAATTTTCCCCCTTGAGATTAATGCAAATGGCGATGTCAATATGCAGACCGATGAGATTCAGCTTAATCTCAGTGCGATCGCCATGAATTCGAAAGTCGAGGGCAATGACTTTAACTTTGCCATGGTTTCAGACCTGCACGGACCGATTAATCAGCTCGGATTTCGCATGAATAGCCGCGTCGATTGGCTTGAGATTATTCACGACCCAGTGCTTCAAGATGTGACGCTTAAAATCATCAATCAAGAGGCGCTTTCGGGTAATGTGAAGATTAAAAACTTAAGCAATCATATCGATCTAAAGGCTGCGTGGTCGCTGCAACATCCGCTCGAACTTTATGCCGAACTGCTCCTTGATGCGCCCAATTTAAACGAGATTAACCCGCGCATTGAGGGAAGTGCTCATGGGGATTTTGAGGTGAAAGGCTATCTGCTTCGCCCCCTTGTGAAAAGTGATCTCACTATTGATAAATTTGCCGGATTTGGCGCCTCGCTCGATCATCTAAAATTGAACGCGACTCACGATGAAGAGAAGATGCTCACCGCGTTTATCGATCTCGATACCATTAAAGTTGCCGCTGAAGAGGGCGATCCGCTCGTGGTTAAATCGGTTAAACTCGATGCGCTTGGGGACATTGAGCATCAGCTCGAGAGCGTCCTGACTGTGAGCGATATTTCAAAAGGGCGGAAGTTTGTGGATGAGATTAAACTCACCTTTGATGGCGCGCTCACTAATCACAAAATTAATCTAACGACGCAAAGTGAATTTGGAACGCTCGATTTTGGCGGGATTGCGCGTCTGCTTAAAGAAAATGATGCGCGTAAATGGACATTTTATATCGATAAAACGGAAATTCGCTCCAATTATGCCGGCAATTATAGCCTCAAAAAGCCCACCTATCTCTATGCCGATCGCAATGAGCTCTATCTAAGTAGTTACTGCTTAACCGAGCTTCCGTTTAGTTTCTGTATGGAGGGCTCGCACCGGCCTGAAAATAGCGTTGGCGTGCTCACCATTCGCAATATGTCCTCGGCGTTTTTAAAACAATATCTCCCTGAAAATATTGAGGTGGATACCCGCCTTAATGCGGTGATTACCGGTCAATATAAAACGGCAGAGGATTTTAAAGGAATTGCCGATATCTTCCTTGATAAGGGAACGGTGGGTATTATGCTCGAAGGGCGAAAAGTCGATATTCCGCTTAAATTGAGTAATATTCACGTGAGCGCGAACCCCGATCTTGTGGATGGAGCGATCAATTTTGATTGGGGCAGTTATCTTAAAATTGATGGGGGCGCGAAAATTAAGAGTGTCATGAAGGAGAATAACTCGCTTCAGGGTCAAGTCGTTGCGCATATTCCCAATTTTGAGTGGCTCGGGCCGATCGTACCTTATCTGCAAGATCTGAAAGGTAAAGTCTATACCGAAGGGCGTCTCTATGGTTCGCTGAAAGATCCGAAACTCTACGCATGGGTCGGGATTAGCGATGGCGCGCTCTATCTGCCAAAATTTAATACCAAAGTGCATCGCGTGAACGTGGTGGGCGTCTTAAAAGATGATAAACCCGAGGTGGAATTGCAAGGTTCTCTATACGCGGGCGATGGAAAATTGAGCTTAAAAGGTAATCTCGATTATCAAAAACTCTACGCAACGGCCGAAGCGTCAGGGAAAAACTTAGAGCTTGCCAATACCGGCAATATCAAAGCGTACGTCTCGCCGAATGTCCGTTTTAGAATGGAAAATGAGCGTTATTATGTGACGGGCAATGTTGAGATTCCAAAATTTATCTACGCTCATGAAAGCTCAGAAAGTTCAGGGCGCGGATCGGTTATTTCAGCCTCGCCGGATGTGGTGATTATCTCGAAAAATGGGGCAAAACGCGGCAGCTCCTTTATGGATGCACTTAAGATGGATGTAAAAGTCGATCTTGGGGATGAGATCGCCGTTGGAATGGGGCGCTTCTTAGGTTATTTAAGTGGCGATATTCGCATTTTAAAAGAGTTCTTTAACCCAATTTCCGCAGAAGGGATGGTCACGGTGGGAAGCGGTGAATACTCCATCTATGGTCAGCGTTTAACCCTTGATAAAGGGCACGTGCAATTTTCAGGCGGGATTATCACCAATCCTGGGATTGATTTCCAAGCCTCGCGCGAGATGGAGGTCGACCGTACAGGGCGTAAAACCCGCGTCGGGGTGCGGGTCACGGGGACGGCAAAACGGCCGCGTTTAACGCTTTTTTCATCGCCGACGATGCAAGATTTAGCCATTGTCTCCTATCTCTTTTTAGGCCGTGAGCCAAACTTTGAGTCACCGACGGAGAACCTTATGCTACTTAATATGCTCCGTAAAATCGCCTCAGGAGAAGACCCGGCAGCAGAAACCATGGCAGAAAAAGTGGGCTTGACCGATCTTGGATTAACGCAAGACTACATGGGCAACATGGCCTTTGGACTTGGAAAACAGTTTAACGAAAAACTCTATCTCGGCCTTGGCATGGGCATCGAAGAAGAGGGTGCTTACGGAACCGCGCGCTACCGCTTTGGTAAATACTTTAGCCTCGATGGGCAATTTACCACCGACAACGGCACGAGTGTAAACTTAATCTATAGTCGCGATTTTTAGAGGGATAATCATCCCTTAACCAATTTAAAAGCCTTAACGGGGAATCATATTTTGATTTTCACGTTAAGGCTTTTTTTCGTCTTAAAAATGCTTTCGCTCCCTTTAAAAGGTGTGCTAGATTAAATGCTAACAAGTTAGTAAAAAGCGCTAGCGTAATCAAAAAATAATAAAAACAGACGAGAAGGAGAGAGGAATGAGTACGAATCAGACGTATGATTATATTATTGTTGGTGCAGGATCGGCGGGATGTGTGATCGCGACGACACTGATTGAGAAAAATCCCGATATTACCGTGTTACTGCTCGAGGCGGGGCCAAAAGATAAGACGCTCTTTGCCAAAATTCCTGCCGGAATGCCTCATATGATGATGAATCACACGTGGCGCTATGAAACAGAGCCCGAGCCCTTTATGAATCAGCGCCGTATGGAGGTGCCTCAAGGGAAAATTCTCGGTGGAGGGAGTACCGTCAATGGCATGGCTTACGTGCGCGGCATTGCCGAAGATTACAATGATTGGGAGACGCGCTATGGCTGTAAAGGCTGGAATTATGAGAGTGTTTTGCCGGATTTTATTGAGTCTGAAAATAATGAGTCGCTAGCGGGCCCCTATCATGGAAATGAGGGCAATCAATACGTTTCGGAAAATCGCTATCGTCATCCGTTAAGTTTAGCGTTTATTAGAGCGGGGCAAGAGCTTGGCTACCCGTATACGAACGATTTTAATGGTAAAGATGAGGACGCGGTGGGCTTTTTCCAAACCACCACGCACAAAGGCCGCCGTGCGAGCACCAGTTATGCATGGTTAAATCGAGTGAAAAACAATCGCCGATTAACGTTAATTACTGAGTGCATGACTGAAAAAATCCTTATTGAAGATGGACGTGCGACGGGCGTGATTTTTGAAGAAAATGGTTCTCGTAAAACGGTCTACGCGACACGGGAAGTGATTGTATCAAGCGGTGCTATTGGCTCGCCAAAGCTGCTCTTATTATCAGGGATTGGGCCGAAAGAGGATCTAGAAAAGTTAGGGATTAACGTGGTGGTTGATTCGCCGAAGGTGGGCCATGGATTTCAGGACCATCTGCACGTCAATTTACGCGGATTACTTAAAGAGCCGATCAGCATTATTACCGAAAGTTTAGGGCTTAAAAAGATCAAAAATGGGCTTGAATGGTTATTGACGAAACGGGGCATTGCCTCTTCAAATATCTTAGAGGGATGCGGATTTTTTGATCTCGATGGCGACGGTCGCCGTGAGACGCAAATTCACTCCTTTCCCTTAATTGAGAGCTTTGGTATGAGCGAGGGCGATGCCGATCAGCTTCTTGAAGGATTTACTCTTAAACTTGGGCATCTCTATCCTGAATCCCGTGGAAAAGTGACTTTACGCAGCAGTAAACCGAGCGATCTGCCGGTGATTTATGGTAATTATCTATCCGAGCCATCGGATCTTAAGGCGATGGTTGAGAGTGTGAAGTTTGGCATGCGCTTTTTTGAAACGCCGGCGATGAAGGCGATTATCAGTGAGGTGGTGATGCCGAGCGCGGAGGATCTGAAAGATGATGACGCGATAGCCGAATTTGTGAAAAATCAATCGCTCACCGTTTTCCATCCCGTTGGCACTTGCGCTATGGGTGGTGACGATCAAGCGGTATTAGATGAGCGGTTACGAGTTCGGGGCGTTCGCGGATTACGGGTGATTGACGCATCGAGCTTTCCCCATATTGTCAGCGGAAATACCAACGCACCCACCATTATGCTTGCGTATCGCGGGGCTAAATATCTGCTTGAAGCGTGTGAGAAAAGCCATGGCTAAAGGTAAATCTAAAAACAATAATTATTCGCATCTGCACATCATTCCTTGAAATAACGTTTTTTATACCCATAGTGTTTAAGTAGGCCGACCGGGATTAAGCTTCCCGGTCGGCATCAATATTAGAAAATATAAAGAATTAAGAACGAAGGACCCATTCATGATTAATATTGCAGAGATTGCAAAAAAGCGTCACACCTGTAAAGCGTACGATAAATCGAAAAAGATCCCAAAAGAGGTGATCGATCAACTGCTTGAGGTGCTTCACAATAGCCCCTCATCGGTGAATTCTCAGCCGTGGCATTTTATTGTTGCAGAATCCGATGAAGCGAAAGAGCGAATTTTACCGGGCATTTCAGAATTTAATCATCCGCGCGTGCGTAATGCTTCGCATGTGGTTATTTTCTGCGCGAAAAATGAGATGAACGATGATCACTTAACGGCGATTATTGAGCAGGAAGATGCGGACAAGCGTTTCCCCGAACCTGAGATGAAAACCGCGAACGATCAGGGGCGTAAATTCTTTGTAGGGCTCAACCGCACATCGAAAGAGGCGCTCTATGAGTGGGAAGAAAAGCAAGTTTATATCGCGCTTGGCAATCTACTTTTAGCAGCGGCTGCACTTGAGGTGGATTCAACACCGATTGAAGGCTTTATCCCTGAGAAACTCGATGAAGTTTTAGGGCTTAAAGAGAAGGGCTATCATAGTGTTGTTGTGGCATCGCTTGGTTATCGTAGCGAAGAGGATTTCAACGCTGATCTCCCTAAATCACGTCTCCCATTTGACGACCTTTTCACGATTTTATAATCCGATCGATTCGATAAACGATCAATAATTAATTTACAACAAAAAAACTCAAAGTGGCGTTATCCGCAATCACTTTGAGTTTTTTGTTTTTAAGATTTTAATCGTTACTTTAAAGCATTATAAACTAAAGCATGATTAACACTTATTGGCGGGGAGTAGGCGTGCAAGCAGCATTCCGGCAATCATGGCCGCGCCAAAAATCAATCCTTCAGGAATGCCTTGTCCAATGAGAACAAGCGCAGGAGCAGGGCAGATGCCGACAAGTCCCCAGCCGGCACCAAAGGTGAGTCCACCTATTACTAAGCGGCGATTAATTGGGGTATTGGTTGGAAGATGGTGCGGTTCATTTAAGAGAGTTTTGCCACGTTTTTTTACGAGGGTTACCGCAATAAAACTCACTAAGAGGGCGCCCACCATCACCCACATGAGCGCAGGATTCCATGCGCCGAAAATATCTAAAAAGCCTTGTACGACCGCAGGATTAGCCATGCCGGAAAGCAGCAGTCCAAGTCCAAATAAAATGCCTGAAATAAGCGAAATAAATGCATACATGGTAGAGCCTCCTACAGTCCCAAGAGATGTTTAATCACAAAAACAGCAATCCCGCCGGCCACCATAAAGATGATGGTCACTAACACCGAGCTCGGCGAAAGGCGTGAAATCCCGCAGATTGAGTGCCCACTTGTGCAGCCAGAACTCATGGCAGACCCAAGCCCGACGAGTAATCCGCCAATGATGAGTACCCAGCGGTTATCGGTAATTTCAGCGACGGGCACTTCGGTCATGAGACCGTAAATCCAAGGGGAGGCGAGAAGGCCCACTACAAAGAGTAAGCGCCAAAGAGTAAATCCGCAGCGGCTTAAGAGATTACCAATAATGCCGCTCACGCCCATGACGCGACCTAAAAAGAGAAAATAGAGCGCTGCTGCAAGCCCGATGACGAGCCCGCCGAGTAGCGCTGGAAGCGAAAAAATCGAATCCATGTCCAATCAGTCCTTTATCGTTTAAATTATTATGTTCAAATCGTGTTTTGCGGCGTTTTTATCTGGAATCACCGCATCTATATTACAAAACTTAATCAGTATATATTATATTTTAACCAATATCGAAAATAGTGATTAAAATCCCTAAAAGTTCGGCTAAATTACTGAAAATTTTTAAAATTGATGTCAATATAAGATTGATATAGATCTAAGAGCCTTGAATGATGCATTTATTTAGAAAAAGATCGTCGCTTTTCGCATGGATGTCAGAACTTTTTTTTCTAAATATCGTAGAATAATGAACTTTATTTTATGAGTTCGTTCATGCCTTGAATGCCTTAAGGAGAAACTATTGATGGATTGGCAGCAGATACTCTTTCACTTTTTGGGAGGACTCGGTCTGTTCCTCTTTTCGATTAAATTTATGGGAGACGGGCTGCAAAAGTCCGCAGGCAATAAACTCCGCTCCATTCTCGACCGCTTCACAACCAATCCGCTCATGGGCGTTTTAGTCGGGATTATCGTCACGGTTTTAATTCAATCAAGCTCGGGCACAACGGTGATTACTGTCGGCCTTGTGAGCGCGGGACTGATGACGCTGCGCCAAGCGATCGGCGTGATTATGGGCGCGAATATCGGAACAACGGTGACCGCCTTCATTATCGGGATCGACATTGGTGAATATGCCTATCCAATCCTGCTTATGGGCTCGATTTTACTCTTCTTCTTTAAGCGCAAATCCTTTCAAAATGTGGGGCAGATCCTCTTTGGTTTCGGGGGATTGTTTATCGGGCTTGACCTCATGAGTAGTGGGCTTGCGCCGCTTCGTCATCTGCCAGTATTTACCGATTTAATGCTTGAGATGAGCCATAGCCCGGTGATTAGCGTGCTCGTTGGGACGATTTTTACGCTCATTGTGCAATCATCGAGTGCGACGATCGGGATTTTACAGGGGCTCTATGCGGAAAATCTGATCGATCTAAATGCGGCACTTCCGGTGCTGTTTGGGGATAATATCGGGACGACGGTAACGGCGATTTTAGCCGCGATTGGGGCAAGTGTGGTGGCCCGTCGAGCGGCGGCAGTCCACGTACTTTTTAACGTGCTCGGTACCGTGATCTTTATGATTTTCCTCCTTCCCTTTACCCATTTCATGATCTGGCTTGCGGAGAGTTTATCCCTTGAGCCGAAGATGCAGATCGCTTTTGCGCACGGAACCTTTAACGTCGTCAATACGCTGATTCAGCTCCCCTTTGTGGGCGTTTGGGCTTATCTAGTAACCCGCTTAATTCCTGAGGCGAAAGAGAAACCTTCATCAAAAAAATCGCTCTATTTAGATGAAGCGATGATTACTAAATCGCCGGCGATTGCGATCGGGCAGGCGCGTAAAGAGGTGATCCATATGGGAGAGCTCAGCATTGCAGGCTTAAAAGAATCGCTCCTTTATCTTAAAACCGAAGGGATCGATCATGCCGATGCGGCGCGTAAATTGGAATCGGTGATCAATTCACTCGATGAAGAGATTACCCATTATCTTGTGGAAATTTTTCCCAATTCGGTTTCATTACGGGATTCCAATCACCTTCAAGCGCTCCTTAATTTAGTGTGCGATTTAGAGCGGATTGGCGATCACTTTGAGAACATTGTCGAGCAGGTCGATTATATGATTAACCGCAATGCGCTCCTAAGTGATGAGGCGAAAGAGGAGCTCTACCAGATGTTTGAGCTTACCATTCAATCAGTCGAGCTTGCGGTGCTTGCGCTACGAAATAAAGATTTGAATGTGGCGCGCCGGGTCTATGAGCTTGAGGTATCGATTGATGAGATGGAGCGTGAGCTTCGTAAACGTCATATTAATCGCCTCAATCATGGGGAATGTACACCAAAATCGGGGCTGGTATTTACCGATATGATCTCAAATCTTGAACGCATTGGGGATCATGCCCACAACATTGCCGAGATGCTCTTTGAGAAACATCAGGATCGATAAATTAACGATAAAGTAAGCGAGCGCCCGCGAACATGGTTAAAGATTAGTCAGCGGCAACAATAGTTGCGATTTTCCTTAATTGTTCGCTACATTTGATCCTTGATCGACTGCTCGATCATAGATCATGCTCCTTATATGATCATTTGCCCGTACCTTTGTGCGGGCTTTTTTATGCGCGTAAATTGATGAAACGCGGGTTAATTAAGATTAACCAAGCTTAAGAAAGGCTTTGTTATTGCCGTTAGTGTGAAGTTATCCCATAATAAGGCGATGAACGGACGATTTTAGTCATCTTAAATCATAAGGAGCGGACGGTGAAAAAGAGTAAGGAGTCGAACAATCGTGGAAAGGGTCAGCCTCGCAGAGGATTGGCGTTGCCACTATCGATGGAGTTTTCCATTTTAGAGAAAGATAATCCTGAATTTGGCCGTCATGTGGAAATTCCTGAAAATGGCTTTTTAACCTTTGTCGGCCCCAATGGATCGGGGAAAAGTCATCTGCTTCGTGGGCTCTTTGCTGCCTTTATGGAGAAAAAACGCAGCGGTGAGATGGGGCGGAAAAAGGTGCGCTTTCTCTCATCGGGGCGGCTAATGGAAGATGATATTATCAAGCGTCGCGGACTACTCGAAGAGTATCGAACTCTCCAAGAGCGGGCCGATGTACAGCTTAAGGTGCGGGCGCGTCTTCGTGAGAGTTTTAAGCGCGATATCAACCTGCATTGGGGCATTAATGGGCTAGAGGTCAATTTTGAGCATGAGATTCACCTCGATAAGCCGGAAAAACGCCTCGGGTATACCATCGGGCAGGAAGCCTCGGGACTGGTGCACCTTGTCGGGCTCTTAACCGCACTCTATAACGATGAGATCGGGGTGCTGATTATTGACGAGCCGGAGATTTCGCTCCATCCGCAATATCAAAATTTTATTCTCCAAGAGATGCGTTCGGTCTGCGGTGAGCCGCGGGCAAACAATAATAAAAAGATCATTATTTTGGCCACCCATTCGCCAGAATTTTTAGAACTTAAATATTTAGATGAGGATATTTCCTCCTTTTGCGTTTGTGAAAATATTGCCAAAGGGCCGATCCAGATCACTGAGATGAAGCCTGAATTTGAGGGCAGTACCTTTCTCTATCGCATTAGTTATCAGTATAAAAAAGCGCTCTTTGCGAAGACGATTCTGCTAGTGGAAGGGGATACCGATGAGCTCATTTTACGAGGGCTTGCGGAAAAACTTGAGTATGACCTTGAATCCCGCGGGATTGAGATTGTTGCCGTGGGCAGTAAAGAGGATTTTCGCGCGGCGATGGCCTTTTTTAGAGAGATCAATAAAGAGGTGCAACTTCTTGCCGATATCGACTGGCTGGTGGATAAACCGAGCCAAATTGATGAGGTGTTTGGCTGGGATTTAGGCTTTCGTAAATCGGTTGAGGCGTTGTTATCGGTGCCGTGGCCCGATAATTACCGCATGCGTAACGCGCTTCGCAATCACTCGTATAGCTTTGGGCGCTATCGCGCTATTTTAAATTATCTTAAACCCAAATTTGATCAAGAGCGGCTCAATACTTTAGAGGTGATCGCGTTTTTAGAGAAATCAGATTTTGATTATAACGAGCTAAAAAGTTTTGAAACGGCACTGCGTCGCGTCTCATTTTGTGAATTATTACGGGATTCAACGGAGATGCAAGAACGGATGGATCGGCTTGAATCTCGCGGAGCATTTTTGATTCGTGTGGGCGAGATTGAGTCCTGTTATCTCTCGGATCGCGTGCAGAAAAAGCGGCTCTGGGCCCATCAAGAATATCGCCTCATTCAGACGCTTCCGGTCAATCGCTTAGAGAAAAACTACGGCGATCTCATTCGTTGCCTGCAATATTGTGGTGATGAGCCTGAAAATATTGAGCTCCACATGCTGCACAATCGCCTCAATTTGCTACTGATGAGTCTTAGTAATGATTATCAGAAAGGGCAAGATCTCTCCTTAAAACGCCATGTCTTTCAAGCGAATGAAGAGGGCATTTTTGAGGTGAAGTCTTTAGGGGATGAAGGGGAAAAGGTGCGCATTGCGCTGCGTAAATCGATGTTCCCCGAGCTCTATTTTAGTTTGGTGTTTGCGCTCACCGATTCGCCCGTTGAGATTAAAAATAAAATTGATGACATTTTTCGACGCATGGGATTGCAGGTAACACGAGGATAATCGCCTATTGTGACACTTAATGCGATCGATAACCATTCTTAAACAATAATCTTTTAGGGAAATTTATCCTTTTTTACACCATAAAATAAGGAATTGACATTGAATGGGGTTAAATAGAGACATACCAAAAATAAATGAAGTTAATCATTTGGCAGTCGACAAAGGATCTTGTTATGAAAACTCGGAATGTTTTAGTTGGAATTGGCCTGCTCTCTGTGGGAGTGTGGCTAATTAATTTATGGCTCTACCCTTATGGGCAGATGAATGTATGGAATATGCGCAATGAGCTCGTTTTTTTAACGGGGATTTTGGCCTATTCGATGATGGGGCTCATTATGGTGTTGGCGCTTCGCCCCAAAATACTCGAGCCGATGTTTGATGGGCTCGATAAGATGTATCATCTCCATAAATGGGCGGGAATCTGGGCGATTATTTTTGCGATTACGCACTATTTGATTCGTGAAAGTAAAGGCATTTTGCTCCTCTTTTTTGAAAAAGGTGGTAAAAAAGGGGCCGGTGGTAATATCGATCTTCCTTGGTTTTTTGAGTGGTTGCGCTCGTTTAAAGGCGACGCGAAAGATATCGGAGAGATTATGGTTTGGGTGCTTGCCGCGGTTCTTGTGATCACGCTCTGCCGTAAAATTCCCTATCATATCTGGCGCTATACACACAAATTGATGGGCATTATCTTCATCGCCATCGCGTTTCATACCATTGTGCTCTCACCGCCAACTTTCTGGACACAACCGGTGGGCTGGCTCTTTGCGGTGATTACCGTTGTGGGTGTGGTGGCCTCAGTGATTTCACTCTTTGGCTGGATCGGTAAAAAACATCAACATTCAGGAAAAATCTTGAATATTACCCGTCATGAAAATGATCTGATCGAGATCGATTGTGAACTTAAAGGCGAGTGGCATCATAAAGCAGGGCAATATGCATTCTTAAATCACCGTTATTTTAGTGGCGCGCATCCCTTTACCATCTCATCGGCGGATTGTGGTAATGATTGCGTACGCTTCTCGATCAAAGATTTAGGCGATGGCACTCACAGACTCTTCACTCATGCGAAAGTGGGCGATCCGATCCGTGTGGAAGGGCCTTATGGGGAATTTATTTTAGAAAATGCGTCGAGTCCTCATCAAGTGTGGATCGGTGGGGGGATTGGTTGCACACCCTTTACCGCATGGCTTGAGCAGTTGAGCCACGAAGTGGAAGGAAAAACGGAATATCACGCGCCAAAAGTGGACTTTTACTACTGCATTAAAAATGAATCAGAAGCCCATCTTTTACCCCGATTAGAGGCGCTGTGTGATTCGCTTCCGAATGTAACGCTTCACCCGCATTTAAGTGATGAAATGGGGTATCTCACCGCGAATAAATTACCGATTAAAACCGGTAAAGAGGATGTTGAAGTGTGGTTTTGTGGCCCGGTTGGGTTTGCCAATGCCCTTAAACAAGGCTTAAAAGGCAAAGGCTTTAATACGGAAAAACGCTTCCATCAAGAAAACTTCGCGATGCGATAAGATCAATAGAGATGAGTCTTTAAGCGTGAAGAATTAAAAACGAAGATAAGGGACGGTAAGTGCGAAGAGCGTTACCGTCCCTTTGCGTTATCGGGTATAATAGAGGGGTTATTTTTTATCGCGAACTTTATGGGAGAATACTATGAGTGAAACCATCACCCCGTTACATCGTCCTCGTCGCATGCGTCGTAATACGGCGATTCGTCAATTGGTGCAAGAAAACTTTTTTGATCTCAACGACCTCATCGCTCCGATCTTTATCGAAGAGAATTTAGAGGAAAAGGTCGCGATTCAAACGCTTCCGGGCATCTATCGTTATCCTGAAACCGATCTTGCCAAAGAGATTTTAGAGCTAAAAGCGCTCGGCATTCGTTACGTTATGCCTTTTGGAATTTCGCATCATAAAGATGATGAGGGCAGCGATACGTGGAATGATGATGGCCTACTTGCGCGCATGATTCGCACCATCCGTGAAACAGCGCCTGAAATGGTGATTATCCCTGATATCTGTTTCTGCGAATACACCTCGCACGGCCATTGCGGTATCGTGCATGAGGGTTGCGTGGATAATGATAAAACCATCGCCAATTTAGCCAAACAAGCGGTCACAGCAGCGAAAGCGGGCGCGGATATTTTAGCCCCTTCAGCGATGATGGACGGGCAGGTGGCCGCGATTCGTGAAGCGCTTGATGAAGCGGGTTACGAGCATGTGGGCATTTTAGCGCACGCCATTAAATTCTCATCGGCGTTTTACGGACCTTTCCGTGAAGCGGTCAACTCAGAGCTTAGCGGCAATCGTAACGGCTACCAAGCGGATTACGCAAACGGTCGCCAAGCGATGATTGAAGCAGAGCTCGATGAAGCGGAAGGCGCGGATATCTTAATGGTTAAACCCGGCACACCGTACCTTGACCTCTTAGCGCGTCTTCGTGAGCGCACCGATCTTCCTCTTGCCTCTTACCAAGTCGGCGGTGAATACGCTGCGATTAAATTTGCCGCACAAGCCGGCGCTCTCAATGAGAAACAGATCGTGGTGGAGACCTTAATTGGGTTTAAACGTGCAGGCGCGGATATGATTGTGAGCTACTACACCAAAGAAGTGGCGGAATGGCTTAAAAATGGCGAGATTGATAGCTTGAGTCACTAAGCTGAATCATAATCAGATATTCGATTAGATGGATTCTAAAAAAGCTAAGTCTTTCAAAGAGGCTTAGCTTTTTATTTTGTCTATTTAAATGTCAATTGAAACGTAATTCGTTAAATATCCCCTTGAGCACTGTACTCTTCATAAAAAAAGCGAAGGTTGGCGCCAATGGAGGTAAGCGGTTTAATGGGGATCGGTTTTCGCTTTCCTTCATTCATTAAAAAGCGCAGTTCAGGGCTCTCAATATTGTGCAAAAGATCAGCCATATAGTAGCCAAGATAGGTGCCCCTCGCGACGCCGACACCATTACAGCTCATAATGGCATAGACATTATCATCGAGCTTGGTAAAGAGTGGGGTAAGATCGCGAGTCAGCGTTACCTGTCCGCCCCAAGTGTAATCAAAATCAGGGTTGCCTAAAAAAGGAAAGCGCGCTTTAAAACTTTTTATGTGCATGTGGCGTGCATATTTTAAAAACTCTCGGCTGCTCCGCATTTTGGGCTCATAATCAAATTTATTGCGGATAAAAATTCGATCATCATGGGTAAACCGAACGGTAGTGCCGGCGGGATGGGCGGAAGTAATTCCCCAAGGTTTGATTTCGTTAAAATAGTGCTCCTTGACACTTTTAGGAAGCGGTTTTGTGAGGCTCGCATAGGTAAAGCAAGGGACGAGTGTATTTTTAAGTTTGCCGAGCTCCTCAATATAGCCGCTATTGGTTTGGATCATCACACGAGCGCAAAAGCGTCCCGCGCGAGTATAGAGCGTATGGGGTGAATTATATTCGATTTCGGTTACCGGCGTCTCTTCAAATAGATGCACATTCTCCGGTAAGAGCGTTGCGATGCCACGAATGAGCGCCGCGGGATTGACTAAAATATTGTCCGGTGTATAGACCGCGGAGCGATAATAGCTCGTGCCAAGCCTCTGATTGAGTCTGTTGCCCTCAATATATTCAAATGGAAGATTGAGCTTTTCGAGCATCGTCATAAAGGGGCGAAGACGCGGTTCATTTTTTTCTTCATGGGCCGCGAGATATTTCCCCGCTTGTTGCCAGCCGCATTCGATCTTGCCAAGATTTTTATAATATTCGAGCCGTTTAATCGCAAAGAGATTTAAGCGGTGAATCATCGAGCTCTTTTCCAGCGCCTTTTGATCGAGCTTTAAGGTGTGCGGTACATCGATAATAAACCCAGCATTTCTCCCCGAACTCCCCTCACCAACACGAAGCGCATCTAGCAGTAAAATCGAGGCTTCAGGCTCACGTTTCGCAAGTTCGATGGCGAGCGATATTCCCGTAAATCCCGCGCCAATAATCGCATAATCGTACGGCGATTTAAGGCCTTTGGGCTTCTCAAATCGAGCGGTTTGACTGTTGCGATCGTGATAGGGCGAGGTGCGAACCCAGCCAATTTTTCCATCGAGGCGAGGCAAGCGCTTAATGGTCTTCATGAATAATTCCTTTTACGTGGGTGAATGGGAGCGGTAAGGATTCATTATATTCACGTTTAGGAAGGTTTGTCATCAAAGAGTACGAGGTGCGTCAAGTTTTTCGCAAATAGACTATCTTGATGATTTTTAACAAAATTTAAGCTCGTTTACACAACTAAATGGGTCGTTAAAATTTGATACGAAAAGAGCATGAAAATGAGCGCCACCAATGTATTGCCTACGGTTCCAAGCCACGCGTGTCCCTTAACAAATTGCATCAATGCCGATCCGCCAAAAATGAGCGCTGAGAGATAGCTCACGCTAATGAGCATTAAGATCGACGCCAAAATAAGAAAGGGAAGATAGGTCGGAGTGAAACTGGGGTCGATAAATTTATGGAAAAAGACAAAGAAAAAGAGCAGTGCTTTGGGATTGGTAAGACTTAGCAATACCGCTTTTAGAAAGGGATTACGCTCTTTTTTAAGGGTTTTAAATTGAAGTTCTGGGCGATTGCCAGGATTACTAGGATTGCCGGTGGGAGTCTCAGTTGATGGGGTTTTTGAGCGTTTACGGCGCTCTAAGAAAGGTTTTCCATAGGTGCCATAGAGAATTTGCGCGGCTAAAAAGAAGAGAAATCCGGCACTAAAGTAGCGCATTGGCGTAAGCATTAATTCAGGGTGTTCATTGATAAAAGCCGCAATGCCGATATAGACCGCAAGCATAATGAGCGAATCCCCCAAAAAGACGCCAAGCGCAGCCTGATAGCCTTTTTTAACCCCTTTTTTGATCGCGGTGGTGAGAACGAAAATCGAATTGGGGCCGGGGACTAAAATAATCGCAAGGGCGGCTAAAACGTAATGCTCAATATCAAAAATGCCTAAATTTTCAAACATAATTTGCGGAATGCTCACCTAATAACAAGATTTAATGGAATAAATCGAAGATAAAAAAGAGGAGAGCGGATTAGGGCTCTCCTCGGTATTTTGTAATCGTTATAACGGCTATTTTAGCAAACTTTTTTGAAAATAAGGGTTAAAGTTTGTTAGGATCATCGATCTTATTTTGCATGCACATCGCGGTGACAGTATTGCGAAGGAGGCACGCGATTGTCATCGGGCCAACGCCGCCGGGAACCGGGGTGATAAATTCAGCATTCTCGCTCGCGCCTGCAAATTCAACGTCGCCCACTAAACGAGTTTTTCCTTCAGCGGTTTCAATGCGGTTAATGCCCACATCAATCACCGTTGCGCCTTTTTTGATCCAGTCGCCTTTAATAAGTTCAGGCACGCCGACAGCCGCCACGACGATATCCGCCGCTTGGCAGAGCTCTTTAGTGTTTTTGGTGCGTGAGTGCGCCACAGTTACCGTACAGTTTTGCGAGAGTAACAGCTGCATCATTGGTTTGCCAACGATGTTTGAACGTCCAACGATCACCGCATGTTTGCCAGAAAGGTCTTTGCCTAATTTATCTTGCAGTAATAGAAGTGAGCCAAGTGGGGTGCAGGGAATTAAATTGGGTTTACCGATGGAGAGCTGGCCGATATTGATCGGGTGGAAGCCATCGACATCTTTAAGCGGATCGATACTATTTAACACGCGCTCTTCATTGAGGTGTTTTGAGATCGGGAGCTGCACTAAAATTCCGTGAACGCTTGGATCATTATTGAGATCATCGATCAGGCCTAAGAGCTCTTCTTCGGTGATATCCGCTGGTTTACGATAGGTGACTGAATTGAAGCCACACTCTTTGGCAAATTTCTCTTTATTGCGTACATAGACCTGGCTCGCGGGGTCTTCGCCCACTAAAATCACCGACAGACCGGGCGTGATCGAGTGTTTTGCTTCAAGCTCGGCCACTTGGGTTTTAAGGGTTTCACGAAGATCGGCTGCAAAGGCTTTTCCATCAATAATTGTCGCCATGGGGGTTCCTTCCTATATAGTTTAACGGGAGAGCTCTCGGTGTTTGAGAGTGACTAAATAATCGTGTTCGCTTAGCTCATCGTGCAGGCGTTTTGCGAGATAGACGGAGCGATGTTGCCCGCCGGTACAGCCGATGGCAATGGAGAGATAAGCGCGCGTGCCTTTCTCAATGGTGGGAATCCATTTGAAAAAGAACTGGCGAATGTCTTGGTAATAATCGAGGATATCCGCTTTGGTGTTAAAAAATTCGATGACCGGCTCATCAAGTCCAGTAAAATCCCGAAGTTCACGATTCCAATGGGGATTGGTGAGGCATCGAGCATCAAACATAAAATCCGCATCTAAGGGCGGACCATTTTTAAACCCAAAGGATTGAATCTGAATAATGAGGCGATTACGCTGATTTAATAGCTGAGAGATTAGGGTACTGCGAAGCTCGTGAACATTTAAAAACGAGGTGTCGAGAATGACATCGGCGCGTTTTAAAATCGGTTCTAAAAAGGTGCGCTCATAGAGAATCGCATCGAGGAGCGCTTGACGTTTATTGGCAAGGGGATGTTTTCGCCGGGTTGCGCCATATCGCTTTAATAAGACCTCATTGGAGGCTTGCAAAAAGAGCAGTTTGACGGCGAAATTGGGGTTATCGCGAATGCGATTGAGAATATCATCCGAGCCTTCGAGATCTTCCGGGAAACCACGAGCATCAAGCCCAATTGCGAGTTTACGCATATTGTGATTTTCGGTGATCTTATCTAAAAAAAGCTCCAAAAAACTTAAGGGCAGGTTATCGACACAGTAAAACCCTTCGTCTTCGAGCGTTTGCAGAGCGATCGATTTTCCTGAACCTGAAAGACCGCTGACAATCAACAATTGAATCATGGTATTGGGATATCAGTTAGAGATGCGTTGATTATTAAAGCGTTCATCATACCAACTTTCGCCTTAAAGGGTAAGTCGCCGAAGATTTATTTTATCTTAAGATTAAGAGAGTTAAATGATGGAAATGGGGTTATTTTTTCGTGCGCGACGAGCGTTTTGTCGGAGATGCTTTCTTTAAGATCTCTTTTGCTGAAACCCGCTTTTTACCGCGCTTTCCGCGAGAACGTAATCCCTCTTTTTCCATCGAATAGCTTAAAAGTGCCGTGAGCGCACACATGAGCGATAAGGTGAGCGCAATCCAAACGGCATACTCTTTATAAAAGGCATTTAGATGGGCTTTGCCAAAGGGAAAGGTGGGAAACAGCCAGAGAAAAAATGGCCACGCAAGCACCGCAAGGCCGAGATGAAATTGCCACGGAAACCAGACCCATTGCCCAAAAATCCCATCATAATCATAATGACTTTTCGGTTGCGCTAAGAGCTGTTTACTTGGATTCGGTTCGGTGGCCATGCCCTGTTTCATCTCCTTTAGGTTATCTTATAAATAGTATTGCAGATCGTGTTGCGGATAGAAAATCCTCTCGATCATATCGGGTTTTAAAAATCTCTGCGAATCATTGATGGATTTATTGACAGTCAGCGCCGCTATTTATCTTCGCTAATCGCCTCTTCAATCGGAATCATGTAGTGCTGATAGAAGAGAATGTAGCGCAGTAACGCCCGCGGATCATCATCGGAATAGAGTCTGCGCTCAAGTCCTTCGTAGCTAAAAAGATTTTTCAGCAGGCGAAACGCTTCAAAGAGCGTCGGATGTTGACTGAATAGGTCTGTTATATCATCTTTTGTGAGAGGATTAATCGCTTTAAAATCAGTGAGCTGATTCTCATCAAGTAGGAGATAAATATTTTTGATGCGCTCAAGGTCCTTCGCGGTGGGCGAAAGGCTTGGAATTGGCGAGCTCATGCCAAGATAATAGCCCTCAATAAAATGTTCGAGCGTTTCATGGGGAAGTTCAAGGGGCATCAGCGAATGAGATTTCACCTGATTGCGACTTAAAGTGTAGATCGTTGTCATGCAATCTTGTTCAAAAAGAGATTGAGCAAGGTGATAAAAATAGGCGCGGATTGAGCGTTTTAGACTCATTTCACCGACGTCCCATAAAATCTCTCGTTTTTGATTAAGTTCGGGAAGTGGCAGTAAGAGGGTAATTTCAGAGGGTTTCGGCAGAGCGTCAGGATGGAGTTTTTCGCGCGCTTCCCGCATTGAGATCATCGGCGAAGGGGGCGTTAACTGATAGCGCATCTCTTTTTCGGTGATGATGGGGTTGGTGCTCTTTTTGATGGTAAGCGCAAGCTCTAAAAGGGGTGCAATCAGCTCGTTCCACGCAAAATCTTCAAAGGCGTATTTTGGCAGATAGCCCTTATGATGGTAATAGTGTTTCAGCTCGCCGTAGGCATACTCCTTTAGCTCCATATCGTCAAAAGGCGCGACAAGAAGGCGCTCGAGCACTTCTCGGCGATAAATATAGCGGGTTAATCCGGTGGGCGCGGAGAAGTTTTCATCATCGCTCGGTAAAATAGAACGTTCACGCAATGAGCGAAGTTCTAGGCGTTTTTGCGCAAAATGCGCGGTGGGATCTTGGTAAAAGTGAATAAGTTCCCCGAGCGTTAAATGCTCAAAATCATAGGGTGGAAATTCCGTCGGCGTTAAAAATGAGCGCTCCGCATGCTGAATCCAACGATCTTGGAAACTTTGATTGCGCGCGCCTTCTTGGTAGAGCTCGGGATTATAGGGCGCCATCGGGTGATGGGTAATGAGCAGCTCATCGAGGGTTTTTCCCTCCGGTAAAATGGTCACCGCCTTGAGATAATTAAAGAGATCATCGATCAAAAGCGAGGGCAGGCGTTCGCTATTGTCTTGAATGGAGTGGCCGATGTAGCTTAGATAGAGTTTTTCCGAGGCTGACATCATCGCTTCCAAAAAGAGATAGCGGTCATCGCTGTGGCGCGTCCGGTCGCCGGGATATGGCTTAAATTGAATGAGATCAAAATCGTGATAGAGCGTCGATTTCGGGAAATCTTCCTGATTGAGCCCAATCATCGCCACCACTTTAAAGGGGATCGCGCGCATCGGCACAAAGGAGCAGAAGGTGACCTTCCCTTGGATAAAGTTTTGAATCGGTTTTTCATCAATTAATCGCTCTTCGAGCAGCCTGCGCAGGGTCTCAATCTCAAAGGCTTCCTCAATGCCACTTTTAATGCCCGCCTCAATAATTTCATTCCACGCATTTAAGATAAAGGTGAGTTTTTGATCGCTACTGCCACTTTGTTGCGGATCAGGATCGGCGAAAAAATCATTCCAAAGCGGGGCAATAATTGTTTGCCACTCAATGAGCGGGCGGGGAGCTGTGAGCGCATCACGCCATTTAATCAGATGATCGATAAAGGCAGTGAGTTTCCCAAGGAGGAGCGCGTCCATTCCCTTAATATCGATATAAGGCATATGCCCGTGAATGAGTGTCTCATCGTGGGTTGCGTAGCCAAGGAGCATCCGTTTTAAACCCCAAAGCCAAGTGTGGCGCGGATCATCGCCAAAGCCGAGGCTTTCAAGGTGATGATCATCAATGCCAAAACGAATAAATGCCTCTTCAATCCAATAACTAATGAGATCAAAATCTCGTTCGGTAAAGCCATATTTTTCCATCACCTCGGGCAGTTTAAGCAGCGGTAAAATCTCGCTAGTTTTAAAGGTGAGCGTCGGGAGAGTGAGCAGCGTTAAAAATCCATCGAGTAGCGGCTCACTATGGCGAAGGCTAATGTCGGAAATAGAGTAGGGAATCGCGTTATGACGATTGGCCATTCCCTCACCAAATACAGCCTCAATGAGCGGCGCATATTTTTCGATATCCGGCGTCATCACCACAATTTCGCTCGGTTTGAGCGTCGGGTCTTGATTAAATAGATGAAGGAGTTGGTCGTAGAGCGCCTCAATTTCACGGAGCGGACTATAGGCGGTGTGAATTTCAAGGGAGCGATCGCTCGGATCAAAGGTCCATTTATCGGTTTCGTGAGGCGGCAGTAGATTGAAAATCGTATATTGCAGATGATGCAGGAGGGATGTGGGCTCGGGCTCACTAAAGGCTTCAATCTCACGCTGTTCCGGATATTGTTGCAAGATTTTAAGATGATCACGGCCCACTTTTCCAAGAGAGGCAAGGAGCGGATGGCCGGCAAATTCTTGCCAATGTTCATCGGGCTCTTCTGGGGTAAACGGGGAGAGAATATCGTCGTTGACGCTCTCATCGAAGAAATTTTCACGCCCAAGCGACAGCTCGGTGTAATACTTCGTTACATCGCCCCAATAAAATTGCGATGGATTATTAAAAAAGAGATGGATATCGATATACTCTTTAAAGCACATCAATAGGTCTAAAAAGAGTGGCGGCAGTGAGGTAAGCCCAATAATAAAGAGGCGTTTAGGGAGCTTTGCTTTAAGCGGCTCCATATAGATAGGATCATTAAGGCGCGCCTCAAGGAGCGGTTTAATGTTTCCAAAGTGAGTGGGGTAATTGAGAAAACGCATCACCTCACGCCAGAGTTTTTGTTGCCAAATCGCATGGAGGGGCGGGAGTTCATCCACCGTTTCACCTCGATCCCACGCGGCAATCCAATCGGGACGATAGACAATATATTTATCAAATACCGCCGAGATCTCTTTTGCGAGCGAGACCGATTTTTTTAAGCGAAGCGCGGGATCGTCACAGCGAATATAACTGGAAATTGCATCGAAATCGGGATCATTTTGATCAATATTAAAAATAATGGACACTAACGGCCAAAATAGTTTATCTTGAGAGAGATTCTGACGGAAATGTTCGCTGTTTTCGAGAAGTTCGTCACAGAGATTACTGAGCATTTTAGACGGAAGCAAAAACTCACATTGCGTCAAAATTCCAAGTTCAGAGGCGATCTCAGTCTGCAACCATTTTGCCATCCCAAAGTTCTGGATTAAGAGATACTCTTTCTCAAAAGGACTCTCAAGCGGATCGTTCATCATAATATGTCCGACGATCGATTTTAAGATATCAAGATGATTGGAATGGTAGACGGTAAGACTCATAGATCACCTATTTGGCGCAATGGAACACAATAAAGAGTAAAAGCGATTATACCAAAGCCGAGTTTTGGGCACTGATGCCGGGTTCGATTTTGTGTGGTAATCCTTAATAGTATAACGATATGAATAAAATGTAAGGAAATAAAATGGAAGGTTTAGACGCGCTTTTTGCTGATCGTGTTGTAGGGACTCAAAGCTCAATCGTTCGTGAGCTTCTGGCATTTAGTAAAATGCCGCACATTATCTCGCTCGCAGGGGGCATTCCCGCGGCAGATATGTTTGACCTAGAGGGCATTAATGAAGCGCTCAAAGTCGCGACAGCGTCAGGCGTAGCAGCCTATCAATATAGCGTCACCGACGGGGAACCTGAGCTTCGTTCAGGCATTGCAGAGCTTGTGAAAAAACGCGGTATCAAAACCGATGCCGATCACGTTGTGGTTACCAGTGGTTCTCAGCAAGGACTCGACCTCGTTGCGCGTACCTTTTTAAATGAAGGCGATACAATTTTAGTTGAAAAACCCACCTATTTAGCGGCGATTCAAGTCTTTAAAATGGTTGGAGCGAACGTGGTGGATGTGGAAGGATCGGACGAAGGACTCGATCTTGATGCCCTTGAGAAAACCCTGCAAACGGCGAAAAATGTGAAGGCGCTTTATATCGTGCCCACCTTTGCAAATCCATCAGGTTCAACGATGAGTGAGGCGAATCGTAAACGTCTTTTAGCGCTTGCGATCGAGTATAATTTCGTGATTTTAGAAGATGACCCGTACGGCGAAATCCGTTTTGAAGGCGAGCGTGTTCCATCACTCTACAAAATCGCGCAAACGGAAGGTAAGGGTGAAGAGAATGTAGTTTATCTCTCTTCATTCTCGAAAATTTTAGTCCCCGGCCTTCGTCTTGGATTTATCATTGCCGCGCCAAAAACTCGCGAGAAAATCGTGCTGGTGAAACAATCGGTGGATCTGCATACGCCAGTTTTATCGCAATTGATCGTATCGGCGTATCTAGAGAGTGGCCGTTTGGATGATCGCATTCCAGCGATTTCAAAAGCCTATGGCGAGCGTTGCGGCGCGTTGATGAAAGCCCTTGATACGCATTTAGGCGAACATATTACCTATAATAAACCGGTGGGCGGAATGTTCCTCTGGGCAAAACTTAAAAATGGCATGAGCGCGACAAAACTCCTCAAAATCGCCATTGATGAGGGCGTTGTATTTGTTCCCGGTGCCGCGTTTTATGTGAATGATCCTGATGATTCAACCCTACGCTTATCCTTTGCAACGATCGATGCAGCGGGCGCTGAAGAAGCAGCGAAACGCCTTGCAAACGCGATTGCAAAATACGCATAAGTCGGAATAAAATCGGCCGGAAACCAGTCTAAAATAGGAAAGGTTGCATTGGTGAGTCTTGATAAACCTTGATAAAGGATTCATCATGCCGTTTTTAGATTAAGCCGTTATAATAAGAAGCTCTTACGCCTTGTAACTAAAGGGGTAAGGGCTTTTTTAATGGGCGTTTGATGAAATGAGGAAGGCAGAGCGTGATAAAAGATACCTATAAGACAATTGCAGGCATGGCAGAAGCGGAATTTGTGGAGCAGCGGAGCCGATTTATCAGTTTTGCCCATTTTGTGGATTCTGAAGCGGCGGCGCTTGAGCTTGTGGAGCATTATCGCAAAGAGTACAACGATTCACGCCATGTTTGCTGGGCCTATATGCTCGGGGAATCCTATGATAATTATCGCGCCAATGATGATGGTGAGCCGTCCGGCACGGCAGGAAGACCGATCTTAGGACAGATCAATTCCCATGAATTGACCAATATTATCGTGCTTGTGGTGCGCTATTTTGGCGGGATTAAACTTGGCACCGGCGGGCTTGTCTCGGCGTATCAAGAAGGGGCGGCAAAAGCGATCGAAAATGCGAAGATCGTCACTAAAATTATTGGCAAACCGCTAATCTTTCGTTACGGCTATGATGCAACCAATGAGGTGAATCAGGCGCTGCATGGGCTTGAATTTAACAAAGTCCGCGAAGAATTTACCGATATCTGCCTTGTGGAATTGAGCGTTCGGGCGCGAGATTATGAGGCGCTCTATGGCAGGCTCGAGGCACTGCCGAGTGTGGAGATTTTATCGGAAAAAGAATTGCTCAATGGCTAGCTGAAATATGTAATAATCAAGCCATTGCGAATATTTAAATGAGTTAAGAGTAGGAGAGAGCTATGAAAAAGGGGATCATCGCCACGCTATTGGCGGGATTGGTGCTGGCGGGGTGTGCAAGTACGACATCGGGCGGATTGGTTGGCGTGAATCGCGCGCAATTTACCATGGTGCCGGAAGCGGCGGTCAATCAATCGGCGGCAGAAGGGTATGCGCAGCTGATTACCGCATCAAAGCAGGAGCGAAAACTTGATCAATCGGCGCAAGCAAAACGGGTCAATCGTATTTTCAATCGTCTCTTACCGCATACCACAAAATTTAGAAGCGATGCGCTTAAATATGACTGGGAAATTAACGTCATCAAGAGCGATGATGTGAACGCCTTTGCCATGCCCGGCGGGAAAATGGTGGTCTATACCGGCATTATCGATCAGTTAAAACTCACCGATGATGAACTTGCCGCGATTATTGGCCACGAGATGGCGCACGTTCTGCGCGAGCATAGCCGTGAAAAGGTCTCCCAAGAGATGGCGAAAAGTACCGGCATTACTCTGATCGCCGCCATTGTGGGCTTAGATCAAGGGGCAGAGGATTTAATTCAGCAGGCGGGGCAAGTAGCATTTTCACTCCCATTTTCACGCAAGATGGAGACCGAGGCGGACCTAATTGGTTTAGAGCTGATGGCCAATGCCGGCTACAACCCGGAAGCGGCGGTTACGCTCTGGAAGAAGATGGCGCAACTGAGCGGCAGTTCCAATGTGGATTTCCTCTCAACGCATCCGGCGAGCACCAAACGGATTTCATCGCTTGAAGCACAATTATCGAAGTTTCGTTAAGAAGAGCGATCATTTTATCGATAAGTGTAATGATCGCTTAAGTATAGAAAAGATTAATGGATAAAATAAAAGACTCTAAACGATGAATCGAATGCGCACAAATCTATAAAAGTTGAGCAAATATAGGATTTATTGCAAATAAAAAGAGTTTGAATCTGTTTTGAGTCAATAAAATAGAGTGTCGATTTAAGGGAGTAACCCGATAAATTGACGCTCTATTTTTGTTTTAGGATTCATTAATGCGATGATTTTACAGGCTTAAGCGAGATTGATAGGTATCGATTGCGTAAATATTATTCAATTTTAACTCATTGCAGATAATTCGAATTGGGCTGTGAAGAGTTTTGAAAGTCGTTTCTCACTCTGATAATCTGATGATAGCTATAGAGAAAATGGGACGAAGAAGCCTACTGTGGCCAATAACATGGAACGATATTTGTGATGTGGGTAATTTTTGATCGTTGCATTAAAGTTAAAAATCCCTTATAACTGACTACTTTTGTTGAATGAATAAGGGATTTCCGTTCGTTCATTATTTGAATAATTATAACTACTTTTAGAAAGGGAGTTCATTATGGCTGCGGTTGAAGCACAAAAAGAGCAAGTGACCGATAACCAGGGTGAAGTATCACCGAGCGGTGCATTGCGTGGCGTTATTTCGACGCTCGTAATCATTGCGATTTGCTTTGCGATTTACCATTATGTTTTGCCTGATTCGTATCCTACAAAAGAGAAGAAAGGGCTTATTCTGCTTGTATTTATCGGCGCGCTTTGGTTGACGGAAGTGGTTCACGTCACGATTACAGCGCTCATTGTGCCGGTGGCAGCAGTGGTGTTATTTAGTGGGGATGGATTTACCACCAAGGTTGCATTATCTCGGTTTGCAGACCCGATTATTTTCCTCTTCTTTGGAGGATTTGCGCTTGCGACAGCGCTTCACGTACAACGCCTTGACCGCAAAATTGCGCTCTTTATGATTAAGATTTCAGGCGGGCACTTAGGGGTCACAGTGACCTCGCTTTTCCTTGTGACGGCTGTGCTTTCTATGTGGATTAGTAATACCGCAACGGCGGCGATGATGCTTCCGCTCGCTCTTGGAATCATGAGTAATCTTGATTTCTCTAAAGATCGCGGCACCTTTATCTTTATCCTCTTAGGGATCGCCTATTCAGCGAGTATCGGTGGGCTTGGAACGCTCGTCGGTTCTCCCCCAAACGCCATTGCGGCAAAAGAGTTAGGTTATAGCTTTAACGATTGGTTTAAAGTCGGTTTGCCGATGATGATTTTATTGATGCCGGTAATGTTTGCCGTTCTCTATTTCGTTTTTAAACCGCGTCTTAACTATAAAGTTGAGATCACCGATGAACAAATTCCATGGACGAGCGCGCGTGTTTTAGCGGCGATTGTATTCGTTGTAACGGCGGGTGCATGGATTGCAGGGGGCTGGATTAAAGATACCTTCGGCATCACCTCGCCCGATACCTTTGTGGCGGTTGCGTGTGCGATTGCGGTGGCGTTCTTAGGCCTTGCATCATGGAAACAAATTTCAGATAGCACCGACTGGGGCGTTCTCTTCCTCTTTGGTGGTGGATTAACCTTATCCGCGGTATTAGGGGAATCAGGCGCATCGAAAATCTTAGGTCAAACCGTTGCGGATATCTTTGGCGGTTCGCCGAAACTTCTGGTGATCTTCATCGTGGTTGCGTTTATTATCGTATTAACGGAATTTACCAGTAATACCGCATCTGCAGCGCTTTTAGTGCCTGTATTTGCCTCGATCGCCATTGAGATGAATATGCCGCCAGAGGCGTTAGTGTTAATGATTGGTCTTGGTGCATCGTGTGCGTTTATGCTCCCGATCGCAACGCCGCCGAATGCCATTGTGTTTGGTACGGGCCACTTAAAACAGCGCGATATGATGAAAGCAGGGGGCGTATTAAACCTTCTCTGTATCTTAATCTTAACGGGCTATGGTGCATTCCTACTACAGTTTTTAGCGTAATTGATCGTTAAAAACGTTAAAGAAAAGCAGACCTCATTTTCTTATGAGTGTCTGCTTTTTTATTGCCTAGAATAAAAAGCCCAGAGGGAGTAGTTAGACCATATCTCTGGGCTTTTGTGTTTGGGGTATGTTTTGGGGCGATTTACGCCTCTTTTAAGCTCGCTAGAATCTGCATATAGCTCTCAACACGGCGCTCGGTAATATCGCCTCGTTCAAGGGCATCTTTGACGGCGCAATGCGGGTCTTGCAGATGGCGACAATTACTAAATTTACATTGGTGCGTTAGCGGTGCAATTTCAGGGAAGCCATCATCAATCGCTGAGACCGGTAGATGCTCGATATTAAAGCTGCGTACACCCGGAGAATCGATTAAAAAGGTATTCTTTTCGGGTAGATGATAGAGCGTGGTGCTCGATGTGGTGTGATTGCCAAGCCCGGTGGACTCATTAATCTTTTGCGTCTGTAGATTGAGCTCGGGGATTAATTTGTTGGTGAGTGATGACTTTCCTACGCCCGATTGCCCCACAAAGATGGAGGTTTTCTGGCTTAAACCTTCTCTTAAAATAGCGATGGATTCAGGATCGTGGATCGAGGTTTGATAGAGCGAGAGATCAAGTCCGCGATAATCGTCCAAAAAATCCCATTGGTCGGGATTCTCGATTAGATCAAATTTATTCACCAGTAGATGGGTTTGAATGCCAAGATAGTGCGTTGCGATGAGATAGCGGTCAATCAAAGAAGGACTTGGCTCAGGTTCAGGTGCAAGCACAATAAAAATCTGGTCTAAATTGGCGGCTAAAATCTTCTCTTTTCCTCCAAATCCGAGGCGTGAAAAGATGTTGGTGCGAGGAAGGCGCGTGGTAACCACCGGCTCCTCTTGTTCAAACTGATAATAGACAAAGTCCCCGCACACAATGGCGCCGAGACTTTGACGAAAACTGGCTTTATGAAGATTTCCGGCCTCATCTTCTAAGGTGACGTGCGCGCCATGCTGGGAGATGATGCGCCCTTTATATTGATGCTCGCAATCGGACGCGAGCTGCTCCTGGCGGCGTTCCTCTAAAATGCGTTGTTGTTGCTTTGTGAGTTTACGTCCCATCTGGGCATGGTCTCCTTAGAATCGATAAAGGATGAGGGGAATTTAACGCTCAAGATGCGGCAGTTTATTGGGAACACCGTCCCATTTTTCCGCATCGGGGAGAGGATCTTTCTTCTCGGATAATACTGGCCACGATTGGCTTAGCTCTGCATTGAGATCAAGAAAAATCATCTGCTCATCTGAGAGATCTTCTTCTGATAAGATCGCACCAGCGGGGCACTCAGGCTCGCATAGGGTGCAATCGATACACTCTTCAGGATTGATTACTAAAAAGTTCGGCCCTTCGTGAAAACAATCAACGGGGCAGACTTCGACGCAATCGGTGTATTTACATTGAATGCAGTTATCCGTTACAACAAAGGTCATCCTCTCTCCTTTTTTGAATGCGTTTTGCGTGAATTATTTAACGGTCACTTGAGCAATACGGCGTTTACCCACTTGGATAATAACGCTGGTACCGCGCGCTAACGTGATCGAACGGTCTTCAATACGCTCTTGATCGATGCGCACCGCGCCGCTTTGAATCATGCGGTTGCCTTCAGAATTTGACGCAACGAGTCCTGCTTCACGCATCGCTGCTGAAATTCCGATTGAACCGGTTTCATCGGCTTGTACGGTCACTTCTTCGATATTTTCAGGAAGGTTTCCTTTTTGGAAACGATTGATGAAGTTTTCATGTGCTTCGGTCGCCGCTTGTTTGCTGTGGTAGCGCTCGATGATCTCAAGGCAGAGCTCAAATTTCACGTCACGTGGGTTTTTACCCGCTTTAACGTCCGCTTTAAGTTGCTCGATTTCGCTCATAGGACGGAAGCTTAATAGCTCAAAATAGTTCCACATGAGTTCATCTGAGATCGACATCAATTTACCGAACATGCTGTCCGGTGCTTCGTCCACGCCCACATAGTTGCCAAGGGATTTTGACATTTTATTAACGCCATCTAAGCCCACAAGAAGCGGCATCGTGATCGCACATTGTGGCTTTTCAATGCCATAAGCGCGCTGTAAATCACGGCCCATTAAGACGTTAAAGCGTTGGTCGGTTCCGCCCATCTCAACGTCGGTTTTAAGATGTACTGAGTCATATCCTTGAAGAAGCGGATAGATAAATTCGTGTACCGCGATCGGTTGTTGAGATTTGTAGCGTTTTTCAAAGTCATCACGCTCAAGCATGCGCGCAACGGTGTAATTTGACGCTAATTGAATAAGCCCCGCTGAGCCTAAATCCGTTAACCACTCTGAGTTAAAGACCACTTTTGTGAGCTCAGGATCGAGCACTTTAAAGATCTGCTCTTGATAGGTTTTGGCGTTTTCAAGCACCTGTTCGCGCGTTAACGGTTTACGGGTGACATCTTTTCCAGAGGGGTCGCCGATCATACCGGTAAAGTCGCCGATCAGGAAGTTTACTTCATGGCCAAGATCTTGGAAATGGCGCATTTTGTTGATCACGACAGTATGCCCAAGGTGAAGGTCTGGGGCAGTGGGGTCAAATCCAACTTTAATCCGTAATTGTCTGTTCTCTTTGAGTTTTTCCGTAAGCATATCCACGGAGATAATCTCATCAACTCCGCGCTCAATTAACTTTAAACTCTCTTCTATGCTAGCCATTTTTTCTCCAAATTAACTTGTGCTATGAGCGTTATTTTGTATCAAAATTAAAAAAAGTGAGGCAGATTTTCATCTGCCATCATCCATTATTGATTGGTTTAATTATCAATAAATCCATATCCGATCAATCGTGCAAAGGGTTAATGAATCTCAGCGCGATCTAATGGGATATTGATCCATTGAGTGCTCTATGCGTTCCATTCAATGATGATGCGTGCACCCTTAGCGCATGCGCGAAATCGTTTATTAGCTGACGATCGCGCTCGCAGTATCGGGTGCGGCTCATTGAACATCGATGCGAGGCATTATCCCGCAAGGGCACTATTTTGCTGCTTGTAACTTCTCAAATTTAACCATGAGCTCGTCTTCAGTTTCGACGTGATCTGGGTTTTTAGGAATACATTCAACCGGGCATACTTCAACGCATTGTGGGGTATCAAAGTGACCGATACACTCGGTGCATTTGTTTGGGTCGATTTCATAAATTTCAGGACCCATTGAGATCGCCTCATTCGGGCACTCAGGTTCACATACGTCGCAGTTAATGCACTCATCAGTAATCATTAAAGCCATTGCAAATATCTCCTTAACAACAGTTAAATAAAATCAAGATTGCCCATGTAGGGTTTTAATACTTCAGGGACGCGGATCGAGCCATCTTCCTCTTGATAGTTTTCAATGACCGCCACTAATGTGCGGCCCACCGCTAAGCCAGAGCCATTGAGCGTATGGATGAGCTCATTTTTGTTGGTCTCTCTGTTTTTATAACGGGCTTTGAGTCGGCGCGCTTGGAAATCAGTACAGTTTGAACATGATGAAATTTCGCGGTAGGTCTCTTGACCGGGTAACCATACCTCTAAATCATATGTTTTCGCTGCTGAGAAACCCATATCGCCGGTGCAAAGGGTCATGCGGCGGTAGGGGAGCTCGAGTTTTTCTAAAATAATTTCAGCGTGACGCACAAGACGCTCAAGGGCATCAAATGAATCGTCAGGTTTCACAAAGTGAACGAGTTCCACCTTTTCAAATTGATGTTGGCGAATCATGCCGCGGGTGTCGCGACCGTAGCTTCCCGCCTCTGAGCGGAAACACATACTATGCGCGGTTACTTGAAGGGGAAGTTCCTCTTCATTAAAGATCTCATCGCGCCCAAGATTGGTGAGCGGGACTTCTGATGTGGGAATCAGATAGTAATTGCGCTCATCGGTAAGATTGAAAAGATCTTCGCTAAATTTAGGCAGTTGAGCCGTTCCGTAAAGGCTCTCTTCATTGACGATCACCGGCACATTCATCTCAACATAACCATGTTCGGTGGTATGCGTGTTGAGCATAAATTGCGCGAGCGCGCGATGAAGTTTGGCAATTTTATCTTCCATCACCACAAAGCGTGAACCGGTGATTTTAGCCGCCGCTTTAAAGTTTAAGCCACGTTTTTCACACAGATCCACGTGATCTTTGGGCGTAAAGCTAAATTCGCGTGGGGTACCCCAGCGTTTCTCTTCACGGTTTTCCGCTTCATCTTTTCCAACAGGAACCGATGCGTGAGGAAGATTTGGCAGTGACAAATGAATGGCGTTGAGTTTTGCTTGAACGTCGTCAAGTTTAGTTTTTGACGCTTCAAGTTTTTCACCAAGATCCGCAACCGCTGCGAGTAATGGCTCAATATCATTGCCTTGGGCTTTTGCTTTCCCGATCGATTTTGCACTGCTATTGCGTTCGCTTTGGAGAGATTCAACTTCCATTTGCAGTGAGCGACGTTCACTCTCAAGCTGAAGATATTCCTCTTTGTTAACGCTTTCACCTCGTTTTGCTAATTCGCTAACAACTAAATCTATCTCATCCCTGAATAATCGCGGATCAATCACGTTTATAACCCTCATTGACACTAGAAAAATTAATGTTTCATTATATACGAAATTTGCGTATCCTCCAAACGAATTACAAAAGCAAAAGCGCGTCAAATCCCTTGAGATCACGCATTAAAAAGGCAAGCACTCAGGCTCGCCTTTTCTTTTCATTTTTTGAGATCTCTTTGATCTGCGTCTTTTTTAGATCGCAAGATCCTCATCAGAACGAATTTCCGCGTCCGGATTATTGTAGGTATTCTCATCGAGCATGCCCACTTCCTTATCGGTGATGAGCGCTGCCGTCATCGCGCCGGAAACGTTTGCAAGGGTGCGGCCCATATCGATAATAGGATCGATCGCAAGCACCATACCGATTAAGGGGAAATATTCCCCAAGTCCCATTCCTGAAAGCGAGATGGTTGCGGCAATGGTCGCCGTCCCCGGAATCCCTGCAACGCCGATGGAACCAATCACCACAACGATTAAGAGCATGATGTAAAATTGAAGATTCATCTCAATGCCGATCATGTTCGCTACCATCATCACCAGGAGCGCGGGGAAAAATCCGGCACAACCGTTCATGCCCATGGTTGCCCCAAGTGAAGGAATAAGATTCGCCGTTCCGCTTGAAACGCCCATGCGCTCGGTTAAAGTCGCAATGGACATCGGGAGCGTTCCCATTGACGAGCGGCTCGAAAAAGCCATCACCCATGTATCGCGCGCTTTTTTAATAAAGGTAACCGGCGAAAGACCGTGCATCATCACCAGTAAAATATGAATTAAAATCATAATAAGGGTTGCGGCGTAGATCGCCACAATAAAGCTCGAAACATTGATAATCGCAGGAATCCCATTACTCATCACCGTACCGGCTAAAAGAGCGATAATCGCGTAGGGCATCAATTTGATAATCATCGAGGTGACGCTCATCACAATGCGGTGCAGTGCGTTAATAAAGGATTTAAAGAGCGCAATCTCTTCGGGCAGTTTTCGCTCCACTTTATTTGCCGCAACGCCTAAAAGCGCCGAGAAGATCACCAGTCCCACCACGTTATTGGTGTGCATTGCGGTGATAATATTGCTTGGAATGAGGCCGACTAAAATATTGACGATGTTCGATTGTTCGCGAATAACGGCCGATTGCGTCACCTCCACGCCCCCTTGCCCAAGCCCTAAAATATTGGCAAGCAGCATTCCGACAATGGCAGCAAGTCCTGTGGTAAAGAGCAGCCAAAAGATCCCACGCGTTGCGATTTTAGAGAGATATTTCTCTGCAGCAAAATCGAGCACCACTTTTAGAATCGATACAAACACAAGGGGAATAACGAGCATCCGAATGAGCGAGATAAAACTTCGCCCAAAAAGTCCGTACCAGAGCGCCGTTTCTTTAAGAGCGGTGGTGGAGTTTTCCGGCATTCCTTCCAGCAGTTGAAGCGAAAACCCGAGTGCAATCCCGAGGATTAATCCCACCATCATGCGCATGAAAAAGCTTTTTTTATGTTTTCCCATACGGTGAATGATGAAAAAACCGACGAGCAGGAATAGAAACCACACCAGCGTCTGCCAGTGAGTAATAACGAGAAAGTGTTCAAAAAAGGCGCCCGAAAAGATCGAGGTATCGCCGTTTATTGCATTCATAATAAACTCCTTAAATGGGGCGAGGGTATCTCTTGAGATAAATGCACAGACAACAGAAAAAGCACACCTTATTTAAGATGATGCCATACGCTATCTGCGAAAATCGTCCCTGATGCTTAAATTAAAAAATTGAAAAATTGGAAATAAAACGAGAGTGTTTTAGAGGGCAATCGGTTGGATTAACACGAGCGTGAAATAGGGCAGCAACAGCAACAAACATTCGCAGCTAAATGTGCAATGTTGATACGCTGTGTAGAGTGTCTGCTCGGTTTCATGCTCTCTCCAGTAGAAAAAGATGGGATAAAAAATCGGTTTGAAAAACCTTTATTAGTTATACCGCCATTTCAGAGCGATTGCAATAGGGCGAAACGATCTTCTTTGAATGCAGGTTTTAACCGTCTTTTTCTCACGCTTAATGCTATGATAAACGGCGTTATCGCACGGAGTGGATGATAGGTTATGCAGCGATCTGTCATTGGCGATTTAAGTTAAAAATCAAAATTAAACACAACAAAAGATGAGGAGAGGTCACGATGTTAAGCGAAGCGACCATTTTTATAGCAGGGTATGCGCGTCTGCCTCAAGGCATGGCGGCAAAAAATTTGTATGATTCGATGACCATTACCGCTGAAGTGGATAAAAAGTATGGCGTGATTGTCGATGCGGAATGCACTTTAGTGACCGAGCTTGGGCGCGATTTTATGAAGCGTCTTTTGAAAGGACACAGTCTATTGGATGGCACGCAGACCTTAATTGAGATGATTCAAGTCTATTACAAAGGCAAAGCGGCGAGCGCGCTTGTGGCGGCGGTGAAAGATTTGGAGCATCAATTTCACGGACTCTCCCGCTAAAATTAAAAACGATTAAAAAAAGATTGGCTTTTATTTTAGTTGCATGCTACATTCAACTTAACACGATATCTCAGAGAGAAGTCGGCCATATCACCCATGGTGCGAGCCTTCTTAGAGACGATATCAAACAGACACATAAGCAATAAACACAATTAAGCGACTGCTTAGTTATCTGAGACTGCCCGCCGGCAGCTAACAGGATACCAAAACCAGTAACGCGTTCCGCTCAATGGAGTGGAGCTCTCGTTACTGGTTTTTTTGTTGCTTAAAATAGATAAGCCAATAAAGTACATTTACAATAGAGAACAATTAAAATTAAGGTAGGAGAAGAGGATATGTCTACGTTTTTACAGAAAAATGATCGCTTTGAAATTGCGTTAAACCCCCAATCAAAACGCATTCACAACATCACTCTTGCAAAATCAGTGCTTGAGACATTTTATAACCGCGTTCGTGAGGAGAATATCGAGGTTCAGCGCCTTGAATATACGCCGTATGAGCGTCAAGTCATCGCTTCCTATTTAGATGAGGCGGCAGGCAGTGATTTTGGGAATATTCTTCGCGATATCGTCAATGATCGCGACACCGGTGGATTTACCATTGGCGTTGAAGGCGTGACCGATTGCACAAGCGAATATGTGATTTTCTCCACGGCGATTGCGCATCTTGTGGGAATCTCAAACTTTGACTCGATGACCGGCAAATATTACGCGCGTTTTACCGTACGTGATACCGATGATAGTGACTCGTACCTGCGTCAAGCGTATCGTCTCTTTACTCTTCATACCGATGGAACGTTCGTGAGCGAGCCGACCGATTGGTTATTGATGATGAAAATGGTTGAAGAGAATGCGGTGGGAGGCGAGAGCCGTCTGCTTCACTTAGATGATTGGGCAGAGCTTGAGAAATTCACCAGTAGCCCACTTGGATCACACAAATTCCAATACATTGCACCGCCAAGTAAAAATGTTCAGGAAGAGGTTCGACGCCAGCTCTTCTTTAATAAAAATAATCGCCCATGCATCTGCTTTATCGACCAGTTTGCCTATCCTGGCACTATTGAAGAAGCGAAATTCTTAAAATCGCTCTCACAATCGATGGAATCGGATAAAAGCGTGGTCGAGCTTGAACTTCCCGTTGGCAGCTTAGTGGTTCTTAATAACGAATTCTGGTTGCATGGCCGTGCCGCATTTGAGAAAAACCCGAACTTAAATCGTGAGCTTCTCCGTCAACGCGGTCGCTTCTACGAATAATCGATTTGATAGGATGGCGGTAGTAGCCTCATAAGTATTAGTTTTATAAAAAATAAGCCTTACTTTTAGCAGAATTTACGATTTTACGATGATTCTGCCGAGAAGTAAGGCTTTTTGTGTCTGATTTTTAATAAGTTATTCGTTGTCTAACGCTTCATATTTAAGCAGTTCATTCGCTTTATCGAGCTGTTTTTGATGAAGCTCGCTACTTTCATGGATGCGGCGCTCCATCTCCTCTTTTTGTTTAACTTTCTGCGGGTAATAATTATCCTGTGGCTCACTGCAAGCATTTAAAAGCATCAAAGCGGTGAATGAGAAGAGGGCGGTATTAATCAGTTTAATCAGTTGTCGCATCGTAGGAATAGTCCTTTAAATAGTCCTTTAAAAGCCGTTAGGGTTCATCAATATAGATCCAGAGGAGCACCGGTTTGGTCTTCGTTTGAAGGAGCGCATCAACACGGCGCATTGCCTCATCGCTAATCACCGGACATCCTTGACTATAGCCCATAGGAAGATATTTCGGAAAGGTTTCCTCAGAGGGGATTTTATCAAATGAGTGGAGCACAATATAGCGGCGAAACGCGTTATCGTTGGAGGGTTCCAGTCCATGCATTTTATAATGAATATTGATGCCCCAACGGCTCCATGAGCGCTCACCAAGGCGATATTTTCCAAGAGAGGAGGCGTAACTATCCGGCGTATTGCTAAAAGTGATCGATTGATTGGTGCTCTCAAATCCCGGCGCGCCATATCCATGGGCGACTAAACTCTCGATAATGGGTGTTTGCTCGGTAAAATCCCACACAAAAAAACGATTGGCCCCTGAATGGATCGAAAAGTTAATTAAGACGGCGTGTTCAAGATCAAATTGATGGACTAAAGCATATTGATACGCCTCATCCGCGCGCTGTCGTAGGGATGTTTCGAGTGTCTCTTTAGAGGCGTTTTTATCATGGCTGACAAGGGCGTGGCTGCGCTCCCAAAAGCTCGGAATTAAGCGAATTCGATCACGGAAATAGTAGCTCGCGCCGATCAAAAGTAAGAGGGTAATGAGAATCAATGCGTAGAGCGTAACGCGGAGGAGCGGCTTTATTTTGATAGGCATGGTGCGGGCTAAGAGAGAAGGTAAAGAATCAATCGAAGAATCAACGAGGTGTGCTCTATCATACCGCAATTATCAAAAAAAGAGGAAGAGGCGATTTTAAATAGTTTTAACCGGTGAATGGAGTTTCGCACGGTTTCACTATACCTCTTCCGAGTAAGCTCTTGTTAGCGGGAATTGCTTCAAGGAGGCGAAGCAGGCGCTGTCAAGAGAGTTGAGTTCGGACTCATTATTTAAGTGCCGAGAATTCTGAGGCAATCTGATTCTGGGGAATGGGGTCGTCACTCAGAATAATCGGGCTTGTATTGGATTTTAGGACTCATTCGATTCCTGCATCACATCGCGTACAATGTGTTCTGCAATGGCAAGCGATGAGGTCGCACCTGGGGACGGAGCGTTACGAATATGGATGATGTTGCCATCCCGGCGAATCACGAAATCATCGACGAGTGAGCCATCTTTCTCCATCGCTTGCGCGCGAATACCGCGAGTTGCCGGATAAACCTTCATACCGCTTAACGAGGGCACATATTTCACCGCTTCACTTACAAATTGCTTGGTGCTGAGCACAGTTTTTACCTCGCGCATCGCTGCCGGAACGTTTTTAAGAGCAAAGCGCCAAAAACCGGGGAAGGTGGCGTAATCGAACATATCTTTGAGATTGCAGCCTTTTCCATCGTAATTTTCCCGGGCTTTTGAGAGAAAGGCATTGGGGCCGATCGTCATTTTTCCATCGATCCGTTTAGTAAAGTGCACGCCTAAGAAAGGGTATTTCGGATCGGGAACGGGATAGATTAAGCCTTTAACTTCGCCCGTGTGCGCGTCATCAAGGACAAAATACTGACCAAAGAAGGGAACGATTTTAGGTGTGCCGATATCGCCCGAATTGACCGCTAATCGATCGGATTGCAATCCGGCGCAGGTTACGGCGTAATCGAAGGTTTCAGGGTGTTCGATGGTGCCATTTTCTTTATCGATCATCACATGAATGGTGCCATCACGATTTTCAAGGGATTTGACTGGGCTTGAGAGATGGATTTCACCGCCACGTTCAATAATCTCAGCGGCAATGCGTTTGGCGATCTTCTCGTAGCTCACAATGGCGGTTTCAGGCGAGTGAAGTGCCGCAATGCCGATACAATTGGGCTCAACCTCGCGAATCTCATCATCATAGAGCATTTTTATACCGGGAACGCCGTTGTCGCTCGCCTTTTGGTAGATCGCAAGCAGACGCTCTTTCTCCACCTCATTAAGAGCCACCACTAATTTACCACACTCATCATAAGGAAGGTCGTTGGCCGCGCAGTACTCTCGCACTAGCGTCACGCCTCGGCGACATAATTTTGCTTTTAGACTGCCTTTTGCATAATATAATCCTGCATGAACCACGCCCGAGTTATGGCTTGACTGGTGTTGTGCAACGCTCGATTCTTTCTCAAAGAGAGAGACCTTCGCCTCCGGGTAATCGAGCAAAAGTTGCCGTGCAACGGCTAGCCCATTGATCCCGCCTCCAATAATCGCATACTTGATTGTTGCCACAATTAACTCCTTTAGATGATGACACTAATATGAAAAAATTAAAAAAAATTGAGAATTTATCCGATCAGGCGTTTACCCTCATTCGTGAGGCGATCATGAACAATGTGCTAAAACCCGGGAAACTCTACTCAGCGACCGAAATTGGGGAATGGATCGGTGTGTCACGGACGCCCATTCGTGAGGCGGCGCAACAGCTTGCAAATATTGGTCTGGTGCGAGTAGAAAAGAATCGTGGGATTCGCATTTTGCCTACATCGTTGCAGGGATTAATTGAGTCCTTTCAAATTCGTCTAATGCTTGAAGTGCCGATGATTCGTAAAACGGCAACCTCCCGCAGTGACGACGATTTAGTGCTCATCAAAGAGGCGTTTGAGAAGTTTCAGGTCGCCGCTGAATCTGATGATGCAAAAGCGACGTTAGAAGCCGATAAAGAGTACCATTTGGCGATCTTAAAGGCTTCAGGCATTGGGCGTGCGCTTACCATTATTGAAAACACGCGAAACACCGTACTTCTCACGGGGCCAAGCACGATTCCTCATTCACGTTCTTGCATGGATGCGTTTAATGATCATAAAGCGCTCCATGAGGCGATTCTTACGAAAGATGCCGTTCAAGCGGGCATTGAGATGGAAAGACATATCATCAATACGGCGAACATGCTGATTACGCAGGAATCTAAAAGTCGTGACGATTGGGAAGGTGCTGAGCTTTTAGAGCAATTTGAGTGGATCTGTAATCCGCGGTAAATTCTCCTCGTTTAATTATTATTTAACACCATTTTTATCACAGTAGTATGTTGCATGCAACTTAAAAAGTGCAATGGATTATTACGCCCATGAATTTGTCCATTAATGGATCAGATCAAAAGGAGAGAAAAATCATCATGGAAGCCGCGATGCGCAGTTTTGCAGTGAAACTTAATAAAGCGATCAAAGAGGATATGGAGCGCCTATTGCCGCTGATGGAAGGGGAGGCAATCTATGGGATTGCGCTCGTGGCGGACTCTTTTTTAGAATCGCTCTATATCGCCATTAATACCGAAGAATCGCTTGCTGCGCTTATTAGTGAAACGGAAGCGAAATATGGGGAGATCGCGCCGATGGATCGCCTTAAACTCCGCTGGCAACCGGAAGCGTGGGTCTACAATAGTAGTAATCTGCAATTTCCCGCGATGCTCGAGCTCAATCAGTTTTTAGTCAACAAGACTGTCGAGGATTTTAACGGCTTTGAGATGCTTTTTTATGAAACGGTTCTCGATGAGATGACTAAACTTGATCGTAACGGCGTTTTTGGCGAGATGGAAACAAGAGTAGATCGCATTGTTTTTCTCACCATTGAGGGGGATTCCCGCCGCGTGAGTATCGAAAATTTCTTTGCAAGCCAACTTAATAGCGAAGCACAATTTGCGGAGTTTATGGGGCGTTTTGAATTGAATTCTCAGAAATAAAGCAAGCAATAAACCAAGCAATAAAATGAGCGTATAGCAGACAAGAAAAAACCTGCAGGAACTTCTTACTATGGGAAGTACACTGCAGGTTTTTTTTGATTCAATATCTAATATTTTATATTGAACGCGAATTTTTAGCGTTGCGGTCCTAAATAGGCCAACCAACGTTTCTCGCATTTTCTAAAGATAAAGACGAGCACAAAGGTGATGGCGATATAGAGCGCTGCGGCGATTAAAAATGGGGTAAATACCGCAAAGGTTTGGTAATGTACCTGTTTCGCAAATCCTAAAATATCCACTAGCGTGATGGCAGAAGCTTGCGCCGTTCCGTGTAGCATAAAGATCACCTCGTTCCCATAAGCGGGAAGGGCGCGTCTGAAGCCTGACGGGAAAATAATGCGGCGGAAGAGCGTGAATTTGCTCATACCAAAAGCCATCCCGGCCTCGATCTCCCCTTTAGGCGTGTTTTTGATCGAGCCTTTAAAAATCTCTAAGGAGTAGGCGGCGGTATTGAGTGAAAACGCTACAAGCGCACAGGCGTACGGCTCGCTTAAAATATTATCCCAGAGCCATTCAATGTCGCGAATCGCTTCAAACTGCCCGAGTCCAAAGTAGAGAATATAGATCTGGACAAGAAGTGGCGTGCCGCGGAAGAAATAGCTGTAGGCATCAATCGGCAGATGAATCCATTTGCGTTTTGAGAGCGCTAAAATCGAGAGCGGTACCGCAAGTAAGAGGCCGGCAATCGATGAGATAAAGGTGAGCTGAATGGTGAGCCAGATGGCTTCTAGAAGCTCCGGAAAACGGTCAATCATCGTACTCATATCGACACCTCTGTACTAAATCCGAGGCTGTAACGACGCTCTAAAAGGCGAATCACTAAGATCGAAAGACTCGTAAAAAGGAGGAATCCGATGCTCGCTACCATATAAAAGTTAAAGGTCAAACGCGTTGCTTTCCCCGCATTATTGGCCATAAAGACAAGATCTTGCAGTCCAATGAGTGAAACAAGTGCCGTTGTTTTAAGAAGTACCAGCCAGTTATTGCTTAAGCCCGGCAGTGCAAAACGCATCGCTTGAGGGAATAAAATGCGGCGATAAATGTGATTTTTAGGCATACCGAGCGCGACAGAGGCTTCCACTTGGCCTTTCGGAACGGCTAAAATCGCCCCACGAAACGTTTCGGTAATAAAGGCGCCAAAATAAAAGCCGATCGTAATTACGCCCGAAATAAAGGGGGTGAGAAAGATATTTCTCGTACCGACCAGTCCCGTAATCCAGTTTAATAATTCCTGAATCCCGTAAAAGAAGAGGAAAATAAGCACAAGATCCGGGATACCGCGAATGATCGTGGTGTAACTGCTAATGGTAAAACGAAGCGTTTTTGATTGGCTAAAGGAGAGAAATGCCGCCCCTAAACCAAAAAAAAGCGCTGCCAAAAACGAGGTAATGCCGAGGGTGATGGTAAGGAAAAACCCCTCGAGTAACGAGGGGGAATATTCAATAATTTCGTTCATCCAGACTTATTCTCCGAAACTATCTTTAAGCGTCACAATGCGGTTAAAGACAAGTGCGTCACCGGCTTTTGAGTCACGGGTGAAGTAAGCAATGCGCTCAAATTGATACGGAACTTGCGCTTCTGATTTGGCAAGTTCGGGTTCAACTTTCGCTGTTTTCACCACCAATGAATCATCGGCGATGTAGTCGAGCATATCGCCCTCTTCACCGGCAGGATTGGTCACGGTAAAGAGACGATTATATTCGTTGATCGTTGCATCAACAGCGGTTTTACAAGTAACCCATTGGATCACGCCGCGCGCTTTAACGCCTTCAACGTTTTTACCGAGCGAGCCGGGAACGATTTCAGCAATCACTTCGATCACCTCGCCATTTTCGTCTTTCACAACGTCTGTGGCTTTAATGATATAGGCACCGCGTAGACGAGTATATTTGCCTAAGACTAAACGTTTGTAGTGTTTGTTGGCTTCTTCTCTAAAGTCCGCGCGCTCAATGAAAATCTCATTACTAAAGAGGATCTCACGGCGGCCGCGCTCTTCTTGTTGCGGATGATTGGGGACGCTCACCATTTCGTCCGCCTCAACGTTGGTTAAGGTGACTTTAATGGGATCCATAACCGCCATACGGCGATCGGCTTGTTCGTTTAATACATCGCGCATTGCTTGATCGAGCTGTTGCACTTCGATGTAGTTTTCCGATTTGGTTACCCCAATGCGATCACAGAAAAGGTGAAGCGCTTCAGGAGGACAGCCGCGGCGACGTAATCCCGCGATGGTTGGCATGCGAGGATCGTCCCAGCCGTCCACGTGACCTTCCGCAACGAGCTGGGTTAAACGGCGTTTTGAGGTCACGGTATACTCTAAGTTTAAGCGTGAAAACTCATACTGATGCGGGGTATGCTCAACGTCGCAATGCTCCACAAACCAATCATATAAAACGCGGTGATCTTCAAACTCAAGCGTACAAATCGAGTGAGTAATGCCTTCAAACGCATCGCTTAAGCTGTGCGCGAAGTCATACATCGGATAGATGCACCATTTGTCGCCGGTTTGGTGATGGTCTTCATGGCGAATACGATAGATTGCAGGGTCACGAAGATTCATGTTGGGTGCGCTCATATCGATTTTGGCGCGTAAAATTTTAGCGCCATCTTCAAATTCGCCGTTACGCATACGCTCAAACAGATCGAGGTTTTCTTCGATCGAACGTTCACGATAGGGAGAGTTTTTGCCCGGCTCAGTTAACGTTCCGCGCATTGCACGAAGCTCGTCTGCACTGCTGTCATCAACATAGGCAAGCCCTTTTTTAATGAGGGTGACTGCCGCGTCATAAAATTTCTCAAAATAATCGGATGCATAGAATAGATTGTCCCACTTAAAGCCAAGCCACTCCACGTCCTTTTTGATCGACTCAACAAACTCGATCTCTTCTTTCGTTGGGTTGGTGTCGTCAAAGCGAAGGTTGCATTTTCCACCGTAATCGCGCGCAATTCCGAAGTTTAAACAGATCGATTTCGCGTGACCAATGTGTAGATAGCCATTCGGTTCAGGGGGGAAACGGGTGTGGATATCAGAGGGTTGCTGGTATTTTCCACTAGCTAAATCCTGATCAATAATTTGACGAATAAAATTAGTGCGAATGGTACTTTCTGACATATCTATTCTGGCCTTTCTGATAGTGTAAATTTATAAATTCAAAGTTTGATATTTTATCATAGAAAACGCGTGATTTCGACTGATTGAGATCACGCATTTTTACGCTAAGCTATCTTGCTTGATGGTAAGCTAATCGATTGAGTTTAACATGGTTTCCACATTGCGTCTGAAGAGCTTGATATAGCTATTGGCTGTATTATCTTTGGTGAGGGCATCAGAATAGAGGATGCCGCCATTTTTGAGCTTGAGATCTTCCATCAGATTTTTAAGCAGGCGCGAGGCTTCAATGTTTTCAAAAAAGAGCGTGGTGATATTGTTCTTTTTAATGAGCGTCATCGTTTCCGCTAAATCACCGGCGGAGGGTTCGCCCGCAAAATGAGAATTCATCAAGGTGTGGAAATGAACGCCATATTCATGCTCAAAATATTGGAAGCTATTGTGCAAAATAAGGAAGTGGGGCGCTCTGTTTGATTTAGCTTTAAGGCTATCTCGCGTCCATTTATCAAGGGCTAGTAGTTCTTTTTGATAATCGTCGAAATTGGCCTCATAGTGGGCTTTGCCTTCAGGGTCGAGGGTAATCAGCTCATTTTTAATGGCATCGGCCATCTTGATCACATTGAGCGGGCTTTGCCAGATATGGGGGTCAAACTCGCCATGTTCATGGTCGTGATGCGCGTGGTCATGATTATGATTTTCGTGATCGTGAGCGGCATGTCCATCGTGATCATCGTGGTGTCCAGAATGGTCATGATCATCATGTTCGTGCTGATGATCGGGGTCGGCAGGAAGTGGGGTGATAGCAGGGCTCACGTCCAATAGCACGCCATTAAAGCCAGAGGCATCGACGGTGCGGGTTAACCAGCCTTCAAAGTGCAGTCCATTAATAATGAAAAGATCGGCTTTTTTAAGATCGATAAAATCATAAGGCGTTGGCTCGTAGGTGTGGGCATTTTGATTGGCACCAATGATCGCTTTGCTCTGAATGCGCTCGCCGCCGATGGTTTCGGTAATGTCATTTAAGATGGAAAAACTGGTGACCACATTGAGCTTTTTCGCAAGGGCAGGCGACAATGTGAGTAGGCATAAGGTGGAAAATAGTGCTATCAATCGCTTCATGGGACTGATCTCCTTAGGGGTTATTCTGTCTAAAATTTATTTTGCATGGCTCAATTGACTACATATGTAGACGATTGAGTTAATAGACATTATAGCCTGAAGTGATCGAATCTGCTGAAAATATCTTAGGATTAGCCTTGAATGAGCTGAATCAGCGGGTTTGTTGGGTCGAGCAGCAGTTTAATTGCCATAATGGTGCTTAAGATAATAAGAAGGGGTTTAATTAACCGTGCGCCAAAGCGAACCGCAAAGCGGCTACCAATTTGCGCGCCGACAAAAGCGCCCACCGCCATGCAGAGCGCGATCACAAAATAGGCGTTGCCGTGAAATAAAAAGACAAGAAGCGATCCGAGATTACAAGAGAAATTGGCAAGTTTTGTGTAGGCATTGGCGCTCAATAAACCGTGGCCTTGAAGGGCGACAAACGCGACGATATAAAACGAGCCGGTTCCCGGACCAAAGACGCCATCATAAAAACCAATGAGGGGCACAAAGGTGAAAAGAAACAGGAGGCGCGGCATTTTGGGTTTTCGCTCAACGTCGGTAAATTTGGGTGAAAAGATAAAGTAGGTTGCGATCACTAGAAGCAGGATTGGTGCTGCGGCTTTCAAATATTCTTGCGGGATTTGGCTAATGAGATTGGCGCCGAGCATGCCGCCACTAAAGGCAAGGAGCGCGATCGGGATTCCCTTTTTCCAATTGATCAGTTTACGGCGTGCAAAAGCGACCGTGGCGGAGAAGGAGCCCGCCGTTGCTTGGAGTTTATTGGTGGCGATGGCGTTAATCGGTGGGAGTCCTGCAATCATAAGGGCAGGAAGGGTGAGTAATCCGCCTCCGCCCGCAATGGCATCGATGGTTCCAGCAATCATTGCGACGAGGGTGAGTAGGGCGATAATATCCGCTTCCATAGGATCCTTTTTGGGGTGTCTGAGTTATTGTTATAAGACAAGATTCGGCGTAAACGTGCGGATCTCGTTGAGGCGTCAGCCCGTTCTGCGTTACACTATACCCCATCATTTTTAGAGAAGGAAGAGGCGTTATGGCGAATTTATCGGAGTGGCGAGATGGGCTGAAATCGATCTATGATCGAGAGCCACGCTTTAAAGTACTCGATCCATTATTGCGCATCCAATCGTTAACAGCGGGATTGAAATCGCTCGGCGCAGACTTTTCCGTTTCCTTGTTATTTTTAGGCAATCGCCAAATTGAAGCGCTCGGCGATCCGCGCTTTAATGCACTGTCCGATCATAATTTCTTTAGCCGAGAGGTCTTTTTGCTTCTTGATGGAATTCCGGTTGTATGGGCGCAAAGTCTTTGTCAGGGAGTGCCCTCCTCGCTTGAAAAGGGGCGAGTAAATGAATCGCGCTGGCTTGAAATTCTCGATTGCGGTACAGAGCCGCTCGGGCATAAACTTTTTGATGGCTCGCTTCCAATTACGCGTACGCCGTTTGAGTATGCGGTGGTGAAAAATCCGCCCATGTTTGAGTGGGGAATGGAAGCTCAAGATTATCCGGATCATCTTGAGCAATCTGATCATGCTTTCGACGTGCCGACTTTTATTGCGCGCCGTTCGATATTTGATTGGGCTGGCGATGGATTGGAATTGACGGAATATTATCTCCCCGCGCTCTTTGAGTTTATCGGCGAAAAACCGATCGAGCGTGCTGTATGACGATTCTCTTTGCGCTTTTAGCGCTCGTGTTAATTGTGATCGGCGCACTTGGATCGGTCTTCCCGATTTTGCCGGGGCTTCCTTTGATGTTTGTGGGATATTGGTGGCTCGCCTATCTCGATGGTTTTACACGGATGTCAATTTTAAGCGTGATCGTTGTTGGCGTGATTGCCGGAATCGGTTCTGTGATCGATTATTTAGCGACGGCCTATGGCGCAAAACTTACTGGATCGGGTCGAAAAGGCATTTGGCTCTCGATGTTGGGCTCGATTGTGGGATTGTTGGTTGCGTCGATTTTAGGCATGGTGATCGGACTTGTGCTTGGGGCGATGCTTGGTGAAATTTTAGATCGAAAAGATCTCTACAACGCGGGAAAGGTTGGGTTAGGTGCCTTTTTAGGTTTTGCAGTAGGGCTTGTGATTCGCGTGATTTTTTCCATTTTGATTTTGATTTATGCGGTGATCCAAACCATTAAGATGATCGCAAGCGGGGTGGAAGGAATGGAGATCAATTGGGTGTGGGTGAAAACGCTCGTGGTTTCGCTCTGGAAACTTGTGGGTGGGGGATAAGAGATGCGCTTTGCCGTTATCCTGGTTTTAAATAAAACTTTAGGCAAAGAAAAAAGCACTGACTCGTTTGAATCAGTGCTTCTTATGTGGCGGAACGGACGGGACTCGAACCCGCGACCCCCTGCGTGACAGGCAGGTATTCTAAACCAACTGAACTACCGCTCCTAATTTGCTATTGCTAGCGTCTAGGTGAAGTATTATACTAAAGTAAATTTAATTGTCTAGCATAATTTTTGTTCAATCTTAACTGCTTCACCTAACTCAACTAAGATAGTTTGCTTATTCGACCTTATAAAAGTGATCAAACTTGCGTTAAAACTGGCGGAACGGACGGGACTCGAACCCGCGACCCCCTGCGTGACAGGCAGGTATTCTAAACCAACTGAACTACCGCTCCTAAGTTTTGTTTCTCGTTGTTGCCAACTGAGGATTCGTATTATACAAAGAAAAAAACATTTGTCATCTTTTTTTATTAAATTGGCTAACAATGGCGCACTGGCGATCATAAATGAATGAGTTAGACGGGAAAAACTCTCGTGTTGCGGGCGAGCCGTGCTACTATAAATGCAGTTAAATTTATCACACTCAACATTGCGAGGTACGATTGAGATGGCCAAATTACGACAATTGATGACGCTCAGCGCGCTTTTACTGGTAGGAAAGATCGGGGTTGCCGATTCGTTAACCATCGAGCCGATTTCAGCGGAGCGAGAGATTCGCGCGGTGCTCGATATGGAGTCCAATCGATTTGCCATCGTCGGCGGTTGCAATACCTTTACCGGTTCGATGTATCTTAAAGAGCACGATATTTTCCGTACCAATCCTCATCGTTTAGCTTCTACTAAGATGGCGTGTGCGGGGCCGATGGAAGGGCTTGATCAAAAAGTGCGCTCCTTTTTGCGCAATAAACCGAAAATGGTGCGCAAGGGTGATGCGCTCTATCTCGTTGGAAATATTCGGGGCGAATCTGAAAGTCGTTACATTCCGGTAGAGCTCGATAAGGGCGCGTTTAAAGATATTGAGGCGCTCGAATATGACACGACGTTTCTTTATGTTTCTGGTAAACCTGCCGTCTGTAAATTAGGTACGACAGAATCGGGCGAAACTTGCCTACTCGTGCGTAAAAAGCCTGAGGATCAGTGGGAGATCTATAAAGGGGAGATTGAAGGATTTACTCCTAATGAGAATATCGATTATCGCCTTCGTCTAAAAGCTTATCCCCGTGCAGAAGGTGAGGCGCGTCTTGTGCTTGATATGATTGTCGAGCAGGTGTCGATCGATACTAAGGAAGAGCTTGATGAGGCAGGGACCGATGAGGAGAGTCTCGAGCCATAAAATATCGGTTGTAGATTAAAGTAAAAGTAAAAGGGAATAAAAAACGCGAGGATCGTAAGATGGCTCGCGTTTTTGTCGTTTCAAAGAGCTGTTTTCGTCTTATATCTATATATGGATATATAGCAATTACAGCCAACCTTTTCGCTTAAAGAGGAGATAGGGCGCAATTCCGGATAAAAACATCAGTCCGATCGAGAGCGGATAGCTGTAGCGGAAATTGAGCTCTGGCATAAAGGCAAAGTTCATACCATAGATACTGGCAATAAGTGTCGGCGGCAGAAAGACTACTGATGCAATGGAGAAGATTTTGATAATACGGCTCTGTTCAAGGGAGATTTTACCCATGGCCGCATCGAGCAGGAAGTTTACCTTGTCAAAGAGAAATGAGGTGTGACTGGTGAGTGATTCTAAGTCGCGCAGAATCTCTCGCACATCTTCATTTTGGTCATTGGTTAGTAGGCGGCCCCGCAATAAAAAGGAGAGCGAACGGCGCGTATCCATCAGGGATAAGCGGGCTTTGCCATTAATATCTTCTTGAATGGAGATCTCCGATAAGATCGTATCCATATCAACTTTTTTCTGCTCGTCATCCTCTTCTTGTTCAAGCTCTTTTTGTCGGCGGCGACGGGATTTTCGAGGCTCTTTCTCTTCCGTTTTATTGCCATTAATGAGTACATAAGGGCTTGTGGATTCAAGCTTGGTATAGATAAGCTCAAGAACGTCCGCGACGTGTTCGACCGCCGTTTCGTGAAGCCCAATTAAGATATCCATCACATCAATGACCGACTCCATATCATTAATTTGCGGATGACGGGCACGCAGGCGATAGAGTCTAAAGGAGCTTAAATCCTCATCGTGCAGGGTAAAGAGGCGGCCATTATAGATCGAAAAAGCGACGGTGACATTGGTCACGCGATCGCCAAAATCATTTAAAAAGAAGCTGTGGACGTGAATCCCATCTTCATCTTCATAAAAGCGTGCGGAGGCCTCGATATCTTTAATCTCCGCTTTCTCCGGCAACTCAAAATTGTAATGAGCTTCAACTAAGGCGCGTTCCTCTTCGGTTGGATCGACAAGATCAATCCAGATCATCTCTTTTTGAAAATCGTCGCTCGATGAGATTTTGCTCTGCACCAGTCGACCATTTTTTAATATAAACGCTGTAATCACCTTAGTTTACCTCCTGATTTTAGCGGGAAAGGGGTTTTTATGAAGAATAAGGGCATATTATAGCGTATCTCTTTTTGCTTGCAGAGAGTTTTAGAAATGAGCGGTTTTGGCACGCTTTTTTCCATCAAAAAAGAAGAGTTGATCGAAAAATAAGCATGTGGTAATCTCTTGAATTTACAGGGTTATCACCCCGATAAATGCAATAAATTAAAAAAAAATTTGCTTTTTAGCCTGAATGCGTTATAAGCATGCCATAGAGTTTTTATATAGGAGAAAACCATGACAGCAGGATACGACGATTTTATTGATGAGGATCTTATCGAAGAGGAAGAAATTCCTGAGGTAAAACCCAATAAATCTCAAGCGTGGCGTGACATTGAAGCGATTCGTGAACAGCGCGCATTAGAGAAAAAGCTCGCGAAAGAGTATGAGCTTGAAAGTTTTGAAGATGATTGGGATTTTGATGATCTCGATGATTAATATTTAGACAAAATTATCAATTCACCTTGAAAAAATTATAATGAACCTCAAATTATAGGTGTTATAGAATTTTTACGTAGGGAAAAGATCATGTCAGATACAAAAAATGAGATGGATGTAGAGCTTGAAAATGATGCGCTCGACGCAGAAGCAACTGATGAAGTGGTGGAAGGCGAAGAGGGCGAATTAACGCTTGAAGAGTTAACGGCTGCGTATGAAGCAGCACAAGCGGAAAAAGAGAAGCTATATAATCAATATTTACTCGCAGCCGCCGATGTGAAAAACATCAAACGCCGTGCTGAGATCGATGTGGCAAACGCCCATAAATATGCGCTTGATAAATTTGTAAAAGAATTACTGCCCATTTTAGATGCGATGGAGCTCGAATTAAACGCGCTGCAAAAATCTGAAAATGATGAAGTAAAACAATTTATCACAGGATCCGAACTCACCTACAAAATGCTCTTAAATGCATGTGAGAAATTTGGCGTCGTCCAGATTAATCCTACCGGTGAAAAACTCGACCCTGAGCGTCATCAAGCCATTACCATGCAGAAAAATCGTGAATTTGAATCCGGTCATGTGATTCAAGTGGTGCAAAAAGGATATTTGCTAAACGAGCGCGTGGTACGAGCGGCGCAGGTGATTGTTGCTGAATAGTCGCACGATTAGGGCGCTTCTGAGCTTTTATTGAGATAAAGCTAGAAAAAAAGGAATACATGCCTTATCATTTAGTTAGTTAAATGTAGCTTTTAGGTGCCTCGAGTACTTAAATATTGCCAACTTTTTTAGAGGAGATGGAAATGTCACAACAAAGTTCAGATAGAATTACTTTCCCCATTTTAGCGGTATTAAGTGGTGCATGTTTATTAGGGATCGTGGTTGTACTTGTTAAATCACTTGTGATGCATTTCATGTAATAGAGCTTGAAATAGCAACGTAAAAGGCGATTTAGCAGATATGCAATGCGCCCCTTAATTCGTTCACACAAATATATGAGAAGGGTATGCTGACATACCCTTCTTCCTTTTGAGGAGAACAAAAATGACAGTTAAATTTTTACATACGATGGTCCGCGTTAAAGACCTTGAGAAATCCCTTGAATTTTTCTCAAATGTTTTAGGATTAAAAGAGACTCGCCGTAAGGAATATCCCCAGTGGGAATGTACGCTGGTCTATTTAGCGGCGCCGGGGCAAGAGGTTGAGATCGAATTGACCTACAACTGGGATTCAGAAGAAGAGTACGGTATTGGTCGCGCATTTGGGCATTTAGCCTTTGAGGTGGACGATATCTATGAAGTGTGTCAACGCGCGATGGATGCTGGCATTGAGATCAATGTTCCTCCTCGCGATGGTTGGATGGCATTTTTCCGCTCGCCCGATGATATCTCGATCGAATTATTGCAAAAAGGGGAGCCGAAAGCACCGCAATCCCCATGGACTGAAATGGAAAATGTTGGCTGGTGGTAACGCCCGCAGAACATTTACTTCAAAGACGTATCAACAGGAATTGAGACAATGAATAAATATCCCATTACGAAAGAGGGCGCTGAGCGTTTACGTGCAGAGCTTGATGATCTTAAAAAAGTACAACGTCCACGCGTTGTTGCAGACATTGCAGAAGCCCGTGAACACGGTGACTTAAAAGAGAATGCTGAGTATCATGCGGCCCGTGAAGAGCAAGGTTTTATCGAAGCTCGAATCAGCGATTTTGAAGCACGCCTTTCGAATGCTCAAGTGATCGATATCACGCAGATCGCCAATACCGGCAAGGTGATTTTCGGGGTAACGGTAACACTTTTTGATGTCAATGAAGAGAAAGAAGTCACCTATCAGATCGTCGGCGATTACGAGGCGGATGTGAAGGCGAATAAACTTTCGATCTCCTCGCCGATTGCTCGTGCGCTTATCGGAAAAGAAGTTGACGATGAGGTTACCATTAAAACCCCAGGTGGTGATAAAATGTATGAGATTTTAGAGGTAGAACACATCTAAAACACCGACAACACCATGAAATAAGGCAGGTCACATGAAGGCGTTATCATTTCACCCCGTAGCGAAATGGATTATCGGGCTCATTTTAGTATTAGGGCTCTTTTTCTTCCATGAATTTATTGTTCCCGCACTCGGCGCAATGATTATCGCATTTGTGACCTGGCAATCCTACAGCGATTTATTGCGTCTCTGTAAGGGGCGCGAACTTGTGGCAGCCAGCATTGCAACGGTCTTTATCGTCCTTGCAATCGTGCTGCCTTTTATTTGGCTTGCGCATTACTCTCTTAATGAAATTCAAGGGCTCTTTGAATGGATTACCGCGCTTAACCGAGATGGTAAGCCAACGCCCGATTGGATTCAAAATCTTCCCCTCGTTGGTGATGAATTGCACAAATGGTGGGAGAGTTTCTTAAATCGCCCGAACGGGGTGAACGAGCTCCTTGCCAAAGCGGGGCTTAAAAATATCTTTTCATACAGCATGGTGATCACCAAAGAGATTACCCGTCACTTTGCCGGGCTTGGGTTTACCCTTCTTTTTATGATTATCACGCTCTTTTTCCTCTATAAAGATGGCCGCAGTATCTGTGAGCAAATCGATATTGTCGGTGAGCGGGTATTTCCGGATCGCTGGCATCGCATTTCCCGCATTGTCCCAACGCTGATTAGTTCCACCGTTACCGGTATGGTCGTAATTGCGATCGGTGAGGGGATTGTGTTTGGGTTTGTCTATTATTTTGTCGGCGCGCCGTCGCCCTTAACGCTTGGGGTGATTACCGGTGTATTTGCCCTTATCCCGGGAGGCGCACCATTATCGATGACGATGGTTTCGCTCTATTTAGTGGGAAGTGGCTCAACGACAAGCGGATTAATCCTCTTTGCATGGGGAACGATTCAGCTTTTTGTAGTGGATAAAACCATTCGTCCACGTCTTGTTGGTGGTGCGGTTAAACTCCCATTTTTACCCACGATTATGGGGCTGGTTGGCGGGGTTAAAACCATGGGCGTAATCGGGCTATTTATCGGGCCTGTGATTATGGCGCTCATTGTGGCGTTATGGCGCGAGTGGGTCCATGAAGAGGATCACCGGATTCCCGAGCCTGAGCCAAAAAAGGCGATTAAAGCAAAACGAAAATCCTCCGCCAAAAGCTAGATGGGGATTCTTTGAATAGGGTAGATAAAAAAGAGCTAAATTGAGTTGATTTAGCTCTTTTTGTTTATGAATTTAAATGATTAAACGTGTAGTCGCACCGCACTGCATGATAGACTAAGCATTAATTTAGCTGACTTATTTACAAAAAATCACACACTAAAGGCTATGCTAGGATTCTTCACATGATTTAGCTAGAGTTTAGTATTACGCGAGAGGTTTGCGCTATGAATCGACGTTATCTTTCCCTTGGGCTCTCCCTGTTGATGCTCTTTCCGATGTTCCTCCAAGCACAAGATAAGGCAACGGAGGTGGAGCTTGAACAGAGCCAATTAATTCCTAAAAGCGAAGAGATCTATGCGATCGGCACGCTCTTTCCCTCCTCAGAAATCACCATTCGTCCTGAGATTTCGGGGCGCATTATCGGCATTGATTTTATTGAAGGACGCAATGTTGCCAAAGACGATGTGCTCATTCGATTTGATAAACGCGTTCAGGCGGCCAATGTCGTGGAAGCGGAATCAAAAGTGATGATTGCCCAGCAAAACTATGAGCGTTTTCAAGCGGCAAAAGCTGGAGCTACGGCGCAAATGCGAGATGAAGCCCATGCAACGCTTCTTCAAGCGGAAGCACGCCTTGAAATTGCCAAAGCCGATCTTGAAAAGATGACCATTCACGCACCCTTTAACGGTACGATGGGGCTAAAAAATTTCGATCTAGGCGATTACATTCAAGCAGGCACAAGCTTAGTCACGCTCTCAAATACTGACCAACTTAAGCTTGAGTTTAATATTCCAGAGCGCGTCGCACACATTGCAAAAGTGGGGCAACAGGTGGAGTTTTCCATTGATAACTTCCCCCATGAGATGTTTGAGGCAGAGGTGTATGCGGTGAGCCCAAAAATTGAACAAGAGGGGCGGTCACTTGCGATTCGCGCGCTCTACAATAATACCGATGAGAAATTAATCTCCGGGATGTTCACCCGTCTCGCGCTTAAAATTCCTTATGGATATGATGTAGTGGTGGTGCCGGAAGAGGCGATTGTAGCGCAAGAGGGGAAACATTTTCTCTATATTGCCGAACCCATTGCCGGCAATGACAATCAATATAAAGCGCTTATGCGTGAGGTGGAGCTTGGTGAACGAACTCGTTCACACGTAGAGATTTTAAAAGGGCTTTCCGGTGGGGAGCTTGTGATTCGGGCGGGGCAAATCCGAATTAGCGATGGTGCAACGGTACAGGAAAATGAACGTTCACGCACGCTTCGCCTCGAGCGATTAGAGACGGCGAATGCGCTGTAAGGAGTTACCATTATGATGTTATCTGAAGTCTCGATTCGTCGCCCGGTCTTTGCGATTGTGATCAATATTGTGCTGATTTTACTCGGCATGATTGCGCTCGATCGTTTAAGCATTCGCGAATATCCCGATATTGATGTGCCGATTATTAGCGTTCGCACCAGTTATTCCGGTGCTAGCCCTGAGATTATCGAAACTCAGGTGACAAAAGCGGTGGAAGATGCGGTCACGAGCATTGAAGGAATCGATTATATTACCTCGATGTCGCGTCGCGGGTTTTCCAACGTTAATATCACCTTTAAACCTAATAAAAACATTGAAGAGGCGGCTAATGACGTGCGCGACCGAGTTTCCCGCGCGAAACGTATGCTGCCCGATGAGGTTGATGAGCCGATTATCAGCAAAAGTGATTCCGATGCTGATCCCGTGATGGTGCTCACGCTTTCAAGTGATAATCATAGTGCTATTGAGCTCACTAAAATGGTGGAGCTTGCGATAAAACCGCAGCTTGAACTCCTTGAGGGCGTGTCGAGCATTACCATTTGGGGGGAGCGTCAGCCGGTGATGCGCGTCTGGCTCGATACCCAAAAAATGGCGGCCTTTGAGATAACAGTGGCCGATATCGAATCGGCGCTTCGAACTCAAAACGTCGAGATCCCTGCGGGAACAGTGAAGAGCTCTACGCAAGAATTTTCAGTCGTCGCGCGGACCGATTTAAACAGTGAAGAGGAATTTGGCGATGTCGTCATTAAAACGACAAAACCGGAGAATTCCAATGTAAACCAGCATATTGTACGCCTTCGTGATGTGGCAAATGTCGAGCTTGGCGGGGTGGAAGAGACCACAAAACCGCGCATGAATGGAAAGCAGGGCGTTGGGATTGCGATTATTAAGCAATCGGTGGCGAATCCTTTAACTCTTTCGAGCGAGGTACGGCGCGTATTACCGGCGCTTCAAGCAAGTTTAGATGACTCGGTGGAGCTTGGAATTAGCTCAGATAACTCCGTCTTTATCAATAAATCGCTTAAATCAGTCTATCAAACCATTGTAGAAGCGCTGATTTTTGTCGGAATTATTATCTTCTTTTTCCTCCGCGATGCACGGGCGACCATTATTCCGATGGTCACGGTGCCGATTGCACTGGTTGGAACGCTCTTTTTAATGTATGTGCTCGGTTACTCGATCAATACGCTGACGATGCTGGCGTTTGTGCTGGCGATTGGGCTTGTGGTCGATGATGCGATTGTAATGCTTGAAAATATTCACCGGCATATTGAAGCGGGAATGCATCCGATTCGCGCTGCTTTTGTGGGCTCAAAAGAGATCGGCTTTGCCATTATCGCGATGACGATTACGCTTGCGGCGGTCTTTTTACCGCTCACTTTTTCAGAGGGGCGAATTGGGCAACTTTTTGTTGAGTTTGCCATGACGCTTGCGCTGGCTGTGATGATTTCAGGTTTTACTGCGCTGACGCTCTCGCCGATGATGTGCTCGCGCCTGTTAAAACCGTCCCATAAACAGGGGAAACTCTCGTCGCTGATCGAGCGTTTTTTAACAGGGATTAATCATCTCTATGAAGGCCTGCTTGCGAAAGTTCTGAAGGTGAAAAGCGTGATTGTGATCGTGATGGTTCTCGTATTATCAGGAACGTACGGGCTCTTTAATCTCCTTCCTCAAGCGTTGTCACCGATTGAAGATCGCGGGAATATTCGTATCGCGGCGATCTCGCCTGATGGCGCGACGGTGGATTTTACTGACCGTTATTTAAACGAGGTGGAAGATCTCTTAATTAATGAACCTGAGGCGGAAAATGTCTTTGTGGTGTCGGGCGTTGCATCGGGTGGATTTGGTTCGGTGACGCTTAAAGATTGGGACGAGCGTAAAGAATCGCAGATGGCGATGGTGAGCCGACTAAACCGCGAGTTTCGCGATGTCGCGCTTGGGCTTCGCGTCTTTGCAAGTAACCAACAATCGCTTGGGCAAGATGGGCGCTCAAAAGAGGTCGAGATTGTCATTCGATCGAATGAATCCTTTGAAGTGCTCGACCAAAAGGTCAATAAAATTATGGCGCGTCTAAATCAGATGCCCGAGCTTGTTACGCCCGATAACGATCTTCGTATGAATACGCCACAGCTTGAAGTGTCGGTGGATCGTGAAAAGCTTGCGCTCCTTGGTGTTGATGTTAATGTCGTCGGAAAGGCGCTTGAAACAGCGCTTGGAGGCCGTAATATTACCCGTTTTAAAGAGGGGGCTGAGCAGTATGATGTCCTTGTGCAAGTAAATCCTGATAAGCGCAGTAAACCGCGGGATATGGAAGATATCTATGTGCGCACAAAGAGTGGCGAGATGGTGCCATTATCGACGTTTGCGACCATTAAAGAGACCATTGCGCCTCAGGTATTGCGCCACTTTAACAAACTGCGTTCGGTGACCATTTCAGCGAACTTAGAAGAGGGGACATCGCAAGGAGAAGGCCTGCGGATGGTTGAAGAGGTGATCCGCGAGGTGATGCCTGATGCGATGCTCGATTACACCGGTTCGGCGCGAGAGCTCATTGATTCTGGCTCGTCGATGTATCTGATGTTTGGGCTTGCGGTGCTCTTTATTTATCTTGTATTAGCGGCGCAATTTGAGTCGTGGATTGACCCCTTTATTATTCTCACCTCGGTGCCTCTTGCTGGGTTTGGTGCTCTTGGTGCGCTCTATATTACGGGGAATTCGCTCAATATCTACAGTCAGATTGGCCTTGTGACGCTTGTCGGGCTGATTACGAAACACGGGATTTTGATCGTTGAATTTGCCAATCAATTGCAAGATGAAGGCAAGGCAAAACTTGAGGCGATTAAAGAGTCGGCGGCCCTTCGTTTACGCCCCATTTTAATGACAACGGGAGCGATGGTGCTTGGTTCCTTACCGCTTGCGCTTGCAACGGGCGCGGGCGCTGAATCCCGCGAAGCGATCGGCTGGGTCATCGTCGGTGGGCTTACACTCGGAACACTTCTCACGCTCTTTGTGGTGCCGGTGGTCTATATGATTATCAATCGTCACAAACGCATCGATTTTTCAGAGTATGAGATCGATCCTGCTGAGGGAAGTGCTGAAGCGCAAGCGGTGAGTGCATCTTAGTAGAGCGGACAACATAGATAAAATTAAAGTGACATTAAAAAAAGGAGGGCAACGCTCTCCTTTTTTGTTGCTCGCGCATTGAAAAAGTCGAAAAATCAGCTTATTTAAAATTTTTATCAATCACTCTAAAAATTTATGATTGAATAATAGACAGTCCCAAAAAAGGTTAATAGCGTGGTTTATTAATGAGTTAAGCCCTCTAAAAGCCTACTTTTCTACGGCTAGCAATAATCGAACGGCTATCTAATATCTAACCTGTTGATTTAGAAGGAAAACTTTATTGACAATTGTTCTTGTTTCATCGACAATCTATCCGCTTCGTATATGTAAAGTTTTGCATATAACTGTAAGTACTGTATCTATCAACAAATAAATGGAGGGGTATATGTCATTTTGTCACGAAGAAAAAACTTTAATGGATGATGTCTGTAAAGATTTGGTGTTAGAGGTGATTAATCAGATGCGTCACTATGCGCACAGCTGTTTAGCAGAGAGTTATTCGCTCTCAAATACGCACTCAACGCTTGCGGAATTTACCGCTTTTAAGAAGAAAGTCCAAGCCGATGCGACGACGTTACTTGCGAAGATGGATGCTTTACAAAGTAACAAACTCTGGGATTAACCGAAGTTAAATCGGTGCCGATTTTTTTGATGAAGGCGCGCGATATACCCATTTATATGATTGATTTTTAATCAAGGATGATCAATGATTTATGAGATCTAAGAAGAGCCAAGCAGAGATTAATCCCTACATTGATAGCGAATGTAATCATTACATTCAGTTTAAAGATCGTGCCCAAATCCCCGCGGGGCTCGAGGTGTTTAAGAGTGGATTGGAAGCGGTGGAAGTTGAGATTGGGCGCGTGGGAGCTGACTTTTTTACCCAACTATCGAGCCATAATCATGAGTCGTTACTCGGCAATTATGTCGCGTTGATGCGGGTAAATGAGTCATTAAATCGTCTGATGACTGAGGTGGGCGATTTTTACGAAAGTCATTTAGATAATGAATTTTATTCACGTCGACAGCGGAGTCAATGGCTTCAAGTTGAGGTCGCTTCACGGAAGGCGAAAGCACGGAAAATCTATCATAAATACCATCGGCATTATGAGTATATTGAGACATTATTGTATTGGAGAATCGGCACGGTTTTTGAGAAGAGGGAATATAAGTATTCCCTTTTTTCCGGCAGTAAACGCATGCACAGTGCATTTTTTGCCGAGAGTCCGAGCAATCGAAAATGCCTTTTGGCGTTTGATTATATCTTTAGTGGGCTGCACCAAATGCGTAAAAAAGTCCGCAGTATTGACCTCTTAATTATCGAAAAAGATGAGGAGCTTAAGAGTCAATCGGAAACACTTCGCCTGATGGATGTATTAAAGCCATAAAAAAGCCTGCATTTTTCTGCAGGCGATTCATTATCGTTTCGATTTTATATTGAGTGATTAAATATACATCGATGTCAGTTTCAGTCCGAGGGTTTCATCAAATCCATGCATAATGTTCATGCTCTGAACCGCTTGGCCGGCAGCACCTTTGATGAGATTGTCGATCGCGGAAATAACGATCACTTTTTGTCGCTCTTCATCAACGCGAATGGCGATATCGCAAAAGTTTGTCCCTTTCACGTGGCTCAATTCCGGTAATGATTCACGGACGCGTACAAAGGCTTCCCCTTGATAAAAATCTTGATAGAGTTTTAATAGATCAGCTTCGGTTTGAGGGGTGTTTAGATCGAGATAGATGGTGGATAAAATCCCACGATTAATCGGAATAAGGTGGGGCGTAAAGACGATCTCGACAGACTCATCGGCGACATGCGAGAGCTCTTGCTCAATCTCGGGGCGATGGCGATGCGAAAAGACGCCGTACGCTTTAAAACTCTCATTGACTTCGCAAAATAGTGAGGCAGTTTTATTGCCTCGACCGGCCCCCGTTGTGCCTGATTTGGAATCGACAATAATGGTTTTCGGATTAACCAGTTTCGCGTTTAAAAGAGGCGCTGCGCCCAAAATTGCGGAGGTCGGAAAGCAGCCCGGTGAGGCGACAATATCGGTCTTTTTAATCTCTTCTCGATAGAGCTCGCAAAGCCCGTACACCGCTCGATCATTAAGCATTTTTGATTCGTGTTTAACCTTATACCATTTCTCGTAAGTTTCAAGATCATCAAAGCGGAAATCCGCCCCAAGATCGATCACTTTGATATTGTGATCGTGCGCCTTTTGCGCAAGAGGTTGTGAAAGTCCGTGAGGGAGCGCCATAAACAGGCAATCGAGCTCATCAATACGGCTCATCAGCGCATCATCAGAGAGTAGGATTTGGCGTCGTCGACCCTGAAAATTTGGATACACTTCTGCAAGATCCATGCCCTCATAAGAGCGCGACGCAAGCATCGTGACCTCGACATTCGGGTGGTTCTCAAGTAGCCATAGAAGCTGAATGCCCGCATAGCCCGTAACGCCAATAATTCCTACTTTGATCATGATTTTATCTGTTCCTTCCTATTTAATCAGGTTGCTAATCTCTCTAAATTTTGGATGCAGAGAGGTTTCTAATAATTCAAATAATAGCGTCTCGACCGAGGTGATCTGCGCGCCGAGTGCCATCATTTTTTTGATGCCAATTTTACGATTTTCCGCCGTGCGTGAGCCAATGCAGTCGGCGACAACTTCAACGCGATACCCCTCTTTTAAGAGATCTTTCACCGTTTGATAGACGCATACATGTGATTCCATGCCCGCAACAATGACGCGTTTACGGCCACTTTTTTCGAGCGCTTCAACAAAGGCAGGTTGTAGATAGCCACTAAATTCACGCTTTTCAATCGGCTGACAATAACCCGTCAGCTCACTTTTTAACGGCTCACAGGTTGGCCCCAATCCTTTTGGATATTGTTCGAGCCACAAAATGGGAATCTCGAGGGTTTTTAAGCCCGAAATCAGTCGGTGGGTTTCACGAATAATCGTTTCATTTTGGTCGATCACATTCGCAAGTCGCTCCTGGACATCGACGAGTACAAAAATAGTGTTATTCATTATCACTCCTCACGCATGCTCGATGCGTTTGATATTTATTGTTATACAAATAGTTTTAGCACTAACCCATCAAAGTAACAAGAGGGCGATGGAAAACCCTCAATTTTAGAGGCGGGGGAGACGAAAAATGGAGTAAAAGAAAACTTCGCTTCATTTTGAATAAATGTTCACCAACCTCGGGCAGTTTTTTATTAAACTTTTATTAATCTCACGCAAATAACATCTAAATAACCGCGCCATAGATATCGTTAGATTGTATTAAAACAATCAGTTATCTGCACCAAAAGAGATAAATGCTCAACTTGTAATCATATGGTAAAAAAAGTTTGACAGAAAAGGCATTACCCCCTAGAATACACATCAGTTCAACGGACATATAGCTCAGTTGGTTAGAGCACAACACTCATAATGTTGGGGTCGGTAGTTCGAATCTACCTATGTCCACCAGTTAAAACTCGGAAGCCCTTGATTTCAAGGGCTTTTCTGTGGTCTGTAGAAAATGTACGTACCATTTTACGTACCATTTATTTTTTATTTTTAGAGCCATATCTATCCGTATAAATATTAGTCCAGCCACAATTTTCTATATATTCTCTGCCTAAATTTGTATTAATTTCTATCCAGGCAGCGATTTCATTTCGACACCATACAGATGATCGTGCGCCAATCCGAACTTGCTTGGGGAAGGTATTGGCTCTTATTTCCTTATAAATTGTTGGCGCGCTAATGTTAAGTAGCTTTATAAGATCATTTATATCGTAATAGCCGATCATGTATTTGTTTTTGGTTTTGATAGAGCTTTCAAAGATGAGTAGTTTATTTAAAATCTGCTCTAATAATTCTTTATTATTTGTCCGTTCAATTTGGTCTTGTTTTACCAATTCAGAGATAAGTTGGATTGCACTCATTTTTACTCTCCTTAAAATGGAATTTCTTCATCGATAGTGTTCGGGTCTGGCATTGAATTGAATGCATTTTCATATTGTGTGCCGTCATTTACTTGAGGCTGTGGTTCGCGACCATGGTCTGGCCGATCGTCATTTGAATACTGATCGCGTTGAGGACCACCTAACATTTGCAATTCGTGGGCGATAATCTCAGTTGAGTAACGGTCAATGCCGTTTTTATCCTGCCACTTGCGCGTCTGGAGCTTGCCCTCGATATAGATTTTCGAGCCTTTCTTTAAGTATTGGCCGGCGATTTCCGCAAGCTTTCCAAAAAATACTACGTTATGCCATTCGGTGCGCTCTTGGGGCTCTCCCGTGTTTTTGTCTTTCCAAGTCTCGGATGTTGCAATTGAAAAGCTCGTCACTGCAGCACCACCTGCGGTGTATCGAATGGTCGGGTCTTGGCCAAGATTGCCAAGAATGATTGCTTTGTTAATACCACGCGCCATTATTCTGCCTCCGCTTCAAATCCGATTTTTGCAAACTCATTTGCTAGTTTTAGTTGGCTCTCTTTGATTGAGTAGTGCTCGGGGTTTCCATCATCTTCTAAAAAATATCTTTGTTCTCCAATCCACATCTCTTTCCCGACAACTTTGAAAGCGTCGATATAGCCGTTGAAATAGGTGAAGTGGACTTGAACGCCCGCTCTGTATTTGCTCATTGCTTGTTCTCCAATACTTCAAATGCCTCATTTATAAGCCATTCCCATGGAAAGGCCACTGTGTTGCCGTTCTCAAATTCAATGATGGGCGCGCCACTTACTGTCGTCATCAGCGTGCCTTTTAGTGTTCCATCGTCAAAATTACCAACACGCTTTCTTAATACAAATCTGCGTGGACTCTCGTGTGTTGAAATAATTAAACCTTCGTTATTTGCCATTTATAGCTCCTCCGCGTCGCGGACTTCTTGTTCGTTTATACCGCCACCAAGCCCGTGGCGCTCTTCAAAATTATCTGCCCCATCGCTTTCAAGATAGATCTCTTTAGCTTCAGCAGTTGAGTTCGCCTCAACTATGATGTGTTTGGTTGCCACCTCGGTGACGGTTAGTAGATATTTAGCCATGTTGATTGCCTCTTAAATAAAAGTGCGCGTCCCTGCGCTATGGTGGCTGTCCTTAATTGAAAATCAGCTGTAAAAAACGTTGCTCTGTTTGCGCGTCAATCTTTGCATAAAAGTCGTTTGCTGCATTGCGTGAGCTAAAAGTACGACATAACGAAAGGGATAGATTGTCGGATTCATACTCGACTGATACGACATGCTCGCCAGTCGATTTTTTAATTAAGAATATTGTCGAGTTGCTTGAGATTTTGCGCGTGCTATTAATCATGCCGCTACCTCCTCCGCTCTCTCTTTCACAGCAAGCGCGCGATCCGCCGCTGATGCCCAAACGGTGTTTTCGATAATTGAGGCCTTGCTAGTAAACGGACGCATGGCGCGTTTCGCATGGTGTAGGCGTTTAGCTTCGAGCATTTCAGCGCTTAGCGTTTGAGCTAGATGCACACTGCGGACAATGATTAAACGTTGCATTTTTGCGATCTGCTCGCTGTTGAGTGAGCTAATCACGCGGTTAAATAGTTTTTCGCCGAACATATTTGATCTCCTAAGTTGGTTAGGTGGCGCGTGATGCACCACCTTGTGGTTATTTGATTAAGAAAAGTATTCTGAACGGATCTCTTGCCAGTAGTTTTTGCCGTATCGAAGCGCACCGGCAAAATCCTTCCATTGATTTTTTGCCTCTTGGCTTTGGTTTGGCTCTGCCTTGGTGTGGTTGATAATTTCGCCGTCTTGGGCGCTATACGCGCCACAGTCGTATCCCATATCGTCGGAGGCGTATTTAACGTCAAAAGAAAGGGTTGGGTTATCTTTTGCGATCTGCTCAATAACTAAAAGAGGGTGATACCAGTGGGTGAAAAATTTGATCTCTACGCCGTTTTGGGTTTCAGTTGCGCAAAAATCGTAGGCGCTTTCACATCCCCAAACCTTAAGTTTGAAGTCCATTTTTTGACCGCTCTGGGTGTGTGCGTGTTCGATTACTTTTTTGAAGTCAAGGACTTCGTTTTCGTTGAAATAGAGCGCTTTGATTGTTTCAAATTGCTCTGCGCTTACGGTGATCTGGGTGGTGATGTGGTTTGCCATGTTGAGCCCCTTGCGTTGTTTTACTTTAAAACTTTCTAAACCTTTATGTTGTAGTGAATATAGCTTAAAGGGTTTAAGTTGTCAAACCAAAAAGGTTTAAAATAGTTTGGGTTATTTCAACAGGCGTAAAAAAACCGCCGATTGGCGGTTTGTTGACGTGTTTTTTAGAGTTATGAATGTTCTAAGAAGAGGCGTTGATTTATTAAAAGAAGTTTTTCATTTATTTGTGGGAGATTTTTCTTTAGCCGATGTAGGGAAATTTTTGATGTCTCTTCTTTTAGGTAGTCATATTCACCATTGTAAAAGTTATCAAGAGAGAAAGGGTGGTCTAAATCTAGCATTTGCAGTCGCAGTATCTCTAAATAATTGGCGTGCTCTCTTCTTGCATGAGCGTTTGCTTCATCTCTTGTGTAGTTCTCATAACCACCAAAAACATCGTATTCAAGTAACCGCATGGTTTCGTCTATCTTCTTATGAAGTCCATTCATAGTCATCCTTATGCCTCTCGATATTAACGATTCAGCCATTACTAAAAAGGCTTCTGATAGCAAGTTTAATTCTTGCAGTTCTTTATTGTTGAAGTAGTTTTTTGCTGTTAGCATTTCATCTATAGTTGGAATTTCGGTATTAAAAGATACAACTCCAGCATTGGCATCTTCTGATCTTGCTCTGTCTAATATTATTTTAGAGCCCGTCATTTTAGTAATTGCATGGTAAAACTTATCCTGCAACAAGGCAAAGAAAGAGTGGGCTTCTTGGGAGTTTTTATCGTAGTCTAAAGCGCAAATCCTAAAGCATTCGCGCAGTATTGCGTAAGTACTTTTTTCGCTTGTGCGCAACGCTCTTACTTCGTTAGCTAAATCTCTAAGTGCTTTAGGATCATTCTCAAGCCTTGCATAATTTAGAGAGTATCCTTTTTCAATATGATTCTTGAGAACGCTTGCAGCCCAGTTCCTGAACTGGCTAGCTTTTCCACTATTTGTCCTGTATCCAACAGCTAAGATGACATCTAAACTATAGTGGTCTATTTCTCTCTCAACCCTTCTGCAGCCTTCGATTTGAACTTGTCGGAATTTCCGACAAGTTGAGTTTCTGGCCAATTCCTGATTTCTGTAAATATTTTTTATATGTTCAAGAACTGTCGGTCTGGCTATACCAAAAATACTTGCGATATCTTGAGCTGTAGCCCATATGCTTTGATCTATCTGATCTATGCTAATAGCGAAAAAACCTGCCCCATCTGGATACACAGTTGGCAGCAAGGTTTCATTGCTTTTTGTTTCATTCATGTTTATATATCCGTCCACTTCCCAATAACTACGCCGTTAATGATGGCATTCCCGTTAATTTTTATTATCTTCTCATGCCAGTTCGGGTTTAGGGGTTGAATGTATTTACCATCAAGCTCAATAATGAGCTGCTTGAATGTCGCTTGCGAACTGCCTTCTAAGGTTACGATGACAAAAGATTTATTCTCTGGGCACTTTTCTGGGTCGACGTAGATGATATCGCCATCTTCAAAAGAGGGTTTTCCATTTGGGTTTTCCATACTAATGCCTACAACCTTCAGAGCGAAAGTGCTTGGGCTGTGCGGGACGGGGCATGGCACCCATTTTATTAATTCATCGGCTGGCAATGTATCGATATTGCTAAAACTACCTGCTGCAACCCAAGAGATCACCGGCACTAAGCGTCCTGCATTGTTTGGAGCGCTAATGGGTGTTGTGTTGGGAGCAGGGAATACATCATTAGAGCTTTGGATGTCATCCCCATAAACAAGCCATACCTCACTAACTCCCAATGATTTAGCGATTAATGGAAGTGACTTACTTCGGCGCGTAACGCCTCTAATTATTTTAGATATAGAGTTTTGGCTTATTCCCACCATGTCAGCGAGCTGCTCTTGAGATAGCCCCAACTCATTCATTTTTTGTTGAATTCTATCCCCTATCGAAAGGGCTTTGTCATTTTCGTTCAAAATAATCCCCTGTATATAAGCAGTAATCGGTATTTATATCAATATAAACCAATTTGGTTTGAATAACAAAACCCAAAAGGTTTGAAATAATATAGAAAAAAGCTATAATCAAACCCAGTAGGTTTTCGGAGTAAATATGATTTACAAATTATTGCATGAAAAATACGGCTCACAAGAAGCCATCGGGAAGGCATTAGGAGTTTCTCAAAATGCTGTTAAGAGATGGAAAGCAGGTGGAGGCGCTCGTCGCGAAACCATCGAAAAAATATCTCAAAACTTAAATATGACCATCGGTGAGGTTTATGAAAATTGGAGTAAGAGAGAAGAGGGGAGCTATGACTAGAATCGACCAAATCTGGCTTTACCTATTACAAGGGAATGCGTTAAGCGATCGGCAAGCGATGGTTCAGTTTAAATATGGCGCGTTTCGTTCGCGTGTGGCGGAGTGTCGTGATCGATTACATATCAAAGATGAATGGGACAGTTTTAAAGACGAGCAGACCAAAGCAGTCACGACCTATAAGAAATATTGGATGTGTAAGGAGTGGCTCAAGACAACGGAAGCGCAAGCGATGAAAGCGTTATTAGAACGACGCGCCTCTTTATCAGATGTATTAGCAGGGCAACCTTTTCCTTAACCAATAAAAAAAGCCGATAACCAAAATCACTACTTTTGATCATTATCGGCCGACCTCGTCAACGGAGGACACCATGAGTATAGAACTTATAACCAAGGCTTTCAAGACTAAGACGGCCAATTCAACGCAGAAGCTTATTTTGATTAAGCTCGCAGACAACGCCAACGACGATGGGCAATGTTTCCCTTCACATCGTCATATTGCAGACCAGTGCCAATGCACGCGCCGTACGGTGATTAATGCCATCAAGGCTTTGGAAGAGCAGGGGCTGTTAACGATTGAAGAGCGACGCGACTTTAATAGTGGCCAACAGAAGTCGAATATCTATCACCTGCATTTAGATGGCGCGGGAAATTTAGAGGAGATGGAATCCGACTCTGGATCAAACCCTGAAGATTCCACACCAGAAAATCCTGAAAATGGGGGTGAAGGAGATTCACCCGGGAGTGAAACAGGTTCACACCTAGGGGTGAATAATATTCACGGGGGGAGTGAAAAATATTCACAGGGGGAGGGTGAAGAATATTCACACATAACCGTCACTTCTTCTAACCGTCAGGATAACCGTCAATTGAATCGTCAAGAGAAGGCGAGCAAACCCGCGAAAAAATTTGACCCAAAAGAAGCGCTCAAAGAGTTCGGCGTTGGTGATGACCTGATTGAGGACTTCCTAAAAGTTCGTAAAACCAAAAAAGCACCCCTTACGAAAACAGCCCTGCAGGGATTTGTTCGTGAGGCCAAGAAAGCGGACGTTTCATTAAGCCATGCCATTCGCTTCACGATCGAACGTAACTGGCAAGGATTTAATGCAGGTTGGTATCGCAATGCGATGGGTGGGTTTAACAATCAGGCATCACCAAAACCAAACAGCACGCAGATCAGCCAAGACTTTGGCGGTGTCGGAATCAGAATGGGACGCGGGGCGCGTCAGGTGTTTCAAAATCAGGGTGAAGGAGAGCAGCAATGATGGCAGTTAAAACAGTAGAACAAGCGATGGCGAATAAATCAGAGCAGGAGTTGATCGCTCAAGCCATGGCAAATCGTGAGGCGATGGCGAAAAGAGAAGCGAAGAGAGCCGGCTTTAAACCTGCATTACCCGAAGAGAACGCCGAGGCGCGTTTACGCGTGGCTTTCGAGAGAAGCGAATCGCACCGCATTACCCGAGTCCCGGCTTACGATGTTTGCGACAAGCATGGCAAGTGGCTGAGCTATAACCCCGAGACGGACAGCTCGATGCCGTATTGCCCACAGTGCGCGAAAGAAGAACGCACCAAGGCAGCTTTTAACGGAGTGGACGGGATCGCCAAACGCTTCAAGATGAAAACCTTCAGCAATTACCAAGTTACAAACCAAGCACAGTACGACAATTTAGCCTTTTTAGCGCAATACGCTGCCACCTTTAGCGAACAGCTCGAAAACGGAACGTCGCTCATGCTCCTTGGGAAGCCCGGTACGGGTAAAACGCACCTTGCTTGCGCCATCGCTAACGCGGTCGCTCGTAAAGGGCATAGCGTGGTCGTGCGCTCTGTATCTGGCATGTTTCGCTCGATTGCCGACACGTGGAGAAATGGTGGGGAATCAAAAATTCTCAACGCCTACGCCGAAGCGGATCTCCTCGTTTTAGATGAGGCCGGCGCGTCCAATATGAGCAACGCCGAAAACGTCGCGCTCTTTGAAGTGATTAACCGACGTTATGAAGAGATGAAGCCCACGATTATCGTTTCCAACTTGAGCGATAACGAGCTCGCGGAGCGGATCGGCGAACGAGTCATTGACCGCATGGCGGAGGGCGTGATCCTCACCTTTGACTGGTCAAGTTACAGACGGGGGTAAGCTATGAATTTTGATCAAGTAACGAAGGAGACCGCGCATTTCTTAATTAATTTAAAACTCACCATGAATTTCAACAGCCTCGCCAAGCAGACGATCTATAAAGGACACCGCGCTTGGTGCTACGAGCAGAAGCAGGCGCTCATTCAGCTATTGATTGATTCAGGTGAGCCGAAGTTCATCAAGACTCGGAAACTGATTACCGGCGAGCACATGCGGGTCATTATTTTCGAGATTGATGGGTGGGGGCGCGTCTCATTTCATACGCCACACAAGCTAAAAGGCATTATCCGCTTTAGAGGTGATGACCCGGAGACGACAAAGGATATATACGGGAAATTGAGCAGTTTTGAACATTATTGGAATAAGAAAAGAAGGGTAGCAGCATGAGAGTAGAGAGCAAGATGAACAACGTGATGATCGATATCGAAACGATGGGAGCGGGATCAAGTGCAGCGATCGTTTCCATTGGCGCGGTCTATTTTGATGAAAACGGGCTCGGTGAAGAGTTTTATATCAACGTCGATTTAGCCACCGCCATGGAGAAAGGCGGGGAGATCGATGGCGATACGGTGATGTGGTGGTTAGGACAGAACAAAGAAGCCCGGAAGTCGCTTAAAACCAATCTGCACGATATCGGCGTAGCACTATTCAAGCTTAGCCTGTTTTTAGGGTCGGAAGATGGCGAGATCAATGAGCAACTCAAAGTCTGGGGAAACGGTGCGGGCTTCGATAACGTCATCCTTGCCGGCGCGTATTCACGTTGCCAGATCCAATTGCCGTGGAAGTTTTGGAACGATCGCTGTTACCGGACCATGAAGAGCCTATTTCGCGATGTGAAACTTGAACGGAAAGGCACATATCACAACGCACTCGATGACGCTAAAACCCAAGCGCTTCACTTAATCGAGATCGCTCAAACTCACGCTATTACGTTTATTTAGGAGTTAGTAGAGGCATGAGTATAAGACCAAAGAACCTTCGCGAATTAGCGCATCACATGCCGTGCATGATCAATATTTATGGCCACTGCACATCACCAAAGATCGACGCTATGTTTGAGTTTAATCCCGAGCCAAGACCGGAATTATGGGAGGGCGATCACCTTGCCCACCTTCGGGGCGATACGATCTTGCCGGGAGTGGCGAACAAGTCGCACGATCTCTTTGGCGCGTGGTCCTGTAAAGCATGCCACGACATTGTGGACGGGCGGAATAAGAATCACGATCTCACGCCAGAAGAGCTCACCGCGCTGCATTATTCGGGCTTTTTAAAAACGCTCCAGTGGCTTATCAAAATGCATGTGGTGCTTGTGGCATTGAATGGCCAGTTTATTGACGGACAAGGCAAGAAACTTTTTTAAAGGAATAAAAATGAATGAATTTGGACGAGCGCTATCGATGGCGCGTCTTGAATTAGGTATTACATCGTCGGACATATCAAAAGGGTGCGGACTCAGCACGGGCGAGCTTTTAGCAATCGAAACGCAACGCGCACGGATCAGCAAGTCAGATGTAAAACGGATCAATGCCTATTTAACGCGGGTGCATAGCTATGAAATTGCAAACCTGCAGGCATTAGCAGATAGCGCGAACAGCAAACCGCTGTTTGATTTTGACGAAGAATACAAAGAAACATTCGACCATATTTAACTCGTAACGGAATACAGAAAGGTAGCAATCATGCAGGATTTGGAACAAAAAACCGATGTTCAATTAGTGGCATCTATTTCAATTAATGAAAGCATCAAGCTATTTAATCTCAATCAATTAACAAATGTGGCGCGTGGCAATAGATACGCCAGTGCAACGCTGAAAAAACGGGCGATGCGTTCGCTCTATTACCAGATCAAGCCACAGGTTAAAGGATTACTGGAGGGCGAGTATAAGATCGAGGCTATCTGGCGCGTCCCGAATCTTAACCGCGATCTGGATAATTTACTTCTTAAAAACATCTTTGACTGTATGCAGGAATACGGAATGCTTAAAAATGACAATCTAAATTACATCTCCGAGATCACGCACAAGTATGAGCTCGTGCCGAAAAGCGAACAGGGCGTTCAATTGAAGTTTTGGGAGGTGGTGTGATGGGACATAAGTCACAAGCAGATACCGAGCTCGATGTAGCCGATTACGCACTCGAAGAGTGGGCAAAGTGGGCGCTATCAAATAACGGATATGGCGCATCCCCGTCTTTGAAAATTATGCTCGATGTTAGAAGAACGCATGTACATCCGTCACTTCCACATGGAGTAGAGGTAAAGAGAGAGGTAATTAATTGTAATATTGTGTTTGGAGTGATGAGGCAGGCGGGGAAAAAACATCAAGTTGATGCAATAATAGTTAAGGCTGTAGCTCTTTCACGTTCAGAGAATCAGAGTATAGAGAAGTTGATTAAATCAATTGATTTCCATGATTGCATGGAAAAACTATCTAAAAATAGTGGGTTAGAAGGCATTAAGGTTAGTCGTCGCTCATTATATGATGCGAGATTTAATTTTGCTGCTCGTTATTGTACGTTGGCGGTTGCAGTATAAATTGTGTGTGCAAAAAAATTTGCATAAGCTTCTATTTTCGATATAATAGCTGATATAGAAAAACCTTACCCTATTTGCACTAGAGTAAGGTTTGTAGATTACATTCTTCGATTTTTGTGAGTCATAAGTATGTAATGTTTTATGGTTTTTTCTTGGATGTTTTCAAGAAGTTTAATGTCACTACTAGTAGAATTTAGTGCAAAAATTAGTTGCATTAAATACACACAGAGTAGTAGTTTTTTTTGCTTTGTGATACTCATAATACAGCCTCCAGTAATGAGCCTGTTTATAATCACAAATAGCTTTTTTCAAAAAAAGCGTTATCAGTCTGCCCATTAGTAATGGACTGACATTTGTGTAGGGGCTTCCCCTATTTAAATAAATCATTTCTAATACTCCTTAGTATTTAGACAAAATAATACGCGCCTATCCGAAAATCGGAAGGCGTAAAAATTCTCGATATAATATCATCTATTTTGGAAGTCGTCAAATCAATTTTTAATTTGAAATTGTCCCCCCATAAGTGATATAGTGATATATAGGATGTACAAGTTTTATCCAGAGAAAGCTCGCTTAGGCGGGCTTTTTTATTGCCTATTGAAAAGCAATGACATAACCCGCGCGCTCTTTGAGAAGTTGCGGGTTTTCATCTGTGCGACAGAAACAGGTAAATATTCGCGTTATCCAATAACCTGCAAGACATCACGGAAAGACGTGGCGCGTGGTTGACGTAATCAACTAACCGTAATCCTCCTTTTTAGGTTTGCCTCCACTTCGGTGGGGGCTTTTTTATGGGAGGAGGAAAGTAAAGCAGCGCCTCTATTAATGCGGACACACTAATAGAGACAGCAACAGGACGACCTGTTACCCAAGCATTGCGAAGAATGCAAGGCTGCCCCCTGCAGGGGCGTTAATAATACCAAATTAACGAAGGTAACAACAATGAAGCAATTAACGAATGAACATGAAATTCGCTGTACAGAGTGTGATAAAAAACTTGGAGAAGGCCAATACATCAGGCTTTCGATTAAATGCCCGCGCTGTAAAACACTCAATAAATTCGTTGTAAATAAAGAGAAATAGAGAGCCTTGAGCCCCTTTAGATAGAGCGCCTAGAGCGCCATGTTAAAGGTGAAACATGGCAAAGCAGTACTCTAAGTCTCCGTTACCCTTTTTAGGGCAAAAAAGGAATTGGCTTAAACAGATTCGAGAGATTGATTTTAACGGTATGACCGTCGTCGATCTCTTTGGTGGGAGCGGTATCGTTTCCCATACGATTAAAGATAAAAATCCCACGGCGCGTGTGATTTGGAATGATTACGATAACTTTCAGGCGCGTCTTGAAGTGATCGAGCAGACCGAGGCGCTCCGGCAAGAGCTCCAAGCGATCCCACACGGGAAGAAGGTGCGAACGTCGGAAGAGATCAAAGAGCGCATGCTTCAGATCATCAATCGGTATGATTCGATCGACTGGATCACATTATCGAGTTGGCTCTTATTCCCGGCTAATTACGCGCATGACTATGACGATCTCAAGGGTCGGAGTTGGTATGCGAGCGTCCCTAAGAGCGCACTTACAAGCGAGGGGTATTTGGAGGGAGTCGAACGCAGATCGGCGGACTTCCGAGAGCTGATCAAAGAGTTTAAAGGCAAAGAGAATGTGATCTTTATTGCCGATCCGCCGTATGTGATGACAAACCAAAGCGGGTATGTGGCCAAAGGAGAGGATCACTTCAAACTTAAAGACTCGATCGAGTTAATCATCGAGCTTCATACCGAAAAGGCGTTGTTCTTTTCGAGTCCGAAGAGTGAGTCCGACGCACTGTTTGAAGTCTATCAGCCACAAAGCATTGAGCGCATCGAGTTTGCGACGAGCATTGTGAAGAATAGGATTAAGGAATATATGTTCCTGTTAAATTTATAATTTGATTCTTTTTGTTTTTTTATATCTGATATATTTAGGGATTGTTTTGGAGGATTTATCAATGAAAAAAACATTAAGATATGCTGCCTACCACTTTTCTGAGGAAAGTGGTAATAACTCTCAATTTATTTTTGATATAAGGCCTTTTTTAAAAGCTTATAGTGAATATGGTTCTTTGATGTTGAAAAGTAGCTTCGAAAAGTCTGGTGAAAAGATTTATTTATTGCCGGCTGAGGAAGAAGTGATGCAGAGAAATCAACATTTTATCCCAAGATTATACTATTTTGTAAAAACTAAGGATCAAGAGATTATTAGGAAAATTGATAAAGAAGAGCTAACGGTATCAGATATAAAGGAAAAATTACAGGAGGATGAAAGTATAGCTTTTGCCGCATATGTGTATTTTACAGAAAAATTAATTTGTTTTGTTCCCACAATATATGGGCCAACTCTTAATGAGCTAGGAGAGTATTTAAATGAATTATTTTCAAAACTGCAGATTCAGCTAAAGATGCACATAACAATAATGGCGGATCAAACGACTGTACATGAAGCGCAGTCTTTAAAGTTTATAGGAAGAAGCACTATAGAAATAGACTCAAAGAACAAGATGTTTCAAGGGGTGATTGATGCTATTAAAAACTTTAAGAGTGGTGGACAGCTTAATCTTGATACAAGTACACTAGGAAGCATTGAGGTTGTTTTTAAGCCTGCCCGAAGAGGTGGTAATATTAAACCGGTTATTTCTCCATTGTTATTAGAAGATAATTTAGATGGTGTTAAAAAGTTTAATTTAAGAGCAAAAGAAGAACTAGAAGAGAGGCTTAGTGACTATTATATAATGTCAAAAGGGGCTTTAAGTGATTTGATTGATCTTAAAGATAAGGGAGATGGCAACATTGCGTCATCTATTTCAGAAGCGCTACATGAAAATGAGCAGTTAGCAACTCGATTATCGGAGTGGGAGCATGAAGGAAAAAAATCTTATTCGGATTCTTGTATTCTTAGCTTATTTTGTGCCGCTACTGCTTGGGATAGCAATAGTACTCTTTTATAATTTTCTTGGTGTATCTAAGTACGTCTCACTAGGAATGATGGTGAATTTAAAGCATATAGCACCTATCCTAGCATCGTATTCATTTACTATTTTAGGTGCGTTAGTCGCGATACTCGCCCTATTATTTGCAGTTGTCGACGCTAGGTTTTTTAAAAGTTTTTCGAATAAAGGGTACTTGGATTTATTTTTTCATTTAGTATTTGCTGATGCGGCTTACTTGATCGGGACTTTTATATTTTCTATGGCATCGATTCAACAGTCATTTCCAGTGCCTTATATTGCCTATGCTTTTATGCTTGGAAGTGTATTTTTAACAGTGTTTATTATATGGGTTTTAGTTGGATTGTTTAAAGAAAAGATTAAAGAAGAGTGAGTTGATATTCAATTCTCTTGTGAGCACAATAAATTGTAAGACCTCCATTTCGGAGGTTTTTTTATACGAGAAAGAAAATGAGACGAATTAATAAAATCATTGTCCATTGCTCGGCAACGGCAGAAGGCAAGGACTATACCATTGACGATATTTACGACTGGCATGTGAATCAAAACGGGTGGAGCAATATTGGTTATCACTTTATCGTCTATCGAGATGGAGAGATTGCTCAGGGGCGGAAGATGTCCGATGTTGGTGCGCATGTGAAAGGGCATAACCATGATTCGATCGGCGTATGTTATATCGGAGGCATGGACGCTAAGAATCAATATGCTAAAGATACGCGCACACCGAAGCAGAAAGAGGCGCTCGATAAGTTGTTGCGTTATCTCTCCTATCATTTCAATGCGCCAATTGCCGGACATAACCAGTATGCGACGAAGGCGTGTCCGTCATTTGATGCGCGTGTTGAGTATAAAGAGATTAACGATGATCTTGGAGCGATGCGCTTAGCGGTTGCATAGTGTTAGCCATGAATATTTTAAGAATGCTCCAGACGCAAACTGCCGACGGTACGTTACGTTTTGAGTTAAACAAAGTATTGCTCTTTATGGGACATCTTTTTGGATGGACGTTAACCGGTTATGCAACGATCGTTCAGATGCCAAGCCATGAGGTTTTATTCATGACCATGATTGGCGCGTCCGTCGGTGGGATTGTATCGAAAGGGGCGATGGATACTAAGCAGATGCAGGTGAAGCGAGATGAGTAAGATCAAAGATATATTGCTGATGATTGGAGGCGCGTTAAGCGTCTTTTTTTATGCCTTATTGAAAGTTAAAGATAAGCAGATCGAGAAGCAGGCACGCGAGATTGAGCTGAAAGATCAGAAGATTGAAGAAAAGGAGTTTATTAATCATGAAAATGATAAGACAGCGGTCAATAAAAGTGATGCTTCTAATATGTCTGATGATGATATTAGGCGCATGTACGAGCGTGAAGGGTGGTTCAGAGATTGATTATAAGGGGATTAACTGTGCAGGGTGGCCTGAGCCGATTAAGGTCTATCTGGATACTAATTCAGAACTATTAGAAGACCTATACCCCGTTAACTTAAAGCTAAAAGAATGCATGGAGTATCGCCGAGCGAACCAGAGATCCATTTGAGTTACTTTAGTCGCTTGGCCCTATAAGTGGTCTTTTAATTAACATGCCAAGACGGTTATAAGAGAGGTGCCGGAATGGCAGAGAATAGAACCAATTTAGATAAAAGAATCAGTGTTTTTGAGAAGTACAAAGAGATGGTCTTTTTAGCGCTTATAGGCGTTATATGGTCATACTTCTTCGTTGGCTCTTTTAACAAACTCGACAAGATTGATGACAGACTCTATCGAATCGAGATGAATACAAATACGTTAACTTTAAAAGTGAATCTACATGAAGAGAGCATAAAAGAGCTTCAGAAAGAGCAGAAGCAGGTGCTTGAAGAAATTAACTCTCTCAAAAGCAGTATTCTCATATTGCAACAAAGGAGGGATTAAGATGTTTAATCTCAATATTTTATTTCATATATTTTTAATTTTAGTTTCGCAGTATTGTGTGATCGAAATCGTTTTTGGTCGTAAATCCGATAGCGATAGCCGTGAGCAGTGGCGAGATGACAAGTTGCCATGACTAAGAAACTCAAAACGCTACGCACTAAGTTACAGACAATTGATTTGGCTCGATTGGGCGTTGTCAGCCCGGACTCATGGCGATCGGGTAAGAGCTCTTCGGAGCGTGGCTATAACTATCGGTGGCAAAAGGCGCGCGAAGGATTCTTAAAGAAGCATCCAGTGTGTGTGTATTGTGAGCGGAAAGGGATTATCGAAGAGGCAACGGTGGTGGACCACATCACACCTCATCGAGGCGATAAGAAATTGTTTTGGGATAGAAATAATTGGCAACCTTTATGCAGTCGCTGTCACAGTTCTGTGAAACAGCGCGAAGAGCACAGAGGTTAAAGGGTGGGGGGTATGTTAAACATTTAGGAGAATCAACTCTCTAGACCGCCCCCCATCTCACGCGCAAAAAAAATCCCGTTTTTATGAACATGTTAAAGGTTTCACGGAAATGTTGAATGATAAACAAAAAGCATTTGCTCGCGGAATCTTGCAGGGGTTAAGTAATCGGGAAGCCGCATTGCAAGCGGGCTATTCAGAAAATTCAGCATCTCAGCAAGGATCGCGATTAGCCAAAGACAAACGAATTTTGGACTACATCTCACGACTTGAGGGTGTTAAAGCAAAAGTTAAAGAAGAAGTGGACGATTATGTCCCGGTTGGCACGAGCGAGCAGGTACAAAAAGTATTTGCAAAAGGTGAGGTGAAACCGGATGCACTTAATTTTTTACTGCAGGTCATGAGTGATGATTTTGAAGATATTAAAACACGGGTCGAGTGTGCAAAGGCAGCGCTTCCATATCAATATGCGAAAAAAGGGGATGTGGGTGTGAAAGAATCCCGTGAGAATAATGCTCAAGAGTTAGCAAGTGGAGGAGGATCAGGACGCTTTGCAGCGATGGCTCCTCCCAAGACGGTAAATTAAAGGATTAGAGGAATCAATGAAATGGACAACCGCCTGTAAGGATTGGGAAACGAAGATCATTAAAGGCGAGTCGCTGATTCCGTTAAAGCCTCTCTTTCATGAACAGGCCGAGATGGCGCTTAATATCTTTAAAGAGCTGGTACTGGTGGACGTTGCAGGCAGTCCGAAGATGGGCGAGGTAACGCGTGAGTGGGTATTTGAGTTCGTTTCAGCGATCTTTGGTGCTTATAACAGCGAATCTGGAGAGCGCCTTATCAATGAGTTCTTTCTCTTAATTAGTAAGAAGAATACTAAATCCACGATTGCAGCCGGAATCATGTTAACCGCGCTGATATTGAATTGGCGAAATTCAGCGGAGCTATTGATTTTAGCCCCGACCAAAGAGGTAGCCGATAACTCCTTTATTCCAGCAAGAGACATGATTAATGCCGATCCTGAGCTGCAAGGGCTCTTTAATATTTCAGAGCATACCCGGACGATCACCCATCGGGTGACCAAAGCGACGCTTAAAGTTGTCGCAGCCGACTCTAATACGGTAGGCGGTAAAAAGGCCTCTTATATCTTGATCGATGAGGTGCATCTCTTTGGCAAGGTGAACGGTGCGGACAGCATGTTGCGCGAGGCGCGCGGTGGGCTTGCTTCTAGACCTGAAGGCTTTACGATTTGGCTCACCACACAATCCGATGAGCAACCGGCAGGGGTGATGGCATCGCAATTGAGCTATGCGCGTGGAGTGCGGGATGGTCGGATTGATAACCCAAGTTATTTGCCGATCCTGTATGAGTTTCCTAAAACGTATATCGAAAAGGAGCGCTATAAAGATCCGGCCTTTTTTTATGTGACCAATCCCAATCTCGGCGCGTCTGTGAGTGAAAAATTCCTGCAGACGGAATATCAAAAGGCGGAAGAAGCGGGCGAAGAGGCGTTAAGAGACTTCTTTGCGAAGCACTTAAATATAGAGATTGGGCTCAACCTGAGAGATCGGCGCTGGATGGGAGCAGATTATTGGGAAGATCAGGGCATTGTCTTTGATCTTGAGGAGCTGATTGAGCGCAGTGAGGTGATTACGATCGGCGGAGATGGCGGTGGGCTTGATGACCTACTCGGCATGGCGGTGATCGGGCGCGAAAAAGAGACGAGGCGGTGGCTTCTTTGGAATCGAGCGTGGTGTCACGACAAGGTCTTAGAGCTACGGAAGACCATTGCCGAGCAATTACGAGATTATGAGCGCGATGGCGATCTTGTCATCATTTCCCAATCGGGCATGGATTGTAAAGAGTTTGGCGAGATCTGCTCAACGGTCTATGAGTCCGGGAAGCTCTATAAGATTGGGCTTGACCCGTTAATGGTCGGCGGATTGATCGATGGAATTATCGAAGCGGAGGTGCCTGAAGAGCTCATTATCGGGATCGCGCAGGGATATAAATTGGCAGGGTATATCCAAACAACCGAACGGAAATTAGCCGAGGGCGCGCTCTATCACGCAAGCCAGCGGATGATGGCGTGGTGTGTGGGAAATGCCCGTGTTGAGGTGCGTGGTAATAACGCGCTCATCACCAAACAATCAAGTGGTAAATCCAAAATTGACCCTTTAATTGCCACGTTTAATGCGGCAAGTTTGATGAGCATGAACCCAGAGCCTGCCCAAAAAGATTACCAATTGTTTTTCGTATAGGAAGATCCAAATGTTAAAGAGAGCGTATTCCGTACTCCATGTTAAAGAGTACGAGAAGAGTGATGATTATTTTATTTTTTCAGGGACGGCAACCACCCCTAAGCCCGATCGTTACGGCGATATCGTTGAGCCTAAAGGTGGCACGTTTCAAAACCCTATGCCGATGTTATGGCAACACCGATCCGATAAGCCCGTGGGCACTGTGGACTTTGGTCAAGCGGCCGATGAGGGGATTCCCTTCACAGCACGCCTGCCTTATATCAAAGAGGAAGGCGCGCTCAAAGAGCAGGTCGATGAAGCGATTCATTCGGTTAAATACGGCTTAGTGAGAGCGGTGTCGATCGGGTTTAGTGGCAAGAAATATGAGTGGCTTGAGGATGGAAGTGGAATTCACTTTAAAGAGTGGGAGTGTTTAGAGCTCTCATTGGTGACGATTCCCGCCAATTCAGAGGCCATCATTACCGAGATTAAAAGCATTGATCAACAGCGAGTGAAAAGCATTAGGGCGATTCCTAAGCACTCCGATCAAACAGTATCAGAAGTCGGCGCTTCGACTAAAAAAGTAGTTCAAATCAGAAAAATTTAAGGAACCATTATTATGAGTTTAGCGGAACAAATTAAAGCGCTTGAAGAGGCGCGAGATAACAAAGTTCAATTGATGAATAACATCATTGAAAAGTCGGCAAAAGAAGGCCGTACCATGGATGAAAACGAAGTCGCCGAGTTTGATGAATACGAGGCCGATGTGGATTCGATCGAAGCGGATTTAACTCGTTTAAAAGCGATGGAAAAACGCCTGGTTAAAAGTGCAACTACCGTTTCAGGTAAGAGTGAAGAGGAAGGTACTAAGGCGCGTGCGGGCTTAAGCATTACCGTATCAGCTCCGAAGGAAGAAAAAGGGGTGCTGTTTGGGCGCTTTGTGAAAAACTTCGCAGCATCTAAAGGTAACCTGATGATGGTTGAGCGCCTTGCCGAAGCGGAAGCGAAAAAGACGGGCGATAACCGAATTTTAAATCTTACCAAAGCAGCGGTGTCAGCGGGTAGCACCAGCGATCCCTCATGGATTGGCGTGTTGGCTCCTGAAGAGAAAACCATCATCACCGACTTTATTGAATTCTTACGGCCTAAGACCATTATCGGACAATTTGGGAAAAACAATATCCCATCGCTTCGCAGTGTGCCGTTTAATACCACCATTGTTGGACAAGTGTCAGGCGGAAAAGGTCAGTGGGTTGGAGAAGGTAAGGGAAAACCTTTGACCAAATGGGGATACGATAGTAGCTCGCTCCATCCGCTTAAAGTGGCAGCGATTGCAGTCTTAACGCAAGAAGCCCTGCGAAATGGGAGCGTGGCGATTGATATGCTCGTTCGTGATGAGTTAGCGAAGTCGCTCCAAGAGGTATTAGATGAGGACTTTATCAATCCCGCGAAAAATGGGGTGGATAACGTCTCTCCTTCCTCCATTACCTATGGCGCAACCAAAGTTGAATCGAGCGGATCATCCGTGGAATCGATTGAAAAGGACTTCCAATCGCTTTGGTATCGTTATGTTCTTGCCAATCTCGATCCGGCCAATGCGGTCTATATTATGAGCGCGGTAAGTGCGATGCATCTCTCTGAGCTTCGTAATGAAAAGGACAACTATCTCTATCCGGATCTCACCTTAACCGGCGGAAGCATTAAGGGCGTTCCGGTCTTGGTTTCCCAATATGCCAAAGATGTCGTGGTTTTAATGAGTGCGACCGAGGTCTATCTTGGGGATGAAGATGGCGTATTACTTGATATGAGTACCGAGGCCTCGCTTGAGATGTCCGATACGCCAACACAGGACGGGATTTCCGGTAAAGGCGCGGAACTGGTGAGCTTATGGCAGACCAACCTCGTGGGAATTCGCGCGGAGCGCATTATCAACTGGAAGCGTCGCCGTAAAGAAGCGGTGGCCTATATCAGTAATGTGAAATGGGGCGTTCCCGGTGGCACTGATTCTGGTGCTGAATCGGGAAAGTAGCTTCCCCAGAAGGACCCAATGAAGAGGGTGGCCAAAGCGCGCCACCTGCTTCTGATGAATCAAACGCAATCAATGCAACGCAAGCCGCCATGGATTTGGCAGCAGCGCATGAGATTGATCTGTCTAAGATTCAAGGGTCGGGTGCTGGGGGGAATATTACCAAAACAGATGTTCAACAATACATCGATGGACAATAGCGATGAGCCCCAATTTCGGGGCTTTTTTATGGGGTGAAGATGTTCAGTTTTTTGAATCGAAAAAAAGATACTGCAGCGAAAGAGGTCACTCAAAAGAGTGCATCATCCGCTCGTTCGTCTGCGTGGGTGTCGATGTTAGTGAAAGAGCCTTTTTCAGGTGCTTGGCAACGCAATAAAGAATTAAAAAAAGAGACCTCTTTATCTCATTACGCTGCATTTTCATGCATTAGTAATATCTCCCAAGATATCGCTAAATTGCCGTTTGTCTTTATGCGTCAATCGCAAGGCGTTGATCAACACGTCGATCATGAGGTGTTAAAAATGTTGCGCAAACCCAACCTCTACCAAAATCATATCCAATTTAAAGAGGTGTGGATTAGCTCCAAGTTACTGCATGGGAATACCTATGTGCTAAAAGAGCGTCATAACGGGAGCGTTGTGGGATTGCACGTATTAGATCCCGGACTTGTGAAGGTGTTAGTGACGGATCAGGGAGATGTCTATTATGAGCTTAAAACCGACAAGCTGGCGAAGCTCTCAACCGAGAGTGTGGTCGTACCTGCGTATGACATTATTCACGATCGCTTTAATTGTTATTACCACCCTTTGATTGGATTATCGCCGATCTCTTTTATGGCGGTATCGATTAATCAAGGGCTCGAAATTCAAAATAATAGCTATACCTTTTTTGGCAATCGCGCTGTTCCGAGCGGTATTTTAACCGCGCCGGGAGCGATCTCCGATGATACGGCTGGGCGTTTGAAGAAGAATTGGGAAGAGAATTATTCCGGTGATGGAAGCGGTAAGGTCGCCGTATTGGGCGATGGGCTTAAATTTGAGCCGATGGGCATGACCGCAGTGGATTCTCAGCTGATCGAGCAACTTAAGTTAACCGCAGAGATGATCTGTTCGGCGTATCGAGTGCCTACCTATGTTGCAGGCGTTTCGGATAAACGTCCACAGGCCGATGTTGAAGCGATCTATCTTGAATATTACCAATCCGCACTTCAATACCATATCGAATCCCTGGAGGTGGGCCTTGATGATGGATTGGGGTTTGATGGGGTGACCGAGTCGATCGATATCGACATTAAAAACCTAATGCGCATGGATACCGCGAGCCGATATAAAGCACATGGTGAAGCGGTTAAAGGCGGTTGGAAAAAGATTAATGAGGTGCGCGCCGAAGAGGGGCTTCTTCCGGTCGTGGGTGGTGATACGCCTTATCTGCAACAGCAAAACTATTCACTGGAAGCGCTCTCTAAACGAGACGCTCAAGACGATCCGTTTGGTAAGAAAGCGGGTGCATCTGCGCCAGAAACCCCGGATGATGAATCAGAAAAAGCATTTCTCACAAGCCTAATTAAGGAGTTTAAGGTCAATGGATGAGTTAAAAAACGAGCTAATTAATGCAATTAAAGACTATATCAACACCGAAATAGAGTCCAAATGCGGGATGTTAGAGAAAGAGGTCGCGTCATTAAAATCAGCAAATCAGGCACTCTCGAACGAAGTGAGCGCACTCAACCAACGAAGCCAAACCGTTCCCACACCGGGTAAAGATGGTGACAATGGAAAAGACGGGCGCGATGGGAAGGATGGTAAAGATGGCCAAGATGGGAAAAGCGTTGATTTGCACGAGATTAAAGGGCTATTAGAATTGATGTTCGAGCCCTATAAAACCAAGCTGGAAACCCTTCGGGATGGTAAGGATGGAAAAGATGGGCGAGATGTGGATGTAAAAGAGGTTAAATCCCTATTAGCGCTCATGTTTGAGCCGTATAAGATTAAGCTCGAAACCCTTAAAGATGGCCGTGATGGTAAAGATGGTATCGATGGCAAGGACGGAAAGGATGGCCAATCGGCGTATCAGATCGCTAAACAGTATGGCTATAACGGCACAGAGCTTGAATTTGCGCAGGCACAATTTGGTAAAGATGGCGTAAATGGTCGCGACGGTAAAGATGGCACGAATGGGAAAGATGGGCTCGATGGAAAGGATGGACTGGGCTTTGATGATCTTAATGTCGAGTTTGATGGTGAGCGAACGATTACGCTCAACTTTGAATCGGGGCATCATCGCAAGTCGTTTGAGTTTTCGATTCCCGCGCAGATCTATCGCGGTGTATTTAAGAAAGGGGCCACCTATGCGATTGGCGATACCGTCACCGATAACGGAAGCCTTTGGACCTGCATTAACCCCACAACCGAGCGTCCATTTTCCTCCGAAGATTGGCAATTAACCGTGAAGCACGGACGACAAGGGGAGAAAGGAAAGCCGGGATTATCGGCCTATGAGGTCGCTAAAAATAGCGGTTTTGCAGGATCAGAAAAGGAATTTATTGCAGAGATTAGAAGAGGATTGCGCGCATGATGTTAGTCACCTTAGAGCAGGCTAAAAATCAGTGTTATATCGATCATAACGAGGACGATATGATTTTAGAAATCTATATCAAGTCCGCTAGTGCTGCCATTTCCGAGTATCTGAAACGAGATGATTTAACGCAAGAGAATGCTCCGCTTCAAGCAAAACAGGCGACGCTTGCCTATGTTGGGCTTATGTATCGCAATCGTGACGGTGATCCGGATGGCGATTATGAGCACGGCTATCTACCCCATTTTGTCACTGCCATTCTCTATCCTTTACGCGTTCCAACGGTGAAATAAATGAGCACATTACGAGCCGGGAATTTACGGCACAAGATCGACATCTGGCAACAGAAAGAGGTTCAAGACCCTAATAATGGATCAATCAGCCATCGCTGGGTTTTAGCCTTTGAGCGCGTATCCGCCGGCGTTAATCCGGTGAGTGCGCGGGAATTTATCGCAGCACAAGCCAGTCAATATCAATATGATGTCCGAATTACGATCCGGTATAACCCTCAAATTGATAATACAATGCGCGTCGTTTTTCGAGGGAAAACCTATGAGATTAAAGGCGTGCTTCCCGATGATCGAAGCGGTCTTGAATGGTTAACACTCTTTTGCCAAAGCGGAATCGAAGCGTATGCTTAAAACTGAATATAAAATGGAAGGGCTCGAAGCGATTCAACAGAAGATCGATGCCATTAAAGCAACGGCCACCGACATGGCAGCAGGTGAAAGTGAGCGCGGGGTAAAGTTTGGTCTACGCAAAGCAGCGAACTACATTCGGGATAAAGTGAAGGAGGGCGCGGAGCGTGTGGACGATCCCAATACGCCTGAAAAGATCGCTGAAAACGTTTCGACACGGTGGAACGGGAAAGAGTCACGCAAAACGGGTGATCTACGGTTTAATGTCGGGATTCGAGGTGGGGCAAAATCCAGAGATTCCAACGCCTCCAATAAAGGGGGCGACACCTATTATTGGCGCTTTATTGAATTTGGAACAGCGACAACACCGGCGCGTCCCTTTATCCGACCGGCACTGAAGAATGGCTCACAAGAGGCGATTAGGATTTTCATTGAGAATTATAAAAGATCATTGGATCGATCATTAAAAAAGGTATCAAAATGAGTCTGTTTAAATGCATTAGAGATGATAAAACGTGCCAGTCGTTACTAAGCAGTCGAGGGCATATCCGGTTTTATCCGCACGGCGAAGCCCCGGAAGGCGTGGCCTTTCCTTATGCCGTTTATCAGGTTATCGGCGGTCGACCACTCAATTGCGTCAACAGCAATAAAGCCTCAACCGATGATGTGTTGTATCAAATTGATGTTTACGATACAGAATATAACCGCGCGCATGAAACCGTAAACGCGATGCGAAGTGCATTGGAATATATTGGTCGTATTGAAACCGTCCCACGCACTACCCGAGACGGAACGACCAAACACTGGCGCTGTTCCTTTGATGTTTCGGTTTATGAGAAGCGATTGCAATGAAGCATTCTTCTTGTTCTGCACGATGAAGTTTGTATAATGAACTGATTAATTACCATCAATAAGTAGAGTTAATCTATGTCTAGAAAAACCATTGCTATACAAGCCGACAGCTTGAGGCGAATCACACGTTCACCTATTGTAGCCGCTTTAGCAGAGTTTATATGGAATGCTCTTGATGCTGATGCAACGGAGGTATCAGTAAATATAAACTTAACCGAAATGGAACAAACCATTACTATTGAAGATAATGGGAGTGGCATAAAACCGGGTTTAGAGCTCGATAATTTCATCAAACTAGGTGGAAGCTGGAAGAAAAATAAGCTTTTAACTGATGGGCAGAGAAATATGCATGGTGAAAAGGGAGAAGGGCGCTTAAAAGGCTTCTCTCTGGGGCGACGCATAGAATGGTTGAGTAGTTACTCTGAAGATGGGGTTGTTAAAACCCATGCTATTGAGCAGACACTGGATGATATACAAGCAGTTAAAATTCGTGAGGTGTCAGAGAATGAGGGTGTATCATTTGAGCTAGGAACTAAAGTCGTGATTTATGATATTCACGACGGGGCGGCAAAAAAGTTATCAGAAAAATCCTTAAATAAAGCTATATCTGAGCTTAATTTTATTTTTTCACCATTCCTAGTTAGTTATCATGATGTAGAGATTACTGTGAATGGCGAACCGTTAAACCCTGAAGAATTAATGTCTGAGGAACCCCACACTATAAATATAGAATTTGATGGAAAAGAGCATGAGTTAAAATTGTTTTTATGGAAAAAAGCATCAGATGAGCAGTTGTATTTATGTAAAGGGAATGGGACAACTCTCTATCCTTATCGTGGTAATTTAAATAGAAAAATTAAACCTTTTAGCTCAAAGTATTCTGCATATTTATCTAGCAATTTATTTAATGATGATACGGCAAGTGTTCCTGATATTAATGAGAATGTAGTGACGTTGATAGATAAAGCTATCAGTAGAATAAATCACGTATTCCTAAGTAAAGAGCAAGAAAGGAAGAGGTTGATAAAAGATAAGTGGATAAGGGATAGTATTTATCCCTATCCTGTTGTTAGCAATGACAGATTGAGCCCAGTAGATTCAACGAAACGAGATATCTTTGATGTTTTTGCTATGCAAGTTCAGAGTAAGATAAAGTCTTTTGAGAATAGTTCTATAGATAGCAAAAAATTGACTTTCAGGTTACTAGCTCAAGCTCTTGAAGAGAA